>CAMDYX010000030.1 GCA_945910395.1 uncultured Agathobacter sp. | reverse complement strand
ACAAACGAGAGTGGGTTCTGATTCAAATATGCAAATTCATTCAGGAACACTTTTCGCAAAGAGTTTTCACAGTATAATATTTCATTTCGAATCTTTATAATGTAATTAAAATTCATGTATAAAGAGTCCGCTTCGAAGTTTCGGCTCAAACCAGGTGGACTTCGGCGGCATCAAAAGACCAGCATCCGCAACTGCGAATAACTCCTGAATCGAAGTTGGATACATGGCAAACGCAACTGCACAGTCCGTACTGCACCTTCTCTCCAGCTCTGCCATTCCCCGGATTCCCCCCACAAAATCAATTCTCTTGTCGGTCTTTGGATCACCGATTCCAAGAACCGGAGCAAGCAGAATATTCTGAAGCACCGACACATCAAGTCCTTCCACCGGATCATCCGGAATATCTTCTTTGTGCATGGTACAGCGGTACCAGCTTCCGTCCAGGAACATAGAGAACTCTCCCTTTTGGGTTGGTTTTGCAGATTCATTCATCTTTTCTACATCAAAGATGCTTTCCATTTTACCTAAAAATTCCTGCACAGAAAGCCCATTTAAATCCTTCACTACTCGGTTGTAATCCATAATCATCAGCTCTTCATCCGAGAACGAAACGGACAGGAAATAATTGAACTCTTCTGTTCCATCATAATCCGGATGTTCTTCTCTTCTCTTGAAGCCGACTTTTACCGCTGACGCAGCACGGTGATGACCGTCCGCAATGTAGATTGCGTTCATTTCCTCAAAGTGCTTTCGAATCGCTTCCACATGTATCGGATTGCTGATGCGGTATACGGTATGCCGGATACCGTCCTCTGCTACAAAATCATAAATTGCCTTTCCTTTTTGTTCCTCCCAAACCAGCTCCATGGTTTTTCGCATGGCATCATTATTGCGGTAAGCCAAAAAAATTGGTCCAGTCTGCGCACTACAGGTATCCACATGGCGGATGCGGTCCTGTTCCTTGTCTGCTCTGGTATTCTCATGCTTTTTGATTACACCATTTGCATAATCATCAATGGATGCACAGGCAACAATACCATTTTGTGCCCTTCCATTCATTTCCAATGTATATATGTAATAGCATTCCTCTTCATCCCGAATAAATGCACCATTTTCTATCCAATCCTTAAGCATACCAGAAGCCTTCTCATACACCTGGGGTGCATAAGTATCCACATCCTCTGGAAACTGGGTCTCAGCCCGGTCTATTGCAAGAAATGACTGTGGATTTTTCTTAACAACTTCTGCTGCTTCCTGTCTGTTATATACATCATAAGGTAATGCCGCGATTTTATCCGCTTTGTCAGCGGCCGGTCGCACACACTTAAATGGTTTGATTACTGCCATGGTTTTCTCCTTTTTTTAGCTTTCTTTTTTCGTTTAACTGCTTTCTATCTCAATACTCTGTGAAACACTATTTCAACAAGATATCTTATTTATAACACACTATCCGTTGTTTTCCAACCAAACAGAAGTGAAATGGAATTTCAGTAAAAAAGTCCTACATAAATCTCTTTGAAGATTTATGCGGGACTTTTTCGTCATCCACTATTTAATCACACGCACACGTACAACACCATCAATTGCAGAAAGCTTTTCTACCACATCCTCTGTAACCGGGGAATCCACATCAATGATTGCATATGCATATTCTCCCTTACCTTTATCAGAAAGATCTGCCACGTTAATGCCAGCCTCTCCGAGAAGTGTGGTGTACTGTCCAATCATACCGGCAACATTCTTGTGTAAGATACCGATACGTCCGGCTGTTGTGCAGGCTCCCATGTTGTTATCCGGATAGTTTACAGAGTGAACGATATTACCATTCTCTAAATAATCACGAATTTCACGGACTGCCATGATTGCACAGTTATCCTCAGACTCTTCGGTAGACGCTCCAAGATGTGGAGTTACGATACAGCCCTTTGCTCCAACGGTTGTGGTATTTGGGAAATCAGATACATACTTACGAATCTTTCCGGCTGCAAGGGCATCCACCATTGCCTCCTCATCAACCAGAAGGTCTCTTGCAAAGTTAAGCACGATCGCAGTAGGCTTCATAAGTGCAATTGCATCTGCGTTTACCATCTTCTTGGTAGAATCCAGAAGCGGAACATGAATGGTGATAAAATCACACTCGCGGTAAATATCATTTACATCAGTGACATGCTTAATCTGGCGATTTAAGCTCCATGCTGCATTTACGGAGATATATGGATCATATCCATACACCTCCATTCCCATATGAATGGCTGCATTTGCAACTAACACGCCGATTGCGCCAAGTCCGATTACACCAAGCTTCTTTCCTGAAATTTCGGTTCCTGCAAAGTTCTTCTTCTGCTTTTCAGCTGTTTTTGCAATATTCTCATCATTCTGGTTATCCAAGCACCAGTCAATTCCACCAACGATATCTCTGGAGGCATAAAGCATTCCTGCAAAAACAAGCTCCTTTACACCATTTGCATTTGCACCCGGAGTATTGAATACTACGATACCCTGCTCTGCACATTTATCAAGCGGAATGTTATTAACTCCGGCTCCTGCACGGGCAACCGCAAGCACCTTATCTCCAAGCTCCAAATCATGCATTGCTGCGCTTCTTACAAGAGCAGCATCTGCATTTTTAATATCCTCAACCTTCTGATAATTATCAGAAAAAAGATCTAGACCAACACCTGCGATTGGATTTAAGCAAGCATAATTAAACATAAGTATGTTCCTTCCCTTTCTTATTTTCTGTTTTTGTTTTAAGCGTTTTTAGCTTCAAAATCCTTCATGAATGCAACTAATTTCTCAACGCCTTCCTTCGGCATAGCATTGTAGATGGATGCTCTCATACCACCTACTGAACGATGTCCCTTCAAGTTTACGAAGCCTGCTGCTTCTGCTTCCTTTACGAATTTTGCGTCAAGGTCTGCATTTCCGGTAACAAAAGGTACATTCATCAGAGAACGATCCTTTTTCTCAACAGTTCCCTTAAACATCCTGCTCTCATCTAAGAAATCATAGAGAATCTTTGCCTTCTCTTCGTTCTTCTGCTTCATGACAGAAAGACCACCCATAGCCTTGATCCACTTGAACACCTTACCACAGATATAGATTCCGTAGCATGGAGGTGTATTGTAAAGTGAGTCATTGTCTGCCTGAGTCTTCCACTTTAACATGGTAGGTGTTCCCGGCAAAACATCATCGGTAATGAGGTCTTCACGAATAATTGCGATTACGACACCTGCAGGTCCCACATTCTTCTGTACACCACCATATACAACACCGTATTTTGTAACATCGATTGGCTCTGATAAGAAGCAGGAAGAAACATCGGATACCAAAAGCTTTCCTTTTGTATTCGGAAGCTCTTTGAACTTTGTTCCGTAAATGGTATTGTTCTCACAGATATATACATAATCCATATCGTCTGTGATAGGAAGATCTGAGCAATCCGGAATATAAGAAAATGTCTTGTCTGCGGAAGACGCAAGCTCTACTGCCTCTCCATAAATCTTAGCCTCCTGATACGCCTTCTTTGCCCACTGTCCGGTAATGATGTATCCGGCTTTCTTATTCTTCATCATATTCATAGGAACCTCAGCAAAGAACTGGGATGCTCCACCCTGTAAAAAAAGTACCTTGTAATTATCCGGAATATTCATGATTTCTCTCAAATCAGCTTCTGCCTCTTTGATAATATTATCATATACCTTGGATCTATGGCTCATCTCCATAACGGACATTCCGCATCCCCTGTAATCCATCATTTCATCTGCAGCTTCGCGTAATACCTCCTCAGGTAATACTGCAGGTCCTGCCGAAAAGTTGTAAACTCTGCTCATTGTAACTATTCCTCCTTTTATTTATGCTTGTTTTGCATTGTAATCATTTTCATCAAAAGCCTCGTTGATTGGAGCCCCCGGTGCTACCATCGGCCATACCTTATCATCAGAATCGATAATACAATCAATCACAAATGGTTTTTTGCATTCTAAGGCTTCCGCAAATGCGGCTTCAAACTCCTGCTGCGTGGTAACACGCTTTGCTTCGGCCCCCATTGCCTTTGCCAGCATCACAAAATCCACACCATCATCTAAGATGGTTGCCGAGTAATGGTGATTGTAAAAAAGCGTCTGCCACTGTCTGACCATTCCAAGTACATGGTTATTTACAATGACCTCGATCAGCGGAAGCTTCTCACGGGATGCCGTAGCAAGCTCATTCATATTCATACGAAAACATCCGTCACCTGCTATATTGATGACCTGTCGATTAGGATTTGCTTTCTGGGCACCGATGGCGGCACCAAGCCCGTATCCCATGGTTCCAAGACCACCGGAGGTCAAAAGCGTGCGGGGATTTTTATATTTATAGTACTGTGCTGCCCACATCTGATGCTGTCCAACTTCGGTAACCATGATTGCATCGCCCTTTGTCATCTCGTAAATTTTCTCAATCAAAAACGGACAACTTAAGCCTTCCTTCGAATATGTCAACGGAAACTTTTCCTTATACTCTTCGATATGGGAAATCCATGCGGCATGATCCTGCTTGGATAATTTCTCATTGATTTTTTTCAGGATTTCGTTCACATCTCCGATTACGCTTGCACTTGCAGGAATATTCTTATTGATCTCTGCCGGATCAATATCAAACTGCAAAATTTTTGCCTGATGTGCAAATTTCTTCGCATTTCCCAGCACACGGTCTGAGAAGCGAACTCCGATGGCAATCAAAAGATCACATTCGCTGACGCCTAAATTGGAGGTTTTGGTTCCATGCATTCCAAGCATTCCGGTATAGTGCTCATCGGTTCCGTCAAATGCACCTTTTCCCATCAGTGTATCACAAACCGGTGCATCCACTAGAGCGACAAATTTCTTCAATTCCTCGCTGGCACCCGATATGACTGCACCGCCTCCCACAAAAATGTATGGTCTTTTTGCTTCTTTGATCAGTGCTACAGCCTCTTCGATTTCACTCTCTTTGATGCTGTCCTTATCCGGTTTTGCAAGTTCAATGGTCTTTGGTTCATATTCCATTTTGTTGGCTGTAACATCCTTTGGAATATCCACAAGAACCGGTCCCGGTCTTCCCTTTCTTGCTATTGCAAATGCACGTCTTATGGTATCTGCCAGATTTGCCACATCTTTTACAATAAAATTGTGCTTTGTGATTGGCATGGTAATTCCGGAAATATCAATCTCCTGAAAGCTGTCCTTTCCAAGAAGTGACACGCCTACATTACAGGTGATTGCAACCATGGGTACAGAATCCATATATGCGGTTGCAATACCGGTTACAAGATTGGTTGCTCCCGGACCGCTGGTTGCAAGACACACCCCGACTTTTCCGGTGCTTCTTGCATATCCGTCAGCGGCATGACTCGCCCCCTGCTCATGGGAGGTAAGCACATGCTTAATTTCCGGATGCTGATACAATTCGTCATATACATTCAGAATAGCTCCACCCGGATAACCAAATACAGTATCTACACCCTGTTCTTTCAAGCATTCAATAATGATCTGTGATCCTGTTAATAGCATTTCTAGTCCCCTATTCCTTTAGTAGAATATATTATTTAATCTCAAGAATTGCTCCTCTGTTTCCGGAGGTTACCATGGAAGCATATCTCTTTAAGTAACCGGTTGTAACCTTTGGTTCTCTCGGCTGCCACTTTGCTCTTCTTTCGGCAAGTACTTCCTCGGACACATCCAGCTCTAACGTCATTGCGGGAATATTGATTTTAATAATGTCTCCCTCTTCTACAAGAGCAATCGGTCCTCCCACTGCTGCTTCCGGTGATACATGACCAATAGATGCTCCTCTGGATGCACCTGAGAAACGTCCATCTGTAATAAGTGCTACAGAGCTTCCTAATCCCATTCCTGCGATTGCAGAGGTTGGATTTAGCATTTCTCTCATACCAGGGCCGCCCTTTGGTCCTTCATAGCGAATGACAACGACATCTCCTGCAACAATCTTTCCACCCTTGATTGCAGCGATGGCATCCTCCTCACAGTCGAATACTCTTGCCGGACCTTCATGTACAAGCATTTCCTCTACCACAGCGGAGCGCTTTACCACCGATCCGTCCGGCGCAAGATTTCCCTTTAATACTGCAAGGCCACCGGTCTTACTGTATGGGTTATCCACAGTGCGGATAACCTCCGGATTTCTATTTACCGCGTTCTTAATTGCCTCGCCGATGGTCACACCGCTTACGGTCATACAACCGGTATTCAGAAGGCCGATATCTGCCAGTTCTTTCATAACCGCATAAACTCCGCCTGCCTCATTCAAGTCTTCCATATAGGTTGGGCCTGCCGGAGCGAGATGACAGATATTTGGAGTCTTCTCACTAATTGGATTTGCAAAGCTGATATCAAAGTCAAATCCGATTTCATGGGCAATTGCCGGTAAATGAAGCATAGAGTTCGTAGAGCATCCAAGCGCCATATCCACGGTAAGCGCATTCATGATTGCTTCTTTTGTAATAATATCCTTTGCACGGATATTTTTTCTGAACATATCCATAACAGCCATACCTGCATGCTTTGCAAGCTTGATTCTCTCGGAATAAACAGCCGGAATGGTTCCGTTTCCGCGGAGTCCCATTCCAAGAGCCTCCGTCAGGCAGTTCATGGAGTTTGCGGTATACATACCGGAGCATGATCCACAAGTCGGGCATACCTTATTTTCAAATTCACAGACATCCTCTTCGGTCATGGTTCCAGCTGCATAGGAGCCAACGGCTTCAAACATAGAGGAAAGGCTTCTCTTCTGTCCCTTTACACGTCCTGCAAGCATTGGTCCGCCGGATACAAATACCGTCGGAAGATTCAGTCTGCAGGCTGCCATTAAAAGTCCCGGAACATTTTTATCACAGTTCGGAACCATGACAAGCGCATCAAACTGATGTGCAATTGCCATACATTCTGTAGAATCGGCAATCAGATCTCTTGTGACAAGGGAATATTTCATTCCTACGTGTCCCATTGCAATTCCATCGCATACCGCAATGGCAGGGAATACAACAGGAACTCCTCCTGCCTCAGCGACACCAAGCTTTACGGCATCTACGATTTTATCAATATTCATATGGCCCGGAACGATTTCATTATACGAGCTTACGATTCCGACCATTGGCTTTTTCATCTCTTCGGCAGTAAAGCCCAAAGCATTAAACAAACTTCTTGCAGGTGCCTGCTGCATACCTGCTCTTGCATTATCACTTACCATTTTTCCTCTCCTTTTATACACGTTCTGCAATCAGGTCGCCCATCTGTGCCGTTCCTACCTGGGTAATTCCTTCGGTAGATTCTCCCTTCTGTGGCATAATGTCGATGGTGCGGTAGCCTTCCTTTAGTACCTTCTTTACCGAAGCCTCGATAGCATCTGCTTCCTTATCCAGATCAAAGGTATAACGAAGCATCATTGCCGCAGACAGAATTGTTGCGATTGGGTTTGCGATTCCTTTTCCTGCAATATCCGGTGCCGATCCGCCGCTTGGCTCATAGAGACCAAACTTTGTATCATTTAAGCTTGCAGAAGACAGCATTCCGATGGAACCGGTCACCATACTTGCCTCGTCGGATAAAATATCTCCAAACATGTTCTCGGTCAAAATGACATCAAACTGCTTCGGGTCCTTCACAAGCTGCATTGCACAGTTGTCAACCAGCATATGCTCATAGGTTACCTCCGGGTAATCTGCTGCAACCTCTTCCACAACCTTTCTCCAAAGTCTCGAAGAATCCAAAACGTTCGCTTTATCCACGGATGTTACCTTTTTTCTGCGCTTCATCGCAATATCAAAGCCTCTTTTGGCGATTCTGCGAATCTCGTTCTCATTATATGTAAGTGTGTCCGTAGCAGTCAGTACCCCATCTACTTCCTCGGTCTTTCGCTCTCCGAAATAGAGTCCTCCGGTAAGCTCCCGCATGATCATCATATCAAATCCATCTCCGATAATATCGGGACGAAGCGGACATGCTGCTGCAAGCTCTTCATATAAATAAGCAGGACGCAGGTTTGCAAATAAGTTCAAAGACTTTCGAAGCTTTAAAAGTCCCGCTTCCGGACGAAGATTCGGCGGAAGCTTATACCATGGAGATGTGGAGGTATTTCCTCCGATAGATCCCATCAGTACGGCATCACTTTTTTGTGCTGTCTCGATTGCTTCGTCTGTAAGCGGTACCCCGGTTGCATCGATGGAGCAGCCTCCCATCAGAATTTCTGTATAATGAAATACATGACCGTACTTCTTTCCGACCTGATCTAATACCTTCTTTGCCTCTGCCACAATCTCCGGGCCAATACCGTCACCTGAAATCACGCCTATTTGACAATTCATTCCCCTACCTCTTTTCTATAAAAATTCTTTGTATGTAAAAAAATACAATGCGCTTCCTATAATAATATAGTAACGCTCCTTTTTTTTCAATAAGAAAGAGTATTGCACTTATTTATATGTTTTATAATTTCACGTTATGTTATTTTCTTTTACTATTCACAGTAGCTATAAAACCCAAATATAAAACTCCCTTTTCAGAATTGTGTTCCTGAGAATGAATTTTGCTATTTGAATCAGAACGTTTAAAAAGCGTCGGCACTTAATGAGCAATTTATTGCGAATTTAGTACCGCTACGCTTTTTACAAACGAGAGTGGGTTCTGATTCAAATATGCAAATTCATAATAGGAACACTTTTTCGAAATGGGAGATATAAAAAAGAGGGCACAGTCTTCCCTGATTCTGAAAAGACTCGCCCCCGTTTTTCTTCTTATTTTTCTTTTTTCTTATCCTTCTTTTCCGGCTCTTCCTTCGTAGCGTCTTCCGGCTTTTCAACTGCAGAAATCGCACTCTTTGTCATTGGAATACGGCAGTTCTTGTTGTTACCAAACTCTACAATCACGGTATCATCGGTGATATCAATGATGGTTCCGTAGAATCCGCTTGTTGTAAGAACGGTATCGCCTACTGCGATTTCGCTTAACATCATGTCCTTCTTCTGCTGCTCCTTCTTCTGAGGGCGAATCATCAGAAAGTACATAATTACAAAAAATACTACAAGCCATACGATCATCATGATGCTGCTGGCTCCCGCATCAGCAGTTGCATCTAATAAAACTGAAAACATCTGTTTGTCCTCCTAAAAAATACTATTGCTATTGTACACAACTTAAAGTAAGCGGGCAAGCCTTTTTTCCTGATTTTAGGTTTTTTTAACTATTTTGTTCTTCCTTAACCGGATTTATCTGCCCCATTCCATAAAGCTTTTCTTCCTTATAGGACGCAAAACGCCCCTCATCCAGCGCATTTCGGATTTCTTCCATCATATTGTTGTAGAAGTAGAGGTTGTGCATAACCATAAACCGCATGCCCAGCATTTCATTTGCTTTTAAAAGATGCCGGATATATGCCCTGCTGTATTTCTGACAGGCCGGGCATCCGCAGCCTTCCTCAATCGGTCTTGTATCCTTTTCATACTGCTTGTTAAGAAGGTTGATTTTTCCCTGGCTGGTGTATGCGTGTCCGTGGCGCCCGTTTCTGGTAGGATATACACAGTCAAAGAAATCCACACCACGCTCAACTCCCTCTAAGATATTTGCCGGAGTTCCCACTCCCATCAGATAGGTTGGTTTTTCCTTTGGCAGATATGGAACTGTCTCATCCAAAATGTGGTACATCTGCTCATGGGTTTCACCGACAGCCAGTCCTCCAATCGCATACCCATCCAGATTCATCTCGGAAATCTGCTTTGCATGCTCAATACGGATATCCGGAAAAATTGCTCCCTGATTAATCCCGAACAAAAGCTGTTCCTTGTTTACCGTATCCTCCAGTCCGTTCAGACGAGCCATTTCCGTCTTACATCTTTGCAGCCAGCGGGTAGTTCTTGCCACCGAATCTGTCACATATTTCCGGTCCGCCAAAGCGGGCGGGCACTCATCAAAGGCCATGGCAATTGTAGACCCCAGATTGGACTGGATCTGCATGCTTTCCTCCGGTCCCATAAAAATTTTTGCACCATCAATATGGGAATGAAAATGCACACCTTCCTCTTTGATCTTGCGGAGTCCTGCCAGAGAAAAGACCTGAAAGCCGCCGGAATCGGTAAGAATCGGTCTGTCCCACACCATAAACTTATGCAGTCCTCCAAGCTCTTTGATCAGCTTGTCTCCTGTTCGAACATGCAGATGATAGGTATTGGAAAGCTCCACCTGACATTTTAAATTCTTAAGATCCTCCGTGGAAACCGCCCCTTTTATTACGCCTACGGTTCCTACGTTCATAAATACAGGAGTCTGAATATCCCCGTGTACCGTATGGAAAACGCCACGCTTTGCTCTTCCTTCCTGCTTCAATAATTCATATTTTGCCATTTCAAATTACTCTTTCTACTAAATATTTTATCTCCCATTCTACAATTGTATGTCTGAATAAATTTGCATATTTCATTCAGAACACACGCTCATTTCGTAAAGTGTTCTTAAAATGAATTTTGCTATTCAAATCAGAACGTTTAAAAAGCGTCGGCACTTAATGAGCAATTTATTGCGAATTTAGTACCGTTACGCTTTTTACAAGCGAAAGCGGGTTCTGAATGAAATATGCAAATTCATTTTAGACACTTTCCGAAGTAAAACTCTGTTATCTCATTTTTTCTGAATCCGTCGCATCAGAATTCCGTTGCACAGCAGGGAATTGTCTATGTAATGACGTTCTAACAGAATTTCTCCCTCCATAGGGATTTCGATATCCTCCTCGGAGCAATTGATGATAATTTCGATATAATTATCCACCCAGCCCACCTTCTCGAACTGAATTACTCTTGGATGCTCCTTGTACTGGTTCGGAAAATGGAAATTCCTGCATCTTAACAATGGTTCGTTTTTACGGAGCTTGATAAGCTGCGAAATGATCTCAATCCGCTCCTTATACTTTCCTGCGTCAATCTCATCCCATGGCATACATCTTCGATTATCCGGATCATGCCCGCCTTCCATTGCAATCTCTGTGCCATAATAGATGCAGGGACTTCCCGGCATGGTAAACAGGATCGCAAGCTGTGCAAAATATGCATCCAGACTTTTTACATTGCTGCGAAGGCGCATGGTATCATGGGAGTCCAACAGATTAAACAACACATCATTCGTCTGCTGCATATAGGAGGTATAGCAGCGGTTGATGGTATATTCAAAATCTTCATTTGTAAGGCTCTTATCGATCCAGAAATCCTTAATGCTCTCGCCCAGCGGGTAATTCATAACTGCATCAAATTCATCTCCCCGAAGCCAGGGCAGTGCATTATGCCAGATTTCTCCCAAAATATAAATATCCGGATCGATTCCCTTGATTCGATCGTGCAGCTCCTTACAGAAGCGGTGGGACACTTCATTTGCGACATCCAGGCGCAGTCCATCGATGTGATAATTATTTACCCACCCGGCACAAATATCAATGAAATACTTTCTTACCTCAGGGTTATTGGTGTTTAGCTTTGGCATTCCATCAAAAAAAGCAAAGGTATACAGCTGCTTTTTCTTTGCCGCTTTTCCTGTCCGGTCCAAAGGCCATTCATTGATCATGAACCAGTCATAATACTCGGACTGGGGTCCCTTTTCCAGCACATCCTGCCACTTTGGAAAATAGTAGCCGCAGTGGTTGAACACACCGTCCAGCATGACACGGATTCCCCGCCTGTGTGCCTCCTCCACCAGCTCCTTAAACACTGTTTCGTCACCGAAATTCGGATCGATTTTCGTGTAGTCCTTGGTATCATATTTATGATTGGAAGGTGCTTCATTAATCGGTGTAAGGTAGATTCCGTTAATTCCGATATCCTTAAGATAATCCAGCCGGCTGATAATTCCTTTTAAATCTCCTCCGTAGCACTCCTCATTTCTTACGTTTTCTCTATGCTCATTCCAGGGCTTTACATATTCCGGATCAATGCTGTGGTCTCCGTTGCAGAAACGATCCGGGAAAATCTGATACCACACCGTATCATTTACCCATGCCGGAGTCTTTGGTATGTCGCAGGGATTCATCCATGGGAACACAAAGCACTGGCGGCTTCTTCCCTCCAAATACATCTGCTCCCGGCTTACAAAACCGTCCTCGAAATAAAACCAGCTTTCCTTATCCGTAATCAGCTCAAAGTAATATTTCAGTCGCTTAAACTCCGGCTTAACCGTGGTTGTCCACCAGAGCTGATTTTTTAACCGCTTCTTAAAGACGATAGGCTCACTTGTGCCCTCCCAATTCTCTCCTCCTCCGAGGATACCTGCGGCAAAAGGATCGCCCTGTATGATATTTACCTGCTTGACATCATATCCGGTCTTAATATTGATAATCAGCTCATCTTCATTAAACGGATAGCAATAATTGTCACTGGCCTGATGGTATACTGCATTGAATTCCATGAAAAATCCCCCATTTTTTTATGCGCAATTTTACGAAACTACTGTAAAAAATATACCATAACTTTCTTGACTATTCAACCGGACATTCTCTATAATGGGTTCATACTGATTATTATCAAGTCCCAAATTGGAATTGTGTTCCTGAATGAATTTGCATATTCGAATCAGAACGTTTAAAAAGCGTCGGCACTTAATGAGCAATTTATTGCGAATTTAGTACCGCTACGCTTTTTACAAACGAGAGTGGGTTCTGATTCGAATATGCAAATTCATTCAGGAACACAATTCCGAAATGGGAGATTATCAAAAATGAGGTAACATAAAAAATGGCAGGCTCAACATTTGGAAATCTTTTAAAAATTACAACCTGGGGCGAATCCCATGGAAAGGGAATCGGTGTCGTGGTAGACGGATGCCCTTCCGGTCTTTTGCTTTGCGAAGAAGACATCCAGCTTTATCTAAACCGCAGAAAACCGGGGCAGTCCAAATTTACGACTCCGCGAAAGGAAGATGATGCTGTCGAGATTTTATCCGGTGTATTCGAAGGAAAAACCACCGGCACTCCGATCTCAATGGTGGTGTGGAATGAAAATCAGAAGTCTAAGGATTACAGCGAAATAGCTTCCTACTATCGTCCCGGACATGCGGATTTCTGTTTTGATGAAAAGTATGGTTTTCGGGATTACAGAGGTGGCGGCCGCTCCTCCGGCCGTGAAACCATCGGACGTGTCGCTGCAGGTGCGATTGCTGCCAAGCTTTTAAAAGAAATGGGGATTTCTATTCTTACATACACAAAGTCCATCGGGCCGATCCAGGTGGATATGAGCCATTTTGATTCGGATGAAATATATAGAAACCCATTGTATATGCCGGATGCTTCTGCTGCGGAAAATGCGTCTGCCTACCTGGAGGCATGTCTTTCAAATCGCAACTCCTCCGGCGGTGTGGTAGAATGTATTGTAGAAGGACTTCCTATAGGTCTCGGAGATCCTGTTTTTGAAAAATTAGATGCTAATCTTGCCAAAGCAATTATGTCCATCGGAGCCGTCAAAGGTTTTGAAATCGGTGACGGAATGGACGTTGCAAGGGCAACAGGACTTACCAATAATGATGCCTTCTGCCTGAATTCAAAAGGTGGTATAACCAAGAAAACCAATCACTCCGGCGGAACCCTAGGTGGAATGAGCGATGGTTCTCCCCTCGTACTCCGTGCAGCTTTTAAACCGACCCCTTCCATTGCAGCAACACAGCATACCGTCAATAAGTCCGGCGAGGAAATTGATATCAGCATCAAGGGACGGCATGACCCGATCATCGTTCCCCGGGCCGTAGTTGTGGTGGAAGCCATGACTGCAATCACTGTGCTGGATGCACTTCTTTCCAATATGAGTGCACGCATGGATAAAATTAAAGAATTTTATAAGAGATAAGCTTTTTGAATTTGTGTCTCTTAGAATGAATTTGCACATTGGAATCAGAACCCACTCTCGTTTGTAAAAAGCGTAGAGGTACTAAATTCGCAATCAATTGCTCATTAAGTGCCGACGCTTTTTAAACGTTCTGATTCAAATAGCAAAATTCATTCATAGACACACAAATGTAAAAAGGGACTTATTTTTTAATCCAACGCAATTGGTTCGTCCTCTCTGCGGCGCAGGATATCATATTCCTCTAATTCCATGCCAAGATCCACATAAAAAATCTGCTGTGGGTGAGGACAGGATTCCATTGGCTGTCCCTCTTCATCCATAAGGGCTTTTACCGTCACAAGCACATTTCTGCCGTCGGGCTTCATTACTTCAATTTCTTCCCCAACAGAGAACTTGTTCCGCTGCTCCATTTTATACATACCGGCAGCATTCCTTTCACCTACGATTCCAAGATACGTGTATCCCTTCTCATAGGTGTTATTGTCATAAATCTGGGCCTCTTCCGATGGCTTTCCGTAGAAAAATCCGGTAGTAAACAACCGGTAGGTACAGCTTTTGATCTGCTCCATATACCATGGCATATTTGCTTCATATTTTTCCGGTGACTCAAGATAATCATCGATTGCCTTTCGATAGGTTCTTGCCACTGTTGCTACATAAAGAGCCGTCTTCATGCGACCCTCGATTTTAAAGCTGTCGATGCCCGCATCAATCAGATCCGGGATATGTTCGATCATACACAGGTCCTTGGAATTAAAAATATAGGTTCCTCTCTCATTCTCATAGACCGGAAGATACTCACCGGGTCTGCTCTCCTCCACCACAGAGTATTTCCAGCGGCAGGGATGGGTGCAGGCTCCCTTATTTGCATCTCTTCCTGTAAAATAATTCGAAAGCAGGCATCTTCCTGAATAGGAAATACACATAGCCCCATGGATAAAGGTTTCGATTTCCAGTTCATCCGGAATATTCCTTCGGATTTCTTTTATTTCTGCCAGAGAAAGCTCTCTTGCAGATACCACTCGTGTTGCCCCCTGTCCATACCAGAACAGATAGGTTCCGTAATTTGTATTGTTTGCCTGAGTACTTACGTGGCGCTCAATTTCCGGGCAAACCTCCTTTGCAATCAAAAAAAGTCCCGGATCTGAGATGATGAGTGCATCCGGGCGGTCCGGCTTCATGTCCCGAAGCTCTTCAAAATATGCCCGGGCTCCGTCCAGATCATAATTGTGTGCAAGGATATTTGCTGTCACATATACCTTCACTCCATGGGAATGTGCAAATGCAATTCCCTCCGCCATCTCTTCCATGGAAAAATTCTTGGCCTTTGCTCGAAGTCCAAAGGCTTCTCCACCGATGTAAACGGCATCCGCACCATATATCACTGCTATCTTTAATACCTCTAAGCTGCTTGCCGGAACAAGAAGTTCTATCGGGCGTTTCAATTCCATACGATACTCCATTCCTTTCCCAGATTTCCATATCTGGTCATTTTATTTTTCTTTTGAGATATGTATTTCTAAAAGAATTTGCATATTCGAATCAGAACCCACTCTCGTTTGTAAAAAGCGTAGCGGTACTAAATTCGTAAGTGTTTGCTCATTAAGTACCGACGCTTTTTAAACATTCTGATTTGAATAGCAAAATTCATTTTAGAAACACATATCGCATAACATAATCATTAAATTACCCACAAATCATTTCTTCACAGAAACTGTGATTCCATCTCCCACCGGAAGTATGGCAGTAACAAGTGCTTCGTTGTGGGTAAGCTCATAGATATACTCCCGCATTCTCTTATAAATGGTTCGATTTCTGCGCTCTACGATATAATGGGATTCTATGATTTCCCCCTCCTGAAGCACATTATCCGATACCAGCACTCCGCCGGTCTTTAACAGGCGCATAACCTCCGGCATAAAATGAATGTACTGCCCCTTTGCGGCATCCATAAAAATCAAATCATACTCCTCTGAAAGTGTAGGCAGAATTTCTGCCGCATCACCTTCCAGCAATGTAATCTGGTTTTCCTTCCCTGCCCGAATAAAATTATCCTTTGCAATGGGAATTCGCTTGTCATAATTTTCAATGGTTGTAATCCTGCAGCCCTTTGGCCCATAGGTTGCCATCAATATGGAAGAAAAACCAACCGCTGTTCCAACCTCTAAAATCTTCATAGGCTTTGTCATCGCAAGAAGGAATTTCAAAAAGCTCTGCATCTCCTTCCGAACAATCGGAACATAAGTATCCAGAGCTTCCTTCTCGATGACGTCCAAAATCTCGGTGTTCCCTGAATCAAAGGAATTGATAAAGGTCACCAAACGTTCATCCACTATCATGTTTTAATTCTCCCCGGTAGTTTCTCCGGTCTGTGTTTCACTATTTTCCGTACTCTCTGTCTGATTCTCTGTACTTTCCGTTTCCTCGGTCTCCGTCTCAACTACTGTCGACATGGCAATCATAAGTTCCTTTGGGTCCATATTGGTATTTAACGTATAAACTCCCGGAATCAGTTTTCCGGAATAGGCAAACAGCTTCATTTGAAGATAAAAAAGCTTCGAATCCCGAATTAAGCCTTTTTGTTCTAACAACTCGGCGACCTCTCTATCTGACATTCCCTCTTGAATTAAAATTGGAACCTCTCTTCCCTCTCCGGAAGAAATTGCGGGTTCTGTGAACATGCGATAACCAAAATCATATCCAATTTCTGCAAGCTGTGTTGCTGCATAAATTACCATAAGGGCAATCAGTATTCCGAATGCAAATCGAATAAAACGAAAAATTGCCTTGTTGCCGTCTGTCATTTTCTAAATCTCCTAAACTTCCATAATAATCGGCATTATCATTGGTCTGCGCTTTGTCTCTTTCCATACGAAATCAGAAAGCGCATCTTTGATTTCTGTCTTAATCTTACCCCAATCCGTGATATTATGATCCATGCAGTAATTCATTGTTTCATCCAGCACAGACTTTGCCTCATCCATCAGACTTTCTGAATTGCGCACATACACAAAGCCTCTGGACACAATATCCGGTCCGGCAAGCACCTGCCCGGAACCGCTTTCTAAGGTCATAACCACGATGATGATTCCGTCTTCTGCCAGCTTTTGTCTGTCCCGAAGCACGATATTACCCACATCACCTACGCCAAGACCATCCACCATGATATTTCCAACCGGAACCTTTCCTGTAATCTCGGCCCCGTTTTCGTCAATTTCCAAAACATCCCCGGAAGATAAAATCTTGATGTGCTCGCTGTCATATCCCAGTTCTTCCGCAATTTTTGCCTGTGCCACCAGATGCTTATACTCCCCGTGTACCGGTATCGCATACTTTGGATTTACCAAAGAGTAAATTAACTTAATATCTTCCTTGCAGGCATGTCCGGATACATGAACATCCTGGAAAATGACATCTGCCCCTTTGCGCATCAGCTCGTTGATAATACCGGTAACGGATTTTTCATTTCCCGGAATCGGATTTGAGCTGAATACAATGGTATCGTTGGGTTTGATGCTCACCTTCCGATGGGTGCCGTTTGCCATGCGGGAAAGTGCAGCCATAGATTCTCCCTGACTTCCTGTTGTGATAATAACCGTCTGTTCATCCGGATAGCTCCGAAGTGCATCCACATCAATCAGAATATTATCCGGCAGGGTCAGATAACCGAGTTCTGAAGCAATCTTAATAATATTAACCATGCTTCTTCCCTCAATTGCAACCTTACGCCCAAATTTGTGGGCAGAATTAATAATCTGCTGTACACGATCTACATTTGATGCAAAGGTTGCTATGATAATTCTTGTTTTTGTATGCTCTGCAAAAATGTTATCTAAAGCAATTCCCACACTCTTTTCAGACCTTGTAAAGCCTTCTCTCTCTGCGTTGGTACTGTCGCATAGAAGGGCAAGCACGCCCTTTTTCCCGATTTCTCCAAATCGCTGTAAATCAATTGCATCACCAAAAACCGGTGTATAATCAATCTTAAAGTCTCCGGTATGCACAACGATTCCTGCCGGCGAATAAATTGCAAGAGCCGCAGCATCCTGAATACTATGATTTGTCTTAATGAATTCTACACGAAAACATCCTAAGTTAATGTGCTGTCCATACTGAACCACCTTGCGCTTTGTCTTGTTTAAAAGGTCATGCTCCTCTAGCTTGTGATCGATGATTCCAATCGTAAGCTTTGTCGCATAAATAGGCACATTAATCTCTTTCAATACGTACGGGATCGCACCGATGTGATCCTCATGGCCGTGCGTAATGAAAAAGCCCTTTACTCTATCGATATTGTCTCGCAGATATGTGATATCTGGGATAACAAGGTCGATACCAAGCATGTCGTCCTCCGGGAAGGCTAGTCCACAGTCTACAACTATGATGCTGTCATCATATTCAAAGGCTGTGATATTCATTCCGATCTGTTCTAATCCACCCAAAGGAATTATCTTCAGCTTGCCACTATTCTGTTTTGTTTCTTTTTTCAAAATATTACCTCCATTGTTACTAGCTAAAAAGCATATGAAATCTCCGTGATTTCTTCTAAAATATTACATCTGTTTCTTCATCCGTAAGCTCAGCAAATACTTTCGCAAGGGCAGCAAACTCCACATCGTCCTCCACCATCTCGTAAAGTACTTCCTCATCTTCCGTACGAATTTCTTTTAAAATATATGCATCACTATCTCCTTCTTCCGTTCCATCCGAAACAAGAAGATATTTCGCCCCGTTTAATTCTGTTTCTTCTTCAATTGCAAACTCCACTTCCTCATTGGTCTGTGGATCGATAAACAAAACTTTTTCCATAAGTTCTCCTGATTTAGTTGTTGGAATTTTTCAAATAATCCAAATACCCCTGCAAAATAAAAATTGCCGCAATCTCATCCACATATTCCTTGCGGTTTTCTCTTCGTATTCCCATCTCCATCATGGAATTGTCGGCAGCCACCGTTGTAAGACGCTCGTCCCATAATACCACTTCCAGACCGGTGCGCTTTGTAAGCATCTCGGCAAACTCCTTTGTGCGCTCGCAACGTTCTCCCTCTGTGTTATTCATATTCTTAGGATATCCAAGTACGATACGATCTACTCCGCCATACTGTGCAATTATTTCTTCAATCCTTGCCAAAGTCTGGCGCAGCTTTCCAGGGGCCTTTCTTCTTACGATTTCCACTCCCTGGGCAGTCAGTAAAAGTTCATCACTGATTGCAACACCAACTGTCTTTGAACCAAAATCCAAGCCTAAAATTCTCATATATGTATTTCCCAAAGCTTTCTTATTTCCAGGATTCGTCTCTGATGTAAGCCTTTAAGATTTCCTCTACCAATTCATCCCGCTCGACTTTCATAATAAGACTTCTCGCATTTTTATGACTGGTGATATAGGTAGGATCTCCGGACATAATGTATCCCACAATCTGGTTTACCGGATTGTATCCCTTCTCACTCAGTGCCTCGTATACGAGACGAAGCACATCCTTAACCTGAAGCTCAGGCTCCTTTTGTACTGTAAAAAATTGTGTATTACTGATATCCTGCATTCTCATTACCTCGCCCTTGTTCTTTCCATTTTACCCCACTCAGTAAAAAAAAACAACATTAGAAAGAAAACATTTCCCTCATTCTCCATAACTTACCTGATCAGCATAATTTTCCAAGATAAATCTCGTCCTTTAAGCATCCCAGCACCTCACAGGATAAAATCCTGTTTGAAAGGTCGGTGTCGGACTCTACGGCAATCTTTACATATTCCTTATTGTATCCAACAAAATAGGTTTTATGTTCCATCTGGACTTCTTCTTCAAAAAGGACCTCCTGAATGCCTCCCACATATGCTTCCCGAAATTCCTTTGACATGTGCTCGCCCAATTCGATCAGATTCGCACTTCGCGTCGTCTTGATTTCCTCCGGAACCTGATTTTCCATTACCGCGGCTCTGGTACCGGCACGCTTTGAATATTTAAAAATGTGCATCTCGTAAAAATGAATGTGTTCCAAAAAAGCTCTGGTAGCTTCAAACTCGCTTTCTGTTTCCCCCGGAAACCCCACAATAACATCTGTTGTAATAGCAGGATGCTCAAAGTATTTCCGAAGGAGCCTGCAGCCCTCTTCGTATTCCTTACTGGTATATTTGCGGTTCATCCGCTTTAAGGTTTCATCACACCCACTTTGCAATGACAGATGAAAATGCGGGCAGATTTTCGGAAGCTTTGCAATCTCTGCCGCAAACTCCTCCGTTACAAGCCTTGGCTCCAGGGAACCCAGCCGAATGCGTTCAATGCCCGGGATTTCATGCACCTTTTGTATCAGGTGGAGCAGACTGTCATTCGTATCAATGCCATAGGAGCTCAAATGGATTCCGGTCAGTACCACCTCTTTAAAGCCTTTTGCTGCCAGCCCCTGCACCTCTTTTACCACCGACTCTAAGCTTCTGCTTCTCACTCTCCCCCTCGCATAGGGAATCACACAATAGCTGCAGAACTGATTACATCCATCCTGTACCTTGATAAATGCCCTGGTATGCTCCGCGGTCTGGGACAAAAAAAGCTCTTCAAATTCCTGATTTCCGTCATTGATATCAATCACGGCTTCGATATTGCCGCAGGAAGGTGCCTCCTTTTGTGCATCTGTCTTGCTTTTTTCTGCAAAATATTGTTCCAACAGGCCTACTAGCTCGCCCTTCTTATTGTTTCCGATAATGATATCCACCGCATCATCTACACGGACTTCTTCTTCCTTTGTCTGCACATAGCAGCCTGCCGCAACCACTACTGCGTCCGGATTTTTTGCCTTTGCACGATGCAGCATCTGTCTGGATTTTCGATCTGCCATATTCGTTACTGAGCAGGTATTGATCACATAAACATCTGCAGCATCACTAAAATCAACGATTTCATATCCTGCATTCTCCAACATCTGCTGCATGGCTTCCGTTTCATATGCATTTACTTTACATCCTAAATTGTGTAAGGCAGCTTTTTTCATTTTTCACTCCTATTGCAATTGACTTTTTCTTGGAAAAACATTACTATCTTGGTAGAGACTTTGGTTAAAGGAGGTTTTCTAATGAAAACAGTACAGATTTCATTAAATTCTATTGGAAAAGTAAAATCATTCGTAAATGCGATTTCTCAGTTCGATTTCGATTTCGATCTGATCTCAGGAAGATATGTTATTGATGCAAAATCCATCATGGGTATTTTCAGTTTGGATTTATCTAAGCCAATTGAGCTTGCTATACATACCGAGAACAATCTTGATGAAATTATGGAAGTTTTAAAGCCATATCTTCTTGATTAATTACAGAACAAGATTACTTTTAAAGAGCCTGCAATGCAGGCTCTTTTTTCATATTCATTAAAATCGCAAATCTGTATTCAAAAACTTCTCTTATTCCGGAATTGTGTCCCTAAGAATAAATTTTGCTATTCGAATCAGAACGTTTAAAAAGCGTCGGCACTTAATCCTGCTCTGCATCCACCCAGATAACCTCTGTGGTATCAATGGCAGTCTGCACCAGCTCATGGATTTTTTCTGTCAGATTCTGCTCAGACTTCTTGATATATGCCAGATTTGGTTTTGTTACCGGATGCTTTGCCACAAAAATGGTACAGCAATCCTCATATGGCAGAATGGAAGTCTCATAGGTATCGATTTTCTCCGCAATGGTAACAATATCCTGCTTATCCATTGCGATAAGCGGGCGGTACACCGGAAGAGTACATACCTCATTGGTTACTGCAAGGGACTGCATGGTCTGACTTGCGACCTGTCCGATGCTCTCCCCTGTGATCAGTCCAAGGCAGTCATCCTCTTTTGCAAAATGCTCTGCAATCATCATCATATACCGCCGCATGATAATCGTAAGCTCGTCATGTGGACACTTCTCGTAGATATAGAGCTGGATATCGGTAAAGTTTACCACATGAAGCTTTATTTTTCCGGAATATGCAGCCACCTTTTTTGCCAGATCCACTACCTTTTGTTTTGCACGATCGCTGGTATATGGCGGTGCATGGAAATAGGTCGCTTCCAGATTTACTCCGCGCTTGGAGATCATGTATCCCGCAACCGGACTGTCAATTCCACCGGAGAGAAGAAGCATGGCTTTTCCTGCAGAGCCAAGGGGCATTCCTCCCTGCCCCGGAATACGAACGGAATAAATATTGATCTGTGGGCGAATCTCAATGTGAATCGTTACCTGCGGATGGTGTACGTCCACCCTTGTCTCTGGGAACGCTTCCAGGATACGTCCGCCCAGCTCTGCACTGATTTCCATGGATGACATCGGATAATTTTTTCTGGCACGTCTTGTGTCGACCTTAAAGGTAAAATTCTTTGTCTCATAGGCTTCGTTGATATGGCAAATGACATCCTGTGCCAGCTTTTCAAAGCCCTCGTCCTCAGTCAGAATGACCGGGCAGATTTCTACGATTCCAAATACCTTCTGAAGCTCTGTCACCGTCTCATCATAATCGTAGTCTCCCTCTGTCTCAACGTAGATTCGGCCATTCTCTTTTCTGACCTGAAAGCTTCCCTCTACTCTCTTCAAGTGACTGATGATATTGGAAACCAGCTTATCTTCAAAAATGTATCGATTCTTTCCCTTGATTGCAATTTCAGCATACTTGATCAAAAAAGCTGAATACATGGTTTATATCCTCTCTTTCTATATCTATAACCAAACTTATTTCAAAATCTGCTTTTCATTTCCCAAAAGTGTTTCCAAATGAATTTGCATATTTGAATCCATTCATAGAACTACTTTTCGGAAACCAAAGTTTGTTTATTAATATCTAGTATATTTCTGAAGCTTTGGAATTACTTCCTTCATAACAGAAAGTGCGTAATCCACTTCCTCCATGGTGGTTTCAACGCTAAAGCTGAAACGCACCGTTGCATCCAGCAGATTTTCTTTTAAGCCGATGGCCTTTAAGGTCCGGCTGACGGAGGGCTTGTTCGATGAGCAGGCGCTTCCTGCCGAAACATATATCTGTCGGTCTTCTAAGGTGTGCAGCATAACCTCAGCCCTCACTCCCTCCACACTGACACTTACAATGTGAGGAGCTGCGTTTTTATCCTGCCGCCCGTTTACGCTGACACCGTCAATTTTTAACACTTCCTCTATAAAATGCCCACGGAGCTCATATAAATGCTCCTGTTTTTTCTCAAAATCGGTATAGATTTCCTCCGCAGCCACACCAAGTCCTGCAATAGCCGGAACATTTTCCGTGCCGGAGCGCATACCCTTCTGCTGTCCTCCACCGAAAAGGATGGGCTTTATCTTCGTTTTATCTTTGATGTATAAGAATCCGCTTCCCTTTGGTCCGTGAATCTTATGACCGCTTACGCTAAGAAGATCAACATTCATTTTCTTCGGAGAAATGAGCAGCTTCCCATAGGACTGTATGGCATCCACATGAAATGCCGTGTTCGGATTGACCGCCTTTATCACTTTTCCTGCTTCCCCGATGGGCTCGATGGCGCCAATTTCATTATTGACCTGCATTAGAGAAACCAGAATTGTATCCGGGCGGATCGCATTCCTTAAATCCTCCACCGAGATTTCTCCAAATTCATTTACCGGCAGATATGTCACTTCATATCCATGATCTGCAAGCCATCCAAAAGGATTTGCAACCGATGCATGTTCTATGGAAGAGGTAATCACATGCTTTCCCGCCCGGCAATTTGCCTGTGCATATCCAATAATCGCAAGATTGTTGGATTCCGTTCCGCCGGAGGTAAAATAGATTTCCTTTTCCTGTACCTTTAATGTTTTTGCAATCTTTTTCTTTGCATCATTTACATAATTCTCAGCCGCAACACCCTTTCTGTGCAAAGAGGATGGGTTTCCGTAGTCCTTCGTAAGAAGCTCTACCATAAGCTCTGTCGCTTTGGGATTACATTTTGTTGTAGCTGAATTGTCTAAATACGCTTCCATTTGTTGCTCCTGTTTCTAAAAAACCTCTAATCATCCAGATGAAAAATCAGCATGGAAAGTGTTGCAAGCCCAGCGGTCTCCGTCCGAAGGATTCTTCTTCCCAGACTAATGCGGTGCATACCATCCTTGACCATTTCGATTTCTTCCTCTGCAAAGCCACCCTCCGGTCCAATGATAATTCCGATGGATTCTCCCTTTTTGATGCCTAAAATCAGCTCCCTTGTCGCCTCCATGCCACGCTTATTCTCGTAGGGAACCAATGTAACATCCAGTTCCTTTGCTCGTTCTATAGCCTGCTTATAGGAGATTGGCATAGCAATATTTGGAATGATTGTTCTCTTAGACTGCTTTGCTGCACTCTCGGCAATGGCCTGCCAACGCTTTACTTTTCCTTCAGCCTTCTTATCATCCAGTTTTACAACACAGTTTCTCATGGCAACCGGAATGACCTCATACACTCCAAGCTCTACTGCTTTCTGGATGATCAGTTCCATTTTTTCATTCTTCGGCAGTCCCTGAAAAAGGTAAATGCGATTGGAAAGCTCTGTTCCGGTTTCATCCATGCGGTCAATTTCCGCCCACACTTCCATCTCAAAAATCTCTGTAATATGGCAAAAATATGCGTTTCCGTCTTCGTCACTTACCCGAATTGCATCGAAGGGCTTCAGCCGAATCACGTTTTTGATATGGTTTACATCGGAACCTGTGATGATGATTTTATTCTGTTGTACTTGCTCATTCTGAACAAAAAATTGATACATATCCCTTTTCCTTTTAATTTTGTCCCTTTTTACATTTGTGTGTCTATGAATGAATTTTGCTATTTGAATCAGAACGTTTAAAAAGCGTCGGCACTTAATGAGCAATTTATTGCGAATTTAGTACCGCTACGCTTTTTACAAACGAAAGTGGGTTCTGATTCAAATATGCAAATTCATTCAGACACACTATTGTAAAATGGGACTTAATTTTTGCGCGCAGTAATATTGACCCATTCACCCTGATGATTTACTTCCACTACTTCCATGCCGGCAGCTTCAATGGCCTCCTTTACCTCCGCCTCTTTAAAATCAATGATTCCCGAGGTTATAAAGTAGCCTCCCTTTTTTAGTCTGGCAGGAATCACCGGCGCCATTGCGATAATCACAGGAGCCAAAATATTTGCTACCACAATCTCATATTCTTCGTTTCCCACCTTTTCCTGTAAGGAAACATCATCAATTAAATTTCCCACATAGAACTCTCCAAGACCGGCATCTAAGTGGTTTACTTCCATGTTTTCTCTTGTACTGGTCATGCAGTCCGGATCAAGATCTGTTCCCACAACACTATCTGCCCCGATTTTAAGGGCAACGATAGAAAGGATTCCGCTGCCGCACCCAACATCCAATACCTTTGGATGCTTTACCTGTGGTGTGTATTCCTTATTCCCACGAATATATTTTAAAAGCTGGCGGATGCATAGCTGTGTAGTCTCGTGCTTTCCGGTTCCGAAAGAAATGCCCGGATCAATTTCAATTAAGAATTTATCCCTGTCCTCTTCCTTTAATTCTTCCCAGGTTGGCTTGATTAAAATATCATCAATGGTAAAGGACGTAAAATACTTTTTCCAATTGTTGATCCAGTCTAAGTCCTCCGTCTCATCGGAGGTAATTCTTCCACTTCCCACCTCCACCATATCGCGAAGCTCTTCAAGGCCGAGCTTCACCTGCTTTAATAGCCCGTTTTGATCCTTTCCATCCTCCTCCACATAAAAGCTTACATGGCTGATTCCTTCATCCGGTGGCAGCTCCGGAAGAAAGTCAATGAACATTTCCGCCTGATCCGCTTTTGACAAAGGGATGTTATCCTCTATCTCGATTCCTTCAATGCCCAGCTCCATCAGCATGGAGCTCATAAAATCCTCTGCCGAGGTTGTTGTCTCAATCGTATATTTTTTCCATTTCATATGCTCTGCCTCTTTTCATTTATCCCAGCTTTTGTATGCGATATTCGCAAAATACACCTATTTTATGTATTGTACCTTATTTCACAAAAAAAGAAAAGCATTGCTGCTTTTCTTATCCAAAAACTTTGCTAAGTTGATCATACTCTCTGTTAATTTCCTGAAGAGTCTGCTTATCTCCATCCAGATTATCCGGATGATAGATCTTAATCAAATCTTTATATCGTTTCTTTAAGGATTGCTTGCTTCCGACTCCGGTAAAGAAAAGTTCTCCCCTTACGATGTTCTTCTGCGCCTCTGCCTCTGCATTTCTTGTCTCAAATTCCTTCACTCGATTGTAAAATGCCTTCTGGCGTTCCATATGCTGTTTTTCTGAAGCCAGCTTCACAAGTTCCTCCTCCAAGATCTTGAATTTCATGTCAAATAGTCTCTGCTGTTGTTCTAATCTTCGGTCCTCTATCTCCACTCTCTTGGTAAAAGCTTGTTGATCCATTTCTAATTGGCGTCTTTGTTCTTCTAATGCTCTACGTTCTTCTGCAAGCGTCATAGCACAATTCCTCATATATGTATCTTAGACAATAACCAATATATAGTCATCAATTCTATAAAAAACCATTTACATCATACAATATTTAGTGTTCGTTAGTCTATGGTAAAATAATACCAAAAATTATGGACTTTGGTTATGCGAAACTGTTAAATATAGTGCTAACGAGGAAATCATATAGTTTCATGATTAGATAAAAAGCATTTTTATGATCTGCCATTTATGGATCACCAAAAGAAATAAACTCTGCATTGTACAAATAGAGTACCATACAGAGTTTATTATTTTTCTTCCTTTTCGGAATTGTGTTCCTGAAAATGAATTTTGCTTCATGCTTGCTTGGTAAATTGTACTATTTCGCTGGTTGATTTTCTTCCAGTACCTAAAATCTATGAAAAAGCGGCATTTTAAGTGCTTTTTATGGTCGATTGTATGTTTTCGGCGGGTCAATTTTAGCCTGTACCTAAGAAATTGCAAATATTAGGTATACAGCAAAATCAGCTCTTCAAAATAATACAATTCCCAAAAAAATCCACTTTTTGAGGCTGTTTTTCAAGGATTTTAGGTATATGGCAGTTCTAGCATCTCAAATCTTGCCAAATTCCACAATTCTGATTCAAATATGCAAATTCATTCAGACACACAATTTAAAATTGGGAGAATAAAAAAACTGAACCGTAAAATTTACAGCTCAGCTTTTCTTATTATTTTACAAATCATCCAAGGATTCCTTCAATTTGTCCATAAATCCCTTTTTCTTTTCATGCTTTACGGATGAATCTGCACCCTTCTCCTGAGTAAGGGATCCACCTGTAATTTCATCGAACTGGCGAAGCAGCTCCTTTGCTTCCTTGCTTAAGTTCGTCGGTGTGGAAATGATCAGTGTCACATAATGGTCGCCCCGCACATTCTTATTGCGAAGGGAAGGAACACCTTTTCCTTTCAGACGGATTCTGGTTCCGGTCTGGGTTCCCGGTGCTACTGTATAGATAATATCTCCATCCACGGTCTTGATACGGATATCTCCACCGAGGGCAGCGATTGCATAGGAAATATATGCATTGGAGAAGATATTGACATCCTGACGTTCGAAGGCCGGATTGTTCGCTACAATAACCTCTACAAGAAGATCACCTCTTGGTCCACCATTCTTTCCCGGTTCTCCGTAATCACGGACTCTTACACACTGTCCGTTATCGATACCGGCCGGAATCTCGACCTTCTTCTTCGTCTTCGTTGCAATATATCCACTTCCGTAACAGTTTGGACACTTCTCACGAATCACTTTACCGGAGCCCTGACACTCCGGACAGGTCTGTACATTCTGCATCATGCCAAAAAGTGACTGGGTGGAATATACCACCTTTCCTTTTCCGCCGCACTTTGTACAGGTCTCTGGCGATGTACCGGGCTTCGCACCTGTTCCATGGCAATTTGAACATTCCTGCTTATAGGAAAACTCGATTTCCTTCTCACATCCAAATACAGCTTCTTCAAAGGAAATCCGAAGGCTGATGCGGATATTTGCACCCTTTTGTGGTCCGTTTCCTCCGCCTCTTCTTGAACCGCCTCCAAAGAAATCGCCAAAGATATCACCGAAGATATCGCTAAAATCCATGCCGGAGAAATCAAATCCTCCGCCGCCCATACTGCCATCAAATGCTGCATGGCCGAACTGATCATACTGTTTTCTTTTCTCCGCATCACTAAGTACGGCATAGGCTTCCTGTGCCTCTTTGAATTTTGCTTCACACTCCGGATCATCTGGATGCATATCCGGATGATACTTTTTTGCAGTCTGACGGAATGCTTTTTTTATTTCATCATCTGTAGCGGTCTTAGATACGCCTAAAACCTCATAATAATCTCTCTTTTCAGCCATAGTTTTTCCTTTTTACTACCTACTAATACTCCCTTAGAGTATCCTTTCGGATATAATATAACAGAGTAGGGTTTCCGAGTATTTCCCCGAAAACCCCATATTATTTTTAAATAAAATCTTATACTTCCTTGAAGTCTGCATCGATGACATCATCATCTGCATTTCCTGCTCCGGCATTTGCATCCGAAGTTGCGCCATTAAATCCGCTCATATCCGGGCCTGCACCTGCAGCACCGGCAGCGCCCTGAGCCTGCTCATACATCTTTGCAAATACCTTCTGTGCACTCTGTGTAAGCTTCTCCTGTGCAGCCTTCAGATCCGTAACATCTGCCTCAGTCATCTGCTCAGCCTCCGGATGTGCATCTAAGATAGCCTTAACTGCTGCGATGTCAGCCTCAACTGCGGCCTTATCGTTTGCATCAATCTGTGCTCCCACCTGATCCAATGCCTGCTGTGTCTGGAATACGAAGGAATCTGCATCGTTTCTTGCATCGATTGCTTCCTTACGCTTCTTATCCTGTGCCTCAAACTCAGCTGCTTCCTTAACTGCCTTCTCGATTTCGTCATCAGACATATTAGATCCGGAGGTAATGGTAATATGCTGCTCTTTTCCGGTTCCAAGATCCTTAGCAGATACATTTACAATACCATTTGCATCGATATCGAAGGTAACCTCGATCTGTGGAACTCCACGACGTGCTGGTGGAATACCGTCCAAACGGAACTGTCCTAAGGATTTATTGTCACGGGCGAACTGTCTTTCACCCTGTACAACGTTGATGTCAACTGCGGTCTGATTATCTGCTGCTGTAGAGAAAATCTGGCTCTTCTTTGTAGGAATTGTTGTATTTCTCTCGATAAGTCTTGTTGCAACACCACCCATAGTCTCGATAGAAAGAGAAAGCGGAGTAACATCAAGAAGTAAGATTTCACCTGCGCCGGCATCTCCTGCAAGCTTACCACCCTGAATAGAAGCACCAAGTGCTACACATTCGTCTGGATTTAAGGTCTTGCTTGGCTCTTTTCCGGTCAGCTGGCGAACCTTATCCTGAACTGCAGGGATACGTGTAGATCCACCGACAAGAAGTACCTGACCAAGATCAGCATTGATAAGTCCTGCATCCTTCATAGCGTTCTGAACCGGGATTGCGGTTCTCTCTACAAGATCATGTGTCAATTCATCAAATTTTGCTCTGGTTAAGTTCATATCAAAATGCTTTGGTCCTTCTGCTGTTGCAGTAATGAATGGCAGATTGATATTTGTTGTTGTTGCAGAAGAAAGCTCCTTCTTTGCCTTTTCTGCTGCTTCCTTCAATCTCTGAAGTGCCATCTTATCGCCGGAAAGGTCTACACCCTCAGCCTTCTTGAACTCATCGATCATCCACTGTGTAATCTTGTTATCAAAATCATCTCCGCCAAGGTGGGTATCACCATTTGTAGATAATACTTCGATGACGCCATCACCAATCTCAATGATTGATACATCGA
>CAMDYX010000029.1 GCA_945910395.1 uncultured Agathobacter sp. | reverse complement strand
GCAGGCCACGTAAGTGGCCTTGCATTTGTCAAGGTACTCATGATGGAGCGTTTACCAATATCCTAGAAGTTATCAACGGGATAAGTGAACCATAGAGAAAGAGCAGAAATCAAATCACATATAAGCCAGTCTGGCTTATATCTCAAAAACAAATCTAATCTTTTTCTATGGCAGGTGCAAAGTGGTGCATCATGCTTTATTTTTGCAGGTCCGGCAGCGGACTGTTGCATCATTTTAGAACCCAGACTTAACGAATAAGTCATGGGAAGTGCATCTTTA
This sequence comes from uncultured Agathobacter sp., assembly GCA_945910395.1. Lineage (GTDB taxonomy): Bacteria > Bacillota > Clostridia > Lachnospirales > Lachnospiraceae > Roseburia. The sequence continues at coordinate 29,604 of CAMDYX010000029.1, read as the reverse complement.
TTGCACACTCATGGCATGTGGAGACGGTTTGCTTACTGTCGAAGCAATGTCCAGTTTAAACGGGGTTCAGGGCTTTGTCAAAATGAATGATGAAATAGAATATCCTTGTTAAATAGTTGAATTTGAAAAAGGAGGATATACATGGCAGAAAACAACTGGGAATTAGAATTAAATGAATATATTCGCCAAGGTGAGCCTGATAAAGTCGATAAAAGTAATGCATGGAAGACTGCTATTGGACTTCAAGACGTAGATGGACTTAAGCCTTCTGCGTACTTAATTGAAACTGCTAAAGACCATATTGAGGGTAAGATTAGCATAACGGAAGCAGATATTGTTTCTGTAAGAATTGCAAAATTACTTGGAGAAAAGACTTTTCAGTTTTCACCTGTAGAGTGGCAGAACATTCATCGTAAGTTGTTTGAAGATGTGTTTGATCATGCAGGCAAGATTCGTGATTATAATTTTACAAAAATAGAATGGATACTGAAAGGTAACACGGTAATGTATGCATCATATGACAGTATTCATGCTACTCTTGATTATGACTTTTCTCAGGAAAAGGAATTTTCTTATAGTGGATTATCAATAGAGGAATCAGTACGTCGTATTGCAAGAGACAATCTGCCTTTTGTCCAAAGCAAATGTTGGATAGGTTAAGGAAATTCATGTATGAAATCATGAATTGCAAAATAGGCTTCTATTCAGAACATCTAAAAGATTTGTGTTCTTTCCCAAATCATAGAAATATATTCTTACAACGTCAGGATGAGCTAGATACATTAGGTTATTAGTTTTGTGCAATTCAAAAAAAGGTTGAGTACATAGATGAATTAAGTAGTATGGGTTTAATTCATGATAAGTATACAATAAATGATGATGCTCCAGCAGGTTTTTCGTTTGATACTCAGCCGGTAGAAGCAGAAATGGCACTAAGGAAAGGGAACGCCATGAAAAGGGAATTTGTGATAAACAACAGAGAGCGAATGATATTCTGTAAACTGAATATGCCGGAAGGGAATCAAATGGTACCTATGGTGATTTTATGTCACGGTTATAACGGAAGCTGTGAAGGCTTTACATATCACCAAGAATTTCTTGGAAAAAGAAAAATGGCTTCAATAGCCTTTGATTTTTGCGGCGGATCGGTTCATTCGAAAAGTTCTCTGGACACAACAATGATGACCATAGAAACAGAGATTGAAGATTTACTTGCTGTTTATAATTATGTATCAAATATGGAGCGAGTAGATACTCATCATATTATTTTTCATGGCGAAAGTCAGGGCGGTTTTGTAAGTGCCATTGCGGCAGCAAGATTAGGAGATAAAATTAGTGGTTTGAATTTAGTTTATCCTGCATTATGCATTCCTGATAATTGGAATGAGAAATTTAAAAATATTTCTGATATTCCGGAGGTAGAAGAACTTTGGGGAATGAAGCTTGGCAAAAGCTTTTTCATGTCTTTACGAAATATAGAGGTATATAGCGAGATATGTCAATATACAGGAAGCGTACATATTGTTCATGGAGATCAGGATGAAATTGTTCCTCTCCATTATAGTGAAAACGCTGTTAAAAAATATAAGAATGCCAGATTAGCGGTTCTATCTGGTGAGGGGCATGGATTTTCATCTGAAGGGGTAGAAAAGACTCTGAATTTCTTTTACAATAGCGAAAGCATATAGTTAGGCCCATTGTAGCAAGGGTGGCGGTTATTCTAAAGAAAGGGCATAAATGGCGGGGATTGAGAAACAATTGTTTACATGCAAAAGGGACGGGCTTCTGGTTCGAGGTGTTCAGTATCTTCCGGCAGAATTGCAGGAAGGAAAAAATATCCGGCAGCAATCATAGGTTATGGATATACAGAGACAAGTACGGAAGTGTCTGATTTTTGCAGGGAATTGGCACAAATGGGTTACATTACATTTGGCATTACAGTTCTGACAGAAGTAGCCTGCATTGTCTATTTCGGAGTCTACAAAAAGAGGCTGCATAACTAGTGCAAACGCTAATGCAGAGAATGTGCCAATGGAGCCATGGCATCCTATTGCAGGCGAATTATGAAAAGAGACAATGCTATTTACAGATTTTACATAGAATTTACATAAACTATCCATACTTTTTACTTGAAACTATTACACTATCATTGGTAAATTATGATTATATTTACGAAATGAGGAATAATATGGATATTTTTGATTTGTTAACTATGATTGGTGGTCTGTCACTCTTCTTATACGGAATGAGCGTTATGGGCGATGCCCTCTCCAAAATGGCAGGTGGAAGACTGGAAAATATATTGGAGAAATTAACCTCCAAAAAAATATTTGCAGTTCTTTTAGGCGCAGCAGTAACGGCTGTTATCCAGTCATCATCCGCAACCACGGTTATGGTTGTAGGCTTTGTTAATTCCGGAATCATGCATCTTTCACAAGCTGTGGGAATCATCATGGGTGCAAATGTGGGAACGACCATTACCTCATGGTTGTTGTCTTTGACCGGAATTGAGGGCGGCAATATATGGACGAACCTCTTAAAGCCTTCTTCTTTTTCACCTGTGCTTGCAGCAATTGGTATTATTCTTACGATGTCCGGAAAAAATGAATCCAAAAAGAAGGATATCGGAAGCATTCTGTTAGGCTTTGCGGTTTTAATGTTTGGAATGGAAACCATGAGCGATGCAGTAGCAGGCCTTGCGGATAATTCATCTTTCACAAGTATGATGACTGCCTTTTCAAATCCTCTGTTGGGAATGATAGTGGGAGCGGTACTGACTGCGGTAATTCAAAGTTCATCGGCATCGGTAGGTATTTTGCAGGCACTTTGTGCCACCGGAGCAGTTCATTACAGTGTGGCGCTGCCGATTATTATGGGACAGAATATCGGAACCTGCGTGACTTCTATTATTTCATCCATAGGAGCAAACAAAAATGCAAGACGGGCAGCGATGGTGCATTTATACTTTAACCTGATCGGAACCATTCTGTTTATGGTAGTATTCTACGGACTGAACACATTTATTGATTTTGCATTCTTGGAAAACCCTGCCAACGCAGCAGGAATTGCAGTGATTCACAGTTTATTTAATATTGGTGCAACCATTATTCTGTTTCCGTTCTCTTCTTTACTGGTGAAACTAGCTGAAATTACTATTCCGGAAAAGAATCAGCCGGTAGAAGAGGAGGTAGCAAGCAAGATTACAATCGACGAGCGTTTTATGGAAAAACCAGCCTTTGCTATGGAAATCTGCCGGCAGAAAGTACATGAAATGGCAGAGATTACAAAGGAAGCCATGATATATGCTTTGGAGACCTTGCAGCACTATGATGAGGATAAAGCAAATGAAGTCATCCGAATCGAAGGTATTGTGGATCAGTATGAGGATATTTTGGGCTCCTATCTGGTGAAGCTTTCCGGAAAAAATATTTCGACAAAAGACAGCCAGAGTTTATCTCTTATTTTGCATAGTATCAGTGACTGGGAACGAATCTCGGATCATGCATTGAGTATTGTAAAATCCGCAAAAGAAATTCATACAAAGGGACTGTCCTTTTCTAAAAAGGCGGAAGATGAAATTCAGGTTTTGAGCCAGGCTGTAAGCGATGTATGCAGCCTGACTACAGAGAGCTTCTGTAGTGAGAATACAGAGATGGCCATGCATGTGGAGCCCTTGGAGGAGGTTATTGACAATCTTTCCAAGCAGATTAAAAAGCATCATGTAAAAAGACTTCAAAAAGGCAAATGTACTATTGAGATGGGCTTTGTTTTGGAGGATATTCTTACCAGCCTGGAGCGAGTATCGGATCATTGTTCGAACATTGCGGTAGAAATGATTACGCTCTATGAAAATGAATACAATACACACGAATATTTCAAAAATTTTACGGAAAAGGAAAGAAAAGCCTTTGATGATGAATACGAATCCTTAATACCAAGGTATAGATTTAAGAAGGATAAAGATGCTTTTTGAACGACTTTATAAAATATTATAGTTGTTATGAGACAAATATTAAATCGTTAACATACTTATTTAAGGGTGCAAGTTATTTAAAGCTAAATTCCTAAAGGGGCCTAAAATGGAGCTGGTACAGAAACTGTCTGCTAACCATAATCTATTGTATTATTGCATATTTTTGGGCTTGGATGAGACGGAATTTGCACGGTTTGCCGCGGGAAGTGTATTTATTGCTGTGCCTATCGTGCTACTGTATTTTTGCCTTGTGAAAAACATGGTAAACGGCATAGCAGATGGAGCAGTAAAGGGATAAATTTGTTCTAGAAAAGAAAGAGAGTTGGAGATTTCTATTATCACCAATTCTCTTTTTTTCTTATCCCATTTCGGGAACACTTTTCCAAAATGGGATTTTTTCTTTAGGTAGCGGCAAATGGAACGGTCCTTATTAAAAATATAGGAAAAATATCATAGAAAAAACGTTTTTTACTTGTTTTAATTTGTCATATTTACTATAATTATATATGGTTTTTATGAAAAATGGGGTGAGTGCGTATGTTAATGGAAGAGTCAGTTCGATTCGCTTTAGAGAATATAAGTGAAATTGTACTTTTTTTTGATTCAGAAGGAAAAATTACATATGCCAATAAGCTTGCCCAAAAAGCATTAGAATATGAAGATGTTGTAAAGGACTGCCGGATTGCAGATATATTTCCTACGGAATTTAGCATTTCAGAGGGCAGACTGAATATAAATACAGACTTTTCAAAGGATGTGCTTCAGACAAATGCCTATCGCAAAAACCGAACCTGTTTTCCCATATCCGTGCGGTTTACGGTGGAACCGCACGGCGGTTATCTTGCGATGGGGTATGACGCTTCTCAGAAAATGTTTTTGACGAAAAAAATCGAGCAGGTACAGCAGGAGGCGGAAGCGGCATTAAAGGTCAAATCCGAGTTTGTTGCAAATGTGACCCATGAGCTTCGGACTCCGGTAAACGGAATCCTTGGCAACACAAGGGAGCTTGTGGAGAGGGAGGACGACCGGGAGAAGAAAAAGCTGTTGTCTTTGATTGAGCGTGGCTGTGCAGACATGAATGCCATCATCAATAATATTTTGGACTTTTCGAAACTGGAAGCCGGAAAGTTTACATTAGAACCACGGGAATTTGAGTTTCGTGAAATGATGGATTATGTTTCTGCCAACCATAAAAATAAGATTCACGAAAAAGGATTGGATTTTATCGTTACGATTGCGGATGATATCCCGAAGAGAATTATCGGAGATGAGCTTCGAATCGTTCAGATTTTAAATAATCTGTTATCAAATGCCAGCAAATTTACATCTGTTGGAAGGATTGTCCTTGAGGCTGTAAAGACCGCCCAGATTGACAACAGAATCGAGCTTTTCTTCCTTGTAATTGACACCGGAATCGGAATTGATAAGGAAGGACAGGAAAAGCTGTTTAAGAGCTTTTCTCAGGTAGATGCCTCTATCTCCAGAAGATACGGAGGAACGGGACTGGGCCTTAACATCTGTAAGCAGCTGGTAGAGCTTATGGATGGTAACATTCATGTGGAGAGCGAAGAGGGAAAAGGCTCTATGTTCTCTTTCCATATCTGGGTGGAGATTCCCCAGGATGAGATACAGGATGTAGCCCTGCAGGCACCGGTCGGCAAAACGATCAAGCCTCTTCATTTAGCCAATATGGAGGAAAACCAAAACCTTTGGGTTTATGGAACCGATGAAAATCTGGATGAAATCAAACGGAAAATGTCAAAGCTGATTTTGTCTGTGGAGATGGATAACTGGGAAAAAGCAGAGCAGTTTATGGACGCTTTGAGAAAGCTTACGGAAAATGCTCCGCAGGAGATAAAAAGTGCAGTGCTTCGATTGAAGATGGCTGTACAAAAAGAGGATTACGATAAGACTACAGTTTCCTTTGAAAAGCTTCAATTATTGCTCTAGTCATGGAGGGAGTATGGCAAATTCAGGAGTACCGAAAATACTGATCGTGGATGATGTGGATACGAACCGCTTTGTCCTAAAGGATATTATAATGGATATGGGATATCAGCCGATCCTTACCGAAAACGGAGAACAGGCGTTAAAGATCATCGAGCGATATGAGCTTTCTCTTATCATCTCCGACATTGCGATGCCGGTCATGGACGGATACGAGCTGTGTAAGGCAATCAAAGCAGATGTTAATAAAAGGGAGATTCCGATTATTTTCATCTCAGCCTTTGATAACCCGGCAGATGTGGTAAAAGGATTTGAGCTTGGCGGAGCAGACTATGTGACCAAGCCCTTCATTCCGGAGGTTGTAAAAGCCCGGGTAGAGCTTCATTTAAAGCTTTCCGAGTCTACAAAGGAATTGCAGGAAATGAACCGGAAGCTTCAGACCTCGGTTCGTGAACAGCTCAGACAGATTGAAAAGGAAAAGAGCAGCGTATTATATGCACTGATTCGTGTGGCAAGGGAAAATGCCGCATATGATGAAAAGCATATGGACAGATTGAGTCAAAACTGCAGGATCTTAGCGGAAGCGATGCAGCTTTCTCCCAAATATGAGGATGAGATATCGGATATGTTCGTGGATACCATCGAAAATGCGGCACCCCTTTGCGATCTGGGAAATGTGTCAGTTCCCACGGATGTTCTGCAAAAGAAGGATTCTCTGACAACAGATGAAATTGCACAGATTAAACAGCATACGGTTGTGGGCGCAAGAATACTGGGCGATATTGAAAACAGCGGCGATTTAAACGGCTTTATCAGTATGTCCAAAGATATTGCACACTATCACCATGAGAGCTGGGACGGAACCGGCTATCCGGAGGGAAAGAAGGAGAATGATATTCCGCTTTCCGCTCAGATTGTAGCCGTGGCAGGCGCCTACTGCGCACTGACGGAGAACCGGGCATATCGAGATGCCTTTACAAAGGAAGAGGCGCTGGACATTCTTTCCAATGAAGCTGGCAAAAAATTTAATCCTGACATATTGAACATACTGCAAAAAATCAACCGGCAATTAGTATAGAGACGGATGGTACAGATTTATGAACATGACTGAAGAAGAATTTGAACGGCTTTTTCGATTCCTGAAAAACCGGTATGGAATTGACATGACCCGCAAAAAGGAAATTGTAAGCGGACGACTGGAAAATTATGTTCGTATGGAAGGCTATAGAAGCTATACGGAATATATGGATGCGGTGGAATCCGATTTTACCGGAAAACTGGAGAAAAAGCTGGTCAATCTGCTGACCACCAATCACACCTATTTCATGCGGGAATTTGAACATTTTGACTTTATGAGAAGCACAGTCCTTCCATATCTGCGCAATCGGGAGGAACGAAGCAAGGATCTTGCGATATGGTGCGGCGCTTCCTCCTCCGGAGAAGAGCCGTACATGCTGGCAATGCTTCTTAAGGATTTTTTTGGATTGGAAGCGGATAAGTGGGATACAAAAGTGCTGGCAACAGATATTTCCACGGAGGTGTTAAAACAGGCAATTGAGGGAGTGTATACGGCAGAACAGGTGGATGCCCTGCCGGAATCCTGGAAACGAAGGTTTATGAAGCTGCTTCCGGGACAGGAGAAATACCAGATGACAAAGGAAATAAAAAACGAGGTGATTTTCCGCCAGTTCAATCTGATGGACCCATTTCCATTCCGTCGGAAAATGCATGTGATTTTCCTTAGAAATGTCATGATTTATTTTGACGCGGATACAAAAGCAAAGCTGGTCCGGAAATTATATGACGTATTGGAGCCGGGAGGATATCTGTTCATCGGAAGAACGGAAACGATAGACCGGACGGTGGCTCCGTTTCAAATGATACAGCCATCTATATTCCGTAAGCAGGAAGGTGTAAGATAACATTGCGAAAGATTAGAGTATTAGTGGTAGAAGATTCCATGCTTTTTCGGGAGCTTCTCGTTAAAAATTTAAATGAAGATCCGGGAATTGAGGTGGTGGCCACCGCAAAGGATCCCTTCGAAGCCCGGGACATGATTCTGGAATATAAGCCGGATGTCATGACGCTGGATGTAGAATTACCGAAGATGAGCGGCATCGAATTTTTAAGAAAACTGATGCCACAGTATCCGATGCCGGTGGTTATGATCAGCTCCAGAAGTGATAAAGTATTCGATGCAATGAACGCAGGTGCTGTGGATTTTGTTGAAAAACCGCCGGCAGGATCCAATCGAATGCAGATCGAAGAGTTTATCCGAAACGAGCTGCCGGTGAAAATAAAGATTGCTTCCATTGCGAAAATCAGCACAATTAAAAAAAATGCCAGGGACAGCATAAAAAATCAGGAAACACAAAGCAAATCAGGCTATAGCAGAGATCTGATCGTTGCGATCGGAGCCTCCACCGGAGGAACGGAAGCAATAGCAAATGTGCTAAAGGGATACGGAACGGATATTCCCGGAATTGTAGTGGTACAGCACATGCCGGCCGGATTTACCGATATGTATGCAAAGCGTTTGAATGACCAGTACTGCCTCACGGTCAAGGAGGCAAAGAACGGAGACGTGGTGAGACCCGGACAGGTGTTGATTGCACCGGGGGGAGATCTTCAGATGGAGGTCATAAAGACAAACCAGGAATATCAGGTCGTTTTGAAAAAGGGACCAAAGGTAAACGGGCATTGCCCCTCTGTGGAGGTACTTTTCAATTCGGTGGCAAAGGCTGCCGGAAAGCATGCTGTGGGAATCATTCTTACGGGAATGGGAGGAGACGGAGCAAAAGGACTTCTCTCCATGAGGCAGGCCGGAGCCCATACCATCGGACAGGACGAATCCACCTGCGTGGTATATGGAATGCCAAGAGTTGCCTATGAGCTTGGGGCAGTTGAGTATCAGGAAAAGCTTCCTGACATAGCAAAAAGAACATATCAGTTATTAAATAAAATGTAAGGAGTACGAGTATGAAGATTTTATTAGCCGAAGATGATTATGTGACAAGAAAGTTCATGGCAAATTTCCTTTCAAAGTATGGGGAGTGTGACGTGACTGTTGACGGAATGGAAGCAGTTGATGCGTTTATGATGGCCCTGGAGGATGGGGAGCCCTATGATCTGGCCTGCCTCGATATCATGATGCCGGTGATGGACGGATATCAGGCTCTTGTGGGAATCCGCAATCTTGAGAGGGACCGCAATATTCCGGAGGATAAGGCGGTAAAAGTAATTATGACTACTGCTTTAAATGATGAGAAAAATGTCAAGATGGCATTTGACCTGGGCTGCAGCGTATATTCCGGAAAGCCGATTGATCAGGAAAGGTTTGAGCAGGCACTTAAAAAACTTGGACTGATCTAAGGAGGGGAGAATAGGTATGGCAGAAGAATTTAACACCGGCGATATGCTGGATGTGTATCTCTACGAAAACCAGCAGCTCTTGGAAAATCTGCAGGATATGGTACTGGAGCAGAAGGATGCGGATTGCTTTGATGAAGACAGCATCAATGAGATTTTCAGAACGATGCACACCATCAAGGGTTCCTCCGGTATCATGATGTTCGATGAGATCACAAAGGCATCCCATAAACTGGAGGATGTGTTTTACTATCTGAGGGAGTCACATCCGCAGAACGTGCCCCATCAGGAACTGATTGAGCATGTTTTGAAAACTGCAGACTTTATTTCCGCAGAGCTGGATAAGCTGTCGGAAGGGGAAGCCGCGGATGGAGATGCAACAGAGCTTGTGGCGGATATCGATGAGTTTTTAAATCGGATCAAAGGCACCGGCAAGGATAAAAAGGCGGATGTAAAGGAAAATGTACATGTGGAACCGACACAGTTCTACATTGCTCCGGTGGCATCCAATAACAACAAATTCTATAAGATTTACTTAACCTATGACAAGGGAATACAGATGGCAAATATGCATGCCTATAAGACGGTGTATGCATTAAAAGAGCTGGCCGAGGAAATCATGTATTCTCCGGAGGATATCCTGACCAATGAGCATGCTTCCGAGGACATCGTAGAAAATGGCTTTAAGATTATGCTCCGCACGCAAAAGACGGAAGAGGATATCCGTAAAATTGTTGCTCCGGGATACGATCTGGAAAAAGTTGATGTATACGAATGTTCCGAAAAGGAATTTAAGCTTGGATTTGACAGTATCGGAACGGAAATCCGCATTGATCTGGAATCAAGTGTAGAGGAGATTGAGGCAAGAAGCGAGGCGAAGGAAAAAGGTGGGGAAGAGCCGAAAAAAGCCATGGCACCCGGTGATTTCGTCATTGCTTCCAAGGAACCCGGCAAGGCAACGAAGCTTGCAAAGGACAAGCCAAAGAAAACGGAAAAGACCACCTACATCAGCGTGGATATTGCCAAGATGGACATGCTGATGGACCTGATCGGAGAGCTTGTTATTTCCCAGTCGGTGGTTCTACAGAATCCGGATTTAAAGGTACCGGGGCTTTCTCTTGATAACTTTAATAAGGCTGCGGGCCAGATGACAAAGATTTCTACAGATCTGCAGAATGTCATCATGAGCATGCGAATGGTTCCGCTTACCGCTACCTTCCAGAAAATGAACCGAATTGTATTCGATATGTCAAGAAAGCTGGATAAGGATGTAGAGTTTGAGATGATCGGAGATACCACAGAGGTGGACAAGAACATCATCGAACACATTTCAGATCCTTTGATGCATCTGGTTCGAAATTCCGTCGACCATGGAATTGAGACGAAGGAAGAGCGCTTAGCCGCAGGAAAGACGGAAAAGGGAAAGGTTACCCTTTCCGCCAAGACGGAATCCGGAAAGGTTTGGATCAGTGTTTCGGATAACGGAGGCGGGTTAAACCGTGACCAGATCATTGCAAAGGCGAGACAGCAGGGACTCCTTGAACCGGGAAGAGCAGAAAGCAGTTATACGGATAAGGAGGTCTACCAGTTCATTACCCTGCCGGGCTTTTCCACAAATAAGAAGGTTACGGAATACTCCGGGCGTGGAGTCGGTATGGACGTGGTGGTATCGAATATACAGGCGGTGGGCGGTACCCTTGAAATTGAAAGCTCTCCGGGACAGGGAAGCACGATGATCTTAAAAATTCCGCTAACCCTTGCAATCATCGATGGGATTGTGATGGAGGTTGGAAATAATGCCTTTGTTATTGAGACAGGAGCGGTGAAGGAATTTGTAAGCATCAGTGAAGATATGCTGATTCATGAACCCGGCGGCGCGGAATCTGTTATGATCCGGGGAGAGTGCTATCCGGTTCTCCGCATCGGAGAATGGTATCATTTGCGAAACTACGTAAGTGCGGTAGAAGATGGCATGATGGTTATCATAGAAGCGGATAAAAAGAAAATGTGTCTTTTCGTGGACCGGCTGATCGGAAAACAGGAGATCGTTGTAAAGCCTATTCCGGACTATGTAAAGAAGGTAAAAGGACTTTCCGGATGTACACAGCTCGGAGACGGAAGCATTGCACTTATTATGGATGCTGCGGGATTAATGGAATAAGAACGAAAGGAAAAATACATAATGGGTGAGTTTGATACACAAAAGGGAAAATATGTGACCTTTAAATCCGGAAATGAATATTTTGGACTGAAGATTGAATATGTGAGTGAAATTATCGGATTCCAGGAGATCACGGAAATCCCTGAAAGCGAAGATTATATTAAGGGATTGATTAATTTGAGAGGTAAGATTATACCTGTTATTGATGTCCGGATACGTTTTAAGCAGGAGCCCTTTGAGTATACGGATCGAACATGCATTATTGTTATTGAATTCAACAATCTTGTGGTAGGTCTTATCGTAGAAAAAATTGCAGAGGTTGTGGAAATCCAGGAGGAAAATATTCTGCCTTCTCCTTCCATCGGTCGTGCAGATAAATCGCAGAACAAATATGTTTATGCGATTGGAAAAGTTGGGGATGACGTAAAACTACTGCTTGACCCGGACCGACTGTTAAACGATGAAGATAAAACTGTCTTAGAAAAAGTAAGCGAAGACAATACAGAAGAAGGAGAGGAATAAAAAAATGAAGCAGCAGAAAAAAAAGGGAACAACATTATACCGGCAGATGTGGGGATTTATTATATTTATTGAGATCATGTTTGTGTTTCTCATGTATATCGGATACGCGACAGTGGCAGATGTGCTGGAAGCTGCGGACCCAGCCCGCTTCATCTGGCATTACAATATTTTTTGTGTGGTTTTATTTATTATTCTGGCTATCGGCATCACGCTTTTTGCATTTGCCATCTTAAATAAAATCCGAAAAGGCTTTAAGGTAGTGACAGACGCAACAGTAGAGCTTGCCGACGGAAATGTGGATATTAAGCTGGAAAGCCTGACGAAGGATGAGTTTGGAAAACTGATTGAAGAATACATTACCCTTGTGGAAACCTCCCGGGAACAGGCTGCAATTGCGGAGGCTGTCGCTTCCGGAGATATGACAATTTCCATTACACCGCGAAGCAGAAAGGATAAGCTTGGCAATGCCCTGCTTAAGATGGTTACAAACACGGATCATTCCCTTTCCAATATCCGGGATTCTGCTTATCAGGTGTCTACCAGTTCCTCAGAGGTTGCAAGTGCCAGTGAGTCATTGGCACAGGGCTCTACGGAACAGGCAAGCGCTATCCAGCAGATTACGGCATCTATTGACGATGTGGCAAAAAAGACCAAGGAAAATGCCCAGGAATCCAAGACTGCGGCAGAGCTTGTTGAGAAGACCATTGAAAACGTGAAGATCGGCAACGGTCAGATGCAGGAAATGATGGAAGCCATGCAGGAGATCAATGCTTCTTCCGAGAGCATTTCCAAGATCATAAAGGTAATCGATGACATTGCATTCCAGACCAACATTTTAGCTTTAAATGCAGCAGTTGAGGCTGCCCGCGCAGGAGAAGCAGGAAAAGGTTTTGCAGTTGTTGCCGAAGAGGTCCGTAACTTAGCTGCAAAGAGTGCACAGGCTGCTGCGGAGACTGCGGAGCTGATTGAGGATTCCATTAAAAAGGTCGGTGCTGGTTCACAGATTGCAGAGAAGACAGCAAAGGCCCTGGAAGAAATCACCATGGATGTACAACAGAGTGGTGAGATCATCACCGGAATTGCAGAGGCATCCAATTATCAGGCAACGGCAATTGCCCAGATTGATCAGGCCATTGAGCAGGTATCCCAGGTTGTTCAGACCAATTCTGCTACCAGCGAAGAGTGTGCAGCTGCAAGTATAGAGCTTTCCAATCAGGCAGCCCGCATGAGAGAACTGCTGGCAGTTTATAAATTGAGCGAGCAGAATGCATATGTGCAGGATTATGAGCAAAGAACAGGCGACGAACAGGGTGATTTTGCAAGTAAAGAGGACGCAAACGAACAGATCATCTCATTAGGAGAGGGCTTCGGCAAATATTAAAAAGAAAAGTGCCCAAAGAGGCTCTGAGAGGGCGCTTGGCGGCACTTCCTTTTTAAGGGGAAAAGGTATGGAAGAAAGAACAAACGATAGAAATGCAGAAAGACTGATTCTTTTGTTATATACGCTTTATCAGCTTTCCATTTTGATACTGGCTTATATAAAAAAGTGGGACGTTATGGCAACGTCTCTGATTTTCATATCGTTTGTTCTCAGCTGGCTGGTGTTTTTAGGAAAGTATAAGACCTGCCACTTTAGGGCCGGCTTTTCACTGACCATGGTTTTGGCAGCATTGATCATGTATTCGCTTCAGAGCGGCGAAGTAACTCCGGCCCTTTTTCAGCTTACAACAATTGCTGTCTTAACCGGTTTGTATGGGTATTCGGATCTTTCAAAGTATCCCTTTGTGGTGTGGGCGTTTCTTATTATTTATCATGGACCGATTACCCATCATCTTTCCATCACTTCCATAGAGGATGTCTATCATTATGGCTGCTCGATGATGAATTCCTTTTTAGCAATTTTTGCAGTCAATTTCTGGGTGAGCAAGCGAAATGAAAGTGCAAAGCGCCTGATGGAGGTAATTAAGCGGCAGAAAAGAGCGGAGAGCGGTAAGGATGAGTTCCTTGCAAACTTAAGCCATGAAATCCGCACACCCATCAATACAATCAGTGGAATGTGCGAAATACTTCTGCAGGAAAAAGAGCCGGAAAAACTAAAGGAAGAAGTATCCGCAATCCAGATGGGAAGCAGGAATCTTATGAATGTTGTCCGGGATATTCTGGATTTTTCCGAGCTGCAATCGGGAAAACTGGAAGTCGCTGAGGATGCCTATGATGTGACCTCCGTAATTCATGATATCGTCAGAATGACGGTGGCGCAAAAGGCAGAGAAGGACCTGGAGATTATTGTAGATATTGATCCAAAGATTCCAAAGACACTTCTGGGGGATGAGAAGAGAATCCGGCGTCTGGTTATGAATATTGTGGATAACGCGATTAAGTTCACCAATGAGGGAGGAGTATATATTCAGGTGGGTGCGCGTCGGGAGGAGTATGGCGTAAATCTGCTGTTTACCATTCGGGATACCGGAATTGGTATGAGTCAGAAGACCATCGAGAGGCTCTTTACGGTATATAATCAGGCGGATAGCAGCAGTAGTAGACAGGAAGGCGGAGTTGGACTGGGACTAGCCATCTCTCAGACCATCGTACGCAGGATGGGCGGCATGATTACCGTAAAAAGTAAGCAGGGTGATGGAACCATCATGCGTATTGCAATTCCTCAGAGGATTATCGACGATCAGCCAATCGTGCAAATAAAGGAAGGCGAGATTCATCAGATTATCACCTATCAGGATATGGAACAGTTTGACAGCAGTATCCGGGATTCCTATGCAGAGCTTATGGAACATATCTGTGGGGAGATTCCGGGAAAATCCGCTATTTGCCGGAACCTTCCTGAGATGAAGAGGCGAATTGAAAAAGATAAGTTTGATTTCGCTTTTACGGGATTTTTGGAATACAATCGGGAGAAGGCATACTTTGATGCGTTGTCAGAGAAGATTTCTCTTGCGGTCATTGTTGATGAAAATGACGGATTTAAGATCGACAATCCAAACATCTATACGATTCAGAAGCCTCTGACTATTTTGTCCATCGCTTCTGTTTTGCAATCGGTGCGCTGTAAGAACAAGGCGGTTGTAAAGCAGGAAAAATCAAAGTTTATCGCTCCGGAAGCAAAGGTTCTGGTGGTAGACGATAATCTGATGAATATCAAGGTGGTAGAGGGACTTCTAAAGAAATACCGGATCAGGGTGGTATATGCGTTAAGCGGAATTGAAGCTTTAGGAAAGGTTGCTTCCAGAGATTATGATTTCATATTTATGGATCATATGATGCCGGAGATGGATGGAGTGGAAACTATGAAACGAATCCGCAATCTCGGCGGAAGCTATTGCTCTAAGGTTCCAATCATTGCACTCACAGCCAATGCGGTTGCAGGGGCAAGAGAGCAGCTCATGGCAGAAGGATTTCAGGATTTCGTAGAAAAACCCATCGAACTGTCTATTTTAAGAAAAATTATTCTGCATTACATTCCACGGAATAAGATTCTTTATCTGGACAAGGAGGAACCGCAGGTTAGAAGGGAAAGCACTGCGGCCCGGGAGGCATTTTTGGTAAAAGGTCTGGATATGGAGACCGGAAGGATGTACTGCGGAGGCGAGGAAGCCTATAAGCTCATTTTAAGAGAATATGCCCAAAAGGGTGAGGAGAACTGGACAGAGCTTCTTCGTCTGTACAAAGAAAAGGATTGGAAAAATTATACCATTGCGGTACATGCCATAAAAAGCTCTATGCTTTCCATAGGAGCAAAGGAACTGTCGGAGAAGGCAAAGGCACTGGAGCTTGCGGGAAAGGCGGAGGATATCGCCTTTATTGAGGAAAATCATGAGGAGATGATCCGGGAGCTTAAGACAGTAATTGCAAACATTTGCGAAGCAGTTGGAAGAGCACCGGCAATCGAGAAGCAGGAAGCCCTATTGCCGGAGATTACGGATGAGGAATTTGAAAAGCTTACCATAGCATTTGAGGATGCCATGTATGAGCTGGACGGAGAGAAAATGAAGGAGATTTTGTCCCAATTGGAGAGCTGTTCCTATTGCGGAAAGAATCTGAAAGAGCATTTAGAGCCGGTTGCACATAAGGTAGATATGGCGGACTATATGTCTGCGGTTGAAGTGGTTCTTCATTTAAGAGACCGGCTAAAAAGAGAAGAGTAGGGGTGATGCGGGTGAATAGCAAAAAAATGTTTGGGTGGATAAAGGAAGGAAACCTGACCATTCAGGAGAACTTATTCCGTATCATTGTATTGATCGGAGAGGCAGCGGCAATCTGGATTTTGTTTGAGAATATGATGGTAAATGGACTTTCCTATGCGATGCTTCCCTCCATCATTATTACGTTTTTTTTCTCCACTTCCGCTTACCTTACCTTTGTAAAGCATAAGGTGAAGGCTGGCTCCATTCTCACCGGTCTTGCGCTTATTTTGATTGCTTTTCCTCAAAGCTTTCTTACGACAGGAGGCGTTGAGAGCGGAACATCCATCTGGTTTATCCTTGGAATTTTTTATACCTTTATGATGTTCCGGGGAAGGACCTTCTGGATATTTCTGGCACTAAACATTATCGTGGATGGACTGGTATATCTGCATGCCTACTTACATCCGGAAAAAATCGATATGCTCTGCAGCAAAGCTGCAATATATGTGGATTCCTATTTGTCCATCATCATGGTAGGGATCATGGTTGGTGTAATCATGCATTACCAGCTCCGGTTGTACGAAGCGGAACGGGCATTGGCGGAAAAGCAAAGAGATGAGCTGGAGAAGGCGAATGCTGCCCAGAATGCCTTTTTCTCAGGAATGAGTCATGAAATCCGTACTCCCATGAATTCAATCATAGGGCTGGATGAACTGATTCTTCGGGAGGAGAAGAATCCCCAGATCAGAGGCTATGCGGAAAATATCAAGAGTGCCAGCAATCTTCTCCTTGATTTATTGAATGATATTCTGGACATTTCGCAGCTGAAGCAGAACCGAATGGATATCGTGCCGATGGAGTATTCTCCAGAGCAGATGTTTAGGGAGCTGACGCAGGTAGTAGCGGTTCGCGTTTCTGAAAAGAAGCTTGCTTTTGAAATCAGTCTGGATGAAGAGATTCCTACGACCTTGATCGGTGATGAGAAACGGATTAAGCAGGTGGTGTTAAATCTTCTGATCAATGCCGTAAAATATACAAACGAAGGCTTTATCGGACTATTTGTTGAAGGGGAGAAAAAGGACGCTCTGACCTATTCCATGAAAATCACGGTACAGGATTCCGGAATCGGTATTCGCAAGGAGAATTTAGACAATTTGTATGAGTCCTTCCGGCGTGTGGATCAGGCGAAAAATGCGAAGGTGGAAGGCAGCGGACTTGGTCTTGCAATTACAAAGCAGCTTGTGGATCTGATGGGTGGTACGATCACCGTGGATAGCATATATACGAAGGGATCTACCTTTACCATCACTTTCAATCAGACAATCGGAAAGGCTGATCCGATAGGGAAAGTGAATTTATTAAACACAGAGCTAAGTGACGCAGAACATTACTACGAAAAGCAGTTTGAGGCACCGGAGGCAAGGGTTCTTATCGTGGACGACAATGCCATGAACCGCCTGGTCCTTGCTCAGCTTTTAAAGGACACCAAGCTTCAGATTGATGCTGTGGAAAGCGGAGAGGAATGCTTAAAGGCAACCGGGCAGAAATATTATAACATCATCTTAATGGATTATGAGATGCCGGGAATGAATGGCGCGGAGACCTTTTCTTTATTAAAGAAGCAGGAGAACAGCTTATGCCGCGATATTCCGGTAATACTTCTGACCGCAGGAGATGCAGTAAGTGCAAAACAGCTTGTGGATGAGTACGGCTTTGATGCTTATCTGGAAAAACCGATTCGTGCAGAGCTGCTAGAGGCAGAGATTTTAAGGCTTTTACCGAAGGAATTCATCGAGTATCGCTGGAAGGGAGCCGATTTATATTCATTGACCTCCGAAGCTGCAACGATTCGCCGCAGAAAGAGGAAGCTGTGTATTACAACCGACTGTGTGTGCGAGCTGCCGGAGGAGATTATTTCACAGTATGACATCAAGGTTATGTATCTGTATATTCGGACAGAGAGCGGTCGCTTTATGGATACCAGAGAAATTGATTCCGACAATCTTTCTTACTTCTTTGAAAATGAAAACTCCGTGGCTCGGGCGGCCAGTGTTACCATTGAAGAATATGAGGAATTCTTTGCAAAAGCATTGTCAGAGGCAGAGAATGTGATACATATTTCACTGGCAGCAAATTCCGGAAAAAGCTATGGCGTGGCGGTGGAGGCCGCCAAGGGCTTTGATCATGTCCGGGTAATCGATTCCGGACTGATTTCCTGCGGAGAGGGATTAGTTGTACTTCGGGCAGCGCAGATGGCAAGAGATGGCGCAGGTGTTGACGAAATCGTTGAAGTGATTGAAGGGCTGAAGCACAGCGTGGAAACAAAGTTTATTCTGCAGAGCGTAAAGGTTTTTTACCGGAACGGCTATACAAACAAGTTCACCGCTGCAATATTCGAGAAGCTTCATATCCATCCGGTCCTAAGGATGAACAGGAGCTATGTC
The DNA here is from genome assembly GCA_945910395.1 of uncultured Agathobacter sp. GTDB lineage: Bacteria > Bacillota > Clostridia > Lachnospirales > Lachnospiraceae > Roseburia. The sequence goes on along the minus strand of CAMDYX010000029.1, from coordinate 11,049 downwards.
AGAATAACAGGGGGCTATATGGGAAGTCTTGAAAATGCGTGGAAGCTTTTTTGCAGAAATCTTTTCTGGAATCGAAAAGCAATTGATCCTCAGGTGGTTAGCATTACCTATGTTTCACTTAATGTGGGTGAACGGGAATTTATTAAGAATGAAATTCTGAAATGTTATCCCTTTGAGCAGGTGATCATGCAGAAGGCATCTTTCTCAAATGCGGTAAATTCCGGACCAAACACCATTGGAGTGGCATTTTACAGAAAAGAAAAAATGTAAGTGGGAAGAGATACAGGATATCTTGGAGGAAAACTATGGAAAAGGAAGAAAAGGACGATTCGAAAAAAATATTTGAACAAATCTGTGATTTTATACAGAAATTTTCACCTTGTATGGATGATTATCCCTATGTAATGGATGTGCGGAAAAATCTGTATTATATCTCAGAGAAAGTGCTGGATCGTTTTTGCATGGAAACCAATTTCTTCGGGAACGCCACGGAGATGCATAGAAAGTTTGTATATCCAGATGATGTAGAAATGTTAATCGCAGATGTCCGAAGAATGGTAAACGGCGAACAGGAAGAGCACAATATTCAGTATCGCTGGCTGGGAAAGAACAGGGAACCAATCTGGATCAACTGTCGGGGAAGAATCATAAACGGCCCGGACGGAACCCCTCAGTTTATGGTGGGCTGTGTCAATGAGATCGGCCGCCGCCCTGTGGCAGATAATGTCAGCGGAATGTTAGAAAGCTCTGCGATGGCAGATGAGATTGAAAAGTGCTGTAAGAACTGGGTAAACGGATACATTCTTCGGATTGGAATTGATGATTTTAAAGAAATCAATGAGCGTTTTGGAATGGAGTATGGGGACTTTGTTCTAAAGGGCGTTGGAGAATGTGTTACAAAGGCACTAAAGACCGGCCAGATCGCATACCGGGTTCCGGCAGACGAGTTTATTATTTTTGACTTTGTATATGGAAAAAAGGAAGATGCGCTGGCCTTATATCGAAGAATTCGATCCGGGATAGATGCTTTTATTGAGGCCAATCATTACGAAGCGGTTTATACCATTTCCGGAGGAGTGCTGACGAACGCAAGTCTGGATGATCCCACCTATCAGGAGATTATGAAGACCTCCCAGTTTGCATTGTCCGAGGCAAAGGAGAGAGGAAAAAACCAGCTCTATGTATTCAGCAGAGAGGACTATGGTAATTTTAACCGCAGAAGAAATATCCGACGGGCCATGAGAAAGTCCATTGCAGACAACTTTGACGGATTTGAGGTATTTTTCCAGCCGATTGTAAATGCAGCTACTGGAAAGCTGCATGCTGCAGAATCCTTACTTCGCTATACATTTCCGGATGGAGAGCGGGTTTCACCGGTGGAGTTTATTCCGATTCTGGAGGAAACCGGACTGATTATTCCGGTTGGGAAATGGGTGCTTGGAAAAGCCATTGAGATGTGCAGGATGGTAAGAAGTACAATACCGGATTTCAAGGTGAGTGTGAACCTGTCCTATATTCAAATTTTAAAGAGTCCGATTGCCGATGAAATCTGTGCACGGGTGGAAGCATCAGGACTTTCACCGGACAGCATGATCATAGAGCTTACGGAGAGCGGTCATCTGGAGAATACGCCATCGGTTCGAAAGGTGTGGGAGCATTTGAAGGAGTATGGAGTTTCCATTGCAATGGATGATTTTGGAACCAGCTATTCCAATCTCCAGAGTATCGGAAATCTCACTCCCCATGTGGTAAAGCTGGACCGCGGTTTTACCGTTAAGGCATTAAATAACGATTATGAGAACCGCATCATGCACCATGTGGTGGAGATGGTACATAGCTTAAATCTTAGGATCTGCGTGGAGGGAATTGAGACAGAAGAGGAGCTTTCTAAGATAAAGCTGCTTTCACCGGATTATATCCAGGGATTTTATTATGGAAAACCCTGCAACAAAGCCGATTTTATGAAGTCCTTCGTAATATAAAAAAGAAGCTGCGATATGCAGCTTCTTTTTTATAGACTATGAATATGCTTTTTTAATGCCGCAAAGCTCTCTGCGCTGATGACATGCTCAATCCGGCATGCATCCTCCACAGCGATTTCATCCGGAACACCAAGATTTATGAGAAATTTGGAAATGATCTCATGACGCTCAAAAATCATATCTGCAATTTCCTTTCCGGAGTCCGTAAGGTAGATAAATCCGGCATCGGTTACGGTGATATGCTCCTTTTCGCGAAGATTTTTCATGGCAATACTAACGCTTGATTTTTTGAAGCCCAACTCGTTGGCAATGTCGACGGATCGAACCACCGGAAGCTTTTTACTTAAAATAAGTATGGTTTCTAAATAATTCTCAGCGGACTCGTTATTTTGCATGCATATACCCTCCCGGACACACGAAATTTATATAATTATATCATTAAAAGGTCGAAAATACCAGCATAACCTTACTATTTTACCGATAGTCATAGAAATCTTTGTGTGCTAAAATATAACAGAATATGAATAATTTACTAAAAAGAGGAATAACAAAAGAGAATGATACAGTTAAGAGATTTTTTAAAGTATGACCGGATTGTCATTCAGTGTCATGACAATCCGGATGCGGATGCCATTGCCAGCGGATATGGTGTGTATAAATATCTGAAAAGTCAAGGCAAGGACGTTTCATTTGTATATGGAGGAAGATATCTGATTCAGAAGAGCAATCTGGTGCTCATGGTATCGGAGCTTCAGATTCCCATTGTACATGTGGAAGAACTGGATAACCCGGATCTTCTCATCACGGTGGACTGCCAGTACGGAGAGGGGAATGTGACAAGGTTTGAGGCAAAGAATATTGCTGTCATTGACCATCATCAGGTAAGTGGAGAGCTGCCGCAGATGTCAGAGGTAAGGAGCAACCTTGGCTCCTGCTCCACACTCATCCGGGAGCTGCTGCAGGCTGAGGGAATCGATATGAATGACGACAGTAATCTGGCAACGGCACTATATTATGGACTTCTTACAGATACAGGAAACTTTACGGAAATTTCCCATCCGCTGGATAAAGACCTGCGGGATGATGCGGTATTCAATCGTGCCACTATTACCCGTTTCCGCAATGCCAATCTGTCTCTTACAGAGCTTGAGATTGCGGGAAATGCGCTATTGGCATACTCCTATAATGAGGAGTACCGCTATTCGGTTGTCGAGGCAAAGCCCTGTGATCCGAATATTCTTGGAATGATCAGCGATCTTATGCTGGAGGTAGATGCGGTAGATACCTGTCTGGTTTACAGTGTACTGCCCTTTGGAATTAAAATTTCGGTCAGAAGCTGTATAAAGGAAGTAAAGGCTAGTGAGCTTGCCCAGTTTATTACGGATGGAATCGGCTCCGGCGGCGGACATCTGGAAAAGGCAGGCGGATTCATTCAGATGGATCTTTTGAACCGCGCCTTTGGCGAGTACTGCGAAAAGATGAAGCTTCCTAAGAAGGCTTCGCCGAATATGGAGGAAATACGTCATTTTCTGGATTATCGCATGATTGACTATTTTGATGATATTGAAATCATTTATGCCAAGGATTATGTGGCGGATTTATCTGCCATGGAAACCTATAAAAAACGCCGTCTTACGGTGGGGTATGTAGAAGCTGCGGAGATGTTTCCCATTGGTTCGAGAGTATGTGTAAGAACCCTTGAGGGAGACCTGGACATCGTGGTAACAGAGGATACCTATATCATGATCGGAGTGCAGGGAGAGGTTTACCCAAACAGGAAGGAAAAATTCGAGAGGAGCTACAAGCGCCTGGAGGAGAAGTATGTATTTGAAGGGGAGTATGAGCCGACCATCAAGGAAATTGTAGAAGGCAGGAACCACTCCATTATTCCCTATGCAAAGGCTTGTGTTCCTACCGGAGAGGTTACGATTTATGTGAAAAAGCTGGATCATCGCGTAAAGGTATTTACCGCCTGGGATGAATCAAAATATATGCTTGGCTGCGAGGGAGATTATCTTGCAGTACGCAAGGATGATTTACATGACGCATATATTATTGAGAAAAGTATTTTCCAAAAAACATATAAGAAGGTGGAAGAATAAGTATGAGAGAAGGAACTATCGGAAAAATTGTAATGGCAGTATTTGCATCGATTTTCATCGGCCTTAGTATTTTGTTCTTTGCCATGCTGGTATTTCCAACATTAAGTGATGCGGCAAAGCTTGCGGTAATCTATGTTGTCTGTATTGCATTTGCAGCAACGGGAACACTTTTGCTGGTATTCCTAAACTCCAACAATAAGGCATTTCTGACCATATCCCTATGTGGAACAGGACTGATGTACATTGCATTTTTTGTGTCCCATTATGCCTTTCATATCCTGCCATTTTGGGCAATGCTTATTCTGGTATTGCTCTGGTCTGCATTCAGTGCAATTTTTGCAAGGGAGTATTCCTTTGTTTATCAGATTGTAGGACAGATCATGGTCTTTGGGCTTTTTATGACGGAGGCATTCCATGTCAATTGGCAGACAGAGGGGAAAAGAGTTCTTTTAGCCCTTGTGTTTTATGTGCTGCTTCTTCTGGTGTTCTTTGTGATTGACGGAAAAAAGGAATACAGCAGAAACTGGATTAGTTTTACGGCTCTTGCTATCTGCCCGATTCCGCTTCTTGCATTTACGGGGGTGCATAGTCTGGCTTTTGCATTTGCAAAGAATGTATCCGGAGTTTTCCTACTTCTTCTTATGGTAGCTGCAATGATTTTTTCCGTAACATTTTTTAAGCTGGAAGAGAAGAAAAGCGTCGGTTTCGGTATCTTTAATTCAGTCTATCTTGTTGCCATGCTTTGCGGGCTTAATATTTTGCTTCCGGAAAGCTTAAGATGGCAGGAAATCCTGGGATATATGATCCGCTTTTTTGCAGTTTTCCTATGGCTTGTTGTAATAGAATTTAAATTTTATGGAAAACTAGTTGCAGGAGCCTTGATTTGGAAAATCAGCGGGCTTATTTTGCTGGGAGGCATTGCATTAAGTCTTGATGCTGAAATTGAGCTGCCGATTCTGGTATGCTTACTTGCACTGGGGGCCTTGGTGTATGGATACCTTATGACGCAGAAGAGCTATAAGATTGCCGGTCTGGTGTATGCCTGCTTTTTTATGCTGCAGGTAAGTCTGGAAAACGAACCGGTTCATGCGGTGCTCGGAGCGATATTGCTGGCAGTAGTGGGAGTATTGATTTTTACCAGAAAGAACCAGTATCGTGCCTTAGGCAAGGTTCTGCTTTTCTTTGGAATTCAATGGCTTTTATGCATGGATATCGGTACCATTTTTTATCAGATATTTAGGAAACCACAGCTTGCCCCGCTGGCGGATATCCTGCAGCTGTTTCTGGTTGTATCGGTAACCTATCTTTTTGCAAAGCTTCCGGTTCTGCAAAAGAATCTGCTTACCTGGGAAAAAGAAAAAGCGCTCTCCCTTGCCACCGGTATCTACAACATAATTCTTATGCTTGCAGCTGTAATATGCATATTGGATGAAGAGAAAATCGGCTACTGCATTGTCTATATTCTTATTGGGGCTGCCATTTTCGGAATGAATTCCTGGAATTTAATCAAGCAGGAGCAGACATCGTGGCCGGCTCTGTATATTGGAATCAAGTGGCTTGTTTTTCTTCTTGCCGCCGCCGGAGGGCTTGGAGCAGAAGGAATCGGAATGAGTCTGATTGCACTTTTTTATTCCCTTCTTTGTATCGCAATCGGATTTGTATTACAGATAAAGCTTTACCGGAATTATCAGAATGTACGGATTCTTGGGCTGGTACTGGTATGCTTAAGCCTTCTTAAGCTCCTGATTTATGATATCTATTACAGCTCAAATCTCATTCGGGCAATTGGCTTTTTTGTTGCAGGAGTGCTCTGCTTCGTCATCAGCCTGGTATATCATCTGGTTGAGAAGAAGGTGAAGGAGACCGGAAGGAATGGAAGATGAAACGTTTGCTTGTATATTTAAAGGATTATAAAAAGGAGACCATTCTGGGCCCTCTGTTTAAGCTTCTGGAGGCCTCCTTTGAATTATTTGTCCCGCTGGTGGTGGCCGAAATCATTGATGCAGGTATCGGAGGAGGAGACCGCTCATACATTATTAAAATGTCGGTGGTGCTGGTGCTTTTGGCATTTGTGGGACTGGTAAGTGCCGTTACCGCACAGTATTTTGCGGCAAAGGCTGCTGTGGGTTTCTCCACAAAGCTAAGATACAGCTTATTTCGGCATATAGAGAGTCTCTCATTTTCCGAGATGGATACCATCGGGACCTCCACTCTGATCACGAGAATGACCAGTGATATCAATCAGGTACAGTCCGGTGTCAATATGGTGCTTCGCCTGTTCCTTCGTTCGCCATTTATTGTTTTTGGCGCCATGATCATGGCGTTTACCGTTGATGTAAGAGCTGCGCTGGTCTTTGTGGTGACGATACCGGTGCTTTCTGTTATCGTATTTGGAATCATGCTGATTACGATGCCGCTTTTCAAAAAAGTGCAGGCAGGTCTTGATCAGGTACTTAGGAGTACCAGACAAAATCTTGCCGGGGCAAGAGTCATCCGGGCCTTCAATAAGGAGGCGGAAGAGATCGCTTCCTTTAGGGAGGACAATGAACAGCTTACCAATCTGCAGATTCTGGTAGGAAAAATATCTGCCCTGACTAATCCTCTTACTTACATTGTGGTCAATGCTGGGATTATTGCGGTTATCTGGATCGGCGGAAAGCAGGTTTATGGGGGCATTCTGACCCAGGGACAGGTTGTGGCTTTGGTAAACTATATGTCCCAGATTCTGGTGGAGCTTGTAAAGCTTGCTAATCTGATTGTAAATATTACCAAATCCCTTGCCTGCGCAAATCGTATTGCAGAGGTATTGGACACGAAGTCTTCCCTTGACAATCCAAAGCCTTCCTTGGAAACGGAAAAGAAGGTGGAAAGCGATGTCAGCGTGCAGTTTTCCCATGTGGGTATGACTTATGCAAATGCCTCGGAGGAAGCTCTTACAGATATTGATTTTGTTGCAAAGAAAGGACAAACCATCGGCATTATCGGCGGAACCGGTTCCGGTAAGTCCTCCCTTGTGAATCTGATTCCGAGATTTTATGATGCATCCTCCGGAGAAGTCCTGGTGGATGGAAAAAATGTGAAGGATTATGCATTGACAGAGCTTAGGGATAAGGTGGGAGTGGTGATGCAGAAGGCGGTTCTTTTCTCAGGAACCATCGAGCAGAACCTCCGCTGGGGAAAGGAAGATGCCACAGAGGAAGAGCTTTGGGAGGCACTTGAGATCGCCCAGGCAACCGATGTTGTAAAAGGAAAACCACAGGGGCTGTCCTACAAGATTGAGGAGGGGGGAAAGAATCTTTCCGGTGGACAGAAGCAGAGACTTACCATTGCGAGAGCTGTGGTGAAGAAACCGGAAATCCTGATTTTGGACGACAGTGCATCTGCATTGGATTTTGCAACGGATGCAAAGCTTCGCTTAGCACTTCGCACTCTGCAGGAAAAAGGGAAGCAGACCATTTTTATCGTATCCCAGAGAACCTCATCCATACAGTTCGCAGACCGGATTATCGTGTTGGATGATGGAAAAGCAGTGGGAATCGGAACCCATGAAGAGCTTCTTGTAAGCTGCGATACCTACCGGGAGATTTATGAGTCTCAGTTTAAGAAGGAGGAACAGCTTACCTCCTCCACAAATCAGAATAGGGAAAAGGAAGGGGGAGATAACTGATGGAAAAGAAGAGTAAGAGCGGAGTAATCAAAAAGGTTCTTCACTATATCCGCAGATATATTCCACTGTTGGTGCTGTCCATTCTCTTTGCGGCAGCTACAGTTGTGCTGACACTTTATTTCCCAATTCTTACAGGACGTGCCATTGACTTGATTTTAGAAGAAGGAAACGTGAACTTTTCCGAGATGTTTGTAATCTTAAGAACCGCTGGAATGGTTGTCCTTCTTACTGCAGTGGCACAGTGGCTTATGAATATCTGTAACAATCGTATGACCTACTCCATTGTAAAGGATATTCGAAGAGATGCCTTTGACAAGCTAGAACGGCTGCCACTTTCCTATATCGACAGTCATTCCCACGGAGACATCGTAAGCCGCGTCATTGCAGATGTAGATACCTTTGCAGATGGACTTTTGATGGGATTTACCCAGCTGTTCTCCGGTGTGGCAACCATAGTTGGAACCTTGGTGTTTATGCTGACCTTGAATGTAAGGATTACCATTGTTGTGGTTGTAGTAACACCGCTTTCCTTTTTTGTGGCAAGCTTCATTGCCAAGAAAACCTTTTCCATGTTCCAGCTTCAGTCATCCACCAGAGGAGAGCAGACCGCCCTTATTCAGGAGATGATTGGAAATCAGAAGGTGGTGCAGGCTTTTTCCCACGAGGATGAGGCCTTGGAACAGTTCGGTGAAATCAATGAGCGTCTGGGAAAATATTCCCTTAGGGCCATCTTTTTCTCAAGCCTTACCAACCCGTCCACCCGTTTTGTGAACAACCTGGTGTATGCAGGGGTCGCTTTATTTGGTGCCCTTTCCGCAATCAGTGGCGGAATCAGCGTTGGTGAGCTGACCTGCTTTTTAAGCTATGCAAACCAGTACACAAAGCCTTTTAATGAGATTTCAAGCGTTATAACGGAGCTGCAGAACGCACTTGCCTGTGCCGGAAGAATCTTTGAACTGATCGAAGAGCCTGCGGAAGTGGCAGATGCGGCAGATGCCTACGAGCTTGAGGTGGCAGACGGAAGAGTGGATGTGGAGCATGTGTATTTCTCTTATGTTCCAAAGCAGAAGCTGATTGAAGATTTTAATCTGCATGTGCAGCCGGGACAGAGAATCGCAATTGTCGGGCCCACCGGATGCGGTAAGACCACACTGATCAATCTTCTGATGCGTTTTTATGATGTGACAAGCGGAAAAATTTTAGTAAGCGGACATGAGATTGAAAACATGACAAGACATAGTCTTCGCAAAAATTACGGCATGGTGCTACAGGAAACCTGGCTAAAAAGCGGAACCATCCGCGAGAACATTGTTATGGGAAAACCGGACGCCACGGATGAAGAGGTCATTGCTGCGGCAAAGGCATCCCATGCACACAGCTTTATCAAGAGGCTGCCAAAGGGCTATGATACGGTTATTTCCGAGGATGGAGGAAATCTGTCCCAGGGTCAGAAGCAGCTTTTGTGCATTGCGAGGGTCATGCTTTGTCTGCCGCCGATGCTGATTTTGGATGAGGCAACCTCCTCCATTGATACCCGCACGGAAATTCGCATTCAGAAGGCATTTCTTACCATGATGAAGGGACGCACCAGCTTTATTGTTGCCCATCGCCTTTCCACGATTCGCGAAGCTGATGTGATTCTTGTCATGAAGGATGGCAAGATCATCGAGCAGGGCAACCACGAATCCCTTCTCGCCCAGAACGGATTCTATGCAAACCTGTACAACAGTCAGTTTGCAAACTAATATAAAAAAATCCCATTTTGGATTTGTGTTTCTTAAAATGAATTTTGCTATTTGAATCAGAACGTTTAAAAAGCGTCGGCACTTAATGAGCAAGTACTTGCGAATTTAGTACCGCTACGCTTTTTACAAACGAGAGTGGGTTCTGATTCAAATATGCAAATTCATTTAAAAGCACATTCCGAAATGGGATTTTTTTACAATTCTTACTGGAGTCTCCGCAGATGAGATACATCCATATAGCTTGGAATTCCGTTTTCAAAGGAGACATTCACTTCCCCCTGAATGAGTGGGGTAAGATATTCAATCAATTCCTCTCTGACATCATTTCCATGTTCGCTGATCCATTCCACAGGAATGGATTTTGCTTCGTTTGCGATTCTGTTGATTGGAGAGTAGCTGTATTCCACACGATAGGGACGATTGGAAATACGGTTTAAGCAAACCATGGAAGCGGTGACACCGGATAATGCTAGCTCAACTCCCTTTTTCCCCTGCTCAAAGGCTTCATCGATATCTGTCTTGGAAGCCAGGTGGGATGCACATCTTTGAAGGACGTTGACTTCCACGGAACGTACCTTTACACCGATATGCTCTTTTACAAAAAATTCCAATGCCTTTCCGGCTCCGGAAAGCTGTTGATGGCCGAAGTTGTCGGTTGCCTCTAAAGAGGCTGCGATATAATTTCCATCCGCATCACAGATACCTTCAGATACTGCAATAATCAGATTATCCCGGTGCTTTAGCTCATTTCTTACATCCTCTAAGAATTGTTCCTTGGAAAATGGAATCTCAGGAAGATAGATCAGATGCGGCGCGGTGTTGTAGCTGTTTCTGGCAAGGGCAGAAGCTGCAGTCAGCCAGCCGGCATCCCTTCCCATGATTTCAACGATGGTAACACTCTTTACCGCATAGATAAAGGTATCATGGGCAATTTCAACAAGAGAAGAAGCAATATATTTGGCAGCAGAACCAAATCCGGGAGTATGGTCGGTCATGCAAAGATCGTTATCAATAGTCTTCGGAATGCCGATAATACGAATATCACTCTTGATTTTTTTCGCATATTCCGATAACTTAAGTACGGTGTCCATGGAATCATTTCCACCGATATAGAAAAAGGCCTTGATATGTAATTCGGCGAACTGATGAAAGATAAATACGTATGGAGAATCATCATCCTTATAGTTGGGAAGCTTGTGCCGGCAGGAACCCAGATACATGGCCGGGGTTGTGGTAAGCTTTTTTAAGGTTTCATCGTCCGGAATCTTTTCATTTAGATTTAAGTAATTCTGATTTAAGATTCCAAGTATTCCGTTAACGGCACCATAGCAGATGGCGTATTCACCGGAGGCTTTTGCACCGTCAATGACGCCTGCAAGACTGGCATTGATGGCTGAGGTTGGGCCGCCGGATTGGGCAACCATACAATTTCCTAAACACATGGGGGATAACTCCTTTAATTATTTATAAAATTCTTATTTCAGATTTGTGTTCTTATCTGAATTTGCATATTTGAATCAGAACCCACTCTCGTTTGTAAAAAGCGTAGCGGT
>CAMDYX010000028.1 GCA_945910395.1 uncultured Agathobacter sp. | reverse complement strand
TGAGTTTTGGCTGTATGGTAGAAATGCAGTCCGCCCGCCTAAAGCGGGCAGGTGTTGTAAGGCACCTATAGGAAGCACGCGACTTTAGTCGTGTGAGGCTTCACAAGAATATCAAGATCCTGCTTGTGTCTCCCATCTATCTTGGGGAAGAAGTATGGAAGGCAGAGTATGATCCGGAATTCGATAAGGAGTCTGTTGCGACCTCCAAAAAGCTGAAATCCGTGTACCGCAAGCTTGCAGAAGAATATGGATGCTCCTTTCTTGCAGCGTCAGATGTTGCAAGCCCGTCAGAGACAGATCAGGAGCATTTAAACCGGGAGGGACATGCTGCCTTAGCAGATGCCATATATGAAAAAATCGTAAGCGCTATTGCTTAGGAAACTCTCGAAACACTTCGCACAGAATGGGAATCGTCACGCATACTGCAAGAACGTCTGCAATAATCTGTGACATTTGTATTCCGGTAAGCCCGGCGATACGGCTGGCAACAACCAGAACCGGTATGTAAAACAGACCACTTCTGGTACTTGCAAGGAAGGAAGCCTGTTTGGCCTTTCCGATACTCTGACAGAGCATGTTTGCCGCGGTAGAAATCGGCAGTATCAGAAGTGCGGGTACGGTCATTCGCAAAGCCTTCACGCCGATTTCAACCACCCTGGGATCATCCCGGAAGAGTTTTACGATGGGTTCTGCAAAAACAAATCCGAATATTCCTGTCAGGAACATAATTCCCATACAAAAAATGACGGTAAACCGAAAGGCTTTCTTTACCCTGTCGAATTTTTCGGCGCCATAGTTGAAGGCCGATACCGGCTGAAAACCCTGACCGATTCCGATGGTGATGCAGAACAGGAAGTTCATAACCCGGGATACAATACTCATGGAAGCGATTGCCGCATCACCAAAGGAGGCGGCGCACCAGTTTAAGGTCATACCGGAAATACTGTTTAGTCCCTGGCGAAGCAGGCTGGGAAATCCCACCGACAGTATCTCGGTATAGCTTTTTAGGCTTCTGCTTACAAGTGAAAACCGGATCCTAGTCTGAACCTGCTTTCTTAAAAACGGCAGAAGCAGGATAAAAAGACTCACATACTGGGATAGCATCGTGGAAATCCCCGCGCCTGCAATCCCCATATCAAGGATTTCTATCAGAAAAAAATCCCCAAAAAGGTTCAAAATTGCACCGGATACCAGCCCCACCATGGAAAATAAAGCCTTCCCCTCGTATCTTAGGACGTTATTTAATACACAGCTGCAGGTCATGGCAGGCGCTGCGATCAGAATGAAGGTGGAATAATCCGTTGCATAGGGAAGAATCGTTATGGTACTTCCAAGCAATGTCATAAATGGCGTGATGAAAAGCAGTCCAAAGGTCGAAATGAGCATTCCACACAGAAGGGCCATTGCAAATCCGGTGGAGGCTGTAATCCTTGCGCTTTCCACATCTCCCTTTCCAAGCTTCCGGGAAAGTATGCTTCCGGAACCCATTCCAAAGGTAAATCCAAATGCCTGTATTAATCCCATGAGTGCAAATACCACGCCGACGGCACCGCTGGCGCTGTTGCCGAGCGTACTTATAAAATAGGTGTCTGCCAGATTGTAAATATTGGTAACCAGCATGCTTATGGTTGTTGGAATACCAAGTGTAATGATTAATTTTTCCACCGGTGTCTCGGTCATTCGGACATATTGCTGTTCTTTCGTTTCTGATTTCATAATGCTTCCTTACCTACCGTAATTCCAAAGATACTTTATATCATACTAGTTTTTGATTTTTCCTGCAAAGGGAAAGAAAAAGTAGTATACTAAAAATAAAGTGAATAAAATGAGGTGACGCATTGTTTGGCCTACTGTTTTTAAAGGTTGGTTTTCCGGAAACCAATATTGTTGTAGTATATATTTTTGCAGTCCTTTTAGTAGCACGTTTCACAAAGGGTTACCTTTACGGCATCCTATCTTCGGTGGTATGTCTCTTGTGCTATAATTATTTTTTCACTGCACCATATCATACATTAGAGGTCAACGACCCAAGCTACATGATCACCTTTGGTGTCATGCTGATTACGGCTCTAATGACCAGTGCACTTACCACAAAGGAAAAGCTAATGACTGTGGTTATGGTGAGGATACGCAGGTCTTATGCTCTGTCATGGCATCAACCAGAAGAAAGATTGAGAATAATCCTGCAAAACCGGAGTATATACTGACAGAAATCGGTATTGGTTACCGCATGAGGGAAAGAGACAAATAAAGAGAAGGCAGGGATTTTCATGCAAGATACAGATGTTTCATCTTTATTTGCTGTTATGAGCACAGCAGAATTTCGGGAAAGAAAAGAGCAATTTGCTTATCACAAGGAGATGCTGCGCAGCCTTGGTTCTATACGCTACTGTAAGGCAGAGCTGTTCAAAGATTGCATTCTCGGTACAATCCGGCTCCCACAGAAAAACGATCAGAAAAGAGCGCAGCTTTCATTCGGATTCTATTTGACAGAAAAGAGCGTGTTTTTTATTGAAGACGAAGGAAAAATGAGGGCTTGGATCGAAAAGCAGACAGAGATGCTTCAGGAAGTTGATACACCGAAACAGTTGTTGTTACGGATAATGGAGCATATGATAGAAGAGGATACATTCTATTTTTCTCATATGGAGTCTGAGCTGGACAAGCTGGAAGAGAAAATCAGCAGGGGCGTGGGAAGTAATAATAACTCCTTTATGTCGCTGACAAAATACCGTCAGAAGCTTTCTGAGTTTCATATTTATTATGAACAGTTGATAAACATTGGAGAATTGTTCAGTACATCGGATTTTTATTTCTCTGAACAGGAGATTCATGGATGGGAGCGATTTACGCACCGGGTGGAACGGTTACAGAACCATGTGAACCTGCTTCGTGAAAATGTACTTCAAATCCGGGAACTATATCAGTCTATGCAGGACGCAAGGCAGAATAAAATCATGGGAATCATTACCATTGTCACCACCATTTTTCTGCCCCTTACCTTGATCACAGGCTGGTATGGAATGAACTTTGCTTATATGCCGGAGCTGCAATGGAAGTATGGATATTTAGCGGTGATCATTGGGGCACTTATTATCGTAGTAGCGGAAATTATTTATTTCAAAAAAAAAAAATTCTTTTAATCTTAAAAAGCAGATAACCTTAAGCAATATGTTTTAAGGTTATCTGCTTTTTTCACATCTTTCTTACAGATGATTACCATTCTCACAGAATTCTCGCAAGACACACAGTAATTCCCACACTATTCTGACAAGGAACTAATTATAATACAGGCTAGGTAATTGCGAAACAAGTTCGCAATCCTGATTGAAAACGAGGTATTGGATAATAAACCGAAGGGAACCGTATTTCACTTTACATTGCCGGTTGAGGAGGTACATATACATGAATAATTCAATGATTTTAGTGGTAGAAGATGATTTTGCAATTCGCAGTCTGATTACATCCACATTGGAGATAGAGGGATACAAATATCATGTGGCAAAAGATGGAAAACAGGCTATTATCGAGGCAACAACACAAAATCCGGGGCGGATGATTATTTGACAAAGCCCTTTTCAACGGAAGAATTGTTAGCAAGAATCAGAGGAATATACCGAAGAATACGATATATTGAGAATAATATTTCAAGCGAACAACCATATTTTCAAAATGGAAGCTTAAGGATCGACTATGGCATGCAGACAGTCTATGTGAATGATGTAGAGATACATGTAACTCCAATTGAATATAAGATTTTATGTCTGTTGGCAAAAAATATCGGGAGAGTTCTGACTCATATTGGAATAGGATATTGCATGATCAAGCAGGAATAGAAGTAAAAATTATAATACAGACAGAAACCAAAGGATAAGCCTATGGAAAAAAGCAATACAATTATTGCAGGTTGTGGGCGTTTAGGTGCAAGCATTGCCGGTAAGATGGTGGTACTGGAAGGTATGATGCTATCTTTATACAATCTTAATACCATGCTAAAAATTTTAATACAAACTTTAAAAGAAAAAAGGATAATTAAGATGGTATAAAGATGTATTAAGAAGGTTGGAAGATATATGAGACATATATTTAAAATAAACAGGCATCTCAGCTCCTCTCAGATTATTATCATGGGATTTATGCTTGTAATACTGACAGGAAGCATTTTGTTGATGCTTCCTTTTTCTACGAAAAGCGGTACAGGTGCATCCTTTGCGGATGCGCTGTTTACGGCTGCTTCAGCCACCTGTGTTACCGGTCTGGTCGTACAGGACACTGCAGCCTATTGGTCTGTGTTCGGGCAGGCAGTTATTCTGATACTGATTCAGATTGGGGGAATGGGAGTTGTAACAATTGCGGTAGCCATTGCTGTCATATCCGGAAGAAAAATCGGACTCATGCAAAGAAGTACCATGCAGGAAGCAATCGCGGCTCCAAGCGTCGGAGGGATTGTGAGAATGACCGGATTTATTCTTAAGGCCACCATTTTAATCGAATTGTCCGGTGCCCTTCTTATGATGCCGGTTTTCTGGAAGGATTTTAGATTCTTAAAAGGAACCTGGTATGCACTTTTCCATTCCATATCAGCCTTTTGTAATGCTGGATTTGATTTGATGGGAAGCAGGGAGGAGTTCTCTTCCCTAACAGCCTATAGCGGCAACGGACTTATCAATGCAGTGGTTATCGGACTGATTATAATAGGAGGAATCGGCTTCCTTACCTGGGATGATATTCGTTGGAACGGGATACATCTGAAAAGGTATCGTATGCAGAGCAAAGTGATTTTACTTACAACGGTAATACTGATTGTTCTGCCTTTCCTCTTTTTCTTCTTTGGAGAATTCAAAAAAAACACATGGGACGGTATGACGGTTGGAGAACGGGTATGGGCGGCGCTTTTTCAGGCAGTTACACCAAGAACTGCAGGCTTTAATACGGTAGATCTGTCGCTGTTTAGTGAAAGCGGACAGGTAATTATAATGATACTGATGCTAATCGGAGGCTCTCCGGGATCTACTGCAGGAGGAATGAAGACCACTACGATTGCGGTGCTTTTTATTAATTTGGTTTCCGTTTTTCGAAGAAAAGAAGACTCGGAATGCTTCGGAAGAAGAATTGCGGAAGAAACCATTAAGAGCGCTGCGGTGATTCTTTTGATGTACCTTTCACTATTCTTATTTGGAGGAATTGCAATCAGCTGCATTGAGCAGTTACCGATTCTGACCTGCCTGTTTGAGACGGCTTCTGCAATAGGAACGGTGGGATTAACGCTGGGAATCACCTCAGAATTGGGAACGGCTTCCCGCCTCATATTAATAAGCTTAATGTTTTTGGGAAGAGTGGGAGGACTGACTCTGGTATTTGCTGCATTTTCAGATAAAGCGAGATATTTATCAAAGCTTCCTAAGGAAAAAATTACGGTCGGTTAGAGAGGATGTAAGAGGATGAAAACAATTTTACTGATAGGACTCGGAAGATTCGGAAAAAATATTGCAATGAAGCTGCACGAACTGAACCATGAGGTTATGGCAATCGACAAGCAGGAGGACCGGGTGGAGGATGTGCTTCCGTATGTTACGAACGCACAAATCGGCGATAGCATGAATGAAGCATTTATCAAATCCTTAGGGGTAGGTAATTATGATGTCTGCATTGTTGCAATCGGAAATGATTTTCAAAGCTCGCTGGAAACAACCTCATTGCTTAAGGAGCTCGGAGCAAAAAAGGTGGTGTCAAGGGCTGCGAAAGATGTGCAGGCAAAATTTCTGCTGCGAAACGGCGCCGATGAAGTGGTCTATCCGGAAAAACAGCTGGCAAACTGGACTGCAATCCGGTATAGTGCGGATCACATTTTTGACTACATAGAATTGGACGATGATTATGCTATATTTGAGATAGAGTTACCGGAAAGCTGGAAGGGAAGAACAGTGGGAGAAATTAATATCCGGCAGAAATACAATATCAATATTATGGCAATCAAAAGGAATGGGAAGATGGAACTGACTGTGGCATCGGATACCCGTTTTGCGGGAGACGAAGCGCTATTGGTGCTTGGAAACAATAAAGATATTCAGAAATGTTTTCATATTTAGCCAAATTTGAATGGAGATGGTATAATGGAAATAGCTTTGGTCCTGTTGCTTTTTTTAATTGTAGGATTCATTATTTTTCTTTTTATGAAGAAAGTAGATGTTTTTTTAGAGGAATGCCGGAACACATCATTGCAGAACCCGGGAAATGGAGAAAATGAGATACGGATCATCTGTGAAAATCCCATGATGCTTTCCTATGTTTTGGAGAAAACAGAACAGCAAAAAGAATTTGAACAGACCTCATTTTATTTTTACACAGGAAGCAGGGAAGCTGCAAAAAGGGCATTAACCAATGAAATCTGTGATATTGCCCTATTTTTAGCTGAGCCAGAGAATCCGGAAGGTGGGGAATATCAAAGAAAGAGCTGCTCTTTTACACCAAATCCTTTTTTGGAAGCCCGAACCGGAGTGGAAATTGAGCCTGTGGAAAGACAAAAAACCAGGATGTATGTGTTGTGGAAAGAAAAGAATGTCACGGAAATAGAGCACAGGATGATTTCAATATTGTAGGAGCATTCTTAGATGGAAGATAAACGGAAAAGTTCAGAGGAGACAAAGAAGCACAGAGGGCATCTGAAAATATTTTTCGGCTACGCGTCGGGTGTGGGAAAGACGTATGCCATGCTACAGGCGGCTTGCGCTGCAAAGCGGAGGGGAATTGATGTGGTGGCAGGGTACGTGGAGCCCCATGCAAGACCCCAGACCCTAAAATTGCTGCATGGCTTGGAAGAGATACCAAATCTTGTGATCGAATATCATGGGATTACGCTGCACGAATTTGATCTGGATGCTGCCATCAAAAGAAAACCAACCCTGATCCTTGTGGATGAGCTTGCGCATACAAATGCGAAAGGCTGTCGCCATGCAAAACGATATCAGGATGTGGAAGAACTTCTTAAGGCCGGGATTGATGTTTACACAACGGTAAACGTACAGCATATTGAGAGTCTGAATGACATGGTGTCTGCTATCACCGGAATTATGGTTCTGGAGCGGGTACCGGATGATGTATTTGATCATGCTTCCCAGGTAGAGCTGATTGATATAGAGCCGCAGGAGCTGTTGGAACGTTTGCGGTCCGGGAATATATCTAAGGAAGAACAGGCACAAAAGGCGACAGAGAATTTTTTCCAGATTGAAAATCTGATTGCACTAAGGGAGATTGCACTCCGAAGATGCGCTGACAGAATCAATACACTTTCGGAGGAGGCAAGAATCAAAAACGGTGGGGACTATCATACCGATGAGCATATTTTAGTCTGCCTGTCACCGGCTCCATCGAATATGAAGATTATTCGTACAGCAGCTCGAATGGCGAAAGCTTTCCGAGGAATGTTTACGGCACTCTATGTGGAAACTCCGGATTCTGCATTGATGGATGAGGAGGATAAGAAAAGACTTCGAAGCAATATGCGCCTTGCAGAGCAGCTCGGGGCAAAGGTGGAGACCGTGTATGGTGAGGATGTATCCTTTCAAATTGCAGAATTTTCCAGACTATCCGGGGTCTCGAAAATTGTAATCGGAAGAAGTGCGGCCAGAAAGAGATTTTTATTCGGAAAACCGACCTTAACGGACAAATTGATTTCCCAGGCACCCAACGTGGATGTACATATCATTCCGGATACGGCATCGGATCTGTTTTACAAGGCCAAAAAGGCTAAGCACAGATCAAAGCACATCTTAAATGCCCCGGATGTGATAAAAAGTATTGCAATGCTGATCATAGCATCACTGATCGGATATGGATTCTGGCGTATGGGAATGAGTGAATCCAATATTATCATGATGTATATTCTGGGGGTTTTGATTACATCTGTTATTACGACACATCAGGTATATAGTCTTGTTTCCTCAATCATAAGTGTTTTTGTGTTTAACTTTTTGTTTACGGAGCCAAGATATACCTTTCTTGTTTATGAAAAAGATTATCCGGTCACTTTCATCACGATGTTTTTTGCGGCTTTTTTGACCGGCTCCCTTGCCATTCGCTTAAAGCGGCAGGCAGTACAGGCAGCCGCAGCTGCATTCCGTACAAAGCTGCTATTTGATACAAACCAGTTATTGGAGAAGGCAAAAGAAAAGGAAGAGATTATTTCGGTAACGGCGACCCAGCTTATGAAGCTGTTAAATCGGGATATGGTGATTTATCTTGCACAGAAAGAGCATTTGTCCGAACCCAAATATTTCGCGACGGATGGGAACCCGGTATGTGAGGAATGTCTGTCAGAAAACGAAAAAACGGTTGCTTTCTGGGTGTATAACAATAATAAACACGCAGGTGCCACAACGGATACTCTCTCGGAGGCAAAATGCCTGTACTTATCCATACGGACAAGCAGTGACGTATACGGTGTGATTGGCATCGTCATACATGACAAACCGTTGGATGCTTTTGAAAAAAGCATTCTGCTCTCAATCCTGGGAGAATGTGCTTTGGCGCTGGAAAATGAAAAAAATGCCAGAGAGAAGGAGGAGGCAGCGCTGCTCGCACAAAAGGAACAGCTTCGGGCGAATCTGCTTCGCTCTATTTCTCATGATCTGCGTACACCGCTGACCTCCATATCCGGGAATGCCAGCAATCTGCTGTCAAATGAAGAAAAATTTGATACAGAGACAAAAAAGCATTTGTATGAAGATATTTATGACGATTCCATGTGGCTGATTAATCTTGTGGAGAATCTGTTGTCAGTAACAAAAATCGAAGAGGGAAAACTCAATATCCGTTTACAGACGGAGCTGCTGGACGAGGTGATTACAGAAGCATTACAGCATATCAGCAGAAAGAAAAACGAGCATACCATTACCTATCATCCATCGGAGGAGTTTATCCTTGTGAAGGTGGATGCAAGGATGATTATGCAGGTTGTGATCAATATTGTGGACAATGCAATTAAATACACCCCAAAAGAGTCAGAAATTGAGATTACAACGAAAAAGTGGAAGGGGAATGCCATCATCTGTATTGCAGACAATGGACCGGGGATTTCGGACGAGAGGAAGCCGCTGGTATTTGAGATGTTTTATAGCGGGGCAAAGGATATCGCGGACAGCAGGAGGAGTCTGGGACTGGGACTATCTCTTTGTAAATCCATCATTACTGCACATGGAGGAGAGATTGAACTTTCGGATAACAAACCCCATGGAGCGGTATTTACTTTTTCACTGCCGATAGAGGAGGTTGATTTGCATGAATAGGACATTGATTTTAGTGGTCGAGGATGACAAACCTGTGCAGAATCTAATGACAACTACGTTAAAAGCCCACGATTATAAATATCTGACCGCAATGAATGGAGAAACCGCGATTTTGGAAGCGTCCTCCCACAATCCGGACATCATACTCTTGGATTTGGGCCTTCCGGACATGGATGGCATCGAGGTTATTAAAAAAATCCGAACCTGGTCTAATGTACCCATCATTATTATCAGTGCAAGAAGTGAAGATACAGATAAGGTGGAGGCCCTGGATGCGGGGGCAGACGATTACCTGACAAAGCCCTTCTCGGTGGAAGAGCTTCTGGCAAGACTTCGGGTTACGGAAAGAAGGCTTGCAGCAGCTTCTGCAGAGCAGGCATCCGTCTCTGTATTTGTAAATGGGAAGCTTAAGGTGGATTATCTGGCAGGCTGTGCCTATTTAGAGGGAGAAGAACTGCATCTGACTCCGATTGAGTACAAACTGCTTTGCATGCTTTCGAAAAATGTGGGAAAAGTTCTGACACATACCTATCTTACACAGAACATCTGGGGACAGAGCTGGGAAAATGATGTAGCTTCCCTTCGGGTATTTATGGCAACCCTTAGAAGAAAGCTTGAAAAAAATTCGGATTCTGTTCAGTATATTCAAACACATGTTGGCGTAGGATATAGAATGCTGAAAGTAGAATAAAATTCTTATTGACAAATCAGACATAAGTATGTATATTAATAATAGTAACTGTTACTGATTTTGAAAGAGATGCATTATGATAAAATATTCCAGACAAAGAGAGTGTATTTTAAATAATTTGCAAAACCGAAGAGATCATCCGACAGCGGACATGGTTTATAAGAGTGTTCGCCTGGAACAGCCCAATATCAGTTTGGGAACCGTTTACCGAAATCTTTCTTTTTTGGCTGAGAATGGTCAGATTTTAAAGATTTCAACCGGAATAGGCCCGGATCGTTTCGACGGATTTACGAATTTGCATAATCATTTTATTTGCAAAAGCTGTGGCAATGTTATGGACTTGGATTACATTCCAAGTGAAACTATTATCGAAAAGGCATCCAATGACTTTGACGGAGAGATTGAAGAGTGCGAGATGCAGTTCTTTGGTAAGTGCAGGAAATGCCTTTTGAATAATTAGAACAAAAAAAGGTAAAATAAAAAAATAAAGGAGGACATAAAAATGTCAAAATGGGTTTGTTCTGTATGTGGTTATGTTTATGAAGGAGATGCTGCTCCGGCAGAGTGTCCGGTATGTCATGTAAGCTCTGATAAGTTCAAGAAGGTAGAGGGTGAGCTTACACTTGCAGCTGAGCATGAATTCGGCGTATATGCTGCCACAGTAAAGAATAACAATGATATCAGCGAAGAAGATAAGAAGTATATCTTTGAGCAGTTGAAGGCTAACTTTGAGGGCGAGTGCTCAGAGGTTGGTATGTATCTTTGCATGGCAAGAGTTGCTCATCGTGAAGGATATCCGGAAATCGGTTTATACTGGGAGAAGGCTGCATACGAAGAGGCTGAGCATGCTGCAAAGTTTGCAGAGCTGCTTGGCTCCGACTTAGAAGGAAACATGACCAACTCTACCAAGAAGAATCTTGCATGGAGAGTAGATTGCGAATTCGGTGCAACCTCCGGTAAGTTTGACCTTGCAAAGTGTGCAAAGAAGAATAACTTAGATGCAATTCATGACACCGTTCATGAGATGGCACGTGACGAGGCAAGACATGGAAAGGCTCTTAAGGGATTATTAGAGAGATACTTTGGTTAAGCTACAAGCCGAGTAAGGATAAAACAGAAAATAGCTGGAGGGCATTTATGCACTACCAGCTATTTTCTGTTTTAGACTTATTGGGCGCCAGCCCTCCATGAGGAAGGAGCGAAGCGAATTCCGAATGGCTCGGCTTGCACTTTTATTGGGCGCCAGCCCTCCATGAGGAAGTAGCGGAGCGGATTCCGAATGGCTCGGCTTGAGTATGAGGAAGTAGCGGAGCGGATTCCGAATGGGCATGGCTTGCAAGGAAGGAGCACATTATGGGCACAATTTTACTTTTTCATGTAAATATCTTTAAATCCAGTCAGATTATCAACTTATGTAAAGAACAAAATCATGTGGCTATCCTGGTACCAAAGAGCGATTACGCAAAGACGCTGGGGACTCTGGCAAATATCTCCGGGATGAAGAGTAACGCCTCCTACAAGGGAGAGGAGTTTTTGGATGAGATGATGGTTTTTTCAGGAATGGATTCCGATACCATGGATCGTTTCCTTTTAGAATACAAGAAAAACAATATTGCACCGATAAAAAGAAAGGCCATGCTAACACCTACCAATGTGATGTGGTCTGCCGAAAAACTGTATAAAGAATTGGAAGATCATGTTGCAGGAAAATGACCCTGGAGCAGATGTCTGATTCATAGAAGACCAAGAAGCAAAATATATTTTCTTTTTTGGTCTTTTTTATTTGGAAAATACTTGCAATTTTATCTCAATTTAGTAAAATGGAACTCCATCTGTTTTTTGAAAACATCCATTTCGGAAAAGTGTTGTGGGGAATGAATTTGCATATTGGAATCAGAACGTTTAAAAAGCGTCGGCACTTAATGAGCAATTGATTGCGAATTTAGTACCGCTACGCTTTTTACAAACGAGAGTGAGTTCGGATTCCAATATGCAAATTCATTCTCAGGAATACAATTCCGAAAAGGGATTATAAAAACGCATTTTTGAATAGACGAGGGGGGATGAAAGTGAATTGTAAAAAGGAAAAAAGCTACAGAATTCCGGGAACGTCAAGAGAGGATGAAGAACAATATCTTCGTGACACCATCCAACTGGCACAAGCAAATCTGGACCGTGAAAAGGAAGGAATCCAAAAGCTGAAGGAAGATGTGGATGCTCTGATGAAGGAGGTAAACAGCTCCGGAGAGAAGGACAGCCTCCTGCTTTGGAACAATGCAAAGGCACAGCTTAAGGAAACGGTAAACAGCCTGACACGCTACGAAAAAGCCAGAAAGAAACCCTACTTTGGGAGAATCGATTTCTGCGATGAGAAGGGAGAGCAGGACGAGGCCTACTATATCGGACGGGTTGGAATTGCAAGGGCAGAGAAGGAACCGGCAGTCATTGACTGGAGGACTCCGGTGGCTTCTGTTTACTATGAGAATGCAATGGGAAAGGGAACCTACACGGTAAGCTCGGAAGGCACCTTCGAGATCGACCTAAAGCGGAAGAGAAGCTATGAAATTGAGGATGACCGGTTAAAGGATTTTTACGATCTGGATGTGGTAGCAAACGATGAGCTTCTGACAAAGTATCTGTCAAAGAACAAGACAGAGGTTCTGGGGGAAATCATTGCCACGATTCAAAAGGAGCAGAACCGGATCATTCGCCGATCCCCGAAAACAAATATCATCGTACAGGGAGTTGCGGGCTCCGGTAAGACAACGGTGGCAATGCACCGCATTTCCTATATCCTCTATAATTATGAAAAGGATTTTCGGACAGAAGACTTTTACATTATCGGAAGCAACCGGATTCTTTTAAATTACATTACAAGCGTTCTGCCGGAGCTGGATGTATATGGGGTAAGGCAGATGACCATGGAGCAGCTTTTCATCCGGCTTCTCTATGAAGACTGGGATGCCCGGATATATACTTATCATAGTCTGGATAAAAATGATAAGCGAAACTGCGTAAAGGGAATACAAAGCTGGTTTGAGGAGCTGGAAAGCTTCTGCGTGGGGTATGAGCGCGCTCACATTTCCAGAGAACCGGTTTACATGGAAAAAACAGGAAGGCTTTTGATGGGGCGTGGACTAATTGAGACATATTTAAAGGAAAATCCCAGGATGTCCATGCAGAGCAAGTGCCTGATGTTAAATGACATTCTCTATTCCAAATATGAAAATGAGATTTTTGGAAAACATGTGTCGTTTACCTCGGAAGAGAAAAAAAGAATGGAAAACAAGTATCGTTTCCATTTTGGAAAAGACGAATGGAAGGGCTCTGTCTTTGAGGTCTACCACAGCTTTCTTTTGGAGCAGAAGGCAAAGGGATACGACATAGACATACCGGAAACCTCCTTCGATGTCTACGATCTTGCTGCCCTTGCATATCTTTACAAGAGAATTAAGGAAATCGATCCCATTCGGGAGGCAACCCATATTGTAATCGATGAGGCACAGGATTTCGGAATGATGGCATACCAGTGCCTACATTACTGTATCAGGGGTTGCACCTATACCATCATGGGAGACACCTCCCAGAATATTCACTTTGAATATGGATTAAACGACTGGGATGAGCTTCGCAAATTGATTCTGACAGGGCCCAATGACAGGTTTTGTCTGCTTCGGAAATCCTACCGGAATACCGTGGAAATATCACAGTTCGCCACAGAGATCCTGCGGCATGGGGATTTTTCCATCTACCCGGTGGAACCGATCATCCGGCATGGAAATGCGGTAAGCATTGTAGAAGAAAAGGAGGAAGGTAAAGTCGTCGGAAAAGCCTCACAGATCATACAAAAATGGCAGGCAGAGGGCTATGAGACCATAGCGGTCATATGTCGGGATGAGGAGGAAGCAAAGAAGGTTCGGGCAGAATTAAAAGGCTGCATACAAATCAAGGACGTGAATCTGGAAGAAGCAGAGTTCGGAAGCGGAGTCATGGTACTTCCGGTTGCTTATACCAAGGGACTGGAATTTGATGCAGTTCTGATTTTTGACCCCTCCATAGAAAAATATCCGGCAGATAACGGACATGTGAAAATGCTGTATGTGACTGCAACACGGGCGCTTCATGAGCTTGCGGTTCTTCACAAAGGAAATCTGACGTCTCTTTTGGAAACAAAGGCTCCCAAGGAGAAGCATATGGAAGAATTTGTGGTGGATGACTTTGGGGAAGATGCGGTTAGAAGGAAACAGACGAAAAAGGAAGAAATCGAGGAATTAAAGGTGGAAGGTCACCGGGATATGAAGGTGAGAAATGAAATCGGACCAAAAAGAATTGAGTTAAAAGCCACCCAGCTTCCGAAGAGTCAGGATATAGTCCTTTCAAAACCGATTGTCCAAAAGAAAACTGAGGAGAACGGGCAGATAAATCCATCCGGTTATAAATTTGGGGAAATGCCGGATAACAGCGTGCTTACCGTAAAAGGACATGCCAAAGCAGACTGTGGGGTACGGTGGGTAAAGAAGACAAAAACAGGAGTGGAAGTGGCAAGCAGATACGGGGTGCTTACGATTACTCCGATTTCGGAAGAATGTGTGCATGTAACCTTTGTGAAGGGGCAGATGAGCAAACCACAGGCTTCCATATGGAGTGCAAAACCAAAGGCGGGGTTTGCATGGACGGCGAAGGAGTCCCCGACAGTACTTGAAATATGCACAAAAAAACTGACGATCCGCATAGAAAAAAAGGATGGAGCCATACGCTTCCTGTCGGCGGATAAGAAGGTGCTTTTGTCGGAAAAGACCAATGAACCTCGGCTGATGGAAGGCGATGAAACCTGGAGCTTCTTTGAATTTGACAAGAAGGAAAAGCTAAAAGCCAAAGGCATTTTAAAGGATGATTTGATGGATGTAAGCTTAAAAGCAAGATACATCTCCTTTGGCTCTATGCAGATGCGCATGCCGCTTCTTCTTTCCAATAAAGGGTATGGGATCGGAGTAGCATCCGAAAGAAGCGTCCTGTTCTGCGGAATCCCCTCCTATGGACAGTATATCTATACCGATGACGGACGGCAGATCGACTATTATTTTATCTATGGAGGAACAATAGAGAACAACTTGGAACTTTACAAAAATTTGCAGAATCAGTAATATCAAATTAATGGATGGATAAAAAGAGGGGGTTAGAAAAATGCTGCAACTGATGCTGATGGTTCAGTTTACCAGTATTGTTGTGCTGGCGATGGAATTCCGAGGGAATCCTTGCGGTGGATCTCACTGAAAAAATGATCTACTGTAACGCGCCCATGGGAAAGATCTATCCGCATATCAAGGAATGTTCATCGGAAATTATTCGAACCTTGCAGGAGTGTATTAAAGCGCAGGATGTACTTCGGATCGATGACCTGATCTATGAACCGAAATGCCAGCCGTTATACCATAAAAAGCGCTTAAAGGGAATATTTCCGCTTAGTTCCGATTGTAACATTATCCGGAGATGATTCGGAAAATACGAAAGAAATCTTCTACCAGGCCGGAATAAACGATTTCATGGCAAAACCGATGCAGTCTGCCAAATTGAAGAATATATTGCTGAAATGGCTTCCAAAGGAAATTATAATTAGATAAATGAGAGAGAAGGAACCAGCAATGGGATCGTGGTTGCAAAATCATGATCCCTCTTTTTTGTATTCTTTTGACTTTTTGCAGATTTGAAAAAAAGTTGAAGACTTTTCTTTTTTTGATTCGTTCTATCTTTTGAAAGGATGAGGGAGGTGGAGAACATCGATTCGAAAGAAAATTTCATACGGTTGGTGAACCAGTATAAGAATCTGGTTTTCTCTGTCTGCTTAAAGCTTACCGGTGACTATTTTGCGGCGGAGGATATTACGCAGGAGACCTTCATCCTGGCCTATACCCACTATGAAAGCTTTGACGGGAATGCGGAAAAAGCCTGGATTTGCAGAATTGCAAGCAACAAATGCATTGATTATCAGCGACAGGCTGCAAGGCGCCTTACCTACATGCCCGAAGAGGAGCTACCAGAGGAATGTATGAGCACATCGGAGGACCCTCTTCAGATGTATTTGAATGAGGAGACATTAAAAAAGCTTTCCGATGGCTGTGCAAACCTTCCAAAACCCTATGATGGGATTGCAAAGGCTTATTTTATAGATGGATTGACGGCAAGGGAAATTGCAGAGAAAGAAGATAAAAATGTGAAAACGATTCAGACACAGATTTATCGGGCGCGGGAAATGCTTAAGAAAACAATCAGAAAGGAGGATTTGCTCTCATGATGGAATACTTAACAGAGGAAGAACTAAATGCGTTAATCCGGGAAGTAGAGATGACGGAAATGACATCAGCTCCGCCGGATCTGCTGGATGATATCCTACAAAAAATAGATTTAGCAGAGCTGGCAAAGCCTCCGAGAATCCTTCGTATAGAAAAACGAAGGAAGGAATTTCGAAGATTTTGCATTCAGGTAGCCTCTTCGGTTGCAGCAGCAATTGTACTCCTATTCATGCTGCCGGCTTTTTCGGGAGGAAAGGAAATGACAGTTCCGGCAAAGGAGCAGGTTTTGGCAGCTTCTGATGTAAAGTCAAAGGAAGAGGTGCTTGAAAGGAGGGATAACAGGCTCATGTCAAGACTTGGAAATTCCAGATATTTAGACTTCCTCAGATCAGATGAAAGTATCAATGACATCTCTTCGGAGGATGGAGTGAAGAATCGCATTTTTAATTGGAGGACAAATCAATGAAACAAAAAAAGAAAAACAAAGGATTTACTTTTATCTGCTCCTTTTTACCGGGAGCTGCGGAAATGTATATGGGATTTATGAAGCTGGGACTTAGCCTGATGACGTTATTCTTCTTAAGCTTCATGATTCCGGCGATTTTTTCCGCAAATGATGTATTTATATGTATTGCTTTTATATTGTGGTTCTACGGCTTTTTCCATGCGAGAAATATTGCGTCTTTGGATGATATGGATTTTATGGCGCTTAAGGATCAGTTCATCTGGGAGGAATTTACAGAAGGAAGGCCAATGAAGATTTCCGGAAAAACCGGTCGTAAGTGGTTTGCGGTGCTTCTGATTGTATTTGGATGTGGCATATTATGGAGCAGCTTCAGAAACATTTTCTTCCAGTTTATCCCGGATGAATTGTGGGAAATGCTGTACCCGGTCATCAACAGAATCCCGGAAACCATTTTGGCTATCGTGATTATTTTTATCGGTATCAGGATGATTCTTGGTAAGAAGGAGGAGCTAAATGGAGAAGCAGATGAGAACGCATAGAGTCGGGTCCATTACTGCGGGAATATCCTTGATCGTGCTTGGAATCCTCTTTATCCTTCACATTTTTGTGGACATCTTAAGCTATGGATTCATTCTGAAGCTGTGGCCGCTTATGATGATCGGTGTTGGCACGGAAATGCTGGTTTCCAATTTTTCAGATCGCAAATTTGTGTATGATAAGGGCGCGGTGATTTTGCTGTTTCTGGTTATGATGTTTGCGGTCTGCATGGCCGGTGCGGATTTGTGTTTTTCCTATCTTGCACAGGAAATGTCCATGTAGAAAAATTGACAAGGATTTTTGCGGGGTATATAATTGGAAAAAGTAAAAAGGTAAAAATTGAGAAAGTCTATCCTGTAAATATGCAGGATAGACTTTCTCTTGCCCTATAATACGAGGAGATTTTTTGTTATGCAAAACTATGTGGATTATGCGGTGGATATGACGACACAGCTTCTTGCAATTGACAGTCCCACCGGCTATACGAAAAAGGCTGTGGAATTTGTGGCAGAGGAGTACAAAAGATTAGGCTACGATCCAGTGATTACGGTAAAAGGCGGAGTGCTGGTGGAGCTTGGCGGAAAAAAGAAAGACGATGGGATTGTGCTGGCAGCCCATGTGGATACCTTAGGAGCAATGGTAAGTGAAATCAAGTCCAACGGAAATCTTAAGGTTTCTGCCCTGGGTGGAATGAATCCGAATAATGCAGAGGCAGAAAACTGCCGGATCGTAACAAAATTTGATGGTATCTACAGCGGAACCTTCCAGCTGAACAACGCATCCATTCATGTAAACGGAGA
Organism: uncultured Agathobacter sp.; assembly: GCA_945910395.1. Classification (GTDB taxonomy): domain Bacteria; phylum Bacillota; class Clostridia; order Lachnospirales; family Lachnospiraceae; genus Roseburia. The sequence continues at coordinate 12,269 of CAMDYX010000028.1, read as the reverse complement.
GTACAACGATACCAAGAGAAAGTACGAGGATATGGAGGTTGTCCTGGATGAGGCGGTAGAGAGCAAGGAGGACACCGAGAAGCTTGGTATTATGGTGGGGGACTTTGTCTGCTTTGATCCGCGAACTACCATTACGGAAAGCGGATATATCAAAAGCCGCTTTTTGGATGATAAGTTGAGCGTAGGAATTCTGTTAAGCTATGCAAAGTATCTGAAAGATCATTCCATAGAGCTGGAGCACAGAATGTATCATTACATTACGGTTTATGAGGAAGTGGGACATGGTGGTGCAGCATCCATTCCGGAAGGTGTCACAGAAGTGATTTCCGTAGATATGGGATGCGTGGGAGACGGACTGACCTGTACGGAACGGCAGGTTTCCATCTGTGCGAAGGATTCCCGGGGACCCTATAATTACGATGTGGTTACCGGACTGATCAAAGCAGCAAAGGACCATGCAATTGATTTTGCGGTAGATGTGTATCCCTTCTATGGTTCCGATGTGGATGTCGCCCTTGGTGCAGGCTATGATATCCGCCATGGCCTGATTGGCGCAGGAGTGTATGCTTCTCACGGATATGAGAGGAGTCACAGGGATGGCGTAAAGAATACCCTTGAACTTTTAATTGCTTATTGTAAATAGGAAAAAGAGTCGAAAAAATGAGTCATTTACAGAAGAGTAAACAATACAGAAAACGGATTCTGATATTGCGGGTGGAAGAAATTATTCTGGTGATATCTGCCATTGTCCTTGTAGGTGTGATGCTGTATCTAAAACAATATATGGTGGCATCGGATACTGCTATGGGCATGGAAAGCAAGACGGAGTATGTGCCCGCGGCAACACAGCTGGAGGAAGCAGAGGCTGCTGCCGGACAGAACAGGTTTCAAATAGATGTCATAAATGGAAATGGGGACTCCGGCAGTATCCAGACCATAAATTCCGATGAGGCAATGCTGATTATTCAGGAGGAAATTTTACAGAAAGAGATCCATTTTGACACGGAAGCAGAATATGAATGGCTGCAGTCCCATAAAGGTCTGTTCCCCAAAGAGAAGGTGGAGGCCGCCGAGGGAAATGCGGGACTTATTCATTTTTTATATCAGTATTGGAATGAAGGGTACACCTTAGGGGGCAAGTTCGAGCTTACCGATGCAGAGCTTTCGGCAGATATCCCTCTTCTGATGCAGTGGGATGAGAGATGGGGATATGAGGAATATGGCAGCTTCAATGTGGGAATATCCGGATGCGGACCCACATGCCTGTCCATGGTCCTGATCGGTTTTACAAAAGACGAACAGTTAAATCCCCTGAATCTGGCAGATTACGCAATGAGTCATAATTATTATTTAAGCGGAACTGGAACGAAGTGGGCGTTTTTTTCAGATGTTTCGAAGCTGTATGGGATTACCTGCAATGAGCTTTCCGTGACAGAGGAAGCGATTACAGGGGAGCTGAAAAAAGGGCATCCGGTGATCTGCAGTATGCGCAGAGGCCAATTTACAAGGGCAGGACATTTTATCGTCCTGACGGAAGAAAATAATGGTGTAATTACCATCAATGATCCAAATAGTCTGGAATTAAGCCAAAAGGAATGGTATTTTGCCGATATAAAAAGTGAAATTGCCCACGCCTGGAGCTTTGAACAGTAAAAAAGAGGAAAAATAGGTATAATACCTAGTAAACACAAGGCTTTTTGTGTATAATATAGGAGACTATGCAATTTGCGTAGGCTCCTATTTTTAGGAACATTTACAACAATTTTTTAGAAGATGAGGAAATGAACATGAGTAAAAAGCACAGAAGAGACGTTATTATTGCCCGTATCGTATTCGTAATATTTTTGCTTGTTATGGGGGTGTTGATTTGGAAGCTTGCTGCATGGGGAATTGAAAAATTTGTTCCGGAGGAAGAAAGCACGCAGACACAGATGGAGACGGAATCAGAGACAGAGACTCAGCAGTATTTTGTAATTGATCCGAATGCTCCGGTAATAGAGACGGAAGTCGAGACCGAGACAGAAATCGAGACAGAGACGGAGGTTGTAGAAGTCAAGGCCAAGACCACTACCGGAATCCGGATGAGAAAAGAGCCGAATACAGATTGTGATATTCTGACGGTAATCGGAGAGGGAACGGAAGTGACCATTCTTGGAGAAGAAGGCGACTGGTCACAGATTACGTTTAACGGATTAACGGGCTATGTAAAGACGGAATATCTAAAAGTAGTAGAGTAAGATGCAACCCCTTTTTGGAATTGTGCTCCTAAGAATAAATTTGCTATTTGAATCAGAACGTTTAAAAAGCGTCGGTACTTAATGAGCAAATATTTGCGAATTTAGTACCGCTACGCTTTTTACAAACGAGAGTGGGTTCTGATTCAAATATGCAAATTTATTTAGGAATACTTTTCCGGAATGAAATTAAGTACAAAAGAAGCGTAACGTAAATGTGGAGGTATCGGATGGAATACGGAAAATTAATCTCTTATTTATCCAGCGGAAATCAGATTCAGATTTCCTTTGAAAAGCAGCAGGTCATCGTGGAAGTGATCACCGATGAAATTATCAATTTCTTTGTCCCGACATGGTCCAAGGATCATCGCTCCAAAGCAATCGAGGGGGATAAGAAAAAGCCCACGGTTTTTTCTACAGGCATGGAAAAGGAATGTCTTGTGATCTCAACGGACAAGCTTGTGGTTCGCATAAAGGATGATTTTGTAACCGAGATTTTAAACAAAGACCAAAAGGTGCTTTTGCAGGACTACTGCGGCGCAGTAAAGCAGGAGGAGGCGGTCAGCCAGAAGCTGATCGACCTGCTGGAAGCAGAGGGACATGATACCTCTGCACTTGCCGAGAAGAAGCATAAAGTAAAGACGGTAAAGGTATTGGATGCGGAGGATGTCATCTATGGACTCGGAGATAAGACCGGCTTTTTAAACAAGCGCAATTATGAATATGAAAACTGGAACTCCGACATTCCACAGGCACACACAGAGGACTTCCATGCGCTGTATAAGTCCATTCCGTTTATGATGTGCAAAAAGAAGCAGGGCGTGTACGGTCTGTTTTTTGACAATACCTTTCACAGCTATCTAAATTTCGGAAAAGAAAACAGCGGGTATTTCTATTATGCTGCGGACGATGGAAATTTGGATTACTATTTTCTTGGGGGAGAGCATCTTACGGATGTAATTGCAAACTACACCTACCTGACGGGAAGAACTCCCCTGCCACAGCTTTGGACATTGGGATTTCATCAGTGCCGCTGGGGCTATGAGTGTGCAGAGGATATCCGGGAAGTAGCACAAAACTATCGGAAGCTTTCCATTCCATGTGAATCGGTACAGTATGATATCGATTACATGGAGCAGTACAAGGTGTTTACCTGGGACGAGAAGAACTACGGAAAGAAAGGCGAACTGTTTGATGAGCTTGGGAAACAGGGATTTAAGCCGGTCGTAATCATCGATCCGGGAACAAAGCTTGAACCGGGATATTTTATGTATGAAGAAGGAATGAAGAACGGATATTTTGCGAAGACTAAGGACGGAGAGGTCTACGTAAACGAGGTATGGCCGGGAGACGCAAATTATCCGGACTTCGGCCGAAAGGAAGTCCGGGACTGGTGGGGAGAGCATATTTCCTTCCTAACAGACATGGGCGTACTGGGAATCTGGAATGACATGAACGAACCGGCAAGCTTTCGGGGACCGCTCCCGGAGGATGTGGTATTCTGTGATGAAGACCGTGTGACGAACCATGCGGAGATTCACAATGTGTACGGTCACTTTATGGGAAAAGCAACCTTCGACGGATATAAAAAGCATACCGGAAAAAGACCTTTTATAATTACAAGAGCTGCATATGCGGGAACACAAAAGTATGCATGTGTATGGACCGGGGATAATCAGAGCCTCTGGTCACATCTGCAGATGCTGATTCCTCAGCTTTGCAATTTGGGAATGAGTGGATTTTCCCTGTGCGGAACCGATATTGGCGGCTTTGGCGCAGATACGACACCGGAGCTCATGTCAAGATGGATCGAGGCGGCAATGTTTTCTCCATTTTTCCGAAATCATTCCGCAAAGGGAACGAGACGGCAGGAGCCATGGATGCTGGGAGAGCAGGTGGTGGATATTTACCGGAAATATGTGTCTCTCCGCTATCAGTTTTTACCATACATTTATGATTTGTTCTACCAGGGAGAAAAGACCGGACTTCCGGTTATGCGTCCGCTGGTACTGCATTATGAGGATGATGAAAATACGAAGAATCTGAATAATGAATTTTTGGTAGGTGAGAATATTCTTGTTGCTCCGGTGGTAGAACAGGGGGCTACGAGGAGAATGATCTATCTTCCAAAAGGAACCTGGTATGATTTCTGGACAAAAGAAAAAATAGAGGGTGGCACCTACATTTTGCGGGAAGCTCCAATTGACGTATGTCCGATGTATATCCGGGCGGGAAGCATCATACCGATGTACGAGACCCTGCAGTATGTGGGGGAAGCACCCTATGAGAAGCTGATTCTTCTGACAACTCCGGGGGAATGTGTATATGAACATTTCCATGATGACGGGGAAAGCTATGGGTACCAGGATGGTGCATATACCCTGTATCGTTTCTCAAAGTCGGACAATGGCAGTCTGGTGACAGAAATCGTAAAGGATGGATACGGACAGTACAGGCAGATCGAAGAAAAACCTTTGGAACCATAGAAAAAGCGTGGCATATGATACAGTAAGGATCATTTGGAGAATTATTGTGAAAGCACCTTTTTATATGACATATCCAATACAGTCGATATATGAAACGGAACTGGAATATGAAAGAGATATCGAGCGCATCCGGGAATATTATCCAAGAAGTGTAAGACGCTTATTGGAATTGGTGGAGGATCGCTGTGATGAACTGGAATGTGAAGGAAGCCGGATGTATGACGAAAATCCGGACCGGTATATGCTCGAGAAGGAAGTAGACGCTATTTGCCAGCGCTGTGAAGAAAAAAACAGGATGATAGGGCAGGATTTGAAGGATATTGTAAGCGTACTGTTTTACAATGAACTCTATCGAAGAAGATGCAGGTTTCGCAGGTGCCATAAGTGGTGGTAGAAATCTGCCGGAGAGTCTTATGAGACTCTCAATCAATAGGACAAGGTAGAAGTATGAGAAAAAAGCTCATTAAGCCAATTGTATTATTTGTCGTTTTTATTGGCGCGCTGATCACATTTAATATTTTGACAAACCAGACAAATGAAGATTTGACCATGGCAATGGAGGAGGCTTCTCTTCCGGTCATCTATCTCATGCAGGGAGATTATCTGGGAAATGAAATGCATGGGTATGTAAAGCAGATGAATCCGGTCAAAGTAAGGGATTCCATCATGCCCATTGACAATGAGCGCACCCTTACGGTGCGCGTGGATACCTATGGCGCCGACTTGGAAGAGGTGACCTATGAAATCCGAAGCTTAAATGGGGAGAGGCTGATCGCGGATGGTGAGCTTGAAATCTACAATACCTCCGGGACAAGGCGGTATGCGGATATTACGGTTCAGAATCTGTTAAGTGAAGACGAAGAATATTTACTGTGCTTTCTTGTGAGGGCGGACGGGAGAGAAGTCTATTATTATACAAGATTGATGCAGACAACACAGCTTTATACAGAAGAATGCAGGGAGTTTGCCCTGAAATTTCATGATTATACCTTCAGTCCCTATGCTGCCGAGTTTATTCCTACGTATATGGACCCGGCAACCGGTGATGCCACAACCTTAAATTATGTGGATCTAAGCTGTACCTTAAAGCAGATTACCTGGGCTGATTTTGATTGCAAAAAAATGAGTGAGCCGGTGGTATCCTTTAAAGAAATCAATGACTCCTACAATGTGCTGACACTGGATTATGTTGTGACCTATACAAATCCGGCAGGCGAAATGGAATTCTATAATGTGGAAGAGTACTATCGCTTAAGATATACCGAAACAAGAATGTATGTGCTCAATTTTGAGCGCCGCATGAACCAGATATTCCGAAGCGAGAACAGCTTTGTGTATGATTCTACCAATATTCAGCTCGGAATAAGAGATGCGGATGTCATGTTTTCTGCCAATGAATCAAACAATGTCATTGCCTTCGTACAGGAAGGCGAGCTGTGGTGTTATAACGTAGATGCCAATGAACTTTCGAAGATCTATAGCTTTCGAAGCGTAGAGGGAATTGATGCGAGAGAAAACTGGCAAGAGCACGATATCAGTATTGTCCGGGTGGACGAGGCCGGAAGTGTGGATTTTATCGTCTATGGCTATATGAATCGTGGAGTCCATGAGGGAGAAGTTGGAATTGGCGTATACCATTACGATGGTCTGGTTCATACCATTGAAGAAGAGCTGTTTATACCAATGAATATGTCCTATCAGGTGCTAAAGGCCGAGCTGGGGCAGCTTATGTATGAGAATGAGCAGGGCATTTTATATCTGATGCTGGATGGAAAGCTGTACCAGATCGGGCTTGCTTCCATGAATGTGGAATGTGTGGTTGACAATTTAAGAGATGGATATTTTACAACCTCCAAATCCAACCGGTATCTGGCCTGGATTGATACCAGGGACAGGTACTGTGCAGAAAAAATCTATGTTATGGATTTAAAAGAAGGGACCACTAATGAAGTGAGGGAGGATTCCGGTAGTTTTATCCTTCCACTGGGCTTTATTGACGAAGATTTTGTGTACGGAATTGCTGACAAAGCAGATGTTTTGGCAGATGCCGTTGGTAATTATACATTTCCGATGAAGGCTCTTAAAATCTTAGATGTATCGGAACCAAAATTCAGTACTCTAAAAAGTTATCAGCCGATATCCGGATATGTCAGTGATATTGAATTTGAGGATAATTCCATTCTCGTAAACCTCATTTCAGGGGGCGAAGGAAATTATACTTCCACCGGAACAGATACCATCTTAAACCGTGATGCAGAGGAAACCGGAACCATCGGGGTAAAGTCCATGGTAACGGAGGTGAAGGAAACCCAGTATCAGCTTTCCATCGGTGTGGCCATCAACGAAAACAGCACAAAGCGTATCACCTCAAAATATGTGTTGGCGGAAGAGCAAAGCTTAGAGCTCTCCATCGATGAAACAAAAGAACGCTACTATGTGTATGCAAAGGGAGAGGTCTTTCTGGCAACAGACAGTATATCCGATGCAATCATATTGGCAAATGAAAAAATGGGTGTTGTCATAGATTCCAAACAGCAGTATTTGTGGAAGCGGGCGAGAAAAACCGCCCAGAAGCCTTTTACAAATCTGGTCGTAAATGATGCGGATGCAGGTGCAGGATCTGTAGTGGAATGCATTAGTGCGATGCTGATGCGTGAGGGACAGGGCTTAAGTGTATGGGAGCTTGTGGAAAATGGACAGTCTCCTAAGGTGGTATTGGAAAGCTCCATGAAGGAGGCAACGGTTTTGGATCTGACAGGATGTAATGTAGAGGAAGTGCTGTATTATATCAGCAATGAGAATCCCGTTTTTGCAATGACCGGAAAGGATAGTGCGGTGCTTATCGTAGGATATTCTTCCAGCCAGATTTTCTATTTTGACCCCACAACACAGGTGACGAGTTCCTTAAGCTACGATCGGGCACAGGAATGGTTCGAAAATGCGGGAAGTGTATATTTAGCGTATTTGGATTAAAACGCGTTGTAAATTTGAACAATTCATCTGGACATTTCCTTGTTCCTTCGTGAATATGTAACAGAAATGATATTCGGGTATTGCGGAAGAAATGAAAGTGCGTTATATTTCATAATTGAAACAGAAAACGGATTGAAAAGAGGCACTTCGATGAGCAAAAAGAGTATCGTTGTATCAAACGTATTAGAGGAACATGAGAATCCAATCGCAGAATTAGTTCAAGTAGCTTGTAGCTTTGATAGTGAAATTATTTTAGAAAGCGAGAACCGTCGAATCAATGCCAAGAGCATTATGGGGATTATGGCATTTAATCCGACAGACGGAATGTCCCTTGATATTGTAACTGAGGGAGCAGACGAACAGGAAGCGCTTGTAGCAATTGAAAAGTTTTTAGTTTGTGAATAGGATGTGTGTTTGGGAAAAAAATCCCGTATATATGATTCGTCATATATACGGGATTTTTGTGATGCACTCCGTTTATTCCTCCTGGGTAGGGGCGTCATCGTGAACCTTGAAGCTATAGCCGGATTTTTTTTGGATTGCAGCATTTCTTCCATACTGAACCGCGTTCCGAAGATATTCCAGACTAGGCTGGATGTTATCCGGCTTCACAAGCTTATCAAGCTCTTTGGCGATTTCATAGTCCTGCAGGATCAGGGAGGCGTGGCTGACACGATCCTTCATGGGAACCTGCAAATGGGCCAGGACCATCTGCATGACTGCATAGGGGGAGCTTCCGTGACCGCCATAGAACAGGAACAGCAACTCCCGCTTTAATTCGATAGGCATCTCAGCGACAAGAAGATCCAGCGCCTCGGCAACCTGCCCGTCAGGTAGGTTTCTACCGAAGGTAAGTTCATCCTGGTTCATCGTATCCGGGTATATAAATTCATAATAGTATGGCATGGGATTTATGCCTAATAAATGAAACCATTCTGAAGCCTGAAACATCGTCGGGGAACTGGTCCCCTTTTCCCAATTCTGGATGGTCTTCTTGGACACACCAAGCCCAAGAGCCATATACTCTTGTGAAACGCCTGCATCTGCCCGTGATTTCCAAAATATTTTTGAAAATCTTTTTGCACGGTCAATTCTGTTTTCTTCCATACTTTAATCAAACTCCCTTATATAAAAATTATAAATTGAAATCAAAGGAAAAAAATTACGCTATTTTCTTTGAAAACGGAGAGAAAAGTTTCTCCTATAGGGGAAAATAAAAAAGAGAAAATGAATTCCTCCTCGAATCGTAAAAAAAAGTATCTTCTCAAATCCTGACTAATTGTCATATTTTTTATAATATACTCATACAATATAATAATGTCTTTGTCTATTTTTTTAATTATATAGAAAAATGATAAAGCATTTGTATTTGCATGTCAATAATGTTTTTACAACTATCGTCACGTTGCAAGCAAAATTTGGGAAGGAAGGGATTCGCATGACATTTAAGGAGGCGTTAGTTACAGAAGTAAACAGTGGAATGTTGACATTAAGCAACCACAATACGGACAATGGTTTTTTAAGTCCGAAAAGTTACATTACGGAAGGGGAATTGAAAAAATCCGGATACGAACCAATAGGAATCTGCTTAAACATTCCGTTTAATCCGCATCCATCAAAGCAAATCGCATTTGTTTATTTAGTGGATGGTGAGCCTGTGTGGTGCCATATGCCACAGACCTGTTGGTACAACTTTCTATATGATCTGTATGGGGCAGAGAAAGTAGAAGAGTTAATTGAAAAAAAATAAGATATGGGGTTGACAAACGTTAAATCATCATGTAATATGATTTCGTTGTCAAAACGCGGGTGTAGTTCAATGGTAGAACACCAGCCTTCCAAGCTGGATACGTGGGTTCGATTCCCATCACCCGCTTTTTTCATGCCTAAAATGAAATCCCATTTCGGAAAAGTCTTCCTGAATAGCAAAAATTATATCCCATTTCGGATTTGTGTTCCTAAGAATGAATTTTGCTATTTGAATCAGAACGTTTAAAAAGCGTCGGTACTTAATGAGCAATTCCTTGCGAATTTAGTACCGCTGCGCTTTTTACAAACGCGAGTGGGTTCTGATTCAAATATGCAAATTCATTCGAGAACACAAATCCGAAATGGGATATAATTATTCTCAGGAACACCATTCCGAAATGGGATTTTTATATTACAGATACGGAAGAATATCCTCGGTATAGCAGCGAAGTGCCTCACCAACGCTCCAGGCCTGGGCATAGCAGCCTCGTCCATGATGTGGGGCATCCCCATCGAATATTTCGCAGATGGAGCCAATACAGTTTTCCCATAAGTGGTTTTTCATTGGTTCCAAATAGGAAAGTGCCTGTTTTACAGCTTCCTTGGAATGATTGTTTACCTTCAGGTAGGCGGTAATAAATCCGCCCATCAAAAATCCCCAGGCAGTTCCCTGATGATATGCGGCGTCTCGCTTTGGAAGAGAGCCAAGATAAATTGGATGATAATCCTTATGATCTCTTGAGAGGGAACGTAAACCGCAGCCGGCATAAAGCTCCTTTTCAACAACTTTTACCACAGAGGCAGCCTTTTGGCTGTCTAACATAGTATAAGGAAGGGAAACTGCATAGATCTGATTCGGTCGGAGACTGTCATCTTTTTCACTGCCATCTATTACATCATAAAGACACCCTTTTTTTACATTCCAAAACTCCTCACAGAAGGACTGCTTCACTTTTTCGGAAAGAAGCCCATACTCGGTGGTCTGTCCGGTTAATACTTCGGTATCGTCAAACTGTCTGGCCAGCTTATCCATAACGCAGAGCGCGTTGTACCAAAGGGCATTAATTTCCACCGGTTTGCCGTGTCGGGGAGTAACCACCCATTCACCCACGCGCACATCCATCCAGGTTACCTGATCCAGTCCGCTTCCGGCATGGATCAGACCATCCTCTTCCATATAGATGGAAAAATCTGTTCCGGATTTGTATGCACCGATGATTTGTTTTAATGCAGGGTAGATATTTTCTCTGATAAATCCGTAGGCTTCATCGGTTCCGACATAGGTTAAGTACTGGTCTACGGCGTAAAAATACCAAAGAGAGGCATCAGCGGTATTGTAAAGCGGGTCCTGACCATCATCCGGGAACATATTTGGAATCATGCCGTGATGTACATATTTTGCAAAGGTTAAAAGAATTTCCTCGGCTTCTTGATACCGCTTGGTGGACAAGGTAAGACCGGTAAAGGCAATCATGGTATCCCTGCCCCAATCTGTAAACCAGGGAAGCCCTGCAAGGACTGTTGTAAGTCCGGTAGAACTTCGCTTACACAGGAACTGGTCAGCGGCGAGGGTAAGTGCAGCTGCAAAGTCATCCTTCTGGTAGGATGCTTTGGAAAGTAACTCAGTGACATAGTCCTTTTGAATCGAAACTGCATGGAAAGCGAAGTCTTCGGACACGGCAATTGGTGTCTCCTCCTTTTCATACCCGACCTGACAGAGAAGGGAAAAACGTACCTTGCTGTTGGCAGGAATCCTCAGGGCAATGTCGTAAGGGGTATAGTGGCAATCCAATCCGGCCACTTCATTGTCCACTTCCGTCTGAAGCTGGACGTCGACATCAAACAGCTCCTCTCTTGGAAGAATTTCACCACTGCTGATACCAACCCAGATAAAAAGACCTTTCGGTGCTGATTTTGGATAGAGAAGAAAGCCTTTTCTTCCATCTTCCTCCAGGATTTCCTTTGAAAAATTTAAAGAGGAAACCGTAGAGCTTGTGCTGTGCTCGCGGTAATTCATGTGGGGAGTAATCACAAACGTGGTTTCCTCACCGGTATTTGCAATGGTATATGCCAGTGCCGCCTGATTCCTGCCACGAACAAGGGTAAGCTGCTTTTCAACAGCAAGAGAACCCGCCTGATAGGAAAAGGAAACCGTTCCGTCATAGATGAAATTTGTAAGAAATTGGTTTCCTCTTTTATAAATGGAAGAACGGACCGGGATACCTTCATCTAAATACTTTCCGGGAAGGATATCCCCGGCATGCTGTGCGGTCTCCAGGTCATAGAGCGTATTTTTCTGCATAAAGCGCTCACTAGTCTTTGAAAATACCACATAACGCTCCACCGGAGGATGGAGACTGGCAATCAGATATCCCTGATGGGTGCGATTCTGTGCACCCAGAATGGATCCGCCTGCATAGCCGCCAAGACCATTGGTAAGGGCCCATTCTTTGTAAATATTCTCTTCAAAGTTCTGCAATTGTTCTGCATCAAAGGAAAAAGTCATAGACACCTCCGCAAAATGATAATCCCACTTCGGAATTGTGTTCTTGAGAATGAATTTGCATATTTGAATCAGAACCCACTCTTGTTTGTAAAAAGCGTAACGGTACTAAATTCGCAATAAATTGCTCATTAAGTGCCGACGCTTTTTAAACGTTCTGATTCAAAAAGCAAAATTTATTCTCAGGAGCACAATTCCGAAAATGGAGTATTGTAAATATTGTAACCTATATTTCATGAGATTTCTATGAAAGAATGAAAATATAAAAAGCTGACTTGAAATTTTAAATTCCAGTGCAGAGGTAAATTCCACCACGCCTTAAAA
>CAMDYX010000027.1 GCA_945910395.1 uncultured Agathobacter sp. | reverse complement strand
ACGCTTTTTACAAACGAGAGTGGGTTCTGATTCAAATATGCAAATTCATTTAAAAACACATTTCCGAAAAAGAATTTCAATTAAATACCAAGCCCAAGCTCTGCCATGTGTTCAGCGATTTCATCCATATCTTCGTAATCACCGCTGTCCTGCCATCTTTCTTTGCTCCATATTTCCACACGGCTCAGTACGCCAACAGAAACGACATCCTTATCGATTCCTGCATATTCTCGTAAGTTCGCCGGCAAGAGAATTCGTCCCTGCTTGTCCACCTCGCAGCTTGCAGCCCCTGCGAAGAAGAAACGCATGAATTTTCTTGCATCTTTTGAAGTAAGTGGCTTTTCCTTAAAGGATTGCTCGATTCGCTGCCATTCTTCATTGGAATATACAAACAAACAACCATCCAGACCCTTGGTAACTACAAATTCATCACCAAGCTGTTCACGGAATTTTGACGGGACGATCAGACGACCCTTGGTGTCGATTGTGTGATTGTATTCACCCATGAACATGTCAGCTCACCTCACTTTCCTTCAAACTTCATTTGGGCAAGTGAGTTATCCACAATGTTATCAACTTATCCACCACTTTGCTCCACTTTTATGGTCAAATGACCCACTTTTCACCACTTTTTCTATATAATACACCCTAAAAGCAGTAAAATCAAGTGTTTTTGGGCAAAAAAATAGTGCGAAACTCCTAACAGTTTCGCACTTTATCCTTCGTTAAATTATGCAGTTGTGTAAATTAGTGGTGGCCGGTGGAGGATTCCTTCAAATCCAGATATTCTTCAATCAGTTTATCAAGGAATATGCTCTTCTGGTAAATATCATCCTTTGCACCAGTCTCAATTGTCTCTTCCAATGCGCGTCTTGCCACCTCGATCTCCCTTTCAAGAGTTTTCAAATCCCGCATCCTTTACTCCTTTGTTTTTCAATCTTCCAACGAGTATCCATATCAAGGAAACGACCACTAAAAGCGCCGCAACCGCCATAGAGACCGGATAACCGATCCCAGGTATCAGTAATTGGTCCGTCCGGAGGGATTCTATCCAGAAACGCCCCACGCCGTATCCGAGCAGGTACCACAAGAATACCTCTCCTTCAAATTTGCGCTTATGAAAAAACACAAGAAGTAAAAACAAAAGCACCAGATTCCATAGCGACTCATATAAAAAGGTGGGATGAACCTGAATGTAGGCAATTCCATCAATTGTGATTACATTCTCCCACAATTCTTCTGTGATATCCGAAGCGCGCACCGCCGAAACAGGCAGCTGCATCGCAAACAGATTATCCGCATATCCACCAAAGGCTTCCCGATTAAAGAAGTTCCCCCAGCGCCCTATCACCTGTCCTAAAATCAGTCCTAATCCTGCGGTATCACACAATCGGCCGAAGGGCAGCTTCTTTACCTTGGAGAACACAAATACGGTAATAATCGCAGCAATCACACCACCGTATATGGCAAGACCGCCTCCGCGCAGATTAAAAATCTCAAGCAGGTTATCCCTGTAATTGTCCCACCGGAAAATTACATAATATATTCTTGCCCCGATTAAAGAACAGATAATGGCAATAATTGCCAGGTCAATATAAGTATCCGGATTCTGACCTGTCCTTTTCGCCCAAAAGCAAGCCAGCCAAAGTCCTGCCATCATACCACAGGCTATGATGATGCCATAGTACATGATGGGGAAATTACCAATGTTGATGCTCTTCCCAACATGATCCAAATATATATGTAGATTTGGGAAATTAATATTATAATCCATCCTATACCTCACTTAAGGATTTTTTTCTATCCCATGCCATCTGCTTTTTATGAAAAGAGCCGCAGACAAGCGGCCCTTTTTCATTTGTCTTAGCATTTGCATTTGTTTTTCTTAGGCTGAAAACTTCCGCAGCAGGTTTCTTCACAATTGCTTGCATGTTTACCTTCTACAATGATTTCATCCCTTTTGCATCCACGATTTTTATTGTAGGTGCAGCTTTCCACAGTACAATCCAAAATTGCCATTTTTCCTACCTCCGTAACAAGTGAAATAAAAAACATCTATTTAAAAACCACTCTGTGGTTACAAAAATAGTATCTTCTGTTTTTCCGCTGCTATGCTGGCAATTTTATGAATCATCTATTTTGCCTGTTCCTGTGGAAGCTCTTTGCGGATTTCCTTTGTGCGGATTTCCGTGCTGATCTGGTTGATAAACTCAGCAAGCGGCTTTACGCCCTCATCTCCAGCGAAACGGCTTCTTACAGATACCGTGTTATCCTCTTCCTCCTGAGCGCCTACAACAAGCATGTATGGCAGCTTGTCAAGTCTCGCCTCACGAATCTTGTATCCGATCTTTTCAGAGCGGTTATCCACAGTGGCATCCACACCGTTTGCCTTTAATTCCTTGCAGACTTTTTCTGCATATTCCATATATTTTTCCGAAATCGGAAGCACACGCACCTGTTCCGGGCAGAGCCAGGTTGGGAACTTGCCTGCGTACTTTTCAATCAGCCATGCCAGGGTACGCTCATAGCATCCCATGGAGGTACGATGAATAATATATGGACGGACCTTCTCACCATTCTCATCAATATAATACATATCGAACTGTTCTGCAAGAAGCGCATCCCACTGAATGGTGATCATCGTGTCATCTTTTCCGTATACATTCTTTGCATTGATATCTACCTTTGGTCCATAAAATGCGGCTTCTCCCACATCCTCTGTAAACTTGATACCAAGCTCATTGAGCATGTTACGGATATGACCTTCCGTCTCTTCCCATACCTTTGGGTCTCCAATGTATTTTTCACGATTATTCGGATCCCATTTTGAAAGGTGGTAGGTAACATCCTCCTCCACACCAAGTACCTTTAAGCAATACTGCGCATGGGCAATACAATCCTTAAATTCCTGCACCATCTGGTCCGGACGAACAATCAGGTGTCCTTCTGAAATAGTAAACTGTCTTACACGGGTAAGTCCATGCATTTCTCCGGAATCCTCATTACGGAACAGTGTTGAGGTCTCACCCATACGAATCGGAAGATCACGGTAAGAATGCTGTTCTGCTTTGTATACATAATATTGGAATGGGCAGGTCATCGGACGAAGTGCCATGCACTCCTTGTCCTCCGGGTCGCCCAGCACGAACATTCCGTCCAGATAATGATCCCAGTGTCCGGAAATCTTATACAGATCTGACTTCGCCATCAACGGTGTCTTTGTACGCACATATCCCCACTCATTATCCTCAAGATCCTCAATCCAGCGCTGCATCTTAATAATCATTTTAGCGCCCTTTGGCATCAGAAGTGGAAGTCCCTGACCGATGACATCAACCGTTGTAAAAAGTCCCATCTCGCGGCCAAGCTTGTTGTGATCGCGCATCTTTGCATCTTCCAGCTTCTCCAGGTATTCCTTTAACTCATCCTTTTTATTGAACGCCGTAGCATAGATTCTCTGAAGTCTTGCCTTATTGGAATCGCCTCTCCAGTAGGCCATGGAAGAAGAAATCAGCTTAAAGGCTTTAATTCCCTTTGTGCTCATAAGATGTGGTCCTGCACAAAGATCCACGAATCCTCCCTGATCATAGAAGGAAATCTCAGAGCCCTCCGGAAGATTTTCAATGAGCTCTACCTTATATGGTTCACCCTTTTCCTTCATGAACGCAATTGCCTCTTCTCTCGGAAGGGTAAATCTTGTAATTTCATGTCCTTCTTTGATAATTTTCTTCATTTCTTCCTCGATCTTATCGAGATCTTCTCTGGAAAATGACTCATTATCAAAATCATAATAAAATCCATCCTCAATTGCCGGTCCAATTGCAACCTTCGCATTTGGATGTAATCGCTTTACAGCTTCTGCCATTACATGGGATGCAGTATGACGAATCACACGAAGTCCTTCCGGATCAGATGCGGTTACGATATTTAACTCACAGTCGCTGTCAATTACGGTTCTAAGATCAACAATCTCTCCGTTTACCTCTCCTGCACAGGCAACCCGCGCAAGTCCCTCGCTGATATCCAATGCAATCTCGTACACACTTTTTGCTTCGCTGTATTCCTTTGCGGAGCCATCTTTTAATGTAATTCTCATGGTTTGTATCTCCTTATATTATTTTCATTTCTTTGCTTGCTATTCCTCTTCAAAGATATCATCTTCCTCATCAGTCCAACGATATCCGTTACCATTATTCGATCCAATAATTTGTGTTTTTCTTGGAGAACTCAGTATTCCAAACAAAATACCTCCAAGAATACTTACTGCAATGGTAAGAAGGAAATCACGTCTCGAAATATGAATTTCTTCCGGTATGTTCTTAAAAAAATTAACGATACGCTTCATCCTGTATATCACCTCCCCTTACAATGGATTGTTTTTCTTTACATACATAAAAAAATCCCTGATACTACACCATAGTATCAGGGACGATTTTGCTTCGTGGTTCCACCCGGATTCATTTTACTCCAATCATAACAGAAAGAAGAAAAGATCTTCCGTCTTTGAAATAAAATCTCATTAGACGATAACGGGGTCACCGTGCCTTATTAAGGCCGCTCCAAGGTGGTCTTCAACTGCTTCCTATCAGAACACTTTCAGCGCTTTTTTTCAAAGGTGTTCCTCTCTGAGATCCTCTGCAATCTACTCTTCTTGTCATTGCTTTTGCTGTATTGATACTTATTATATGCCCTTTTATCGGAAAATCAAGTGCAAGTTTTCGACATTTTCCGCCATCTGTTACTTTCCGCAGCAATGCTTGTACTTCTTACCACTTCCACACGGACATGGATCATTGCGCCCGATCTTCTTTCCCACTACGACAGTTCCTGATTTCTTCTGTTCCAAAAACAGCTTCTTCTGGGTTTCCTTATCAAAAATATCATCCCACATCGGAAGCTCGTAAAGCCAGTCTGCCTTTGCATCCACCATGTTCTTGTACAGTTTTTCCTTGTCAAATGCAAGGCTGACCTTTGTATCCTCTTCCATCTCTTCGATTGGGTTTGGAGTAACAAGGCTGTCGTTGATTCCGTCCAGAAAGCCTGTCATTTCCATAACGGAAACACCATATTTTTCAGCCAGTTCCTTAACTGTTCCCTCTACAGCCTCATCCGGGTTTGTAAGAAGCTTCTCATATATTCCTTTTTCAAGAAGGAAATAGTTCTGCCAGAATTTCTGTAACTGACCTCTATCTGTTTTCTCATTATAAGCGATCTTATGCCATTCCTGTAATAATGCCATATCTAATATCCACCTTTCAGTTGAATCTTCTCTATGTATCTTCGTCAATACTGACATAGTATATCACAATCCGATAGGCTGTGCAAATTAAATTATTCCCATTCGGAATGGGGTTTTTGAACATTGCTTGCAAAATCGTTCATCTTACATTATCATACTTTCATATCATCTACTATTTTTTCTCAAAAAGGAGCTTCCCATGAAAAAAGTAAAACAAATCCTGGCACTTATCGGCGTCATACTTCTTGTGGCACTTTATTTCACCACTCTGATTCTTGCAATCACTGACAACAGCGGAACAATGAATATGTTTTTTGCATCTGTTGTTGCAACCATCATCATCCCGGTTCTCATCTGGGCTTATACGCTGATTTACCGCCTTACCAGAGGAAATAAACATTCCGATGAAAAAAGTACGGATTCGGGTGAAGAGAAATAATGGCTCAAGCCATATGAAAACGCATCAGTAATAAAAATAACCACTCCTAACGAAGTGGTTATTTTCATTTTTCTCTTTTTGCTTTTGTGTGTCTATGAATGAATTTTGCTATTCCAATCAGAACTTTTAAAAAGCGTCGGTACTTAATGAGCAATTTATTGCGAATTTAGTACCGCTACGCTTTTTACTAAGTGAAAACGTGTTCTGATTGGAATATGCAAATTCATTCAGACACACAATGGCAAAATGAAAATTATCCTTCTTATCTTACAATCATCGCTTCACGTTCTGCACCAGTTCCGATGAATTTTGCAGGAATTCCGATATAATCCTCGATAAAACGGATGTAATCCTGTGCCTTCTGTGGAAGCTCCTCAAAGGTCTTGCAATCTGCAATTCCTTCCCATCCGCCTTCTAACTCCTTATATACCGGCTTTGCATTGTTCAAGACATCCAGATTCGTTGTAAAATCTTCAATCTCCACACCGTTTACATCATAAGCAACACAAACCTTGATTTTGTCAAACTTTCCGATAGTGTCCAAATGATTTATGGAAAGTGCGGTAAGTCCGTTGACACGCTTTGCATATTTTAGGGTTACCAGATCCAGCCATCCGCAGCGTCTTGGTCTTCCGGTAGTTGTACCGTACTCGTGTCCCAGCTCGCGGATGCGATCTCCAGTTTCATCAAGAAGCTCTGTTACATACGGGCCTTCTCCAACACGGCTGGAATATGCCTTAATTACGCCATATACATTTCCGATATCCGTTGCACTAAGCCCTGTTCCTGTCAAAATACCGCCGATGGTAGGATTTGAAGAGGTAACAAATGGATAGGAACCAAAATCGATATCCAGAAGGGTTGCCTGAGCCCCCTCTACTACAACCTTTTTATCCGCTTCAAGGGCCTTATGAAGGAATGTAATCGTGTCACAAACATATGGCTTTAGGATGTTTGCATACTCCGTGTAGGTAGCATATAACTCATCAAAATTTAATCTTTCCGTGTAATCGGTTTCCGGATCATAGAACTTTAACAAACCAAGTCTTGACTGTGTCATTTCCTCCAAACGTTCCTTGAAATCCGGTGCATACAAATCCTCCATGCGAAGTCCGCTTCTTTCAAACTTATCGCAGTAGGATGGTCCGATGCCTTTTCCTGTTGTACCGATCTTCTTTGCTTTTCTTGACTTTTCAAGGGCAACATCCAGCATGCGGTGGTATGGAAAAATCACATGGGCTTTGTCAGAAATCTTTAAATATTTATCAATGTCATAACCGTGATCTTTTAAGTTGTTAATTTCCTCAATCAGAACCTCCGGATTTAATACTACACCATTTCCGATTACACCAGTAGTGTGTCCGGAAAGAAGCCCTGACGGAATCAGGTGCATGGCATATTTTACACCATTTGCCCTGATGGTATGTCCTGCATTATCGCCACCGGTTGCACGAACTGCAACGTCCGCTTCTGTAGCAAGATAATCAATGACCTTTCCCTTTCCTTCATCTCCGTAAAAACATCCAATTACAACATCTACCTTTGACATATGTGCCTCCTAATCCTCTGCTTCCTTGACTTTCTTAGAGCATGCTAATGCAAGTGCTCCCGGTCCGATATGACAGGATACGGACAAAGAAAGCGGATTCATTATTATTTCATTATTTGGAAAAGCTTCCTGTACTTCCCTTTTGAATTCTTCTGCTGCCTCAAGATCATATGTATAGGCGATCTCAAGATGCATATTCGATCCATCCGGACTGCCAAAACGCTCCGCAAAATCCTTCTTGATGGTCTCGATCATGATGCTTTTACCCTGCTTTGAGGTACGAGCTTTCGCAAAAGCATCCAGCTTTTCGCCCTGAATCTGAAGAACCGGCTTTAATTTCAAAAGTGTTCCAAGCGCCGCTGCTGCCGGGGTAATTCTTCCTCCCTTTTTCAAATAGTACAAGGTATCCAGCATAATGTAAATGGAAGACTCCATCTTATCCCGCATCAGCACATCCTTGACTTCCGAAGCACTCATTCCCTTCTCAACCATGGCCTTTGCGTCCATAACAGACTGTCTCATGGTTACGGAAATTCTCTGGTTGTCCACCACTTGAACCTTTCCATCGAAATCATCGGAAAGCATGATTGCTGTTGCGCAGGAACTGCTCAGGCCGGAGGACATGGGAATATAAACAATTTCATCATATTCCTTTAAAATCTCCTCCCACTTATCGGTCAGATTGCCCACAAGTGGCATGGAGGTCTTGATTTCACATTCGGATTTCAGTTTTTCATAAAACTCCTCCTGTGTAAGATCAATATCCTCATAATACATCTTTTCATCAATATAAAAAGGCATTGGAAGCACAAACACACCCAGCTCTTTTGCTTCTGCCTGTGTGATTCCACTGTTACTGTCGGTCATTACTGCAACTTTGCTCATGAATTACCTCCGCATTGTCTTACAAATCACTTTTTTACACACAGATTGAAGTATATCATATCTCGTAAAAAAAGGGAAGATAGAATCTTCCCTTTCCCCGATAATTCCATGATGACGCTTGTGCATTTTCCTGACTTAAGGAAACTCCCGTATATCTATCCACCATACCATAATCCACAAGCTTCCACTCACCATCCATGTATTTTAAGGCGACCATAAGTTCATCGTCGCAGTGATAAATGATATGAGCGTGACACTCGATGACATAGGGATCTGTCGCGGAGGTCCCAAGCGTATAAAACCGTGCATCCGCAAATTCAATCTCTGTTCCCCAGGACGAAAACATACTTTCCATATCTCCATAAGTATAGGTTTCCTCCGTCATCTGCACTTCCTCATAGAAATCCGGAAGCTGCTGGCAGGAGTATCCCACAATATAGTTTTTCTCATCCACCTGACTTACCGTTACATTCATATACTGCGGAAAAGAATTCTCATCATAGATGTTTTTTATAAAAGGCACCTTGGACAGCACAAAATCATTTCCGTTTTTCTCATAAAAAGCCATATCATAATTTACAACTTCCCCCACTGCCCCGGGATACGAACCATAATAGGCTATCAGCACCTTTCCCGCCTCATTCGGAAGTGCATAAAAATAGGGATATACGTTATCTGGCTGATTTTCGATCAAAAGCACGCTTTTGTCTCCAAAACGAAGTTCAATATTACACCTGTCATCCTCTGTATATTCACGATATACGCGGTCGATAAGTCCGTCCCTGTCCAGATCCAGATTCTCGTAGCTTTCTCTAAAAGAGTAATTTTCGAACTCATCCATATAGCCGGTGTATTCGTCTGCATACCAGGTTTCCCCTTCACTTATCGAATTCTCTTCTACCCAGAGCATCCAGGTGGTACTATTTTTTCCGACGGTATCCTTATCCTTAGAAACTGCTACCTCCAAATAAGTATCCGGCGATCCATTCTGGTTTGCATCCAGCACAAATCTGACATATTCATCTGATACATAATATGCGGTCCCGGCGCCCTCCAGATAGGTATAAGTAAACGTATTTGTCTTTTTCGCAAAGTCAGCAACGGAGAGCTCATCCTCATCCATATATACGAAGTCCTCCAGCGTCCCCTGCAGGTGGGAAATCCCGGAATCCTCCAAAAGCTTTGCTTGTGCCTCGTCCTCATCATATACACCTTCAAATACAGCAAACACATTTGTCCTTGGAACCGGGGCTATATATCTGGTGGAATGATAAAATGCAGCTTTGGAATTGGTTTCTTCCAAAAAATCTCCATAGATGATATTTTGGAATTCCAACATATCCTCGTTTAAGCTGTAAGGAGTATGGTAATTAAGAAACGCATCCCATGCAGCATCCTCTTCTTCCATAGAAGTGGATTCCAGCCCATAGTAAACATCCGTAATCCGAAAATTTTTTGAATCATCCAAGAAGGTCAGCTGTCCCTGTAGCTTTACAATCTGCTTTTCATTATTATCCTGAAGCACTGTAACCGCGACTAAAAACCGACTTACTGTTTCCTCAATATTTTCATATTCCAGAACTTCTGCCTCACACGGGCTGTTTGTTCCATATATCAAATCATATTTCATCGGATCCCGATTACTCATCAGTTTATCAATAGCATCCTTAGACAAGTAGTTTTCCCAGCGGGTCTTATATTCCTCAATACTATTATCATCCATGGCTCTACTGCTGTCCCAGGCAAAAAAATCCATCAGGAATTCTTCCGCAAAGGCTTCTTTTTCCTCCGATACATCGCGAACCGGATTCGTAAGAAAACATACAGCAATCAGGATACAGACAAGGACAGAAACAACAAGAATCCAAAATGTGGGTTTTTTATAATTTATTACTGACTTTATTCGATTTTTTACATCGACCTCCCCAAACGCCACCGGACATGTAAGAGTCCATCTCCGATGAGTGCTGCAGTCAAGAAGCGCCTGACAATAATCTGCACGGGAAGCATCATCCATATCTTTGGTTGCCTTCTCATCACAGGCCAGCTCGATATCCCTGCAAAAAAGAATATAGGAAATCCAGCACAAAGGATGGAACCAATGGATAGAAAGAATGAGAAAGCCCAAAATCTTCCATATATGATCCCCTCTGCGGATGTGTGTCCTCTCATGCTGCAGTACACAGTCCATGACACCGCTTCCGAAGGTCTTCTCGTCTTGTGCCATTACACGTTTGTGACATATTTCTGATGGCATATATATTCTCGGTCGAACTATCCCCAATATAAATGGACTTTTTACTTCATCGCATTCATAAATATTTTCTTTGATCCAAACAGAAGCTGCCACTTTTTTCTTTAGCAAGAGGAAGCTTGCCAGTGCATATACAAGCAGAATTCCTATTCCCAAAAGCCAGACGAAAGCAGCGATTGGAATGATGATCTGCAACGGATTGGCACTTGCATAGGGCTCGGGAGTAAAGCTTTGCTCCATAACAGGATTTGCTACGGTATTGATCATTGGTATTCCGGTATCCACCTTCGGGACAGCCGCATACTCGATATCCTCCGGTATCGTCCTTGCACTTGGAATTAAACTAAGCGCGCTCTTTACATCAAAGGGAATCACCAGTCGGATTGCCACAAGCCCCCAAAGAATACATCTCATCCATTTCGGAGCCTTCCCAAATATCCCCCGAAACAGAATCACGGCTAAAATCAACCAGCTTGAAGCAATACTTAAATTTAAGACATCAAGAAAGATTTTACTCATGGTTATCCTCCCTGAATTTGTCAATCATCTTTTGAATTTCGTCCACTTCAGACACAGATAGCTGCTTTCGTGATGTAAACGCTGCAATAAATGCGGGAAGCGACCCTTCAAAGGTATCTTCCACAAATTGCTCGCTCTTTTTGGAATTAAACTCCTCTTCTGATAGGACAGAGGTTACGATTCCGTCCACATTTTGAAATATTCCTTTTTCACATAGCTTACGAAGAACCGTGTATGTCGTTGGTTTTTTCCAATTCAATTCCTTCTCGCAGAGCTTTACAAGTTCCCCGGACGCAATCGGTTCATTGGCCCATACCAGTTTTGCAAACTGCGCCTGTACTGCTCCAAGTTCCATATCCGCCATCTTATATCCTCCTTTTCCGAGTTGTTGGTTTATCTCAAATAAACCTTTATAAATTTAGTTTATTCCAAATAAACCAACTTGTCAACCGAAAAACTAGAATATAAACAAATAAGCCAGATACCCCGCATAACAGAGCAGCATGATGATTCCTCCTGCTCTGCCAAGCCTCTTTTTTGGCAAAGAGCATAACAAAAGCACAAGGCCTGCGCCAATGGCAATCACAGTATCCATCATAAAATGCGGTTCAAAGGGAACTCTTGCCAACAGCGACGAGGTTCCAACAACAAATAGAATATTAAATATATTACTTCCCACAATGTTTCCAATCGCAATATCCGCATTTTTCTTTCTCGCAGCGACAACGGAGGTAAAAAGCTCCGGAAGCGATGTGCCAAGTGCCACAATCGTAAGTCCGATCACTCTTTCACTGATTCCCCACAATCTTGCCAGTTCCGTTGCCCCATATACTGCAAATTTGCTTCCCGCCACAATTGCAGCAATTCCACCAAGCATATATATCACAAGCTTCCATACTTTTTCCTTGGATTCGTAATTTCCATCTTCCCTATTCTTTCTCGCCTGCAAAAATAAGTAGCCCAGATACAATAGAAATGCAATCCATAACGCCAGTCCGTCCCATCTGGTAATGCTGCCATCTCTTCCAAGGAAAAGCAAAAGCAAGGTACAAAAAATCATATAGGGAATTTCATACCGGATGGTGGTTCGTGCAACTGCAAGAGAAACGATTACGGAAGAAATACCAAGAATCAGAAATACATTTAAAATATTACTTCCAACGATATTTCCAATCGTGATATCCGTATTTCCGGAAAACGCCGCGGTAATGCTTACAGCGGCCTCCGGCACGCTCGTACCAATTGCAACGATGGTCAGGCCAATCACAAGCTGCGGGATTCCAGCCTTTGTTGCAAAGCCGGCTGCTCCATCCACAAAATAGTCCGATCCCTTCACCAATAATACAAATCCAATGATCAATGATGCTATATAAATCCAAAGCATAATGATTTCTCCCACTCTATTTATCAATATTTATTTCATCTGTTTTATCTTTTCTATCCGGTCCATTTTCATACCACCATGCGATGGCAGAACCGATAACCACTACAATAATCGCAACAATTATTACAATTTTTTCAAGCATATTCTTTCCTTTCTTTTTTCCACGTCAAATAGACCTATGGACTCCCATAGGTTTGTCTTCAAAAGAAAGTTATGCTTTTTGTCCGTCCTGATTGTGGATATACTGTAGAATCAATCGATGCGTATCCTTCGTATTCTCCGAAAGAAAAAACGAAAGGTATACTTTCAAGAAAAGTAACAGCATAAAGGATGCGAAAACAACATACATTCTCTCGCATCGGGTTATACTGCTTCTTTTTGCAGATATGCGTTTTTCCAAAAGCACATGAAAAGAAGAATCCGACTCATCAGACATTAGTGTTTCAACTATATCCAACTGCCTTTCTATGCTCGTCTTCTGATGTGGCTGTATATCTTTTTGTGCATAGAAATCATTGATTTCCTCTGCGCAGAAAAAAGAGCATAACAATACTGCAAAAGCTATAAGCATACCGATATTCGATTTGTATTTTGCGAATGTATCCTTTCCCATATGTTATGCTCCTTTTTTCACTGCTATAACCATATACTTTTTTCTTGTAATTTTTTGTCGAAGTTTATCTAGTTAGACTTCATTGAAGCTCCAATGATCCAGTAAATTTTACTTCATCCTCATACACTTTGCAACAGATGAAAATCACTTCCACACCTTCCTCCTTTGCTTCATAAAAAGCCTTGGCAAATTCCGGATGGCGCTGTTCATACGGTCGCACCTCTGTTATTCCCTCCATCTGAATCACAAAGGCAACCATTGCATGATATCCTTCCTTTACTGCCTTTATCAGTTCCTTCAAGTGCTTTACGCCTCGTTCTGTCGGAGCATCCGGAAAATATCCAACCCCATCTATCTCTAACGTACAGCCTTTGACCTCCATCAGATATTTTTCATTTCCTTTTTCCATATAAAAATCGATTCGTGAATTGCCATATGTAAATTCCGGCTTAATGTAATCAAACCCCTGTTCCATCAGCCATTCCATGGCGATTTTGTTTGGAGACTGAGAATCGATATTGATCCATCCGATATTTTCCTTCCATGCAGTAATTAAATCATATTTTGTTTTCCGCTTCGGATTATCGGATTCTTCCAAGATTACCTCTGTCCCGGGCAAAAGAATTTCTTTGCATCTTCCTGTATTCTTTACGTGCACAGTTTCTGTTTCTTTGTCAACTAGGACACGGGCGATAAATCTATTTGGTCGTTTC
Source organism: uncultured Agathobacter sp. (assembly GCA_945910395.1). Lineage (GTDB taxonomy): Bacteria > Bacillota > Clostridia > Lachnospirales > Lachnospiraceae > Roseburia. Next base: position 17,932 of record CAMDYX010000027.1, on the reverse strand, counting down.
AGAAACGTTGCATGCACAATTTTCTTATATTTCATCTTTTATTCCTTTATATTCAGCCGCCTTCTCATGAATACTTGGTGTCGTTCTAACATTGAAACTGCCAGAAAACTCCTTTTGCAGCTATTTTTTTGTTGCAATGATAATAACATATTATAAATGCAAAAAGCACTCGTCCTCATGGGAGTTAATTACTCCGATGGCCTGCAAAAAAGAATACACGATGGTTGTTCCGATAAACTTCATACCATGCCTTTTTAGATCATCAGATATCCGGTCTGACAATTCTGAAAAGGTCTTATCATTTTCATAGATGATGTTTCCCTCCGTAAAATGCCAGATATAATCTGAAAAAGTTCCCCACTCCTTTTGGATTTTTAGATAGACCTTTGCATTTTGAATAGATGCTTCTATCTTACGACGATTCCGCACAATTTTCGGATTGTTTAAAAACTCCTGTGCCTTATCCTCATCATAGGCTGCAATTTTTACCGCATCAAATCCATCATACGCCTCTCGAAACGACTCTCTTTTATTCAGGATTGTCTCCCAGGATAATCCCGCCTGAAAGGGTTCTAAGATCAATAGCTCAAAGATTTTTTCATCCTCATGGCAGGGCACACCCCACTCACCATCGTGATATGCAATATAAAGTTCATTGTTATTGTTACACCACCTGCACCGTTTCTTCTCCATTTTCTCCTCCTAACATCAAAAGGGATATGACATCTGCCACATCCCTTTTAGCATGATATTACTTCTTCACGCCCTTAGTATCCCGATTTCCAATGTGAAGTCTGTTCAAAGCGATCTGCTTTCCCTTGACCTCCACCATCTCGTTGTCGCCATCCTTTAGTACATAAATATCAGTAAGGGTCTCTCCCTTTGCAAGCTTCATGCCGCGGACTCCGGCTGCTGCCTTTTTCTTTTCCGGTATCTGCTCACAGGTAATCCGTAAAAAGGCATCACTCTTGGATCGCATGACAAGTGTATCGGTGAATTCAATCATGGATGCGCAAAGAACCTCATCTCCATCCACAAGCTTGGTTGCTGCAGTTGTCTTTTTACCTACCACAAACTCGCTTCCATCTACAATTTTAAGCATCGATAATGCGGTTCCGAAGAATATCTTTTTGCCGGAGAGTTCTGCAAGATCACATAGATAAATGAACCGCTCCACTTTACTGTCATAATTACTGATATTATCAATCGGAGTTCCCTTATCCTTCATCTTCGCAGCAGGAAGATCCTTGACCTTAATGAGATGCATCTGTCCCTTATCGGTAAAGACACAAATTCTTCCAAGGTTGGTGGTCTTAAAGATATATTTATTCTCTGCCTCAATTGCGTCTCTGTTCCTGTCAAAGGTTGCCATCTCAACCGTCTTTGCATATCCGAAACGGTCCATAAGGAACATCACGTCATGCTCCTCCACCGGCTTTTCTACCACAACTGCCTCTGCAAGATTGTCAATGACTGTCTTACGAGGAGAATCATACTCCTTTTTAAACGCCTGAAGCTCTTTGATGATCACTTTTGCCATAGAGGAACGATGAGACAAAATATCTTCGTATCTGGCAATATTTTCCACCGTCTCATCATGCTCCTTGATCAGGGCATCGATCTCCAATCCGATCAAACGATATAAACGCATTTCAAGAATCGCGGTTGCCTGGCGCTCCGTAAAATGAAGCTGCTTTGCCATCTTCTCGGATTCTTTGCTCTTAAAGGAAATATTTGCAGTCTCACCGGTGGTAAGGCAGGCTCTTGCATCCGCTACATTCTTACTTCCACGCAGGATCTCAATAATCAAATCAATGACATTGCAGGCCTCAATCAAGCCCTCCTGAATCTCCTTTTTATCAAGCTCCTTGGCAAGAAGTGTCTTGTATTTACGGGTTGCAATCTCGTACTGGAAGTTGACATGGTGACGAATGATAGAAACCAGTCCCATAGTCTCCGGCCTTCCGTCCGCTACCGCAAGCATATTCACGCCAAAGGTATCCTCCAGCTTTGTCTTCTTATAGAGAAGATTCTTAAGAGCTTCCACATCTGCACCCTTTCGAAGTTCAAGCACGATGCGGATTCCTTCCTTTGAGGATTGGTTTGTAATATCTACAATGTCTGCGGTTGCCCGGCTTTCCACCAGATTTCCCACATCATTTAAGAATTTACCTATATTGGCTCCGATCATTGTGTAAGGAATCTCTGTAATCACAAGACGTTCCTTACCGCCCTTTACCTTCTCCTCCTCAATCTTTCCACGGATCTTGATCTTACCGATTCCGGTCTCATAGATTTCCAGAAGATCATCCTTGTTTGCAATGATTCCTCCTGTCGGGAAGTCCGGTCCCGGAATATAGTTCATCATCTCCTCGGTGGTGATATCCGGATTCTTCATATATGCGATAACGCCATCAATACACTCCCCAAAATTGTGGGTGGGAATACTGGTAGTCATACCTACCGCTATGCCTTCTGCTCCATTGATTAAAAGATTCGGAACCTTTACCGGAAGGACTGCAGGTTCCTTCTCCGTTTCATCGTAGTTCGGTACAAAGTCAACCACATCCTTGTCCAAATCAGAAAGGTAAGCATCCTGCGTGATTTTCTTAAGTCTCGCCTCTGTGTATCGCATTGCAGCGGCTCCGTCTCCTTCGATAGAGCCAAAGTTACCATGACCATCTACAAGCGGTACTCCCTCTTTAAAATCCTGGGCCATAACCACCATGGCACCATAAATGGAAGAATCACCATGGGGATGATATTTACCCATGGTATCTCCGACGATACGTGCGCTCTTTTTAAACGGCTTATCAAATTTTACCCCCAGCTCATTCATATCGTAGAGAATACGTCTCTGAACCGGTTTAAATCCATCCCTGACATCCGGCAGCGCTCTGGAAATAATGACACTCATCGCATAATCGATGAAGGCCTTCTGCATGTGCTCCGAATATTCTGTTTGTATAATATTACTGCTTTCCATACCAATCTCCTAGCTTAGCCTTGTGTATCAACCTCTGCGTCATGTGCATGGGCATAAATGTACTCCCTGCGCGGCAATACATCATTGCCCATGAGAAGAGCTGTTGTATCCGATGCCATCATTCCATCCTCAATCTCGATCCGCTTCATCCTGCGGGTTTTGGGATTTAAGGTCGTCTCCCACAGCTGATCGGCATCCATCTCTCCAAGACCCTTGTAGCGCTGTAAGGTAAACTTCTGGGATGCGTGCTCCCTGCGGTACTTCTCAAGTGCTGCATCATCATATAAATATACTTCCTCCCCCTTTTGTGGAACAACCTTATACAATGGCGGCATAGCAACATAAACATGTCCGGAATAAATCAGTTCCGGCATGAAACGATAGAATAATGTCAAAAGGAGCGTGGAAATATGTGCTCCGTCCACGTCGGCATCTGCCATAATGACAATCTTATCATAGCGAAGCTTGGTGATGTCAAAGTCATTTCCATATCCTTCGGAAAAACCGCAGCCAAAGGCATTGATCATGGTCTTAATTTCCGCGTTGGCAAGCACTTTGTCAATGCTGGCCTTCTCAACATTTAAAATCTTACCACGTATGGGCATAATCGCCTGAAATTCACGATTTCTGGCCATCTTGGCAGAGCCGCCCGCAGAATCTCCCTCTACAATAAAAATCTCACATTTGGAGGCATCCCTGCTCTCACAGTTTGCAAGCTTGCCGTTGGAATCAAATGAGAATTTCTGCTTTGTCAGAAGATTGGTTCTTGCCTTCTCCTCCGCCTTACGGATCTTTGCCGCTTTTTCCGCGCATCCGATAATGGTCTTTAAGGTCTCAAGGTTGCGGTCAAAAAACAATGGCATCGCATCATTTGTAACCTTTGCAGCAGCCTTACTTGCATCCTGATTATCCAGCTTGGTCTTTGTCTGTCCTTCAAAACGAGGGTCCGGATGCTTAATGGATACAACGGCGGTCATCCCGCTTCGAACTTCCGCACCATTAAAGTTGACATCCTTATCCTTTAAGATGCCGAGTTCTCTGGCATAACCATTGATGATTGCGGTAAATGCCGTCTTAAATCCGGTAATATGTGTTCCACCCTCGGAGTTGTAGATATTATTACAAAATCCCAGAATATTCTCATGAAACTCATCGGTATACTGGAAAGCCACCTGAATTTCAATTCCCTCGCTCTCCCCCTGAAAGGAAACCACCTCATGAAGCCCCTCCAAGTTCTGCTTTGCGTTGATATCCTTCACAAAGCCAATGATTCCATCCGGTTCATGAAATTCAATATGCTCCGTATTCTCCCCGCGCTTGTCCTCATAGATAATGGTAAGCGCAGGATTTAGGTATGCAGTCTCATGCATACGACTCTTAATATCGTCTTCCTTAAATCTTGTCCGCTCAAAAATCTCCGGATCCGGCAGAAAATTGATCTTCGTTCCTGTCTTTTTCGTCTTTCCAATCTTAGGAAGCAGTCCATCCTCAAGCTTTACCGTCGGTCTTCCCTGTTCATATCTATCGTGGTGAATATATCCTTCTCTGCTGATCTCTACATCCATATATGTAGAAAGTGCATTCACTACAGAAGAACCAACTCCATGAAGACCTCCGCTGGTCTTATACACGGAATTATCGAACTTTCCTCCTGCATGCAGGGTTGAAAAAACCACTCTGGCAGCGGATATTCCCTTTGCATGTAACCCCACAGGAATACCTCTTCCGTTATCCTCCACGGTACAGGATCCATCCTTTTCCAGTGTTACCCAGATGGTGTCACACTCTCCTGCAAGATGCTCATCCACCGCATTGTCTACGATTTCATAAATCAAATGATTGAGGCCCTTTGTAGTTACACTACCAATATACATACCCGGACGCTTGCGGACGGCTTCCAGCCCCTCCAGTACCGATATGCTGCTCTCATCATAAGTTACCTTTGCCATACTACACCTCTACCTAAACTTTAATACCTTTATTATAGTGAACATATGTTCTAAATGTCAAGAACCTATTTTTCCTATTTTCTTATTATCATGCCAGCGAAAATAGAGTCACCTCTTCAAAATTACGTTCTCGAATGAATTTTGCTATTCGAAGCAGAACTTTTAAAAAACGTCGGTACTTAATGAGCAAATAATTGCGAATTTAGTACCGCTACGTTTTTTACGAGCGAGAGCGGGTTCTGAATCGAATATGCAAATTCATTCGAGAACACAGTTCTATAATGGGAACTAATTCTTCGCAGCCCGCATATGTGCGATAACCATAACTGCGATACGGAAGGTCATTGCATCCTCGAAGCTTCGAATGTCCAGACCGATTGCTTCTTCGATTCGCTCTAAGCGATACACCAATGTATTACGGTGTACATACAATTGTCTTGCAGTCTCTGAAATATTCAGATTGTTCTCAAAAAACTTTGTAATGGTTGACATTGCCTCTTCGTCATCCAATATTTCCGGCACGGTGTCCCCGAATACTTCCTTGATATACATTTCGCACAAGCTCATGGGAAGCTGATAGATCAACCGTCCAATTCCTAGTTTGCCGTAGGAAATGGTATCATGCTCCGCATAAAAAACACGCCCCACCTCCAGAGACATCTTTGCTTCCTGGAAGGACTGGGTGATTTCATGAATCTGTCTTACCACATTTCCATATCCCACACGAACCTTAATCATTGCTTCCATGTGAAGATTGTCTACAAGACTTTTTGCAATTCTTTCCAGTTCTGCTTCCATTTCGATTTCTTTAAAATGGGAAACATCCTTAATAAGCACTATGCTATGCTCATCTACACTTGTAACAAAATCTTTCGTTTTCATATCAGAAAGATTTTTCACCAGCTCGATTGCTACATCATTATTCTTTTTGCCGGTATCCACTACAAATACCACCCGGCTTGCCGGTTCTATATGAAGCTTCTTTGCCTTTGCATAGATGTCAACTGTCAGCATATTCCCCAAAAGAACATTCTGCACAAAATTATTACGATCAAATTGACCTTCAAAATTTTCTACCGCCATTCGCACCTGGCTGGCAGCCATCCTTCCAATTACCTTTGAGTCTTCGCCGTTAAAAGTAAGTCCATAGATATATTCAGTTTCTCCATCCAAAGTAATCTTATACCATTGGTAATTTCCGGCAACACGCTCTTTCTTTGCATTTCCCGCAAATTCTACGACAATGTGTTCCTCCTCTAGGGTTGCCTCCGTTGTGGCCGCAACCACAGTTCCCTTTGCACGATACAGTAAGGAATCCAAATTTGTGATACTTTTAATCTCTTCTAAAATGTTTTGAAGTTTCTGATCTGATCTCATTTGCGCCCCCTGATAAAGAAAAAACCGGGTGTAAATTATACACCCGGTTTCTAATTTACAACTATTTCATTCTATCGAACTAGTTGGTAATTGTCAATTCAGTTTCCTTATCAAATACATGAATCTTGTGTGGATCAAATGCAAGCTTGATATGATCGCCATAACGAGCAGTTGTATCAGAATCAACTCTTGCAGTCATGTTTGTTCCGGCTACTGTGTAGTAAAGTAATACTTCAGCACCTAATAACTCGTATCCGGTTACATCAGACTCGATTGTGCTGTCTGCAAATTTAGCAAGTGTCTCAGCATCATCAGAGATATCCTCTGGACGAATACCAAAGATAACAGTCTTTCCTGCATATCCACCATCGATAATCTTCTTAGACTTGTCTTCCGGTAACTTAACAGTATACTGATCGAACTGAAGGGAAGCAATTGCTCCGTCAACAGCTACTGTTGCCTCAACAAAGTTCATCTGAGGTGATCCGATGAATCCAGCAACGAATAAGTTGTTTGGCTCATTGTATAATTTCTGTGGAGAATCAACCTGCATGATAACACCATCTTTTAATACAACGATTCTGGTTCCAAGGGTCATAGCCTCTGTCTGGTCATGTGTAACGTAGATGATGGTTGCTCCTAAACGATTGTGAAGAGAAGCGATCTCAGATCTCATCTGTACACGTAACTTAGCATCCAGGTTTGAAAGAGGCTCATCCATAAGGAATACCTTAGGATTACGTACGATTGCACGTCCCATTGCAACTCGCTGTCTCTGTCCACCGGAAAGAGCCTTTGGCTTACGATCAAGTAACTTCTCAAGGTCAAGGATTCTTGCAGCCTCTTCAACCTTAGCCTTAATCTCATCCTTTGGTACCTTTCTTAACTTAAGACCAAATGCCATATTGTCAAATACAGTCATATGAGGATACAAAGCGTAGTTCTGGAATACCATTGCGATATCTCTATCCTTTGGCTCTACGTCATTCATGATCTTTCCATCGATTGAGAGCTCTCCGGAAGAGATTTCCTCAAGACCTGCGATCATACGAAGTGTGGTAGACTTTCCACATCCTGAAGGTCCAACGAAGATGATGAACTCTTTGTCTTCAACCTCAAGGTTGAAATCCTTAACAGCTTCGAATCCATTTGGGTAAACTTTGCAAATGTTCTTTAATGATAAACTTGCCATTTTAAAAAATACCTCCTAAGTATTTTAATACAAATTACATCCACTACCGTGGACAACTGCTATAATTATAATACTGAATGTCCGTTTCGAATACTATTGTCAAACTGCCAAATATTTTTTTAAGTTCTTGTCATTTTGACGAAAATTACAATTTGGAATATCCGAATCCGTTTACCATGGCTTCAATCCGGTGTCCATTCTTACAGAACGGGCAGTCCAAAAGCGGGAATGCTTCATAGTTGACCGCGTCATTGGTATCAAACAACCGCTCAATTTCAATATCATCCACATGATCAATGGTAGAAAAAATGGATGCAATGCACACAACCATTCCACCGTAATAACGAATACACTCCAAAGCTCTTCGGATCGTCTCACCGGTGGTTGTGGTTGCAAGCAGAAGAACGATATGCTTTCCTTCCACAGCCCCCTTATTATTATCGCGGAAAAGGATCTGGTTATTGTTGTTGATTTCCGGAGAAATCACATAAGTAGTCTCATGACGATTGATGGACATGATTCCGCTTCTTTCGATTTCCTCACTTAAAAATGCCCCAATCATCTCTGTTCCGTCCATACATACAATCGTATCTATGTAAGTGTTCTTCGGCACCTTGGAATTAAAAATTCTTGCAGCCTCTCTTGCCTCTGATGCACGGGTTTTGATACTTGTCACATCCACATAGTAATTAATGTGTGAGTGGCTTGTAGCAAAATGTCCCGGTATCGCATGAAGAGTCAGCAGATTGCTCTCCTTACATGGGAACTTTACCATACGATTTTCCATTTCAATATCCTCCTTGCTATTAAGTATGGGCATATGCCCAAAAAGTACATCTTAATTTTTTCCGGTGCTTCCAAAGCCGCCCCGGTCTGTATTTTCCAAATGCTCCACCTCGTCAAATACAATCTTCGGCTGGTTTTCCATGATACGAAACTGTGCAATACGGTCGTTTACATGCACTACAGTATCTCTGGTTGCATATACCGGCATTCGCCACATATCATTATCCCCGGAATAGGAGCAGTCAATGACTCCCATGCTGTTGGTCTGAATCAGCCCCCAGGTCTTAAAGGTAGAACTTCTTGGCACAAGATGCGCCTCATAGCCCTCCGGAAGCTGCATTGCAACACCAAGAGGAATCAATTTGAACTCCCCGGCCTTTAATTCCACTTCCTCAGAAGCCCGAAGATCAATCCAGTCTGACTTTCCATCAATATATGTCAGTTTTTCGATCTTATCCGTAAAATATTTAATCTTTATTGTTTTCATATATACATCCTTTATCCCAAATCACGAATATCCCATTTCGAATATCCTTTTTTCAGAAATGTGTTCCTAAGAATGAATTTTGCTATTTGAATCAGAACGTTTAAAAAACGTCGGTACTTAATGAGCAATTCTTTGCGAATTTAGTACCGCTACGTTTTTTACTAGCGAAAGCGGGTTCTGATTCAAATATGCAAATTCACACTTAGGAACAAATAGTTCTTACGATTCCCATGCAAGGTCCGCATGTTCCGTTCTTTTATCCCTCTGCATCAAATCTGCAACTGCTTCCTTTGCGGATTTATTTTCAAAGAGAACGGAATTCACCGCCTCGATAATCGGCATTTCTACCTCATATTTCTTTGCCAGAGCCAGGGCAGCCTTTGCCGAGTAGATTCCCTCCACAACCATTTTTACTTCTTTTGTCGCCTCGTCCATGGTATATCCCTGTCCCATCAGCATACCTGCTTTCCGGTTACGGCTGTGCTTGCTTTCACAGGTTACAATCAGATCCCCGATTCCGGTAAGTCCGCTTAAGGTTTCTGCCTTTGCCCCCATCTTAATCGCAAGACGGCTGATTTCGGCAATGCCTCTTGTAATGAGCGCAGCCTTTGTGTTATCACCGTATCCCAGTCCGTCTGCCATTCCGGCTGCAAGGGCAATGACATTTTTAAGAGAACCTCCAAGCTCCATTCCAAGCATATCCGGTGTTGTATAAACGCGAAAAACTTCATTCATAAAAATATCCTGAACTCTGTCTGCCGTTGCCTTAGAGTGTGCACCTGCAACAACGGTGGTAGGAAGTCCGATTCCAACCTCTTCCGCATGGGAAGGACCGCAAAGAATTGCCACATCCGCATTCTTTACTTCCTCTTCCACCACATCCGATATGGTCATAAGAGTTTCTTCTTCAATTCCTTTTGCAACACAGACAATCACCTGATGATCCTTTACATACGGTGCCATGCTTTTTGCCGTGCTTCTTGTAAAAACGGAAGGAACCGCCAGAACCAGCATATCGCTTTCTGCAATTGCATCCTTTAAATCCGTTGTATAAGAAATACTGTCCGGAAGTTTTACTCCGGGAAGCTTATCTACGTGCTCATGCTTTTCCTTAAGCATTGCAATCTCTTCTTCTACGATAGACCAGACAATCACAGAATGTCCGTTTGTAGCCAACAGTTTTGCCAGTGCAATGCCCCAGCTTCCGGCACCAATTACACCTATCTTTTCCACGATTTCATTACCTCTTTTTCATTTCTTTTTCATGGAGAACTTATTCTCGTTTCCATGTAGCAGTCTTACAATATTTGCGCGGTGTCTGAAAATCGCCATAGCAGTAAAGCAGGCGGCTACGATATCAAACTCCACTATACAGGAGGCTTCCACGCCTAAGATTCCATAGTAATTAAAGATCAGCACCCCGACAATAAACATTGTCATAATCGTAATGGAACCAAGGGACACATACCGTGTGCTTACAACGATGATAATAAATGCTGCAAGACAGATCGCTGAAAACCACCATGGACACAGGGCAAGGATTACACCGGATGAGCAGGCAATTCCTTTTCCACCCTTAAATTTCAAAAAGAACGGGAAGTTATGTCCGAGAACCGCTCCAAATCCTGCATACAATTCATAGAGCTTTGTATATTCCGGATCAATGTCCTTGAAAATGAAATGAACAACGAGCACCGCAAGAATTGCCTTAAGCAGATCTCCGATAAAAGTAATCGCTCCGGCCTTTGCCCCCAGCACACGAAGGGAGTTTGTTGTTCCGGCATTGCCGCTGCCCTGTGTACGGATATCGATTCCCTTGCTCTTTCCATACAGATATCCGGTCTGAAACAATCCGAAAATATATCCAATTGCAACAGAAATAATTCTTGAAATAATTCTCTCGAAAATCATTTTTTCTCTTCCTTTCGCTCACGAATGATAAATTTAAGCGCTGTCCCCCGGAATCCGAAGGTATCCCTGATCCGGTTTTCCAGGTATCTCGTATAAGAAAAATGCATCAGCTCTTTGTCATTTACAAAGATTACGAAGGTCGGAGGCTTAACCGCCGCCTGGGTAATATAATATATTTTCAACCGCTTTCCTTTATCTGTGGGTGGCTGCTGCATTGCAACTGCTTCCGCTACAATCTCATTGAGTACACCGGTAGCAACACGAAGACTGTTGTTCTCGATAACAATATCAATCATTTCAAACAGCTTCGGGAGACGCTGCCCGGATTTTGCGGAAATAAACAGAATCTCCGCATAGGGCATAAAGCTCAAGATCTGGCGAATCTTATTTGTATGTTCCTTTACCGTATCATTGTTCTTCTCAATGGCGTCCCACTTATTGACAGCGATAATAATTCCTTTTCCCCTGTCATGGGCGATTCCGGCAATCTTTGCATCCTGTTCCGTAACACCCTCTGTGGCATCAATAACAATAATGACAACGTCCGCACGCTCTACTGCCGTTACGGCACGAATAATACTGTACCGCTCGATTTCTTCCTTAATCTTATTCTTTCTCCGAAGTCCCGCTGTATCAATAAAGGTATATTCTTTTCCGTTAAACTTGATCTTGGTATCGATTGCATCCCTGGTGGTTCCTGCGATATCCGATACAATGACCCGGTCCTCCTGCGCAAGCTTGTTGATCAGTGAAGACTTTCCTACATTCGGCTTACCGATAATGGCAACCTTCGGCGTCTCATCCTCCTCTTCCTCTGCTGTCCCATCCGGAAAATGCTTAATCACCTCATCAAGCATATCTCCAAGTCCAAGCATGGAGGATGCCGATACCGGGAACGGTTCCCCGATTCCCAGATTGTAGAACTCATAGACGTCCGCCATATATTTCTCAAAGCTGTCTACTTTATTTACCACGAGTACCACCGGCTTGTGGGAACGGCGAAGCATATCCGCAACCTTTGAATCCGAATCCTGCAGTCCCTGATGCACATCCGTCAAAAAAATAATGACATCTGCAGTATCAATCGCAATCTGTGCCTGCTCTCTCATCTGGGATAAAATAATATCCGAGCTGTCCGGTTCGATTCCTCCGGTATCAATCAGAGTAAAATTGTAATTTAGCCAGGTAACATCCGCATAGATGCGGTCTCTTGTTACGCCCGGAGTATCTTTTACAATGGAGATTCTCTCTCCCGCAAGGGTATTGAACAATGTGGATTTACCAACATTTGGGCGGCCGACAATGGCCACGATCGGTTTACTCATACTATTTCCTCTCTATATCAGAACAACCTATTTTCATTTATGCTTTGATTCCAAGCATTGCATGTAAGAGGTCTTGACCGCTTGATTTTACAATATCCACCGGTACTTGTAAAGTTTTTTCAACCTCCGAAAGGGTCCAGTCATCCAAGAAGATTTCCTCTCCCATTCGAAGCATATTACATGGAATGCAAACCCGCTCTCCAAGTTCTCGTATGCTTAGCTGTGCCACCAGATCCTGTGCGCAGATCAGCCCGGATACTGTGATTTTCTCTCCGAAAAAATCATTGCGTATGGCAACCACATCAATCTGATATTCCGGAAACACCTCCATGAAGTCTTTTGCAAGGTCTTCAATAAAGGGAGCGGCCAGTCTTCCGGAGGCCATCGTAATGTGATGAACCACTTCCCTCTCCTTTTGAAACAGCCCCCTGATTCCTCCTGCACCGCTTAACTGCCTTCGAACCTGCTTTTTCTTTTTTTCGTCCTTATATTCCTCCAGGGCAGCATGAAACTCTGTAATTAGGAGTCTTAACATTCCCACTCCGTTTTCTAACTGGATATAGCCGTCATACCGCTCCTCCTCCGGAAGCGGAAGCTCTGCTGTCAGATACCATTCGTCGCTGGCCTGCACAAAATGAACGCCATAGTTTTCCATGCAGTACTGCTGCCACTTTTCAATGATTGCAATAACTTCCCTTGCGTCCTCCTTTTCAAAGGGCTCTAAAGGATACAGACCATCCCGGTATTTGGTAAGTCCCACCGGCACCACCGACAGGCTCTCCATGTACGGAAGGTAACCTGAAAGCTCCCGGATGCTCCGCTCAAGCTCTTCCCCATCATTGATTCCCTTACAGAGAACGATCTGACCGTTCATCTCAATTTCTGCATCGTACAGCCGCTTGATTTTTTTTAACGCCTCACCGGCAAAACGATTGTGAAGCATGGTGCAGCGAAGCTCGGGATTCGTAGTATGTACCGATATGTTAATTGGGGCAAGCTTGTACTCAATGATCCGGTCCAGGTCTGCATCCTTCATATTGGTAAGGGTCACATAATTGCCCTGCAAAAAGGACAGTCTCGAATCATCATCCTTAAAATAAAGCGTCTCCCTCATTCCCGGAGGCATCTGATCGATAAAGCAGAACATACACCTGTTGCTGCAGGACTTGTAATCGTCCATCAGACCATTTTCAAATTCAATTCCCAGGTCCTCCTGATACTCTTTTTCGATCTCCACCTCCACCGTCTGTCCGTCCTTTGCCAGAATGGTCAGGGTCAGATTCTCATCATTGATGAGAAAATGATAATCAAAAACATCTTCGATTGCTTTTTGGTTTATGGCAAGCAGCGCATCACCGGGTTCTAAGCCGATTTCCTCTGCGATACTGCCCTTTTCAACTTTATATACAACGTGTTTCTTTTCCAAGTTACTCTCCATACATTTTTATATTTATTCTCAATTACATCTATCTTACTATATATGATTCCTAAAATCTAGAAAAAAAGTCTTAAAACATCGGCAAAAAATAAGCAACAGACATCCGGCTATTCCCGGACACCTGTTGCTTTTTTTCGTTACTAAAATACTTCCACATCATCCACGCTTTCATTCTCTTCATAGAGCTGGAGTTCATCCACCGACTGAATGGCTCCGATATCCAAGAGGGCATCGATCACATGGGTGCAATCCTCACCAAAATCGAAATAAATATAGCAGTTAGAGGACTCCTCATACAGATAGTTGTATGAATTACGGAAGAAATTCCCCGTTCTTCGAACCACTTCCGTTTCCTTCCGGTAATCGTAGGGTTCATACATAGCCAAATTGCAGGCAAAGTTCTTTGGGGCATCATCATAAAGCCAGTTTGATGCCAGATTGTATTTTTGCAGATTTCCTTCCTTTGCATCCTCCCCTGCCGCTGCAAGAATCTGCCTGATCTCCTCAGGCGTGAATTTTTTGGATCTTACAAAATTGTAATCCTTGTCGTAAAGATCAAATTCACCTTCCTTCACATTTTCGATCCGCTCATCGGAAGCACATAAGAAGTTATCCGTAAATCGAACCGGGTCGGACTCCTGCTGTAGACAATAGGCTACAATTTCCTCCCCTTCGCCATCCGAAGGGACAATATAGGTTCGCTCAATCAGCCTTCCGTTCTTTAAGCTGTAGGAAATATTGATTCCTGCACAATGGTCTCCCAAGCTGTCAAGCTTATCAAAGGAGTCCTTTTGGGCAAGAATTGCTTTGTGCAGTGCAATGACCTGCTTTACATCATTTTCTTCATATTCACACATATAGCTTAACTGCACGGTTGCTTCTTCAATCTGCTCCGCCGAAGGAATATAATTCTCCATCCGGCTTTTTGTGACAAACAGAACTCCAAACACAGCAAGGACCGTCACGCATAAGCATCCGCATTCGACCCAGATCCGTTTGTAAAAGACGCGGAACTTCTTTTCCATAAACATCTGGGCCACAAAGAAGACGATCACTCCAACGAAAACCGCAAGCAGCAGAATCCATCCCTTTCCGATTGTTCCGAGTATGCTCTCAATCATTCCTACGATAAAAAGCGCGCCGGCAAATCCGCCAAAGATACCAACACCCCAGCGGAACACCGGTTTTAGCCAGGAAACGGTAAGAAGATTTCCCGCCTGCTCTAAGGGGCGTTTTTTATAGATCACATAGGCTGCCACAAACAGAGCAACGGCCACAATCAGATAAGCGGAAAGGGGTCCAATACCAAAAAACTTCAAATCTGTACATAGATATTCTCTGTCTACATTCTCCATAAATCCCTGCAGGCAGACCTTGTTACTCACAAAGTACACCGGAGACATCCAGGCGAAGTTACTGGTATCTATGGATACTCTTAATCCAAAGCCGAGAAAATTCAACAGGGCGGAGAATAAAGAAATGACTCCCGGCCCAATGACATTTACGGCTATAAAATAAACCGGAAGGGCAAAAAGCTGTCCGGAAAACATAGCGCAGAACGTTGCCGTTGCATAGCAGATCACAGCAGCCTCCGTCATCGTTACAAACCAGATTCCGAGATATTCCACGCAGGTAATTCCGTAGCTTAGGCACATAAATAGGCTCGTAATGAATGTAAGGATAATCGGTACAATCAAAAAGAGTAATCCGGTAAACACATTGGTACGGTAAAGCGCTCCTCTTGTAACCGGAAATGCATGAATCATATTGCAGCTTTTTGAGGTAAACAGATAGCTATGAAGTGCCATCGCCGTAATCACGGACATTACCATAATCACAAATATGCAGTAAGCCGGATTGATGGAATCTAACATGATCTGAAGATGTCTGCTTTCTGTTAAGGTGCCCCAGCGGATATTATAGTGGATATTCGTCCACAGCTGTCCCAGCAGAAGTATCAGCATACATATGGAATAAATCAGCCAGATTGGCCAGTACAATACAACATTTTTCTTTAAAATGGCATAATTAAAACAGGATGTCTTTGACTTCATAGTTTTCACCTCCCATCTCGTAGATAAAGATTTCTTCCAATGTAAGCGGGAGCACGTCAACGATACTCCTGTAGCTGCCCTCTGTTACAATTGCTTTCGCAGCCTCCTTTGGATTTCCCTTTACAATCAGAGTGTACACACGGCCGATGTTGGACATATGAAGCACCTGAAACTGTGGAGGCAGCTTTGGCATCCCGATCTGGCATGCCACCTGAATCTTACTGATATTTCCCTGAAGTTCCTCCAGAGAACGCTCAATAATGATCTTTCCCTTATTCATGATTCCCACATGATCACATACATCCTCCAGCTCTCTTAAGTTATGGGAAGAAACTAAAACGGTCATCTTTCGTTCCTCCACTTCCGCCAAAAGAAGGCTCCATATCTGTCTTCTCATAACCGGATCCAGTCCGTCCACCGGCTCATCCAAAATCATCAGCTGCGGCATGCAGCTGATGGAAAGCCAGAATGCCACCTGCTTTTGCATCCCCTTGGAAAGCTGCCTGATATTGCGCTTTACGTCAATGTTCGGGAAAAATTCCTGCATGCGGTAAAATTTCTTTTCATCAAAGCTTTTATAGATGCTTTTGTAATAACGCATCATCTCCAGGGTATCCGCCTGAAGGAAATAGAACAGCTCATCCGGAATGTATGCAATTTCATTTTTTACCTCGTTATTTTCAAACACCAGCTGTCCGTCAATAAAGATTTCTCCTGCATCCTGACGGTACACTCCGGTCAGATGTCGGATCAGTGTAGACTTTCCTGCACCGTTGGGACCCACCAGACCATAGATTTCCCCTTTTCCCACATGCATGTTTACACCGTCCAATGCCCGGAATTTATCAAAATTTTTTACCAAATGATTTACCTGTATCATTCCTTTTATCCCCTTTCATCGATCTGCTCCACTCGCTCCTTTAGTGAATCCGGTGACACAGACAAGAAAACCAATTCTCCCACCACCTGATCAAAGGTCTGCAATAATTCCACTACCCGGTGATTCTGGATTTCCTTGTGTTTTCCCACGCAGATGCTTCCCTCTTTTTCCTCCAGAAGATATCCTTCTTCTTCCAGATCCCTGTAAGCCTTTTTCACAATATTGGGGTTGATGGTAAACCTTGTTGAAAATTCCAATATGGACGGCATTCTCTCCCCTGCTACAACCGCACCGGAAACCACCATTTTTCGAATGCCATCCTTCACCTGTTCACAAATCGGTTTTGAATCGCGATAATTAAGAGAAACCACTGCATATCCTCCTAAGCCTGCAAACTGTGCGATAAAGCGCACCACAATAATAAAATAGTACACCCTAAGTGTACCATTTTACCTGTAATATACAATTAATTTGAGCGTAATAATTTCTTAGTATTTTCTTAAGGTCATTCCCTGATATACAGAAATGCACCCAGGTTTCCTCTCTTCCCTTTACTTGCCCTGTGGGAAAACAAAAGCCTGGAATTACAGCAGGTACAGATATTGGTAACCGCCAGATGCTCCCGCAGAATCCCTGCTTCTGTAAGCGCAATCTCATTGCATTTCCACAGATCCAGATGAAATTTGTCGGAATCTTCTATAGGAGTCCCCTCAGAAAAAGGAGTTAAGATTTCCTTTTCGTGTCCTTTGAATTCTTTTACAAATTCCCTGGCAACATCACCGCTGATTTCGTAGCATTCCCGACAAATGGAGGGGCCGATGGCCGCCAGCACATCCCCGGCATTTGTTCCGAACTCCTCTCTCATCCTGCAAAGAGTCTTTTCTCCCATTCTTCCAACGGTACCTCTCCAGCCGGAATGGCTAAGTCCGATTGCTCTGTGAACCGGATCTACAAAATACAGCGGAACACAGTCTGCAAAAAAGGTGGAGAGCACAACCTTTGGCTCATTGGTGATCAGTCCGTCCACATCCGAATAGGTTTTTGGTCTGGTAAGTCCATTTCCGCAGTCTTTCCTTCCCACCCGAAGGACATTTGTGGTATGGGTCTGATCCGAGAAGACAAAGTCCTCCTTCCCCACACCAAGCGCCGCTGCGAGCCGGTCATAATTTTTTCGGACGAAAGACTCCTCATCCCCTCTTGTAAAGCTCAAATTCAAGCTTTCAAAGCTGCCTTCGCTTACTCCGCCGCCTCTCGTGGTAAAACAGTGCTCTACCATGCCGCATTCCTCAAGGAGCGGAAATTTCAGCATCGGAAACTCCACACTCCCATCCTCTGTTTGAATAGGAATGTGTTCAAGCCGAATCACATTTCTTTTATTCTTTCTTCTAAAATCTTTTCCCTCTATTTTCATTTTTTATCTCCTATTTCGAAATTGTGTTCCCAAATGAATTTGCTATTTGAATTGGAACGTTTAAAAAGCGTCGGCACTTAGTGAGCAATTTATTGCGAACTTAGTACCGCTACGCTTTTTACAAACGAGAGTGGGT
>CAMDYX010000026.1 GCA_945910395.1 uncultured Agathobacter sp. | reverse complement strand
CTTTCATAATGCTAAAAAATAAGAACACACAGAAAACACTTCATTTTTTAATGACATATTTTCTCTGTATTCTTAAAATCTAACCCTTCGGGTCTGTGATTACATAGCTTGAATGCATCTGCAAAAGGTTCGGCTTTAACACGAATCTGGTCTTACCTGAACCGGAGCCGCCGACTACCAGGACGTTTTTGTTCCTAGCGTACTTTGGGTTTGATGGTCTCGAATTCATCGTAAGCCTCTCTGTCTGAGACAGGATGACATTGTTTTTGAACACCGGATCCATGTATGGTTCTATGTCTACGTGGGTTCCCCATCTGGCGGATCCATATTCCATATTGTGCCGAAATTTCTTCGCATTCTTACCCTTCAGGTATACCGCAAGCCTAAGCGCTCCACCGGCGATCAGGCCGATCAGAAGGTCGAAGGGAACGAAGCTTGGCATCGGATTTGAAAATGCAGCGCCAAAACATCCGTCCAGGATCAGGCTTTGCACCTTCTCCGATGCATTTGCTCCTCCCGCAAGCCTCCAGGCTTCACCGATATTTGTACACACAAGCCCCAGAACCACATAAGGAATATTTAGAACGATTTTCTTCTTCACCTTACTGTTCATCGCTCGTGCTCCTTTCGCTTCTCATGCTCCTTACGAGGCGTTTTTGCCACGATATCCTTGAACTTCGCAAGCTTCTTCAGGATACTTTCACGCACTCCGCCCTTTTCCTTTTTCAACATCCGGGCAGCATAATCCGTCATCACCCGGTCTATGGCATCGGCATCCTTGGCCTTGAAAAAGATCGTGTACTTCGGAGGAATCTCGTTTTTATCCTTCACAACTGCAAAGTCCACACCATATTTCGCTGCCACCTTCTGGAAGTCCTTCAGACCCTCATCAGCAAGATCTACGGAAGATACTCCCTGCCCCTGGCCTATCAACTCCTTTACGGACTGCTTGCCATGAACAGGCTCCGATTTCTTCTGTGATTTTTGAATCTTTTTCTTTTCTTCATGAGCCCTGTATGCCTTCCATGCCTTATAAAGCAGGCGAAAAGTCAGCTTTGTGCTCCGTATCGCGAGGGAGACTGTTTTGTTTTCAACTTCCTCCTGCAAATTTCATCACCGCCTTCCTTTAACTGCACTCCAGGACGCCATCCAGCGTGGTATGAATCACGCGAGCCTTCTTGGCAATGGAGATATCCTCCTTCACCTCGTCATTCATCTTCTTGCCGCATACCACGAGAAATCTGGATCTGCGAAGGTCATCCTCCGCCATTTCTCTGCGCTTCTTACAAGCATCCGGATCGGATTCGTCAAATACGCCGCTGTAGGAAAGTACCGGGCAAACAGGCATATAGCCTGCATTAATCAGCTCCCTGCAGTATTTTCTTGCATCATCCTCCGCATCCACGCGATTCTTCGGCCAAGCAGCCGTCACATATGCTCTGGGAATCGTTCTGCTCATGCTCTCACCTCCTTACACTGCCAGCGCATCATAGCGCTCACCATTGATGATCAGTTCCGAAAAATAGCCTGAGATATCTTCTTTGACACCCTCGATATCCTCGTCGGACATATGGGTAAAGACATTGCTGTCGCCGGAGGGCTTCACCAGAAGAAAGCTTCCGACAAGATAATCATCTCCGGAAACCGTGATAACCTTCGACTGATCATAAAAAATCAGGTACTCTCCCATGATTGCCTGATGACTTACACCGGCATCCTCCATCGCCTTCAGATAAGCCCAGAATTCCTTCTCGGAAATAATCCTGTGATCGAAATTGGTCCCGACTACCAGATACCTTCCTGCGGTACTCTCCACCGTATCAGTCTTTCCGATGATACCGTCCTTCATAGGATCAAGATTTATTGAAATTACATCTGCCATTTTGATTCTTCTCCTTGTGTTAGATTTTCCCTGTCGCCATGTCATGGTTTACCAGGGCCTGATAATAGTTGCTGATTGTAAGAGGAGCATTGTAAAGCGCTGCCAGAAGGTACTGCTTCATACATCTGACCTGCGTGGTATTTTCCTTGATTCCATCGATCACGAACTGAACATGCTCCCGCGTCAGCTTCATGAACTGGCCTTTTACCACATTTACAGGCTTATAATCCCCAGCAATACGGATCTTTTCCTTACCGGAGCAAACCGTATCCACAATAAGACCCAGAATCTCGTCAATCATCTCACCATCATAAGGATTGTCCTGATGAAGATATTCCAATCCCAGTTGCTCTGTGAAATAATCAGAGTACGCTCGTCTCTCTTCCTCTTCCCCTGAAAGAATCGAATGAGTCTCATTTATATCAGTATTAATTCTCTCAGTATTAATAGGTTCCGATTTCCGAACGTCCAAACTTCCGATTTCAACATCTCCATAGTTCCGATATTCAGAAGCCTGTAGCTCCGATATTTGGAAGCGGGCAAAATCCTTTACATAGATGACTGCCGGTTTTCCCAGCCCGCGCTTCCTGCGCTCGATCAGTCCAAAGTCCACCAGCTCCTTCATCAGTGCACAGGCTTTACTGTTGGCACATCGCATCGACCGCTTTACTGTCTCAATAGTGAAGTAGACAAACACCTTGCCGCTTTCATCGATCCATCCGTTCTTCTTGGAGAGGCTGACACGATCCAGCAGCAATCCATACAGAACCTTTGCATCCGTCGTAAGTCCTTCAAACATTTCCTCGGTAAACAGAACCTTCGGAATCTTATAAAATGCATAGCTTTCTGACTGCTCCTCATAAAAGTAGTCAAAGTTCATCGCTATCCCTTTCTTCTGCTCCTGTGCTCCTCCATGATTTTCTTATAACAAGGAAAACAGAACGGCTTATCATAGCCATAAGGGCATTCCTCCTTGCAATTACATGGATGACTGAGCGGTGGCTTTCTCCCAATAATCGGGCTGTATGGACCGATTAATTCTTCCGCGACTAATGCTTCTCTACTCGATGGGTACATTTCTATTCCTCACTTTCTTTTCATCAAAAAAGGCGCCAACCGCAGGAACTTCCCACGATTGACGCCCGCTTTCAGGCTCAGATGGCTTCGCCACCCTTATTCTTTGTTACTGCTTTTTCGGCTGCCTCCTTCTTAGGCTGCTTTGCAGCTTCATCCTTCTTAGCCTTCAGGTCATCCAGGATGGAATCACGACCTTCCGACTTAGCTTCGATAGCAGCTTCCTTCTCAGCCTGACGCTCTACGAACTTCTCACCCAGCTCGAAGATCTTATTCTGGGAATCGTAGTGGTACACACTATCAGTGAGCTTATCAGCAGGAGCAACCTGCGTTGCATTCACCTCTCTCACCATAGCCTCCAGATCCTTAAGCTCCATCTTCCCGTTGTCAGGGACAATCAGAAGCTCGTGGATACTCGAAGGTAAGATGAAGAAGTCGCCGCCTGCCTTCTCAGCAGCCTTGTCCATGAAATCCTGGTAAGCAAGAACGCCTGCCCCGTGAACCTTATCCGGTACGGAAGCAACATACATCTGCTCATCCTTGGGATCCATGGGAACGATACCCATCATTTCGGCCTGTTCAGGTCCCATCATCTCGACCATCACTTCACTCATACCCTTGATCTCCACGGGCTTGATCTGCGGTGCGTTTTCCATCGCATCAGCATGAAGCTGTTCAGGAGTAACGCCCATGTTCTCAAGCAACTGGTTCGTTACCAGGATGGAGGATCTGCCCTCGTCATCAGAATTCAATACGAAGCGATACACAACCGCCATGTCCTCGATATTCTGATGGGGTACAGTCTCCAGCATCTCCTTGTTGGCCTCAGTCGAAACAACTTCCATCGCAAGCTTTTCCTTCATCTGACTGTAATCTGTCAGGGAAGAAACATCGATGTCAGGTCTCTGGGCCAAACCAACAGATACAACCTCGGCAGCCCTGTCGACAACTGCATCATAGGAAGTACCGTTCTCGTAGGCATCGTAGAACTTATCGACCCCGATGTTCACACCGATGTTGCCGCCCTCCGGAGTAACCGTGACTGCTTCGTAGCTCTCATTGAGCTTCTTGACCTCGTTGACTGAGATATTGGCATCAATGCCCTGCTCGTATAGCTTCTCCTTCAGATCATCAATGAACTGCTCTTTGAAATTTTCATAATCCATATTCGTTTGTCACCTCATCTGCCGGGCCCTGTTTCAGGCCCGGTCTCTTCTGTATTGTTTAATTGGTTACGACAGCCCGTCGTCACAGGCTGCATTTCCGGGCATAAAGAAAGCGCCAGACCCACGACATTTCGATCATGAGCTGACGCTTCAATTTACATCCGTATTCTTTTGCAAAAGAAAATGGACTCGGCGGTTCGGGTGTTTTTGTTTTCCCGTTCGCTTTGTCCATTGTAAATATAACACAGGTAAAATCAGAATGAAAGTGACAACGGGTGACAAATAGTTATATTTCGGTGACAAATCAAATAGTTACGCTTCAGTGACATGGGTCAAAATTGGACATTTTTTCGATATCTTCTAACTACAAATCCGATGAATCCGAACTTTGAAAAGACATGTTTCTGATAGTCGGGCATCATGAAAGGTCAGAAGCATATCGCCAAATAAAAGCGAAAATTGCCAATATGCGTAAAGAAACTCCCTGAACAATGTCCGGGGAGTCAGAACATTAATAATCGGATTAGCATCTGGTAGCCTGTAATTTAAGACTTCCCTTCACTCCCTGCTCTGTTGTTTCCCCACTGAGCTCAACAGAATAGTCCTTCATTAAAGCTGTGAGAATAATTGTTTCAATCGCACCTATCGCCAGTATCGCAATTAGTTCACTTCCGGTAACCCGAACCGGCATCATTTTCATAACACTAATATTGTTCATCACTACCTCCTCAAAAATCATCCGGATCATATCCCGCATCTTCCAAAGCTTCTCTGCGCTCGTCTTCATCCATCATTTCAAGCTCATCCCAATCAAGATCAGGATCAAGTTCATCTTCAGTGCCTGCGCCGGAATCCTCTTCCATGCTGCGCTCCAGAAACTCAAGCTGATATCCCTGCTCCACCGGATCCAAAACTCCATCACGATTCATATCAAACAAGCTGTCAAACGAATTATCTACTTCTCTGCTCCAAAAATCCATACTCATACCTTTCCTTTCTGTACCATTGCTAATTATACGTTGTCATCAATAATCTTCCCAATAATCATATGCATCGTCCCAATCCTCAAAGTCTTCGCCCCAGGCATCATCAGCATATTCTTCAGGATCATCATAATCAGCTGGATCATTCATCAAAGTATTGTATGTCGTAGAGTAGCCTGATGAATGACTACTGTGCGATGAATAGCTACTATGACTATTTGTTGTACTACTTTGACTGGAAGAGGATCCGGTTTTACCTGTAGAAGATGTATTACTGCCAGAGCGGTATGAAGATGTAGTTCCTGTGCTGGTATACGGATTATGAATGTAGCAATAGCTGCTTCCATATGCCCTATCATTATCACATCCGGATTCTATGCAGGTGTTCCGATAATCGTTTTTTGAAGAAGCAGATCCGATAATTATCAGAATACCCAGGACAAGAAGCACTCCTGCAAGGACTTTTAATCCATCATTATTTTTCATCCGCACGCCCTCCTTAGCTCATACCCATCATGATCCAAACAATAATTCCAACAACAAGCAACGCACCTCCCAAGAATTTTGATCCCTCATCCTTACCGGTGATCAGAAGATAGCCGCCTACCAGCGGCATGGCAAAAATCGCCAGAAGAAAAATAGCTAGGAGCCCATACAATCCATCGTTGGAACCACAACCGCGTCCATAATATCCTCTGCCATAACCATTTCTTCTCATAGGCACCTCCTATCTTGACTCGAAATACTGATATTTGTAGCAATCCCAACAATAAAGAACATCGCTTCTCCAACAAGGGCATCCGCAACTTCTGCATTTAGGAGCACTATTGCCCTTCTTAGGTTTTCCATTCGTTGTAGGCTTTACCTTAATTTTCATTTACCATATCCCTCCAGATGATTTTCTTTCCTACTTATACATAGGGATGTGAGTCACGCCACTTAACACTTTTTTCTCATAATTAAAAAAGGCTTGAATTAACAAGCCTTTTTTAGCATTCAACATAATTCCTATCAGTTTCTTCGCTTACCACATCTTGGGCAAACCGGAATATATCTGATTTGGCCATCATGTTGCTTTTCTAATTCAAAATCGGTAATAGCCAAACGATCAAAAACCATTTCCTTCTTTAACATCAGCCCCATAGTATCATCCAGATCAAGGTCTTTAATTTTGACATCTATTTGTGGCCTGGTCCACTCATAGTTCTCACCGCAGCCCTCAGCATGTTTTGTAATTCCGAAAATCACACCACACTCTGAGTTTTTGCACTTCCAACTGTTTGTCCCTTCCTTTGAACAGTCTCTGCTTCCGCACACAGGGCAAACTGCCTTATCTCCTGTCCACTGAATCTGTAGCCGGGATGCATTTAAGGATATTAGTTTCATTAAGCGCTGAGCAGAATTAATCTCTGATTGGGCAATAGGCAATATACCAACTCTATAATTTCCCCAACGCCTAGCATCATTTTCCTGATACTTTTCTCCATAATTCAGCAATCGATATAAAAGTTGATCTGCATGGATCGTCTTCCTATAATTACTGATATCATATGGAAAAGTAAATATTACAGAATCCTTCACACTATCAAGTACTGTCTCCGTAAACCTTTCAACATCTACTTCTGAATTATCCATCATTGCATATTGCGGATTAATTCTTAAAGATGCTGTCCTGGAATTCCTGATCTTCCCTGATGAAAACAGCTCCTCAAGCTGTGTCCTCCATATCTTATCCAATTCATCTTTGGATCGTTTTTCCGCTTCATTCATTCCCTTCTTTGCTGAATTACTCAAATGAAATAGGTTTTTTAATTCTCTTTGCTCAGCATCTGATGGCTTAGCATAAAACACTATTTTTCCATCCTTCAGTTCAGCCTGGTGCGGAATTTTTCTTTTTATTTCCTCAGAATATGATGACACATCTGTCGGAAGTATGTATTCATATCTTACTTTCTCAATAAAAGTAAGCACAATATCTATGGCCCCATATTCGTTAACAGACGTCTTCACGGAATAATTCATGCTGTCCGAGATAAAAAAGGCTTCTACCAATATTATTCCATCAACGGTTATCTTAAATTTTGAGTCAGACCTTGTTTGACAATCCAACAGTTTGAATACGTATAGCAAGAGTACTGTAACATATAACGAATAACAATTATTCAGAACAAAACCACTTTCGCCAAATACGTCCATTGAATCATCATGTTCTTGAACGACCTGTCTTTGTATTTCGCACCAGAGACGATATAAAGCATTATATCTCGAATCCTTTTTAAGAATATTGGTAGGTCTGATGTTACGACTGATATGCTTTTTCTTATCTATACTATGATAGAATTGTGAGGCCTCGACAGTAGAATAATTTCTCTCTAGGTGACTCCATTGTTCAAGTAAGGATCTGAGAGTGGTATTTACTGTTTGTCGTTCTGCAATATTATAATCCGGAAGCAGTTGAGCGAAAAAACGCATTCTTTTATAATCGTATAATTCTTCACCATATGCATTCCAGTCTATGGCATTATCATTTTGTTCGACAGTCTTTTCTATGCTAACAGCTTGTCTATGAATGTATTTTAAGATATCATCAACCGCCATCCGAAAAAACAAGTTCTCATATATGTTGATTTCATCCTCAAATATATCCGCTCGTAATCGATTAGGAATCAGCCCATTCAGGGTTCTTGCTTTCCAATGCTCAGAATGAGAAGCTAAATGATCCATCGTTCTGGTATTAACACGTTTCACAAGATTAACATCCAAAATTGCTTCTTCCGTTCTAAGGCTTTGTTTAGGATGCGAGCATATATCCATAACCATAGGAACAGTCTCTTGAATTTGCCGAAGAAGAGATTGATCGTCATAGCCACTGTATGGCCTTTTTTCAATAATAAGTGCAACCCTATCTGACCTTATTGCTTCGAACAGATCATTTACAGAGTAGTCCTTATCATATCTGAAATTGTCCTCTATTTGTGAAAAGAACCTCAGAAGATTGTCAATATCCTCGTCGGATATAGGTGATACACATTCCAGCTGGAATTGATATTTTACTGTTTTTCCACCACATCTTATTGTGACGGCACTTTTCTCCTCTTTATCCCATCTGATAGGAACAGTAGCCACCCCTTCTTTTACAACTATGTAGTCATCATATATGGTCTCAACCCTGACATCAGACTGTGCATCGGCTTCAAGAAGAATATAATTGTTGTACAAAGTCAGGCTGTGTTTGCCGTTTTCAGCCGGGAGTTCTGTCTTCCCGGCTGAATTAACAAGAAAAATCCTCATATTATCACCCTGAGATTCTCTCTTTTAATTTGTGTATTTTCTTGATGCTCTGTTCAAATACGCCATCACCATAAATTTCATTCAAGCCTTTTTCCAGTTCGGTTAACTTGGCTATCAGGTAAGGCTCATAACGTTCATCAAGTTTCCTTAAAATCTTATGTGTCAACAAATAATCAATTGCTTCATTCTTGGTTCCGCCACAAGCAACATATACAGGAACGAAATCATCCATCTGATTCATGATACGGTTTCCGAATGTAATCTCCATGTCTTTGAGATATTCATCAACCATACGGATATTTTCCCTGTCTACTTCCTTTAACATATTGCCAGCAGTTTTTGCCTCTTCAAATAAGGTCAGCAGATCTTCAAGAGTCATGTCTACTTTTGCTACTCTCTTACCAGTAAACTCATCTTCTCTCTCATCCATGTCTAAAACCTGAGCTCTGTCATAGACCTTGTCTGTAATAAGAGAAGTGGAATCGTCATTATTTGCGGTTCCAACAAACCAAATATTGTTTGTAACACAGATATTGGCTGCTTCGTTCGAATAATTAAGGTACTTAGGTTTCTGATCCTCATCCAGCTCAGAGTATCCGGATACCAACGGAACAATCCAGTTCTCTTTATCCGGCTTCTCCAATACAGACAGGAAATCGGCAAAATAATATTCTATTCTCGCCAGATTCATTTCATCCAGAACAATCAAAAATACTCTCTGCCTGTTAGATGCCGCCGATGCTTCATACAAATATTTAGTAAATTCTGTCTCCTTGAACCTATTTGTAAAATCATTATCATATCCAAGTAGTTCTCTATTATCTCTCCACGAAGGCTGTACCGGCACCAATTTGCATTCTGCACCAAGTGATTCTGCCACCAGTCGTGGCAAGCTGGATTTTCCCGTTCCACTCAGTCCTTGTAAGATCAGAAGACGTGATGCTTTTTCGGAAGCTGCCAATGATGCGAAAAATACTCTAATCGTATCTATAGAATAATATAGCTTCTTATGATATGCTCCGAAATTACGTACATACTCACATAACTCTTTAAGCGTTCCAGAATACCCCTTAGGACTACGCAAAGGCTGCTCTTCTAATTCCTTATCTATATCAAGAAGTACCTTAAACTTACTTTCCTGAGTTGTTTTATACTGTTCACTGATATATTTCAGTTTCATTTGTAACTGATTATTCAAAGATTCCAGTGCAGCTGCAGAAACTCTGGCATTTTCAAGTTCTCTTGCACTCATAGCATATGCACTTATTTTAGCCTCTGCCTCAGCACGTTTCCTCTTTTGTTCATCAAGTTCTATCCTGAGCTCTTCAAGTTCCTTTGCATTGGCACGCAATCGCTCAATTTCCTCCTCAGAAGGCATATTGACCAGCTCATCATTCCGCTTAAGCGCTTCCTCCAACTGCATCTCAAGTTCGCTAATGCGCGCCATCAATGACTGCCCTTCATTATCAAGTAACAAGCTTTCCATTCGCGCAGTTTTCTCATCAAGTTCCCCTATACGCTTATTATAAAAACCTATCTGAGTTTTATAATGCTCAATCTCGCTTTCAAGGCGTAAAACCTCTTCTTCAGAATACTTGCTGTACTTTTCCTTTAATTTGGCAACGTATTCTTTATCTTCAGCAAGGTCTGCCTTGTCTTCTTCTAATTCAAGAAGTTTATGTTCATATTCCTTTTTCTTGGCGGATAAATCATCTACCTTTTTTACATATTCATCCGTTAATTCAGCCCTTTTATCTTCAATCTCCTTATCTGCAGAATGTATTTTTTCTAACTTCTGCGTCTCAGCGTCTGATCGGTCCTTATGTGCCCTTTCCAGTTCAGAATCTATTTCTTTTCTCTGAGCGGCAATATATTCTTCTAATTCTTTTTTCTGCTTTGCCTTATCAGTTTCCCATTCTGAATATACAGCCTCTTTCTCCTTCTCTCTTATCGACCGTTCATTATCACGTATCTTCTGAACTTCTTCCTGCACAGCTGACTCACAAAGTTTTCTCGTCTTTTCTTCCGTATCAGCCAGCTCCTTTTCCTTTTTATCCTGCGCCTCTTTTTGCTTGTCCAGATTTTCAGACCGGAGATCTAAAGCTAATTGCTGTTCAGCAATAGAATCCTCAAGCTCTTTTTTCTTATCTTCATACTCCTGGTCCAGCGCACTTTTCTTTTCTTCAAGCTCTGCTATTTTAGCCGCTACGCGCTCATCCGTAATAAGAGCAGCGTCAATTTTATCTTTCTGCTCCTTCATCAGCTCATTTACTCTTTCATTCTTGGATTTCTGGCTATCGTTCTTACCATTGTAAGGTGGTTTATTACTTTTTCTACTCACTTATATATCCTCCATAAATCGGTTATATATTGCCCTAAACAAGTTCTCAAATTCCTCATATTGTGTAGTAGCTTGTTTGACAGAAACTTTTAAGTCGGCAATCTCATCACCACCATGGGAAGCTATTGTGCCAGCTCCATTTTTTTGGTTTTCCGTTCGTAACGAAGAAGTTAATTCCTTAAACCTGATTGGTATTGATGGAATATTTCTTAACAAATCCATTGACTTACCATTTTTATCTTTCCACGCGTCCAGTAGTAGCAATGCCATATATGCAGTTGCGTATCCTTTATCTCCCGTAGCTTCCGTCATATTGGTATATATTCGGTGTCCGCAGTACTCACGATAAATATCACGGTTTAAAAAGCTGTAAGAGTTTACCAGCATATTCAGATCCTGCTTGTATTCTTCGTAGTCAATTTCATTCAGTTCTAACAGATACGCATTCTTTTTTACAACCAAGCGTATACTTGCCTCATAAGCCGTCCGAATAGCCTGAGCAAAATTGATACTTTCATCTTCACCAGCGACAATTCTGTTTTTACATATCGTCAGACGAGTAATCGTTTTCTTTACTGCTTTGTACCCATTGTCATTACATATAAATGGAAATTCGTTAAATAACGCTATATCCAAATCATTTCCAAAAGCAATCGTATTCTTTAATTCTTCTTTCTTTTCCTCAAGGAAGAACTGTATTTCATCTTCAAAATCCTGATCACTTACTCTTAGTCTGTTTACAAGAGTTCTATACCAGTCATCGAGCCGTTCTCCAAACGGCGATAAAATTAACACCTCCTCTGGAGCATTTCTGTTTATCGCAATATAACCCCTGGCATAATATATTTCCGGTGAATCATCCAAAATTGTTATGTTGGAAATCAGGTTTTCTGTCTTTTCACGTTGATCCGCTTCTTCCTTATCAGCCAACGTTTTTACTTTAACGCTTCCATCATCCTGAATGCTTTCCCACTCAACCTCATCTTCAAAAAAGAGAGCTTCATCGTTTATATTATCCTCTGCAGGAGGCTCTGATATATCAATGCTATTATCGCCTGTCAGCAATCCTCTGTTTCTATTACTGCAAAGTCTTGCCCAGTATCTCAATGCCATTCTTATAGATGCGCTCTTTGGCTTTTTCCCATCAATACCATCATATGACACTTGTATCGCTTCATCGTCATAGTAGAAATCCGGCAAACGACTGATATCAAATACGGGAATTACGTTTTTGGTAACCAAATCCTGAAACATATATATTTTTCTTGCGTTCTTGGAGGCTTCTAAGTCTGAAGTATACGGATTATCATATTTCCCAAGAATACTTTTTCCATCCGAAGATAGTTTTAATTCCTTAAATCGCTTATCAAAATACCCCTTATCATCACAGGCTTCAATTGCAGCATCAACAAGGTCTTTGTTAAAGCCAACCTGGATGCAGAGAATATCCTTTGGTGTGGAATATCCTTTATCAATAAGCTGCAAAATCAAATGTTCCAGAATATTAATGTCCTGTACTTCGCTTTCCGGAATATAACAAGACCAGACAGCAATCGGCCAGGCAATCGGTTTTCTTTCATTAGCACTCACCGTTTTTGTGTTTGTGCCAAAATCATATGTTTTGACCATTTATTACCGTCCTCCTTAATTCCCGCATTTCAAATACATTTGATGAAGAGCTCTGACATATTCCTTTTCTCCATCAAAAGCGACTGTAGAAGCATCACCAACTGCGATCAAAAGTCTTTTTGCTCGACTGAAAGCAACGCAAAGACGATTATCATTATTAAGGAATCCAACCCTCTTCCGCATATCTTCCTCTCGATTTGCTCGTACTACCGAAAGAAAAACCACATCGAACTCTTTTCCCTGAAAAGCATCAACAGTTCCTACTCTGATTCGATGGACATCGCCAGGAAATCTGTCCTGTACCATATCATTCAGCAGTTTGGCCTGTGCACTATAAAATGTTATAATTCCTATCTTATAGTCACTATTCTTTGCCAGAACCATTGCAAGTTCTTTTTGAATACGTTCAACTTCACACGGTCTGCTTACACTTTGGTTTCTGACTTCTGCAGGACACTGATCTGATATAGGCATATCAATCCATGCTAAGGCCTTATCGCCATACATCCCTAATCGATGCTCTTTATCTTCTCTCTTACAAAGTGTCTGTAGATTTCCATCATAAAAAACATTAACAAGATCACAGATATCCGGATGCATTCTGTATTGTTCTGTCAACATGGCCGTACGTTTGATTCCAAGCTTCTTATCTTCTGTAGCTACTGCCGAGTTCAATCGCATAAACAACGATTCCTCAAGCACTTGCTCAATATTCTTGGACTCTGTTTTTGCCGCTACTGCCTGGACAATGTCCCGTTCTACCATGTGCGGCAACTGCTTATGATCTCCAACCAGAATTATCTTCTTACCCATGGACATTGGAATAAGCAGGTCCAAAGGATTCGATCTGGCTGCTTCATCTACAATTACATAATCATACTCTTCATCAAAGCCGCTCATTGAGGCACTCAAATGTGGATTGGCCGCCTGCTGACAGGTCGCTGCATTGATCTTGGAATATGCTTTTATAATTGCATCAACGTTATTACTGTTTGTAAGCTCCTGCTTAAACTCCCATATAAGGTTAGCTACAATTGTTTTCTTATCATTTCCACGAGATACTACTTCAAGCCTTATAGCCTTAATCAAATCCGTAATATCTTTCTGTAAGAGCTCGTCATTTACAGAAACTGTTTCCGGCGATAAGCTTTCTAGAGTTTCACAGTCCTTTGCAAGCTGTGTTAAATACCCTTCCAATTCAGGACACTCTTCGCTTATTCTTCGAAGCTTTTTCCAATAATCCGGAATCTCAAACTCCAGGTCGCTGTCATATTTAAGATATTGTTCTAGTTGTTTAAGCTGAGCAATTCCATCATCAAGGTATGCTTCCTTGCTTAGTCTTTGCCCTCTAAGCAACGCTGACAACTGGTTTGAATCCGTTAGTTCCTGACCGGTCTTTCTCTTTGCATCAAGTTCAGCCAGCACCATTGCATATTTACTATTTGCTTCCGGACTCAGTCCTAATGTTTTGATGATATCCTTGCAATCATCTAATGCAGTAAACTGTTCCGAAAAGTCTGAAGAATTTTCTACCTTAAGTAGCTTTTCAAACAGTTCCCTGACTTTACTCCGTTCGTTTCCGTCATTTGCATTCAGCCACTCTTCACAGGAAAAAATCATTTTATCTATCCAATCATAGATAATAAGATTCTCACTCTCCTTGCCTCTTCTGACGGAGACTCTATTAACAGGAACACCGCCATAATCAATTTCTTCAACAGCATTATCAACAGCATCATGCTGTGTTGATGTGATCAGAATCTTTGCCCTGCTATTCCAAATCTCATCAATGCGTTTAACAATTGCTTTTATTACAGTAGTTTTACCGGTTCCAGGAGGTCCCTGAATAATGGCAATATCTGGAGTATTTATTGCCACATCTAATGCCTGCTTCTGTTTCTCAGTAAAATGAGTGTCTCCGCTTTCAAATATGTTCTTTTCCAGATTAGCAGATATTGGTTGAAACCTTCTTCCACTAACACCTACCTGAGCTCCACCCTGGATAATATTCTTCAATCCCGGAAGTACGCATTTATTTGAAATAATATTTTTCTGAGCCTGTTCTCTTCTTTTTTTCTGCACAGCCGATCCTGATACACTTGGAAGCAAATATCCATGCGCCGGTATCGATCTTGTGGTATCCATATCCTCTTTAATCCGAAATTCAGTGGTGTTGATACAACTATAATCAATCTCACTTCCAACTATGGTGGCTGACCTGTAGTTGTAATCCATCGGATTTGCTATATCAATACTTGCAATTGCAACATAATACATGTTGTCAACGCAGAACTCTCTTCTTGTATACCCCCCACTCAGGTTAAAAATCACCATTCCATTTGAGTAATGAAAACTTTTATACTTCAGAAAGCCCATCTCTGTTGCTTCCTGCTTAATGCTTTCCATCTCAAGTTCATTATAGATATTCCATAATTGAATAAACTCCGTGTCGGAACTCACCATTTTGGAGTACTGCTCGTTTGCACGAGACGTAAGAATTGCTCTATCAGTCAGCTCATTAACAATTTCCACTGTTCCTTCAATAAGAACAATCGGGGCATCTATTCTATTTCTGTTCGACCTGCTCAGCATTTGTGTAATATGGAGATAATGCTGAGGTGTCTCAGAAATTGTAAAAGAGAATCTATCTCCTATTAGCTCCAAGTCTCCGGAAATATCACCTCTGGAATAGCCAAAACAATAAAGTCCAACCTCATTAACGAGCAACTGTCTTCTCACTTCGTCAACAGCTTTTTCTGGTTCAATATTATATTTTCTTAAGTCTGCTGAGATCGCCTGATCTACAACAATTCTAAGCGGGTTGTCTTGATCATAATGTACTGAATCAGAAAACTTCATAAGTGTAAAAGAAATATAATTTCCATCCACTTTATCTGCTCTAAGCAAGGATCTTCCATACGACGAACGTAATTCGGAAATAGATGCATCCTCTTCAGAATTAATTGATACTCTTGCGAACTCATTGTTCATAGTTCGTATAAGCAGATCATTCTGAAGAATCTGATAATCCACTACTCCATTTTGAACCAGCTGATCAGCATCATCCAGTATGGCAATAAAGCAATATTCATTTGCAAATTTTATTTTTTTGCTGTTCAAGAACTACCCCTCCTGTTTGATCGTAATAAACTTACTGATTTCGGCTGAACCGTAAAATTTCTCAATCTGTTTTGTATCAATGAATTCACATTCCGTTGTTACATCAATATTTTTTTCAAGAAACAAAAAATGTGCTCCGGGGTCATCATCAACTACAACTGGTTTTGTAACTCCCTTTTTATAAGGATCTACAGGCCTTGCTTTTGACATCTTTGAATTGTTAATGGTTATTACATTTTTCGACAGATTATATGCTGCAAGCTTTCCCTCTTTTGTTCTTCCTACTGCCAGGAAAGATACATCTGACTCTAAAGGTATATTCTCGTCAAAGAAGCTTCTGTTAATGTATTTCAACTGCTTTGTTACTGCCATAAAGCCAATATCATCTGCGTAAACATCCAATGGCTTCATATCCTGAGATCCATCGACAGGAATCAATATTTTCCCACGTGTCTTAACCATATTTCTACTCTGAAGTAAGTAAACTTTTTTTATATGGGAATCACACAACGGGCAAATACACTTATAGCCAGTATAGTAGTACTCAGCATCACAGCCATTGTGGTCGCACTGAATGACCCTGTTTCTGGCATGCATACATGCTTTCATAAACTCCATAAGCGTTGGCCTTCTAGAGCTTTCCTTTTTTCCTTCTACGAATGTTCTTCTAAATAGTTCAGCCAACTCATCGGTTAAAAATATTTTCGTGTTTTCAAAATTGGAATTCTTATTACTCGAAGATACGGGATCCCCAATGTAGTCAAGTTTTCCTTTGTCAACGCTTTCCTGGACAATTTCGGGATTTGCGTCCTCTGCTTCATCTCCAATAAAGGGATGGCATGTCGTCAACATTTTGAATAACAATACAGCATATGAGTAGGTATCGGTCACTGTACTAGCAACCGCTGTTTTATTTGCTATTTCCGGAGCCATATAATAATTTGTTCCATCAATCAACGGACGATATGCTCCGGATGTAATATTGTCCGAATCTATAATGGCCAGGCTGTTCTTTTCTTTAGATACAAACACATTGTTTGGCGATAAGTCCACATATGCATATCCGTTAATATGCAGATATCTCAAACTCTTAGCCAGCAGGTAACCTATCTGTAACCGTTTTGACAAGCCTCCGGTAGCATTAAAATACCAATCCCATAAATCGTCTATTTCTTCAGGCTTTTCAACATAATCATTTAAGGATACGTGTCCTTTGGCCTCCATCATTACATATCCAACCCATGGTTCTTCTAATACAGCAATCGGAAATGCTATCCTTGTTTCCTTAGGAAGCTGGCTTCCTCTTTTTTGAAGCCATTTATATCTTTCACGATACTTGTCCTTGTCCAGCGATGTATTGATTTTTATCAGGAACTCTTCTGCAGTTCTATATACAATTCCCTGCCCGCCTTTACTCAAAACAGCTGTCACGTGATATTCTCTGCCATCCGTATCATGTATAATTTGTCCAATTAAATCTTTTTCTTTATTCATGTAGCTTTCCTTTCACCACAAGATAGCAAATTGTCTTATCATCACTATGACTTTCTGTTTCCCAGTCTTTAAGCCACTCTTTAAGCTCAGACTGCATAGCATCAGAACCTTGTTGGGTTAGTACATCATAGAAATATGGTAATAATGTCATTTTCTTCTCTGGTATCAGATCATCCGCTATACCGTCTGTTGCAATGATTATGGTTACAATATTATTATAAGAATCCTTAGATACTATCTCAAAACTAAGCAGTTCCTCCGCATTGATGGAACACATCGAATTTGTAACATTGGAGAAAAGATCTTTATGATCAATCCTATCCTTGGCATAAAGGTCATCGCAGTTGATCAACTCCATTCCATCTCCAATCCCGCCAATCATTATACTGCCCTTATAATAAATGGCCACATGAACCGTCGTATCAAATGTGTTAATATCCTCTATATCATATGAAGATTGCCACTCTTCCATTAAACGCTTTGCAAAAATATTAGCGACATTATTCGATAAATATGCATATTTAGGCAACTGACTCTTTATCCAGTTCTCTATTATCTCCGTTACTCGTTTAGAGCCTTGTGCAGAGTTTTTACATGAACCCAGACCATCTGCAACTATAATATATGCAACATCTTGGTCTTTATCATATCCGATAAGAAAAGCATCCTGATTTAGTTTCTTGTTGACACCCTTTTCGGAAACACCACCTATGAATATTCTTTTTTCACCGGATTTGATTTCCATATGATCCATGACTATAGTACTTTCCTCGCTATACCAATCCCATTAAATATGCAACTTCATCTTCATCAAACCGCTGTTTCGGATCCTCCAAAACCGCTTCATTAGGATTACTACTTACCGATCGTTTGCTTATTGAATAAGTAACCCATTGGAAAAACTTTGTTATAGTTGCCAAATCATTTGCACGTATTACCGGAATCTCAGGGTTATTAATAAATGCATTTAACATTTGGTAATTTGTTCCTTCCCCAATTCCCAATGCTAGCTTCGGACATTTCTTTAATCTTTCGCTAGAATGCAGTCTCTGTAAAGGCTCCCATTGTGAAAAATCATAATTCTGAGGATCCATTTTTCCAGGACAATCAGAAGGTAGCCCGTCACTCAACAATATGATTGTTGGTGTGTACGCTCTTTCTGGCACCTGGTCTCTGTCTTCAAGCATATCAACGGCCATATCTATGGCTTGGCCCATCCAGGTTTTTCCAGCAGCCGTAAACTCCGGGATATTAACATTCTCTATTTTATCTATTGTCTGCACCAGCTCAACAGTATTTCCAAAAGTAATTACACCAATGCTGATCTTTCCTTTTGCGTTTTTAATTGCTGAAAATTCAGCGATCATTTCTTTTATAGCAACATTTACAGTATTGATCTTTTCATTAGCCATACTTCCGCTGTTGTCAACCAACAGTAAAACCGGTAATGGCCTTGCTTCTTTAATTACTACGTCTCGTAATCCCATCTCAATTTTTCCTTTCCTTCATCCCTTCAGTGAGCTTATCTTTAAAATTCTTCCAGGACCTGCTCGTGCTTGCTTCATTTACACCCAAACGGGAAGATATTTCCTTAGCCTGAACACTCTCCCCTATATGAATGCACTCAACAAATATCTCCTCATCAAAATACGGCATTGAATGCAAATAATCCGAAAGTACTTCATTTTCTGTGGTTAAGAGCGCCAGCTTTGATGTGAGCAATTTCGCCATCATCGGTTTTTGTCTTTCCTGCAGCTTCTCAAAAACAATCTTTATTAGATCCATAAAAGCAATTGCATTGTCATTCTCCGTAATAGCCGATTCAACATAAATTCCGCTATCAAGCTGATCAATCAGGCTGAACTCCTCTCCTTCTTCGTTCACATACGTGCATGAAACTGGTTTACTCTCTGCCATATGCTGAAGATCTTCAACTGCTTCAACAGATATTCCCATTGCATCAGAAACCATTTTCTTAAAACTATCGCTGTCTATGTCAGCACCCATAGATTGAGCAAGCTTCATGTACTTACGATAGTTACG
This sequence comes from uncultured Agathobacter sp., assembly GCA_945910395.1. GTDB lineage: Bacteria > Bacillota > Clostridia > Lachnospirales > Lachnospiraceae > Roseburia. The sequence continues at coordinate 13,030 of CAMDYX010000026.1, read as the reverse complement.
TGCATCGTCCTCAGAAAAATGAACACCAGCAAAAGTATTCTTTACAAGTTCCCTGCCAACAATATGTCCATAACTCTGCTTCCAAGAAGAATTAAAGTAATTAATAAACCTTCCCTGATCTGGCTCATAATTTTCTATGCACCGTTTGGCAGTATCCACGATCTCCACGGCATATTCTTCATACTTTCCTGCATTTACAGCCATCAAATATGAATACAAATATTCCACCATTTTAAGAACTTCACGGCGATATGCACTTGGTTCAGTTTCCCTGTCCAAGTGGAATAAAGGCGATTCATCTATTAATTTTTCGCACTCATCCTTGTTATAACGCATATGATCCCTCCTACATTGAAAGAAGGGATTTCAGCATCGTCTTTGCTCTCTCCGGATCGTCGCATTTTATTGTATTTGTAACTGAGCTTAACAGATAAAGAGATGTCATATCGCAGATCTTTGAACTGACAACCTTATTGTCCACAAACTCAGCCTGGCCATAAACAATATTATCTATTTCACATTCAAGGAACTTCTCAGCAAAGCCCAAAGCCGAAAAAATAACTATAGGAAGATCTTTTGGACCATATGTTATGTCGGTCAGAATATGAGATCCCGTCTCGATCTCCTCGACCAGTTTTCCCATTAACTGCTCATGGGTTTCCTTCTTCTGGGAAAAATCCGTATCAATGATTGTATAAGATATCTTTGCACCTGCCGAGGCATTTGCCCTTTGGATCTCTGTAAGACAGTCATCTATATTCTTTTTATAAAATTCCTTCCCATCCTTTTTTACAAGAAGAAGGAACTTTACATCATCTTCAGTCTTCAGAGTCTGAGATAAAAATGAAAGAACCGGATATCGATATTCATCAGAAGACACCGGCAATGAACGGTCATCGCTGCTAAACACCACATTAGCGATGTTCTCTCTCATAGGTATGTTGCAAATAACAAGCTTCTTCATTTCCTAAACCTCCTAAGCACATCTCATCTTATACCCGTGATTACTTTTCTTTGTCTTCTCAAGGATTGCTACATCATATTCCTTTTCAACATAACGAACATACATAGGAATCTTGCTCATGGTACGCGAAATAGCTGAATCCTTATGTGCCCTGGAATGATCCAAGGCATTATTGATCAATACGCCTTTGCCAAAATACTCTTCAACGCCTCTTCTATATGCCTGGTTAAAAAGGAAGAATTCCTCTGTTCCAGCAACAATATAAAAAGAATGAATACCCTTTTCAGTAGGCTTACAATACACAACTGTTTTCATATAATACCTCTCTTTCGTAGCACGGTTATCTGTTCTACTAATAGATAGAGTATTATTTGTTTCGACTTAACAGTTTTTAAAAACTTTTTGCCAATATTATTCTTAAATAAAAAAGCACCCAAGTCATTCTCGTAAAAGAATAGCTCAGATGCATTTCCGGTAACGTCTAGCTCTTATATTTCATGTTCCCAGGCTTGCTTCTATTGCAAACTAATCCTTTATCAAGAACAATTTTTACCTCCAATAACCAGATGAGAATTAATCGAAACCATACTATATTATTCTACCATTATTCGTACAGAATATAAAGGAAAAACTGCGTGGTTTAGCCATTTTAAAACTCCACCAGCCATTTTCTTAGTCGATTTATATTTGCACTTAAGGCAGCTGATCCGAAAAACGCAATTAGGATCACTGCAACTATTCCACCAAGCATTAGTAATTCCTGCCACATGTGCTGAACGATAGCTATGATCCCGCATATTCCAAGGAGCAGGAAAATCCAGAATGCTACCCATGAAAACAGCCATGCTACCACCTCAATTACCAGATTTATAAGGAATAATGCCAGTGCCAGCACCAACGCAAACGGTTTGAATACGTATCTCATGTTTCCTCCTATCTTACTGCAAATTGCGGCATATCATGGTTTACTTCCGCCTGATAATAACCGCTGATGGTGGTCGGGGCATTGAAAAGCGCCGCCAACAGGTATTTCTTGATATTCTTCACTTTTGTTGTGTTGCCCTTGAAACATTCAAGCACATATTCCACATGGCTTCCATCAAGCTTCAGGAACTTGTTCCGGACAAAGGACGTGGGATATTTGTCGCTTGCTATTACCATGCTCTCGCTCAGACTCTGAACGGTTTCGAGAATCAGATCATAGATTCCTTCCAGTAGTTCCCTGTCATAGGGATTTCTCTCCAAAAGGATATCCAGAGCGATATTCTGACGGATAATGTCCTCGTATCGCATCTCATCGCATCTTCCTCCGGTAGATAAGATCAGATAAGATTCAGTCTCACTTAAATCAGTATTATTAATATTATTCTCATTACGGTTTGATCCATAAACCTCTAGGGGTTTACATCCGGGACTTCTTGAAGTTTGATCCGTAAACTCCTTGAAGTTTACTTTGTAAACCTCTGGATCGCTATTTTCGTTACCAGAAGTTTGATTTGTAAACCTCTGGGCACCAGGTCTCGTAAAGTTTTTGACATAGATTCTTGCGGGTTTGCCCTGACCCTGCTTTGTCCTCTCTATGAGCCCGATGCCTGTAGTGGCATCGAGCTCCGCGACTGTCTTAAGCGCTTTATTCTTGCCTACATTCAGGCTTTCCATGATTTCTTCCATAGAAAAGTAGATAAACACACGCTTTTTATCATCCAACCAGCCATTTTTCGAGGATAGAGACATCCTATCAAGCATCAGTCCGTACAGGATTTTGGCATCACTTGAGATGGATTTGAAGTAATCAGCAGTGATCAGCAGCTTGGGGATCCGGTAAAAAGTAAATTGTTCTGCTTCGTTTCCATAGAAATATTTGAAGCTTATTCCTTCACTCATCGTAACAGCACTCCTTTCCGTGAAAGTTTCAGAAGTTTACTTTTTAAACCTCTTCTTTCAGCTTGCGTTCCTTCCATTCCTCCAAAAGCTCCAGAATAATCCTTTCCCGTTCCATCGATGTCATCCTTGCCGGGAAGTAGCGATTCAGCTTCTTCTCGGAGAGATTTACCCGGCCATTAACCTTTTTCTCCGGGAGAGCATCATTCATTGTGGCTGTGAAGGTGTACTTGGTGATGTTTTCAAGGTTCTTAAGTTCCTTCAGGGCATTGATCTGATCCTGAAGCAGTATTCCGTTATCCCGGCGATATTCGAGGATCCAGCCCTGGAGTTCCTTGTCGAAACGTGATATATCAACACCCATCATAATCGTAATCTTCTTTTCATCCACCCAATCAAGCAATTCGGGGATTAAGTCTGTAAGGCTGAGATATTTCTGAACCTGTCTGCCCGATATCCCAGCTTCACTGCCTATCAGTTCCCTTGTCTTTGAACCATCATCCAACTTGTGGAACTGAGTTCCACAAGTTCCCTCTTCATCAGAAGTATTCTTAACACCCTGATGTTTCATCGCATCCATCTTCATTTTCAGTGACCACGCCCTCTCACTCGGCAAAATCTCCTCTCGCTGGACATTGGAATCGACCATCGCGATTACCGCTTCATCATCGGACATTTCCTTTATAATGGCCGGAATACTGTCGAGCCCCGCCTTATCGCAGGCATGCATACGGCGATGACCGGATATCATCTCATATCCGCCTTCTTCTCTGGGACGTACCAGAACCGGAGATAGAACCCCATTTACCTTAATGCTTTCCACCAGTTCATCCATCTTGTCATCATCCATCACCTTAAATGGATGATCTTTGAATGGATGAATATCCCGAATCTTGATAACTTCGGTTCCGTCCTGCATTACCGGAACGCCCAGCAGTTCATCCACACTCTCAAAATGAATCTTCGGTTTCTTATTTGCTGCCATGTGCCAATACCTCCTTTGTCAGTGCTTCATACGCATTTGCCGCTTTTCCCTTTGGATCGTAATCATAGATGCTCTTTGCTACGGCACTGGTCTCTGATGCTCTTACGGATAAAGGAATCTCTATTGGAAAAACCGGAATATTCCTTCCATATACTTCGTTGACCCGAGAAACGATATCTTTTGCATAAGTGGTTCTGCCATCCACCATCGTGAGCAGAATCCCTTCAATCTTTAATGATTTGTTGAGTTGCCTTTTTACCGCGTGGATGGTCTTAATGAGCTGCTGAAGACCTTTGACCGGCAAGTATGCTGCCTGGACCGGAATCAGCACGGAATCCGCGCATGTGAGTGCATTTACCGTCAGCATTCCGAGGGAAGGCATGCAGTCAATCACGATATAGTCATAATCCGGCCGGATTTCCTCAATATAAGACTTTATGATTGATTCTCTGCACAATGCCGAGGAAAGAGATATTTCAGCCGTAGAAAGCTCAATGTTGGCAGGAATCAGATCCACATTGTCCAGATGAAGGATCCCGTAGCCGTGCTCCATATCCTCATCATTTGCAACCATCGTAATAATGTTGAATAATGTATCCGTCAGTTTGTCCGGCTCCTGAAAGCCCATGCTGATGGTGAGAGATCCCTGGGGATCCGCATCGATCATCAGAACCTTTTTACCTGCATTTGCAATCCCTACTCCCAGATTTACAGCTGTGGTGGTCTTGCCGACCCCACCCTTCTGGTTTGCTATCGCTATTACCTTACACATAACCGTTCGCTCCTCCTTTTGATTTTTTCAATTTCATCATTTTTCTCAGGGTCAATGGTATTCATCTCACACTTGAATTCCGAAATGTAATTTTCCAGTTCTTCCAGATTCACAAGCAGTGTACCCCGGATCTTAATCAGTGCCTTGGCATCAGAGGCCAGCTGTATCACCTGGTCATCCTGCAGATCGAAATACGCACTGACATCCTTGACCTTACTGTATTTCCGATCAATCTCTGCAGCCAGATTCCCCACTCTGGCAAAGAATTCCTCCAGCCTGACGCGGTTGATCAGGCGCTTCGACGATATCTGATACATGGCTCCACAGAGAACGGCATTTTTGATCAGCTCATTTCTGGACATATTAAATTCGCCTTCGAGCTCCGTGATCGAGTAGAACTTCTTAGGAATCGTAAATATGAATTTTTGTTTTGGATACATACCCTCACCTCCACACGCGGAAGTTTTCCAGATATTCCTCAAACACCTCTGTATTGACCAATACCATCCTTCCGATTCGATAAACGGCACCTGAATCATTTGCGAGTTTCCGGAAGGTATTCAGTCCCATACTGTAGAGTTCCGAGCCCTCCCTCTGTGAAACAAATTTCTTGGCCACTGTCTTCATCTCCTTGTACTTGCTCATCGACATCTGCGGCATGTCCGTTTTTTTCTTCGTTGCCATGGTTTTTCATTACCTCCTTCAATCTTGTTTTGCGAAGATACGCTTCAAAAATATCCCTGCGGATCAAGACCAGCTTTCCACATTTATATACAGCACCGGATTTCCAGGCTGCATTTGCAAAACGTTTTTCGCCCATTCCGTAATATTCCTGCCCCATCTTATAGGTGATGAAATCATGCTTTCCGAATTCCAGATCCTGTTCATCCAGAAGATGGGAACACATCCAGATATTTCCTGTCATGACTCCTCCTTTCTGTCCTTTTCGTACTGCTTCCGCTTGGTATATGCGGAATACGTACAGGGCTTCTGATGAAACTGCTCCAGATATTCATCAAAAATCTCTCTGTTGATCAGCACGGTTCCGTCGATTCGGTAGATTGCCCCGGCTTCGTCAGCCATTTCAAGTAACTTGCGATGAGTGAGACTGTACACGATCTCGGCATCTTTATACTTGAGAAACTGTCTTCTCAGGCTCCTGTTGCGTTTACGTACCTCATTAATCCAATCATCATGCTTGTAATCATCGGCTTCGATCACATGGCCACCTCCCTTCTGTGCTCCGGGACACTCCCCGAATTATTCAGGATGATTTTGGACGAAAAAAAGCCACCTTCTAATTTCTTAGAAAGTGGCTGACTAAATACATGCCTGTTTTTGTTTTTTCACAGAAATCTTTTCCGATTTTTGCCGATAGAATCGGATTAGTTTGTGGTCATTTTGTGGTCAAATCTGTTTTCGAGTCCGCAAACCCTTGTATTTACTGGGTTTTCTGGCCGGCGCTCTTGAGGGTCGGGATGTGTTCCGAACAACAATCATTTTTCTTCTTATGTGTCATTCAGCATCCCTTCGGCATTTCCTAATATGCCGATTAAGCCATTATGTTCTTTTTAACCCTTATTATTTTTGCAAAAGTTGCACATTGGTAGCAGTTGCTACCGAAAAGTTGCACTTAGACGATCAGGACTCTTTCTTTTATTACCAAATACATCTAAGTTGCGTGCCAGATTTTCGAATGATTCTTTCTTAGCGTGTTCTGTTGCCTCGGCGTATATATTCAACGTCGTCGTTATATCGGCATGTCCCATTACAGATTGAATCACTTTTACGTTGGTCTCGTTCTCACAAAACCTTGTACAGAATGTGTGTCTCAAGTGATGACACGAAAAGTGCGGAATAAGAATAGGTTCTCTTTTCTCTCTTTTTGCATTTACCACTTCCGCAGTATTGTAATCCTCTGTTATTCTCTTGATAGCTCTGTTGAGAGCCTGAGGATTATGCAGTTTGCCAAACCGATTACAGAAAATGAAATTGCTCATTCCATTCAGTTCAACATCGCAGCAAATATCTAGAACTTCCTGCAGTTCCTTTTCTTCTAGGAAAGCATCATATACCGCCGGGAGCATCGGAACAGTTCTTATTCCTGCTTCGGTCTTTGGTAACGACACCTCGAACTCGCATACATACGTATCCTTTTTTCTGGGATAATATGTAACAGCATGATTAATGTTAATCAATCTGTTCTCCATATCAATGTCATCCCAGCGAAGTCCGATTATCTCTCCTATACGACATCCGGTACCAAGCAATACTGTGAAGATAGGTCTCCATCTTATGTGCTCTGGCATATCAAGACACTTCATGAAGGCTTCCTGCTGTTCCATTGTCAGCGCATGTCTGACACCTGTACTTCTGCCCCATTTCTTTTTCAACTCAGCCATTACACCATTCGAAGGATTATTTCTTATAATATCATCCCTCACAGCTAATTCAAAGGTTGGATGCAAAACTGAATGCACATTATCAAGTGTTCCAATTGCAAGTCCTTTGTCATCTACCAGATGCTTGTAAAACTGCAGTACATCAGAGTACTTTACTTCTGCTATTTTTCGTGTACCAAACTCTTCTCTAATAAAATGATCGTATGTATACATATAGTTTGCAAAGGTCGTTGACCTTAGTTCTGTTTTTGATGAAATGTATCTATCAAACACAAAGTTTATGGTTGCAATTCTCATCGTATACAGGTCAAGTCCATCAAGCTGGTCCCTCTTAAGTTGCTCCTCTTTTTCTCTCAGCTTACTCAATTTTTTTGAATAAACATAGGACTTCTTTCCAAAAGGATCTGTGTACTTGTAGACATACATACCATCATACTTTCGATAAGTCTCTCCGGTTCTAAGAGCTCTACCCTTAGGATCTTTTCTTGCTTTTGCCATTGTTTACTCCTTTCAAGCAAGAAAGAGACTCTACACTGAACTAATTCTGTGTCTGCTGTTTATTGAAATACTCTTTAACAGCTTCCTCGATTATCTGAGTCATGGTCATGTTATAACGAGCGGCATACACTTTAATCTGGCTGAATTCTTCTTCCTTTAACCTGAAACTAAGGATGTGTTCCTTGGGTTTCTCAGCCTTAGGTCTTCCTGTTCTCGCCATAATATACCTCCGTTACTATTACCATTATATTTTATGTATTACAATAAGTCAATGCGACTTGTATTTTTTTGACATAGAATTATCCAGCCTGTTCCTCTTTCTAAAATACGAGTTCTTACTCCTCTGTTACAAGAAAAAATTCCTGAATGTAATCTTCTACTTTCTTAATATCAATAAGAAGAGTTTTGTCAATTTTGTATAAGGCTCCTGCATCCAAAGCCATCTGCCTCATCTTCTTTCTGCCACATCCAAATATTTCACATGCAGCTTCGATTCGTTTGTACTTAAACTTGTTCTCTACCATTTTTTCAGCCATTAGTGTGCTCCTTTCGCTATATAAATTATGTCCGGCTTATCTGCCAGTAAAAATGCACACGCTAAATCATACCCTCCATATAAAGCTTATACTCAATTAATCTTAAAAGATAATCCTGTATCCTTCTTCTTCCTGCTTCCCATTCCTCTACAGTTCTTAATGGAATACCAAAATATTCTGCGAATTCTCTTCTGTTCATTTTGGTCTTCAATCTTAACTCATGAAGGTATGCAGCCAGCTCTTCTGTTGTTGAATTTCTATCTATCATGTTTTCACCACCTTTCCACTCGTTGTGTGGTTTATATAATACCACTCGTTGTGTGGTTTTGCAACACTATTTATGCACTTTTATTGACAGACAAAAAATAGATTCGCAGGTAATCATCAGGTTCACGATTCACACCGGTCTTGCACCGCCTCGTCGTAAATGGGATTCTATAAGAATGTGTATCATTATTATCAAAAGGATCATCGCCATGGCAGGCCTTCACTACCACTAACCAGAACAGCCACGCTCATATCATCGCACAGCCTCTTAGCAAGCTAACTCTTTTGTACGTCCTGCGAACTTTCATATTTAGTTTTCAAGGTTCAGTTGTGTGGATAACACATTATGAGTAATGGTTCGTGATATGTTCCCCCGACCAAAAGGGATGTATTGTTGTGTACTTATCAACAATACCTTCATCACCCATAAAAACACACAAGAGGCTGTTGCTTCCCCTTGTGTGCTTTATCTGAGAGACGAAATATCAGTTCATCCTCTCAATCATTTCAGAAAATCTGTGACCCAGTTTCGCAGCCTTCTCAGCTCGTCTGTGTGCATCCAGATTCTCTATGGAAGAAACAACTTTTTCTATAAGAATTTCAATCTCTCCCGGGACAACATTATTCTTATCATCCCAATATAAACTCTCATCCCCGGCAAGCAGATATCCTAAGCTCACATCAAGATACATGCAGTGAGCAATAAGGTTATCAATTGTCATTGGCCTGGTACCTTTTAACATCCGATAGTAATAACTCACTTCAATACCAAGCTCGCCTGCCGCTTCAGCAACTGAAATTCCATTCTCATCAAGAAGTTTTCTTATTCGTGGACCGATAGCCTTAACTTCCTCGGTAGTAAAATATTTTTTCATCGCATCTCTCCTGATTTCATTGTAGCCAAACATTTTTTGTATGACATTTGCTTTATTGACCACTTTTGTTGCTTTAAGAAATGATGATGAACTTATGTTCCCTTCCAATGTCGCATTTGCACCCTCCTTTATTCAGAGGAATGCATATGTCAATTATCTATGGCAGGATTACTCCAATTTATTGTAGTAGTAAAAAAAAAAGACACCCATGTGAATGGATGTCCAATAAATCAATATAGAATTGCCATTTCAAGTTTACTGCTGAAATAATGCTTTCCCCCAAATACTGCATTACTATTTGTTACATAGGAAAAGCATAAAAGATGCGTCTGTCTAAATTCAGTACTTGCACGACCACACTCATATCATTTAGAATATTAGTCGGATGACACAATATAATAATTCGACCAATTAAGACTGTTGCACGGGATACTATGCCTGTACACAGTCTTTTTTTATCCTTCTTTATAATCAGATGCACATTCCCTACGGGAATTGTGCAAAGGAATAGCAAGCACTGGGTGTGTTCCCACACCCAACAAAATGATTGCGTTTCTTCCTATTACTAATAGGCATCATTTTGTTAATTCCCGGGGATATCCCCGGACCCCTTATACTTTACGAAAGGAATTAAATCACATGGGTAAAAAACGAACGCGGAATAATGAGTTCAAATTCTTTTTAAGCGACGATGAAAAAGCTCTTCTTGAAGCAAAGTGGAAAGCTTCCGGTCTTCCAAGTCGCTCTTCATACATAAGAAACCTTATTGTCTATAGCTTTGTTTATGAAATAGATTACTCGGAACTTAAGCAGTACAACAAAGCATTGTCACAGATTAATAACAACATAAATCAGATTGCCAGAAAGGCAAATACTTTTGATATTGCAACTGCCAATGATATCAAACAGGTAAAGGAGATGATGGATAAGATATGGCATATACAAAGATCCATGCTATTAAAGCAACCGTTAACAAGGCAGTAAGCTACATCACAAATTCTGACAAAACAGACGAAAAAATGCTCGTTGATTCCTTTGCCTGTTCTCCGGAATCAGCTGATATTGAGTTTGATTTTGCTCTTAAGAAAACCATAAGCGCAGGACCAAACAAGGCATATCATCTTATACAATCTTTTATGCCCGGTGAAGTATCTTATGATGGAGCGCATGCCATTGGAAAAGAGCTCGCTGAACGTCTACTTAAAGGACAATATTCCTATATACTTGCAACACATATTGACCATGAGCACATTCATAATCATATCATTTTCTGTGCAGCTGATAACATTCATCACAGAAAATATGATGACAACAAACGAAGTTATCATCACATAAGACACCTCAGTGATGAACTTTGTATGGAACATAATCTTTCCATTATTAATGCTGGTAAAAAACGAGGTGTCAAATACAATGAATGGGCATCTGGTAAAGAGAATACCTCATATAAGAAACGGCTACTTGATGATATTGATTCCATCGTTTCCATTGCCTCATCTTATGAAAACTTTCTTGAACTCATGAAAGCAAAGGGCTATGAAATAAAGGGTGAAAATCTTACCGATGATTCACCAAAATACATATCATTTCGCCCTATGGAAAGTAAAAACTTCATTCGCGGTTCAGCAAGGTCTCTTGGTGAATTCTATACTAAAGAAAAGATAAAGGATAGGATTGATAGGAATAAAACAAAAGAACAAAAAAGAAAAACTCCTTTTCCAAAAAGGCTTCAAACTTCAGATGAGATTAAGATTAAATCCATGGATGATATCATAAAAAGAACACCTAAAGATATCACAAAAGATCCTCGCCAAACGCTCATTGATACATCCACCGATAAGATTCTCTCCTCTCCTTCACTGCTTCGCTGGGCAAATGTTCAAAACTTAAAAGCTGCAGCTCATGCCTACGCTTCGATGGATAAGATAAAAAATATTGAGGAAGCAATTTCTGAACAGAAGTTACTCATAAAAGAAACAAAATCTTCTCTCGTAGAGCTTGAAAAAAAGATGAGAACTGCATCAGAGATTCTTCATTATGCAGAGATTTATAAGGATAACCTAAGGTATCATAATGCAATGCTTCGTTCTAAGGATCCTGACAGATATTACAGGGCGCATGATACAAAACTTACTCTTTTTTATGCTGCAGAACATGTATTAAATGACAAGTTTGGCATAATACCTTCCAAGATGAATTACCATACAATGACTGATGGCTATAGCCTTATGGAGGATAAAAAAGCAGCCCTTACATCCACATGGAAGCAGCATGAATCAGACTTGAAAAATCTTGAATCAGCATTATCTACGCTTAGTCAATACATTGATAAAAATGGTTCTGAGTCTATACAATCTCACGTTCAGGAAGAAGCTCGTGAGGATGATAAAACACAGTCAAAAGAACAGACCTCACAACCAAAGAAAGACCAATCATTATAACTGCCACAAAAAGAAAACCGGTGCATCGAATTATTCATTCGAATCACCGGTTTATTGCTTATTCTTCTCGGAAAAGATTATACCCTTTACCATCGGTATTATCCTTCGAATCATGGCATCATCCAATCCTTCAAATTCATCAAGCAGTTCAATCTGAACTGGAGTAAGATATTTCTTACTGTTCTTTTCATCAATAAGCTGCGATACTGATATATCAAGCACCCTGCAGAATTCACAGATGTATTCAATCTTTACAGCGGATCTTTTTCCAAACATCGAATAAAATGTGCTTTCCTTTATGACATCTTCATTTGTTAGCTTTTGCAGTTCATAAAGAGTCATACCTCTCTGCTTTAGAATACTCTCCAAACGACTCAGTAACTCTTCGTTTGTCATGGCATATTACTCCTTCTTTTTGGATTAGTTTATACCAATATTTTAGAGTATTATTCATATAGAAAAAATTGCGAGTATCTGTAGCAATTTACTATAATTATTTAAAGTATTCGCAAATGTTCCTTCTATCTCAGCTTATAAAAGATTATATTTTCACCACAAAATAAAATCCATCATATCTTTGTTCTAAAATAAAATTATTTTCATAACGGCTACATTGAAGACTCATTTCCCATTTCCTTAAGCACAAAATCAGCAACCTTCTTTTCAATCATCGACCATTCCTCTAATCTTTCTTCGCTATACCTAAAGGGTTCGTCCGGAAGAGAGGAGCTAAAACTAAGCCGGTACTCTTCCTCACCTTCTTCCAAAACGTCGCTCGAAAAATAAGCCTTCCCAAAAAGAACGCCGCTGTTCTCAACCCTCAAAAGCACCTGCATCGTCAGTTCGTCGTCCAGTAACTGCCAGCAAACCGTTGGGTTGTAGCTTCCAAACTCTTTCTGCAATTCTTTCTCCAATATATCCCTTTTCTTTTCCAAGGCCCTCAAAGAAATATCTTTTGATATGCAAATGTACTGCTCCATAAACGTTGTTCTTCTCCTTTGTTTTTTTAAAACAATCTTACCGTAAAGAACATCTCACCGGCAGTCATCTTGTACGCAACTTTTTCGCTTTGTTTATTTCTTTTTTGCGTGTGAAACAACTTTGTTCGCCCAGTAAAAGGAAAAACAATGCATTTAACGTAAGCGCTTAAAATGAATCTCTTTTTTTAGCGTACTGTCATCAAAGAAAAGGTCTACATTCTTTTGTGTTCTAGTTATTTTCATTGTTCATTAGGACAATAAAAATGATACAATCTTAACGATTGTACCATTAGGGGTGTTCAAAGGGGTGTTCATTTGAACACCCCTACTAAACGCATTATTTTCTACTAAATTCAGTACCCATAACAAAGGTCCAAACTGAAATTTTCTCTCCGTTTCACTCTCTTTGTAAGACTGGAATCTGTATAC
>CAMDYX010000025.1 GCA_945910395.1 uncultured Agathobacter sp. | reverse complement strand
CAATGATGGGACAGCCGATGATGGGGCAGCCAATGATGGGACAGCCGATGATGGGACAGCCGATGATGGGGCAACCTGTAAATGTACAGCCTGCCCAGTTTTCTGCTTTTTCCGGAGGAATGACAAGCGCTTTTGTTCCGGAAAATATTGATTTGATTATGGATGTTCCATTGGAGGTTACCGTTGAACTGGGTAGAACCTCCAAATCCATTTCAGATATTCTGGATTTTAGCCCGGGAAAAATTATCGAACTTAATAAGATTGCCGGTGAACCCATTGATATTCTTGTAAATGGAAAGAATGTCGCAAAGGGTGAGGTTGTGGTCATTGAAGAAAGCTTTGGAGTTCGAATAACGGAAATTATTAATGCCGGAATAAAAAATTCACAATAGGAGAGTAAAAGATGGCAAAGAGTATATTAATTTGTGATGATGCAGCATTTATGCGTATGATGATTAAAGATATCCTTACAAAAAATGGATATGAGGTGGCAGGGGAAGCTGAAAATGGCGCGGTTGCGGTGAGCAAATATGATGAGCTCCATCCGGACCTGGTGCTTATGGATATTACCATGCCGGAGATGGATGGAATTCAGGCATTAAAAAAGATTAAGGAAAAAGATCCTGCGGCAACAGTTATTATGTGTTCTGCTATGGGACAGCAGGCAATGGTTATTGAGGCGATTCAGTCCGGTGCAAAGGATTTTATCGTAAAACCATTCCAGGCAGACCGCGTGGTTGAGGCAGTTAAAAAAATAGTTGGATAATAGCGTATGAGTATTTTGGCGGTATCTTCATTGGAAAGCTTTTTACAACTGATCGGAGTTCTTCTCATATTTGTTTTTGTTCTCTTGATTACATATCTAACGACAAAATGGATGGGAGGATTTCAGAAAGCACATTCGAATCATAAGAATCTGCAAATTATTGAAACGATTCATGTTGGGAACAACAAAATAGTAGAAATTGTGCAGGCTGGAACGAAATATCTGGTGATTGCAGTTGGAAAGGATGAAGTGCATCTACTGGCTGAATTGACGGAAGCGGAGCTTACAGAGGTTCCTGTATCGGATAGTGGTGCAATGCTTTCCTCTGACAGCTTTCAGGATATTTTTAACAAAGTAAAAGAAAAGTTTCCCAAAAAGCAGGGTTAATATGAAAAAGAGTTTTAAGAAAGTCTACTGTGCAGTATCTTTGATTTTTGCCTGTGCAGTTGTTATTTTTACAATTGGATTTAGTTTCTTCCGTCCGAATGAAGCGTATGCTGCTACATTTGATACTACGGATATTACAGAAGATTTTACAGAACCCACCGGAGCAACCGCAGACGCTGGTTCAGATATCACAAACGGATTCTCCATTATTTATAATAATGATTCCGGTGCTGTTTCCACTCCGATTCGGATGCTTCTGGTGCTTACAATTCTGACACTGGCTCCGTCGATTCTGATCATGATGACTTCTTTTACAAGAATCATCATCGTGCTTCATTTTGTCAGAACGGCAATCGGAACCCAGACAGCGCCTCCGAATCAGGTTTTGGTTGGATTGGCTTTGTTTTTGACATTTTTTATCATGTGGCCGACATTTCAGGAAATTAATACAACGGCCATACAGCCATGGGATGCCGGCGAGATTACACAGCAGGAGGCTCTTGCTGCTGCAGAAGCTCCTATTCGGGAATTTATGTATGGACAGACACAGACCAAGGATCTGGATGTGTTTATCGAGATTTCGGGGCAGACCTATGAATCCTATGAAGAGGTTCCCTTTACCACACTGGTTCCTGCATTTATTTTAAGCGAATTAAGACAAGCTTTTGTGTTGGGATTCTTTATATATATTCCATTTATTGTAATTGATATGGTTGTATCCTCTGTCTTAATGTCGATGGGTATGATGATGCTACCTCCGACGACAATATCCCTTCCGTTCAAATTGCTGTTGTTTATTCTGGCAGACGGATGGAATCTGGTAATTATGAATTTGGTACAGACGTTTTACTAAGGAGTGCAGGTATGAGTTTTGAAGGAGCAGTTCTTGATATCGCCCGGGAAGCGATATATACCATTATTATTACATCAACACCACTTCTGTTAGTTTCGTTGATTATAGGTCTGATTGTCAGTATCTTCCAGACAGTCACCTCCATACAGGAGCAGACCCTTACCTTTGTCCCAAAGATTCTGGGGGTTTTTTTGACCATGATGATCGGAGGATCGTGGATGCTTAACAATATGTCCGGTTTTATGACGGAGCTGTGGTCAAATTTTAGCTATTATTTAAGCTTGTTATAGAAAATTAGTATGGCTGAATATACATTTAATATACAAAATTTTGAATATTTTTTACTGATTCTTGTTCGTATATCGGCATTTATCTTTATTGCGCCGTTATTTGGGCAAAGAGGAGTTCCCAATCAGGTAAAGATAGGACTATCACTTTGTGTAACAATTTTGCTTTACAATGTAGTAGCACATCCTGCGATTGAGTATACAAGCGTAGTGGGGTATGCGGTATATGTAGTAATGGAAGGAATTACAGGATTGCTGATTGGTTTTGCGGCAAATATCTGTAGTTCCATTGTTTTATTAGCCGGAAATATCATTGATATGGATATTGGATTATCCATGGCCACAGAGTTTAATCCGGAAATGAACAATGAGATTACAATAAGCGGTAATTTTTATTACTATTTTGTGATGCTGCTTTTAGTTGCATCGGATATGCATGTTTTTGTTCTGCGTGCAGTATGTGATTCCTTTTCTGTAGTTCCGATTGGCCAAGCGACATTTGAATGGGATAACCTGATGCTTGCAATGATCAAATATATGGGAGATTTGTTTGTCATTGGATTTCGAATTTTTCTTCCGATTTTTGCATGTATGATGGTGTTAAACAGTATTCTTGGAATTATGGCAAAGGTAGCACCGCAGATGAATATGTTTGCGGTAGGAATCCAGTTGAAATTGCTGGTTGGTTTGACGGTGATGTTTTTAACCGTCTTTATGCTGCCGAATGTTGCGGATATGATATTTTCTGAAATTAAACAGATGGTGGTTATGTTTGTTGAATCCATGTATTGATGACAAGAAAATGAACTATATATTGCCCTATAACCTGCAGTGGTTTGCAAATGACGAGGGCGGAGAAAAAACGGAACCCGCTACACAAAAGAAATTGGAGGATGCCAGAAAAGAGGGTAAGGTTGCCAAAAGCAAGGAGCTTACAGCGGCATTTGACCTGATCGTCCTTTTTCTGGTCCTGAAGTTTTTTGTAGGATATGTGGGAAATGGTCTTCTGGAAATTTTTTCTTTTGTATATGGAAATATGGATGATTTTGTAAAAGTGAATCGTTCCTATTTGTCAGCTCAGGCGGTTTCCGGTTTTTTGATGAACATGATATTGAAATGGATGATGATTGTGCTTCCATTTTTTATATTTGGAATTGCAATAACATTACTGCTCAGTATTTTTCAGGTGGGCTGGAAGGTTTCTGCCAAACCCCTTGAGCCGAAACTGTCCAAATTTAATCCAATCAATGGTTTTAAGCGTATTTTTTCAAAGGATTCCATATTTAATCTTTTCATGTCGATTGTAAAGATCGCTCTTATTGGAATCGTTGCCTACAACAGCTTAAAGGACAAGGAAAATGAGCTTTTTATTCTTTATGATATGCCCTTAAATCAGGCGATTGGTCTGATTGGTGATATTATTATTGACACCGGTCTGATGATCAGTATTGTGTACCTGCTGGTGGGAATTGCTGATTTTATCTATCAGCGAATCAAGTTCCGGGATGAAATGAAAATGTCAAAGCAGGAAGTCAAGGATGAATATAAGAATACCGAAGGAGATCCGCAGGTAAAAGGACAGCAGAAGCGAAGAATGCAGGAGGCTTCCAGGCGCCGCATGATGCAGGATGTTCCCAAGGCGGATGTTGTAATTACAAACCCGACACATATTGCCGTGGCTTTAAAATATGATCCGGATGTGAGTCCGGCTCCATATCTGCTGGCAAAGGGAGAAGAATACGTTGCCCAGAGAATCAAAGAAGTGGCAAAAGAGAACGGAATAGAGATTGTTGAGAACAAGCCTCTTGCCCGAATGATTTATGCAAATGTTGATATTGGAGCGGAAATTCCGCCGGAATTATATCATGCAGTAGCTGAAGTGTTAGCAATGCTTTACAATGCGAAACATCCAAACGGATAAAAAATAGTTATGGAAAGGAGTGGAGGATATCATGTCAGTTAAAAAAACGGATATTGGTGTTGGACTATATATATTGGCAGCTATCATCTTTTTTATTGTACCGATTCCGTCAATCCTTTTAGACGTGATGCTTGCCATTAATATTTCCATATCTTTGATTATTTTATTTAATGTTCTCTATGCAAAAGAGGTTTTGGATTTATCCTTCTTCCCAACTCTTTTGCTGTTTACAACCATTTTTCGAATTTCGTTAAATGCTTCCTCCACCAGACTCATTCTCTCCACCGGAAATCCGGGTAATGTAGTTACTACCTTTGGACAGTTCGTAGGTGGCGGAGATATGATCATCGGAACCATTGTGTTTATCATGCTGATTATCATCCAGTTTATTGTTATCAACAAGGGTTCTGAGCGAGTAGCAGAAGTAACTGCCCGTTTTACCTTGGATGCTATGCCCGGAAAACAGATGGCCATTGATGCCGATCTGAATACGGGAGCAATCACGGATAAAGAGGCACAGGCGAGACGAGAAAAGATTCAAAAAGAATCCAGCTTCTTTGGCTCTATGGATGGTGCTACAAAGTATGTAAAGGGAGATGCTGCCGCAGGCCTTATTCTTACACTGATCAATCTGGTTGGTGGAACAGCAATGGGGATTATGAATCAGGGCATGGAGTTTCAGACGGCAATTACGACCTATGGACTTCTTACCATCGGTGATGGACTTGTATCCCAGATTCCATCCCTTATGACCTCACTTTCAACCGGTATTTTGGTTACGAAGGGGTCCGGAGAAGCAGATTTTTCCGGCGTTCTGGTCAAGCAGCTGTTCGGTGTTCCTAAGGTGTTGTATATCGTAGGTACCGTTCTGATTTTCCTTGGAGCTGTAACGCCATTAAATCTCTGGCTGTTTGCGGGACTGGGAGCTACCTTTCTCATCGCCGGAAGAAGTATTAACAAATCCATCGGAGAGGAGACCATTGAGGAAGAGGTGCAACAGGCAGAAAACGAGGCGGAAGAAATCCGAAAACCGGAAAATGTGGTATCACTGCTTCAGGTTGATCCAATAGAGCTGGAATTCGGATATGGTATTATTCCTTTGGCAGATGTGAACCAGGGTGGAGATTTGCTGGATCGTGTTGTAATGATTCGAAGACAGATTGCACTGGAGCTTGGTACGGTGGTTCCGATTATCCGACTGAGGGATAATATCCAGTTGAATCCGAATCAATATATTATCAAGATAAAAGGAATCCAGGTAACAGAAGGAGAGATTCTGTTTGACCATTATATGGCCATGAATCCCGGATATGTAGAGGAAGAAATTACCGGAATACCAACCTTTGAGCCGTCCTTCCATCTTCCTGCAATATGGATAACCGAGGGGCAGAGAGAGCGGGCAGAAAGCCTTGGATATACCGTAGTTGATCCGCCTTCCATTATCGCAACACATCTTACTGAGGTGATCCGTTCCCATATTGCAGAGCTTCTTACCAGACAGGATGTTCAGAATCTGGTAAATAATCTGAAAGAAAGCAATCCGGTGCTTGTGGACGAGCTTGTGCCGAAGCTGTTAGGACTTGGAGATATACAGAAGGTTCTGCAGAATCTGCTGGAGGAGGGGATTTCCATACGAGATCTTCTTACGATTTTTGAAACTCTCGCAGACCATGCACAGACCACCAGAGATACCGATGTGCTTACGGAATATGTCCGTCAGAGCTTAAAACGTGCAATCTCGAACAAATATTTTCCGGCGAATGAGACAACCAGTGTCGTAACTCTTGATCCAAAGGTTGAGCAGGAAATCATGTCTTCTGTGAAACAGACGGAAAGCGGTGCTTATCTGACCCTTGATCCGGAGAAGACAAAGAAAATCATGAACTCGGTAGAAACCGAAATCAGTAAGCTGGAAAGTCTGGGAAAGAGTGCAATTGTCATTACCTCGCCGATTGTGCGAATGTATTTTAAAAAATTGACAGAGGATTATTTTAAAGATTTGATTGTAGTTTCCTACAATGAAGTGGATTCAAATGTAGAGCTTCAATCAGTCGGAATGGTGACCGCGTAAATGATAATCAATAAGTTTTTGGGAAAGACAAAAGAAGAGGCAATTGAAAAGGCTAAAAAAGAGCTTGGCGAAAATGCAGTTGTTATGAATGTGAAGGAAGTCAAGCCGAAGGGAATTTTTGCATTTTTTAAGAGCTCCTCCTATGAGGTAACGGCAGCCCTTGAGGAGAAGGAAACGGTGGTTTCTCCCATGAATGCTTTAAATTCCCCAAAAAAGATTCACGATAATATAAATCTGGCTGCAGATGAAAAAATTGAGATACCCAGACCGGTGCGCAGCAATTCAGATGCCGCTGCAGGTATGGCTGTAAAATCATTTGTACAGCCTAAAACAGATTCCAAAAACGAAGAAAAAGATATTGAAAAAAGGCTGGATGATCTTTCAAATATGTTAGAGAAAAAACTTGGTACGCAAACCCCGGAACCGGAGGAAAAGCAAATAAAACAAAAGAGCTCCCAGGAATTGGAATTTGTCCGCATTCTGTACAGTACTCTGATCAATAATGAAGTGAATGAGAAGTATGTGAATCAGATTGTGGAGGAAATCGAGCAGTTCATCCGGCCGGGAAATAGTGTAGATGTGATTTTATCAAATGTTTATCAGAAAATGATTCTGCTGTTTGGAAGACCGGAGCCGATTACCCTTTCCAATAAGAAGCCGAAGGTGGTTTTTTTCATCGGTCCAACGGGGGTGGGAAAAACTACGACGATTGCAAAAATCGCCTCTAAGTACAAGGTGGAACAGAATAGAAAGGTGGCCTTTATTACTGCGGATACCTATCGAATTGCCGCAACGGAGCAATTGCGGGTATATGCAAATATTTTGGAGGCACCTATGTCCATCGTCTATACTGCGGACGAACTGAATTTGGCGGTGGAAAAGATGAGTGACAGCGATTTGATTTTTGTGGATACCGCAGGCTTTTCCCATAAGAATGCAGCACAGAAAAATGATACAAGGGACTTGATCCAGGGGCTGGACAAGGGCTATTCCAAGGAAGTGTACCTTGTTCTTTCTGCAACGACAAAGTACAAGGACCTGTTGGAGATTGTAGACATCTATTCATCCATTTGCAGTTACAATCTGATTTTTACAAAGTTGGATGAAACATCTGCATATGGTAATATATTAAATGTGAAGCTCTATTCGGGAGCGGAACTGTCCTATGTGACGAACGGACAGAATGTGCCGGAGGATATCGAGCTTTTTGACACACAGAGAATCGTAAAGCAGCTTTTAGGGGGCAAATAGCGAATGGATCAGGCAGAACAGCTTAGAAATGTGATAAAGATGCGAAACCAGAATAATATCCAGACTGCCCGTGTAATTACGATTACAAGTGGAAAAGGTGGAGTCGGAAAATCAAATACTGCGGTAAATCTGGCAATCTGGCTCAGAAAAGCCGGAAAAAGAGTGATTATTTTCGATGCGGATTTTGGCTTGGCGAATATTGAGGTTATGTTTGGGGCAATTCCCAAATACAATCTTTCCGATTTGATTTACAACGGAAGGACGATGAAAGAAATTATTACTCCCGGACCTATGGATATTGGATTTATTTCCGGAGGCTCCGGTGTAATTGCGTTGAATAATCTTTACCATGATCAGATTTTATATTTGATCAAAGCCTTAAATGAATTGAATGAACTTGCGGATTTTATTATTATAGATACAGGGGCAGGAATATCCGATCAGGTGCTGGAATTTGTGATGGCAAGTCCGGAGGTGCTTCTGGTCACAACGCCGGAGCCAAGCTCGCTTACAGATTCCTATTCTTTAATGAAGGCCTTGTACCGGAATCCGAATTTTGTTGGCAAGGGAACAACGATTGGAGTTGTGGCCAATAAAGTCACTTCAAGGGAAGAGGGACAGGCCGTATATGATAAACTGGAGTCGGTCGTGGAACAGTTTTTGCATGGACATCTGGATTATGTGGGGATGATACCGCAGGATATGTCTTTGGAAAAATCGGTCCGTCAGCAGAAAATTGTGTCTTTGAATGATCCGAATGCAATGGCATCAAAGGCATATAAGGTTCTCGCGGATAATGTGATGAACAAAACCAACAATCAGGTTCAGATCCGATGGGGAATTTCCCAATTGTTTTCAAATTTATTAGCAAAGAAATGATTAGGAGTATGTTATGTCAATTGATCAAATTGCAATGATTGGAGATAAAATAGATATCCAGCTTGTGCAGCAATTGGAGCAGGTGGAAAGAGGCGAATCAATTGCTCCGGTCCGAACCTATAAGAGCAGTCTGTTTGACAGCTTTAATGAAAAGGAAATTGAAATTGCAATGCCGACCGAAAACGGCAGAATGGTTCTTTTTCAGATCGGACTGCGATGCAGGCTGTTATTCTATACAAAAAAAGGACTATTTACCTGCTATGGAACTGTTCAAAAGAGATATAAAAAGGAAAACTTTTTTATGCTTGGGATTTTGCTGACAAGTGAGCCGGTAAAATTCCAAAGAAGGGAATTTTACCGGATTGAACAGTCTCTGGATATGAAATACATCAAAATTTCCGAAAATATTGTGGAAAAGGATTCTACGGAAGCCATTTTCTCGGAAATTCAAAGACCGGGATATCTGGATAGCTCTAAAAGTGCAGTTACAGTAGATATAAGTGGCGGAGGAATCCGGTTTGCAGGAGACGAAATGCTTCCGGTCAATTCCTATATTCTTGTGATGATGAAGCTGTGTAATGAGAAAATTGACCAGATGTTTTATCTGGTTGTTCAGGTGATTGATTCCTTCCGTTCCGCAAAAAATTTGGAAAAGGTAATTGTCCGCGGAAGATTTATGTTTAAGGATTTAAAGGACAGGGAAACCATCGTTCGATATATTTTTGAAGAAGAACGAAAAATGCGAAGAAAAGAGATGGAAACATGAAGAAAAACATTCTAGTTGTTGATGACTCTGCACTCATGAGAAGGGTTATCTGTGATATAATCAACTCAGATGACAATTTTCAGGCAATTGATATCTGCAGAGACGGACAAGAGGCATATGAAAAATTGAAGACAAAATCTTACGATGGGGTTCTTCTTGATGTAAATATGCCCCGGATGGACGGCTTGCAGCTATTGGAAGCGTTGCAGAAGGATGGCATCAAAGCCAATATCATTATGGTAAGTACGCTGACTACAAAAGAAGCAGAAGTTACTATTATGGCATTGGAAAGAGGTGCAATCGATTTTGTAACCAAGCCTACCAATATTGTCGAGGCAAAAGGTGAAGATTTTAAGAATCGACTGATTGAGGTTTTATCTGCTGTTCTTCGTACACAGAAAATTCCTTCCAGAAGTACATATCAGACATCTGCCCCGATTCAAAGACAGACGGTAAACAGACCGCAGGCGGTAAATGCAAAGGCTTTATCCACCGCACCGTTGGATTCGAAGCCGGCTGCTCCGGTAAAACGGCTTGCAGCAACGGCGGGGAAAAATAAGCTGGTTGCTCTTGCCTGTTCCACAGGTGGACCAAAGGCATTACAGGAAGTGATTCCGTATCTGGATGCAGGCATGAATGCTCCGATGGTGCTGGTTCAGCACATGCCGGCCGGCTTTACAAAATCCATGGCAGACCGTCTGAATGAGATTAGTCCGATTGCGGTAAAGGAAGCGGAAGAAGGGGATGTGCTTCAAAAAGGACATGTTTATATTGCTCCCGGCGGAAAGCACATGGAGGTAAAGAAGAACCCGGATGGAACTCATAAAATTGTACTGAACGATATGCCTGCCATAGGCGGACTTAAGCCCTGTGCAAATATTACGTTCGATTCGATTTCTAACACCGGATTTGATGAGATTATCTGTGTTGTCCTTACCGGTATGGGTGCCGACGGAACAAACGGGATTTTGTCATTATGTCAACATAAACCGGTTCATGTCATTGCGCAGAATGCGGAAACCTGTGTGGTTTATGGAATGCCAAAAGCAATTGCGGAGGCAGGGGTTGTCGATGAAGTTGTTTCTTTGAAAGATGTAGCAAAAACAATCACAAAGAATGTGGGGGTAAAGTAAAATGGATGTAAGCCAGTATCTAGAGATTTTCATTGATGAAAGCGCAGAGCATTTACAAACATTAAGTGACTGCATTATGACTTTGGAGAACGAGCCGGATAACAAGGATACGATTAATGAGGTATTCCGTGCTGCCCACTCCTTAAAGGGTATGGCAGGAACAATGGGATTTAAGCGCATGCAGCATTTGACACATGATATGGAAAATGTGTTCCAGGAAGTGCGAAGCGACAAAATAAAGGTTGACAGTTCGATGATCGATCTTCTTTTTGAATGCTTAGATGCCATTGAAGGATATCTTGATAATATCAAAGCTACTTCGGATGAAGGTACAGAGGATAATGAGATTATCATAAAATCCTTAAATGATTTTATTGCAAAAGCAAATGGACAAGCCGTATCAGAAGCGCCGAAGACCCAAGAGGAGGAGAAGGCTGCAGCACCGGAAAGCAAGAGCGGTGGAGAGTCAGAAAATTATTCGGATATTGAACTGACGGACAGCGAGCAGAAAGCAATTGCAGAGGCTAAGACCGCAGGCAATAAAGTATATGGACTGACTGTTTTTATCCAGAAAGAATGTCTTTTAAAAGCAGCAAGAGCTTTTCTGGTATTTCGTGCAGTAGAGGAATTTGGACAGATTCTGGTCTACCGTCCAAGCTCCCAGGATATTGAGGATGAGAGGTTTGATCTGGATTTCAGCATCTACATTTCTTCTGCTGAATCTCTGGATAAGATTATCGCTGCAGCAAAGAATGTTTCAGAGATTGAAAATGTGGTGGGAGGAGAAATTCAGACGGTACAGGCTCCGGTAGAGGAGAAGGCTGTGGAGGAAAAACAGGAGGTAGCAGCAAAAACAGAGACTGCTCCTGCACAGACAGCCGCAGCGACAGGCAAAGCTCCTGCTGCCAAAAAAGCTCCTGCAGGAAAGCCGGCAACAAACCGCACGGTGCGTGTTGATATTGAAAAGCTGGATGCGCTTATGAATCAGGTGTCTGAGCTTATTATTGCAAAGAATTCCCTTGTTTCCATCAGCTCATCTGAGGGCGGCAGTTTTGCGAGCCAGAGCTTCCATGATCAGATTGAATATCTGGAAAGAATTACCACAAATCTTCATGAGTCGGTTATGAAGGTTCGAATGGTTCCAATTGAAAGCGTTGTAAATAAGTTCCCTCGTATGATCCGAGATCTTTCCCGCACCTTAAATAAGAAGATGGAGCTTGTCATGACCGGTGAAGATACGGAACTGGATCGTACAGTAGTAGATCAGATCGGTGATCCGTTACAGCATTTACTTCGTAATTCCGCAGACCATGGACTGGAGGATGCAGCTCTTCGTGCAGAAAGAGGAAAGCCGGAAACAGGAACCATTACCCTGAATGCATATCAGGAAGGAAATAACGTTATTATCCAGGTAGGAGATGACGGTAACGGAATTGACACAGAGGCTGTAAAGAGCAAAGCCATTGAGCGTGGAATTGTTACAGCTGAACAGGCAGATGCTATGTCCCAGAAGGAAATCGTGAATCTTCTCTTTTTGCCAAGCTTTTCAATGGCGAAGAAGATCACAGATATTTCCGGAAGAGGAGTTGGTCTTGACGTAGTAAAGTCCAACATTGAACAGCTTGGCGGAGATGTGGAGGTTACTACAAAGATGGGAGTTGGTTCTTTGTTTACCGTCCGGCTTCCGCTTACACTTGCAATTATCCAGGCACTTATGGTTGAAATCCGTGATGAAAAATATGCAATTGCCCTTGGCTCTATTGAGACCATTGAGGATGTGCCGATTAGTGATATTAAGTATGTACAGGCAAATGAAGTGATTAATCTTCGTGGTAAGGTAATTCCTCTTATTCGTTTGGACAGAATACTTGATATCGAGCCGATGGAGCAGGAACCGGAAAACCTCATTGTTGTAATTGTAAAACGTGGCGATAATTTTGCAGGTCTTGTGGTTGATAATCTTATGGGTCAGCAGGAAATCGTTATCAAGTCCCTCGGAAAGTATATTAACGGTAACAAGTTGATCAGCGGTGCAACAATCCTGGGTGATGGTGAAGTTGCTCTTATCCTGGATGTCAACACATTAATGTAAGAGGGGGATGACGAAAATGGCAGAAAATAGAATTGAAACAAGTGAGAAAGATATAAAGCAGTATATCGTTGCCCGAATCGGAAACGAAAAATACGGCGTTGACATCGGTTACATTGATAATATTGTTCGTATGCAGAAGATTACCCGTGTTCCGAAATCCCAGGCATATTTTAAAGGAATCATTAATCTCCGTGGTGAGATTGTTCCTGTCATGAGTATTCGTACCAAAATGGGACTGGAGGATGATGTATTTACGAATGCCACCAGAATTATTATCTTAAAGATTGAAGAAAAAGGTTCTCTTGGCATTATCGTTGATGAGGTATGTGAGGTAGTAACTCTTACCTCGGAACAGATTGACCCGGTTGGAAATGATGCGAAGAATACCAAGGATACCTTTATCAATGGAATCGGAAAGAATGGGGATTCGTTAATTTCCTTATTTGAGATTAATGCAATTATTGAAGAAAAAGAACAGTAAAAAGAAATAAGATATATAGTGAGGTTCCATTCCTCACTATATATCTTTTAGGAGGTAAAATGGGAACCTTTTCTCTGGATAATGTAAATGAGATGTACCTCGATGTGTTTAAAGAAATCGGAAATATTGGTTCGGGAAATGCTACAACAGCAATTGCCAACATGTTAAATGCAACCATCGATATGAAGGTACCGAAGGTTGAACTGATGGAAGCGTCGAGACTGGGTGGAGCAATTTGCCCGGAGGAAGAGACCATAGTTGGTATTTTCCTGGAAGTAACAATGGATATCTCAGGCAGTATGATGTTTCTGTTAAAGATGGATGCAGCGCGTCATCTTGTAAATAAGCTTTTGGGGGCTACAAAAACGGGCGAAGAGCCATTTGATGAAATGGAGCTTTCCGTATTAAAGGAAATTGGAAATATCATAGCAGGGTCTTATCTTTCGGCTATTTCAAATATGACGAATTTGACCATTGCGCCATCGGTTCCGTATATTTCTGTGGATATGGCAGCGGCAATTTTAAGCGTACCAGCGATCCTGTTCGGTCAATACGGAGAAAATGCGCTTTTTATTGAGACTGAGTTTGGGGATGACGTGATGATTAACGGTTACTTTATTTTGATGCCGGATGAGGATTCTTATGTAAAGATTCTTTCGTCTCTTGGAATAACAGTATAAGAAGGTAAGAATATTATGGGAAGTGTTATAAAAGTTGGCATGGCAGATTTGAATATCGCCAAAGCTCCTGACATTTTAACAACACTTGGTCTTGGCTCCTGTATCGGACTTACGCTTTATGACCCGGCAGCAAAAATCGGTGGGATGGTTCACTACATGCTACCGGATAGCACAAAGCTGAAAAATAATACAAATATTGCAAAGTTTGGTGATACGGGTATTAAGGAATTGTATCATCGAATGATCGCAGCAGGAGCAAATCCGCATAGAATGGTTGCAAAAATCGCAGGTGGAGCATGTATGTTTGAGGTAAGCGGTCTTTCGGCGGTTGGAAATGTTGGAGGCAGAAATACAGAAGAAGCAAAAATTATGCTTGCGGAACTTAAGATTCCTCTGGTAGCAGAAGATACCGGACTTAATTACGGACGCACGGTTGAACTGGATTGCTCAACCGGAGCTTATACCATCAAAGCAGTTGGAAAGGATATAAAGGTAATTTAGTTCATGAAAACAAATTACGTTCCTGCTCTTATTATGTTAAGTGCAGGGCTGGTTGATTGCATTATCAGTTTCAGAAGTCATCTATCAATGTATGAATTTACGAAACAGCTGCTCCTGGTTCTTTTGATTTTTTATGTCATTGGATGCTTTCTTCAGTTTATTTTAAAAAAGGCAATGAAAGCATTTGAGGATAAAAAAGAAGAAGTGGCAGAGGAAGAGAACGAGGAGAAAACACCATTGGAGAATATTGATTCTTCAAAAGAATAATGATTTGGGGCAGGTTAAATGAAAGCAGTTGATACCGAAAAGCTTTGGGCAGAATATCAAAAAAAACCGACGCAGGAGTTGCGTGAACAGCTTATTCTGGCGTATGCACAGCTGGTTAAGCTGGTTGCAGGACGACTTTCCATGTATCTTGGTCATAATGTGGAATTTGAAGATCTGGTCAGTTACGGGATTTTTGGTTTAATTGACGCAATCGATAAATTTGATATGGATAAGAATGTCAAGTTTGAAACCTATGCAAGTCTTCGAATTCGTGGTGCAATTCTTGACCAGATTCGTAAAATGGACTGGATTCCGAGAACGGTAAGGCAGCGTCAAAGAAAAATAGAGGATGCGATTAAAGCCGTTGAGATGAAAACCGGAAAAACTGCATCGGATGAAGAAATTGCCCAGGAGCTTGGCATCTCAGAAGATGAATTCTTAAACTGGCAATCCCAGATGAAGGTAACCAATGTGGTGTCCTTGAATGAATTCGAGGAACAGGGAACCGGGCCGGAGCCGGTTATGGATGCGACACATAATTCGCATTTTGCAAGACCGGAGGATGTGGTTGAAGAGGCGGAATTAAAGCAAATGCTGGTTGAGTCTCTGTCTCTTTTGACGGAAAAAGAAAGAACTGTGATAGAATTGTATTATTATGAAGAAATGACATTGAAGGAAATCAGCAGAGTACTTGATGTTTCTGAATCCCGTGTGTCACAGCTTCATACAAAAGCATTAGTTAAGATGCGTAAAAAGTTAGGCAGTTATATGAATATATTGACAGATTAATTTGGGGGAGACTATCAGATGAATAATCAGTATTTTCAACTGGTTTTTCGAGACGGACAGGCATTTCTACATATATTTCCACCGAGAGAGGGTGGCAAGCCGCTTTCTATTAAGGAAGTGACGGCTTATCTTGATTTGGAAAAATTTCACAATTATGATGTAAAAAATTTAAACAGCGCTTTGGCAGACCTTGAGAATGAATCCGAGGTCTTTCTTGGCGTAAGTGAGCTGCTGCAAATCCGGGAAATCATGGATGTCAATATTTCTCTGGATAAAATGAAGGCAACCTGTCGTTTTTATCCGCCTTCAGCCGGAGGAAAACTGATGTCCGCCCAGGATATCATCGACGATTTGGGATTTCGGAGGGTGAAATTCGGACTTGATCAGGAAGCAATTGCGGAATTTGTGGAGAACCGAAAATATTGTACGGATTATGTATTGGCAGCCGGACAACAGCCCGTTCACGGAAAAGATGCAAAAATAGAGTATTTTTTTAATACCAATAAAAGCCTCCAGCCGAAGCGGAATGAAGACGGAAGCGTAGATTATAAGGAACTTAATACCGTAAGTCATGTGAAAAAGGGCGATCTGTTGGCGAGACTTATTCCGGAGGATCCCGGAAAATCAGGGACTAATCTTTATGGAGAAGAAATTCGTCCCAGAAATGTAAAAAGTGCAAAACTGGATTTTGGAAAAAATATTACGATAAATGAAGAAAAAACGGAAATTTTTTCCGATGTGACCGGACATGCAAATCTCATAAACGGAAAAGTATTTGTCTCAGATGTT
Source organism: uncultured Agathobacter sp. (assembly GCA_945910395.1). Taxonomy (GTDB): domain Bacteria; phylum Bacillota; class Clostridia; order Lachnospirales; family Lachnospiraceae; genus Roseburia. The sequence continues at coordinate 16,980 of CAMDYX010000025.1, read as the reverse complement.
TTGGAGGTTCCGGCTGATGTGGACAACTCCATTGGCAATATTAATTATGAAGGTAGTGTTCTGATACATGGAAATGTAAAGAGCGGATTTTCTGTGAAGGCTTCCGGTGATATCATTGTGGAGGGCCTGGTGGAAGGCGCTGAGCTTGAATCGGATGCACAGATCATCATTAAGCATGGCGTAAATGGTATGTATAAAGGAAGACTGGTTGCAAAAACCAATGTCATGGCCAAATATTTTGAAAATGCCACCATCGTTGCTGGCGGATATGTGGAGTCTGAAATTATTTTGAACTGTGATGTTTCTGCCAATGACTGTGTCCGTGTAAAGGGAAAGAAGGGACTGATAAACGGGGGCATTGTTCGGGCGAAGAATTATGTCGAGGCAGATCATATCGGGACAGATATGGGAACAACAACAAGGATTGAGGTTGGCGTTGACCCACGGCGGAAAGAGCGTTATATTGAACTGAATAAGCTGATCGCAGCCTATGAGCAGGATTTAGAGGACCTGCGCGTCATACTAAAAAATTATGGAAACATTTTAAAAAGAGGAGAACATCTTCCACAGGACAAGATGAGATTTGTTCAACAGACTGCCGTAACCTATAAGAAGAAAGAGAAAGAGCTTGCTCCCATGAAAGAAGAGATCAAGCAGATTTACAGCGAAATGTTAAGTGCAAATCATTCTTCGGTTTCCGTGTTAAGGAGTGTGTATCCGGGGGTTGTGATTTCAATTTCCGATTTATCATATTCCTTGAAAGATGTGAAGAATTATTGTAAATTTAAAAAGCAGGATGGTGTGATAGCTGCAGTAAATATGTAGAAATACAGGTAAGAAATGATGTTGATTCGACCAGTTGACTTAAACGGAATGATCCAGAGGACGGATGATGTGGGAGTCCTAAAGCATCAGGAGGATGCAAAACCCCTTGTTGACCAGCAGAATATACAGAATCAGGTGGTACAAAAGCAGGAGATGCTTTTACATCAGGTTCAAAGTGCGGGTTCATCGGATAAGACAAAAAACGATGCGGATGCGAAGGAGGAAGGGAAGGGCACCTATTATTCTCACGAAAAGAAAAAGAAGAATGAAAAAAAACAGTCTATTGGAAAAGTAATAAATAAAAAGGACATTGGTGGCTTTGACATTAAAATATAAAGGGATAGAGCGATGACGGCAGTTGAAATTAGCCTAATTATTATTGGCTTGATATTTATTGTGGTAAGTTTTTTCCTTCAGGAAAAATTATCCAAAAAGGATATTGATCAGATCACAAGCTTAAGTGATAGAGAACTTCATATAATTGTCGAAAAACAACTAAAGAATGCGGATTCCAAGGTGGAAGATGCAGTAGATGAGAAGCTTGAGGAAATTATGGCAGCTTCCGAGCGGGTTATGGAGAGAACCTCCAATGAAAAAATTATGGCAATCAGTGAATATTCGGATACGGTTCTTGAGTCCATGAATAAGACCCATAATGAAATTATGTTTTTGTATAGTATGCTAAACGATAAGCATAAAGAGCTTACCGATTTGGCAGGAGAGCTTTCCAGCCTGCCTAACACGTTAAAAAGTGTGACGCCGGAATTGCAGAAGCGATACGAGGAGACTGTCTCCTTTGTGGAAAGCCAGGTTGAAAAAGCCGAACCTATGCAAAAAGAAGAACTTTTGGAAGCGGCCGTTACAATGACGGACAGCGAAAGAAATCATAATGATGATATTCTGTTTCTTCATTCTGCAGGGAAAAGTGATGTTGACATCGCAAAAGAACTGGGACTGGGACTTGGTGAAGTTAAGCTGGTAATTGGGTTATTTAAAGAGGAAGACAATCGTGCGTTTTAAATATTATTTAAGAGGAGCCGGCATAGGAATTCTTTTTGCAACCATTCTTATGATGGTTGCTTTTCATTCCCATGGAAGTAAGATTTCAGATGATGAAGTGGTTCAAAGAGCCGGTGAGTTAGGAATGGTTTGGCCAGAGACGGAATCTGAAAGTGAAAGTGAAATCGAAACAGAAGCAGAAGCCCAGCCAGAAGCCGTGCAGAATGAAAAACAGCAGGAGGCTTCCAATCCGGATACTTCTTCAAATTTGGAGGAAGAGATTCCGGAATTCGAAAATCAGGATGTGCCGGCACAGGAAAATGATTCTGTTGTGAAAATAACGGTGGTACAAGGGGAAGTCTGCCGTACTCTGGCGGAGGATCTTGCAGCGGCCAGTTTGATTGAAGATGCAGAGGATTTTCGCAAATACATGGGAGATCATAATTATGCGAATTCCATTCATGTGGGAGAGTTCGAAATCCCCCGAGGCTCCACCTACGAAGAAATTGCCAGAATACTGGTAAATTAGATATTGGAAAATTCATAAAAACTATTGCACGAAAGCCTTTGGTATGATATAATTCCAAAGGCTTTAAAACGAATAAGCACATGTGTGGAGATAGGCCGGTGCCGGGGTTACGCCCTCCGGTGGCAATATTCATAGGAAGCACATGGAAGAAAACAACCAAAAATGGAGGTAAGAAAAATGAGCGTAATTTCAATGAAACAGTTACTCGAAGCAGGTGTTCACTTTGGACATCAGACAAGAAGATGGAATCCTAAGATGGCTCCATACATCTACACAGAGCGTAATGGTATCTACATTATCGACTTACAGAAGTCTGTAGGAAAAGTAGATGAAGCTTATGATGCAATTTCTGATATTGCAGCACAGGGTGGAACAATCCTTTTCGTAGGAACCAAGAAGCAGGCACAGGATGCAATCAAGTCTGAAGCAGAGCGTTGCGGAATGTACTATGTAAATGAGAGATGGTTAGGTGGAATGCTTACCAACTTCCGTACCATCCAGACTCGTATCGACAGATTAAAAGAGATCGAGACAATGGCAGCTGACGGAACCTTTGATGTTCTTCCAAAGAAGGAAGTTACTCTTCTTAAGAAAGAGTGGGAGAAGCTTGAGAAGAACATTGGCGGTATCAAGGAAATGAAGAAGATTCCGGATGCAATTTTTGTAGTGGATCCAAAGAAGGAGCATATCTGTATTCAGGAAGCACATGCACTTGGTATTACATTAATCGGTATCGCTGATACAAACTGCGATCCGGATGAGTTAGATTATGTGATCCCAGGTAACGATGACGCTATCAGAGCCGTTAAGCTTATCGTTTCTAAGATGGCTGATGCAGTTATCGAAGCAAGACAGGGCGAGGAAGCCGTAGTTTCAGCTGAGGAAGCTGAGAGCGCAGCAGCTGATGAGGAAGTAGTAGAAGAATAAGATTTTTATGTGCAGGGTGGTTGAACTTGCCATCCTGCATCATTTTTTGATGGAGGATAAGAAAAATGGCTATTACAGCAGCAATGGTAAAAGACCTGCGTGAAATGACCGGTGCAGGAATGATGGATTGTAAGAAAGCATTAAATGAGACAAACGGAGATATGGATGCAGCTGTTGAGTACTTAAGAAAGAACGGACAGGCTAAGGCAGAGAAGAAAGCAAGCCGTATCGCAGCAGAGGGAATTGCCCGTGCAGCAATTGAAGGAAACAATGCAGTTGTTGTTGAAGTAAACTCTGAGACCGATTTCGTTGCTAAGAATGAATTATTCCAGAACTTTGTTCAGGATGTTGCAAAGGTTGCTCTTTCATCATCTTTAAATGGTGGTAAGAATGGCGAGGATATTGATTCATTACTTGGGCAGAAGTACACAGATGGTACTTCATCCGTTAAGGAAGTATTAATTGAGAAGACCGCTACAATCGGAGAGAAGCTTTCTATCCGCAGATTTGAGAAGGTTTCCGGAGATACCGTAGTATCCTATATTCATGGCGGCGGAAGAATTGGTGTTCTTGTATCAGCAAACGGAGCATCTGACGATGCAGCTAAGGAAGCTCTTACAAATATTGCAATGCAGATCGCAGCATTAAATCCGATGTACATCTCTGATAGTGATGTAGAGCAGTCTTACATTGATCATGAGACAGAAATCATCAAGGCTCAGATCGAAGCTGATCCTAAGGAAGCAGGAAAGCCGGAAAATGTTAAGGCCGGAATGATCAAGGGACGTATCAACAAGCAGTTAAAGGATGTTGTTTTATTAGATCAGGTTTATGTTAAGGCTGAGGATGGAAAGCAGACTGTTGCAAACTATCTTTCATCTGTAAACAAAGATTTAGTAGTAACCAAGTTCGTTCGTTTTGAAGTTGGCGAAGGAATGGAAAAGAAAAATGAGGACTTTGCAGCAGAGGTTGCAGCACAGTTAGGCTAATTTCTTAGAAATATTTGGACCATCGTTTCAATACGATGGTCCTTTTTTTCTTTACAATTATTTGAAATGTGATAAAATAGATTAGGATATTGTTCTGTGGAGGTATGCGTGTGAATACAGAGACCCAGAACGCATTGGAACAGCAGAGAGAGAGACGCAAAAGAGTAAATCGAATAAAGAATGGTATTATCATCACTATTTCATTATGGATGATCTTATCACTTCTGGCAATCATTATTCTTTCAGTAAGCGTAGTAAAACTGAACAAAAGAGTACGGGCCTTAGAAGGCAAAAAAGCGTTGATGGAGCAACAGGTTTCTACAGAAAGCGTAGAGGAAATTCCTACAGAAAAGCAGGAAAATGCAGCTGTCATGGAAAAGGATGATTTATATGCAAATGTCATCCGTGGGATAGATACTCCTGAAAACATGGCAAAAGAGGGAGACAAGCATTATGTTTATCTGACCTTTGACTGTGAAGTTGGTGAGAATACACAAAAGATTTTGGATGTGCTTGAAGAGTATCAGGTAAAGGCAACCTTTTTTGTATCCGGGGATACCAATGAAGAATTGATTCCAATCTACCAAAGAATTGTGGAGGATGGACATACCTTAGGGATGCATTCCTATTCGAATCAATACAGTATGCTTTACACTTCGACCGATGCGTTTTACAACGATTATAAGCAGATTTCAGATTTCCTTTATGAGACCTGCGGAATAAGAAGTGAATATTATCGTTTCCCCGGTGGCAGCGGGAATGAGATCAGCAATGTAGATATGGCGGAGTTCGTTCATATTTTAAATGAAGAACAAATCACATTCTATGATTGGAATGTTTCTGCCGGAGATGCCGCATTTGACTATTCGGTAGACGATATCGTAAGTAACGTTACGAAAGGCATTGCAAATTACAAAACATCGGTTGTGCTTTTGCACGACGGAGCAGATAAGTCAACAACGGCAGAGGCCTTGGGCCCGCTCATTGAAGCGTTAGGCGATATGGGGGCAGAGGTACTTCCGATTGATGAGAATACAGACGTGATTCAGTACATAAAGGCGGATAGCGTTGAATAAAATGGAGGAATAAAATGGGACTTTTTAAAGATTTTAAGGATGATTTTTCACAGGCAGTGAATGAACTCGTACCTGGTGGAGAAGCCGCAGATACACGTGTGGATGATACACTTGTTGTGGATACCTTGAATGAAAAGGTAAATGTAGAAGATGAGCTTAAAAAATTGGACGGATTACTGGAAAAGGTAGAAGAACAGAATCCTTCAGTTAGTGAGAAATTTGCAGAAGAGTTTGCTTCCATGGATATGGAAGAAGAAAAAACAGTTCAGCCGGCTGAACAGAGAACAGTTACAAAGGAGAATATGAGAATGGATACACCAATTACAGCATCAGTTAACCCACAGGCAGCTACAGAGGAGACCTCTGTTATTACAGCAAGCACAACACTTACCGGTGATCTTATGTCTTCCGGTTCCTTTGAAATTCAGGGAACAATTAATGGAAATGTAACCTGTAATGGAAAGATTACGGTAACCGGAACTATTAATGGTAACAGCAATTCCTCTGAGTTCTTTGCAGATGTCGCAAAAATTGAGGGTGAGGTTGTTTCTACCGGAACGGTTAAGGTTGGAACAGGTTCTGTTATTATTGGTAATATTACCGCTTCTTCCGCAGTAATCGCGGGCGCTGTAAAGGGTGATATTGATGTTCAGGGACCGGTAGTTGTAGATACCTCTGCTGTTATTATGGGTAATATTAAATCCCGTTCCGTACAGATTAATAATGGTGCGGTAATCGAAGGTTTCTGCTCACAGTGCTATGCTGACATTGATGTTCAGGGATTATTTGAAGCAAAATAACACTTTTAGTTGAGGAAGGATGACGATTCTGATATGAAGCGCATTTTATTAAAATTAAGTGGTGAAGCCTTAGCCGGAGAGAAGCATCATGGCTTTGACGAGGCAACGGTCATTGTTGTTGCAAATCAGGTCAAACAACTGGTCGATCAGGGCATGGAAGTTGGAATTGTGATTGGTGGCGGTAATTTCTGGAGAGGACGCACCAGTGAGACCATTGATCGAACAAAGGCCGATCAGATTGGAATGCTTGCAACCGTTATGAACTGTATTTATGTATCGGAAATTTTCCGGTATGTCGGAATGAAGACGGCAGTTCTTACGCCTTTTGAATGCGGTTCCATGACCAAGCTCTATTCAAAAGACCGCGCAAATAAGTATTTTGATCACAACATGGTGGTATTTTTTGCAGGCGGAACCGGACATCCGTATTTCTCAACGGATACAGCAACAGTTCTTCGTGCAATTGAAATTGACGCTGAGGGTATTTTCCTTGCAAAGTCCATTGATGGGGTTTATGATAGCGATCCGAAAACCAATCCAAATGCGAAAAAGTATGATGAAGTGTCTATTCAGGAAGTCATTGATAAAAAGCTTGCGGTTGTAGATCTTACAGCTTCCATTATGGCAATGGAGAATAAAATGCCAATGTATGTATTTGGATTAAATGAGGAAAACAGCATTGTAAAAGCATTGAGCGGTCAGTTTAGTGGAACGAAGGTAACGGTATAATTTAGGAGGTTTTGTTACATGGATGCAAGATTAAATAATTTTCAGGAAAAGATGGAAAAATCTTTGAAAAACCTTGAGGAGGAATATGCAGGTATTCGTGCGGGACGTGCCAATCCACATGTTCTTGATAAACTGAAGGTAGATTATTACGGAACACCTTCACCGATTCAGACGGTTGCCAATGTCAGCGTACCGGAAGCTCGTGTGATTATGATTCAGCCTTGGGAGCCATCCTTGGTAAAGGAAATTGAAAAAGCGATTCTTTGCTCCGATATCGGAATTAATCCTTCCAATGACGGAAAAATCATTCGTCTTGTTTTTCCGGAGCTTACAGAGGAGCGCCGTAAGGAGCTGGCAAAGGATGTAAAGAAAAAGGGTGAGGATGCAAAGGTTGCAATCCGTAATATTCGTCGTGATGCCATGGACTATTTGAAAAAATTGGGCAAGGGCGATGATATTTCAGAGGATGAGGTTAAGGATCTTGAAGACAGCGTACAGAAGCTTACAGATTCTTATGTTGCAAAGATTGATAGTGCAATTGATGCAAAGAGTAAAGAGATTCTTACTGTTTAATAAGTAAAAAGGAGAGGACATGGCAGCTTGACATGTCCTCATTTTTACCATATAGGAGAGATTAGATGAAAATTCCACAACATGTTGCAATTATATTAGATGGAAACGGAAGATGGGCGAAAAGCAAAGGAATGCCAAGAAATTACGGTCATACCGTCGGTGCAAAAAACGTCGAGACCGTTTGTCGTGCAGCGGATGAGCTTGGTATTAAATATCTGACCCTTTATGCCTTTTCTACCGAAAACTGGAATAGGCCACAGTCGGAAGTAGAAGCTCTGATGAAGCTTTTGGAAAGCTATCTGAAGAACTGTATTAAGACTGCTGAAAAAAATCATATGCGTGTTCGTATTATCGGAGATATTTCAAGACTTGATGAGAAGTTTCAGAACAGCATTCGAAAACTGGAGGAAGCATCCGCAAGTAATCCGGGACTCAATCTTACCATTGCAATCAATTATGGAAGCAGAGATGAGATTGTAAGGGCGGTAAAGAAGCTGTCAAAGGATGTGTTGGATGGAAAAGTAAGTGTTGATGATGTAAATGAAGCAGAAATTACAAAACGTCTGGATACATGGGATATTCCGGATCCGGATCTTTTGATCCGCACAAGCGGAGAACAGCGGCTGTCCAATTATCTGTTGTGGCAATTGGCATACAGCGAATTCTATTTTACCGATGTTCCATGGCCGGATTTCCATAAAAAAGAATTGGAATTAGCCATCGAAGCGTATAATAAACGGGATCGCAGATTCGGCGGGGTAAAAGAAAAAGAGGAGGAATAGTAGGATGTTTAAGACAAGACTTTTAAGCGGAATTATTCTGGTAATTCTTACGATTCTGAGTGTTGTTTTAGGAGGAGATGTTCTGCTTACAGTCGTTGGGTGTGTCTCGCTCATTGGTATGTTCGAATTATACCGTGTACTTGGAGTAGAAAAATCCCTGCTTGGCTTGGTGGGATATCTTGCTGCTATCATTTATTTTCTTGATTTGAGATTTGCATTCCTTCCGGATATATTAATCCTTGTATTTGGATTCATGATTTTACTGATGTTTGTATATGTGTTTGCTTATCCAAAATATGATGCAAAACAGCTGATGACGGTATTTTTCGGGTTGTTTTATGTTGCGGGAATGCTTTCCTATACCTATCAGATCAGACTTCTGAATAATGGATTGTACTTAACCTTTTTAGTATTTTTATGCTCCTGGGGATGTGATACCTGTGCCTATTGTGTAGGAATGCTGATTGGAAAGCATAAGATGACACCAAAGCTGTCCCCGAAAAAATCCATCGAGGGAGCCGTAGGCGGGGTGGTAGGAGCTGCCCTTCTTACTGCATTATATGCTTTCATATTCCGTGGACAGATGGGAATAAATACCATGGAAATATGGCTGCTTGCCGCAATTTCTGCAGTAGGAGGCTTAATTTCCATGGTGGGAGATCTGACGGCAAGTGCGATTAAGCGAAATTATGATATTAAGGATTATGGACATTTAATTCCGGGGCATGGGGGAATCTTAGATCGTTTTGACAGTATGATAATCACTGCTCCGATTGTATATTATTTGGCATATTTTATTTTAGGATAGGAGATGCTTATGAAAAAGATAGCGATTCTTGGTTCTACCGGTTCCATCGGAACCCAGACACTTGATGTTGTCTTCGAACATAAAGATATAGAGGTTGTCGGATTGGCATGTGGCGGAAATATCCGGCTATTGGAAGAACAGATTCGTAAATTCCATCCGAAGAAGGTTGCCGTATGGGAGGAAAAGGATGCGCTTTCCCTGAAAAGCAATATTCGGGATTTGGAGGTTTCTGTGTCCTATGGAATGGATGGACTTCTTGAAATTGCCACTATGGATGAGATGGAAATCCTCGTTACTGCAATTGTAGGAATGCTTGGCATTCGTCCGACGATAGCTGCAATTGAAAAGGGAAAGACCATTGCCCTTGCAAATAAAGAAACACTTGTGACAGCAGGCCATATCATTATGCCGCTTGCGAAAGAAAAGAACGTTCCTATTCTGCCGGTAGACAGCGAGCATAGTGCAATCTTTCAGGCATTAAACGGGGAACGTCATAATAAAATAGCAAAGATCCTTCTTACGGCCTCCGGCGGACCGTTCCGGGGAAAGAAGCTGGAGGATCTTCAATATATTCAGGTGGAGGATGCATTAAAGCATCCGAACTGGAGCATGGGAAGAAAGATTACCATTGATTCCTCCACCCTTGTCAATAAAGGGCTTGAGGTTATGGAGGCAAAGTGGCTGTTTGGTGTGGAATTAGAGCAGATTCAGGTGGTTGTTCACCCCCAGAGTGTCATTCATTCTGCAGTAGAATTTGAGGATGGTGCCGTAATTGCACAGCTTGGAACACCGGACATGAGGCTTCCGATTCAGTATGCCTTATACTATCCAAACAGAAGAAGTCTTTCCGGGAAAAGGTTAAATTTATTTGAAATAAAAAATTTGACTTTTGAAGAGCCGGATCTGGAAACCTTTTGTGGTCTTGCTTTAGCCTATGAGGCTATGAAAAAAGGTGGAAATATACCTACCGCATTTAATGCGGCAAATGAACGGGCGGTTGCGCTGTTTCTGAATAAAAAGATTAACTATCTGGAAATTACAGATATTATTGCAGCATCCATGGAGCATGCAGCATTTATATCCAATCCAAACGTGGATGAAATTATTAGTACCGAACAGGAAGTATATGAATTTATAGATAGCAGGTGGTAATTTGAAAATTATAATTGCAATTCTTATTTTTAGTATTATTATTTTGTTTCATGAATTAGGACATTTTCTTCTTGCAAAAGCAAACGGAATACAGGTAAACGAATTTTGTCTTGGGTTTGGACCCACTCTTGTAGGCTTTACGAAGGGGGAAACGAAATATTCCATCAAGCTTCTGCCTTTCGGAGGGGCCTGTGTGATGGAAGGGGAGGATGAAGCCTCCGATAATCCGAGAGCTTTTCCAAATAAGTCCGTCTGGGCAAGAATCAGTGTCGTTTTTGCAGGACCGTTTTTTAACTTTATTATGGCATTCATTTTTGCTTTTATTATTATCTGCAGCATCGGATATGATAAGCCTACCATCAGCGGAGTGATTCCGGGGTATGCCGCAGAGGAAGCAGGCCTTGCGGAAGGAGATACCATTGTAAAAATGAATCATTTTAAGGTACATTTTTACAAAGAGGTGAGTGCTTACTCTATGTTCCACGTTGGAGAACCGGTGGATATTACCTATTTACGGGATGGAGAAATATATACGGTAACTCTGACTCCAAAATACGATGAGGAGACCGGCAGATATCTGTATGGTTTAATCGGGAATTCAGAATATACGAAGGGGAATGTTCTTGATAGTGCCATAAATGCATGTTATGAGGTTCGATATTTCATATATACAACCTTGCAAAGCTTAAAGATGCTTTTTACAGGCGGGGCCTCGGTAAATGATTTAAGCGGACCGGTTGGAATTGTTTCCGTGATGGGTGATGTGTATGAAGAATCTGTTACCAATGATGGATATTTTTATGCTTTTCTAAATATGCTCTATTTTGCAGTACTTTTATCTGCGAATCTCGGTGTCATGAACCTCCTTCCGCTTCCTGCTTTGGATGGTGGAAGACTTGTTTTTCTGATTGTTGAAGTCATCCGTGGCAGACGTGTGGACCCGGAAAAGGAAGGCTATGTGAATCTGATCGGAATTGTGCTTCTGATGGGCCTGATGGTTCTTGTCATGTTTAATGATATTCGAAAATTGTTTATCTAACTTAGGAGGAAAATGGGTATGAATATGACTCGTAAGGTTACAAAAACAGTTCAAATTGGAGATCGCGTGATTGGTGGAGGAAATCCAATCCTTATCCAGTCCATGACAAATACAAAAACGGAAAATGTGAAAGCAACGGTAGATCAGATCAACCGATTGGCTGCCTGCGGATGTGATATCATTCGTTGTGCGGTTCCTACCATGGAGGCTGCTATGGCACTTTCCGAAATCAAGAAACAGATTTCCATTCCCCTTGTTGCAGATATTCATTTTGATTATCGTCTGGCAATCGCTGCCATGGAACAGGGTGCGGATAAAATCCGGATTAACCCGGGAAATATCGGAAGTACAGAGAGGGTCAGGGCGGTTGTTGAGGTTGCAAAGGAGCGCAATATTCCGATTCGTGTGGGAGTAAACAGCGGATCTTTGGAGAAGAACCTTGTGGAAAAATACCATGGAGTCACGGCGGAGGGAATCGTAGAGAGCGCCCTTGATAAGGTAAAGATCATTGAAGACATGGGGTACGATAATCTGGTAATCAGTATCAAGTCCTCGGATGTCCTCATGTGTGTAAAGGCCCATGAGTTAATTGCCAAGCAGACGAATCATCCGCTTCATGTTGGAATCACAGAAGCAGGAACCATCATCCGTGGAAATATTAAATCCTCTATCGGTCTTGGCCTTATTTTGGGACAGGGAATCGGAGATACGATACGTGTATCCTTAACCGGAGATCCTTTGGAAGAAATTAAGTCAGCAAAGCTCATTCTTCGCACCCTTGGACTGAAACAGGGGGGAATTGAAGTCGTTTCCTGTCCAACCTGCGGAAGAACACAGATTAATCTGATTGAACTGGCAAACCAGGTGGAAAATCTGGTTGAACAGTACCCGCTTGATATCAAGGTCGCGGTAATGGGATGTGTGGTAAACGGACCGGGAGAGGCGAAGGAAGCGGACCTGGGAGTTGCCGGTGGAATAGGAGAAGGGCTGATTATCAAGCACGGAGAAGTATACAAGAAAGTACCGGAAGAAGAATTACTTTCTGCATTAAAGTATGAATTAGATCACTGGAGTGAGTAAGAATGAATAAACCGTTTTCTGATGTGTTTCCGACTCTGAAGCTGGAGGGGGAGCTAGCACATCTGATGGAGACAACTGAAGTAACAAAAGTAAGTGCGAATCATGACAAAAGTCATATTCGCATTTATTTGCTTGCAAAAAGACTTATTCCCAAAAATCAGATCTGGAAGCTGGAAGAAATCATTAAAGAACAGATTTTTCCGCAAAAGGGAATCTTGATACATATTATAGAAAAATTTTCCTTATCCGAGCAGTATACAGCAGAGCATCTGATGGAGATGTATAAAGAGAGTATCTATGAAGAACTGAACGCTTACAGTGTTCTGGTATACAATCTGTTTCGAACTGCTCAGGTGGAATTTGAATCTCCCACAGACATGAAGCTTACGTTAGAGGAAACCTTTATTGCAAAAACAAGATCTACGGAACTGGAAGAGTATTTAGAGAAGGTCTTCTGTGAGCGGTGTGGTCTGGATCTTAGGATAAAAATGGAGTATGTTCCGGCCAAAGAGAGCAAATATCGTAAGAACGCTGAGAAGCAAATTCAACTTGAGGTGCAAAACATCATTGAGCGAACAAAAATCGGGCGCGCAAACGAGGAGGATGGTGTACCATCCGGTGAAGAAAAACCACAAGATCATGTACAGCAGGATGCAGCCAAAACTACAAATGGTGTAGAAAAAAATAATGCAAAAGTACTAAAGTCTGAAGGAAATCCTGCAAATTTAAAACCGAAATTCGAGAAAAAAGGCGAATTCCGCCGTAGATTTGATGATTCCACAAAGAAATCCTCCAACCCGGATGTGGTGTACGGAAAAGATTTCGAGGATGAGGAAATCTTAGATATTGTAAAGATTGACGGACCTATCGGCGAGGTTACCATCCGAGGAAAGGTTTTATCCTTAGATACCAGAGAAATCCGTAATGAAAGAACCATTGTAATTTTTGCCGTGACGGATTTTACGGATTCCATGGTAATCAAAATTTTTGCAAAGAATGAGGATTTAAAGGATATCCTAAAAGACATCAAACCGGGGGCATTCCTTAAAATCCGGGGTATGGCCAATGTAGATAAGTTTGATGGAGATCTGACCATCGGCTCCATCGTGGGAATCAAAAAGATATCCAATTTCGTGGAAAAACGGATGGACAACAGCCCGGAGAAACGAGTGGAGCTGCACTGCCATACAAAAATGAGCGACATGGATGGAGTATCCGACGTAAAGGATATCGTAAGCAGGGCAATGGAATGGGGACATCCGGCCATTGCCATCACAGACCACGGAGATGTGCAGGCGTTCCCGGATGCGAATCATACCGTGGAAAAAAGTGATTTTAAGGTGATCTATGGGGTGGAAGCCTATCTGGTAGATGACCTTAAGGATATTGTAACAAACAGCAAAAATCAGTCCATTGATGATAAATATGTGGTTTTCGATATTGAAACCACAGGATTCAGTCCGAATGTAAATAAAATTATAGAGATTGGTGCCGTAAAGGTGGAAAATGGGAAAATAACAGATAAATTTTCCACCTTTGTAAATCCACAGGTTCCGATTCCTTTTCGAATTGAAGAATTAACCTCAATAAGTGATGACATGGTTGTAGATGCACCAACCATTGATGTGGTTCTTCCGCAGTTTATGGAATTTTGCAGGGACTGTGTGATGGTTGCACACAATGCGGATTTTGACATGAGTTTTATCATGAATAACTGTGACACCCTTGGAATTGCACATGATTTTACCTACGTGGATACCGTTGCACTGGCACGAATCCTGCTTACGAACCTGAATCGTTATAAGCTTGATACCGTTGCAAAGGCAGTTGGAGTTTCACTGGAAAATCATCATAGAGCGGTAGACGATGCCGGATGTACCGCAGAAATTTTTGTGAAATTTGTGCAGATGCTAAAGGACAGAGGCGCGGAAACCTTAGATGCGGTCAATGCTCTTGCAGCCTCCTCGGCAGACAATATTAAAAAGCTTCCAACCTACCATGCAATTATTCTTGCCACCTGCGATCAGGGAAGAACGAACCTGTATCATCTGATTTCCCTGTCTCATATTAAGTATTACAATCGAAGACCCCGTATACCAAAGAGTGAGTTTTTAAAATATCATGATGGGTTGCTGATCGGTTCAGCCTGTGAGGCCGGGGAATTGTATCGTGCTATTGTAAATGGGCGAAGCGAGGAAGAAATCAGCCGTCTGGTGGAATTCTATGATTATCTGGAAATTCAGCCTCTGGGGAACAATGCCTTCATGCTTCGGGATGATGACAGCCCGGTAACAACGGAAGAGGATTTAATCAATATCAATAAGAAAATCGTAAAGCTGGGAGAAGAATTTAACAAGCTGGTGGTTGCCACCTGCGATGTCCATTTCCTTGACCCGGAGGACGAGGTGTACCGAAGAATCATCATGGCAGGAAAAGGCTTTGATGACGCAGATGATCAGGCACCTCTTTATCTTCGCACGACGGAGGAGATGCTAAAGGAATTTGAGTATCTTGGCTCTGCAAAAGCGGAGGAGGTGGTCATCACAAATACAAACAAGATTGCAAAAATGTGTGAACGCATCTCGCCGGTGCGCCCGGACAAATGTCCGCCGGTCATCGAGAATTCCGATCAGATGCTTCGAGATATCTGCTACAATAAGGCTCACAAAATGTATGGGGAAAACCTGCCTCCGATTGTTCAGGAACGACTGGATCGCGAGTTAAATTCCATTATTGGTAATGGCTATGCCGTTATGTACATCATTGCCCAAAAGCTGGTGTGGAAGTCCAATGAGGATGGCTATCTGGTTGGTTCCCGTGGATCGGTTGGAAGCTCATTTGCGGCAACCATGGCCGGTATTACGGAGGTAAATCCGCTCCATGCACATTATCTGTGCACAAATTGCAAATACAGTGATTTTGACTCCGAGCTGGTAAAATCCTATTCCGGACGAGGGGGATGCGATATGCCGGATGCGGTTTGTCCGGTTTGCGGAAGACCGCTTTCCAAAGAAGGATTTGATATTCCTTTCGAGACCTTCCTTGGTTTTAAAGGAAACAAGGAACCGGATATTGACCTGAATTTTTCGGGAGAATATCAAAGTAAGGCCCATAAATATACGGAGGTTATCTTTGGCGAAGGACAGACCTACAAGGCGGGAACCATTGGTACCCTTGCAGATAAAACGGCATATGGATATGTGAAAAATTATTACGAGGAGCGTGGCGTTCATAAGAGAAGTTGTGAGATTGAACGAATTGCCTCCGGATGTGTAGGAGTCCACAGAACCACCGGACAGCATCCCGGTGGTATTGTTGTTCTTCCGGTGGGAGAAGAGATTGATACCTTCACTCCGGTTCAGCGTCCTGCCAATGATATGACGGTTGACATTACCACCACTCATTTTGACTATCATTCCATTGACCATAATCTGCTGAAGCTTGATATCCTGGGGCACGATGATCCTACCATGATACGAATGCTGCAGGATCTTACAGGTATTGATCCTACAAGCATTCCTCTGGATGACAAGGCGGTTATGTCTTTGTTCCAGAATACCTCGGCTCTTGGAATTACGCCGGATGACATCGGAGGCTGCCAGCTTGGAGCTTTAGGTATTCCAGAGTTTGGAACAGACTTTGCTATGGGCATGTTAATTGACACAGAACCCAAGGAATTTTCTGATCTGATTCGAATCGCAGGGCTTTCCCATGGAACAGACGTATGGCTTGGTAACGCGCAGACCTTGATTCAGGAAAAGACCGCAACAATTTCCACCTGTATCTGTACACGAGATGATATTATGATTTATCTCATCAGTATGGGGTTGGATTCGGAAGAATCCTTTAAAATCATGGAGGCCGTACGAAAGGGTACCGTTGCAAAGGGAAAATGCGATAAATGGCCGGAATGGAAGCAGGATATGATTGATCACGGAGTTCCGGATTGGTATATCTGGTCCTGCGAAAAAATCAAATACATGTTCCCGAAGGCCCATGCCGCAGCCTATGTTATGATGGCATGGCGTATCGCATATTGTAAGGTTTTCTATCCATTGGCATATTATGCGGCATATTTTTCCATCCGTGCCACAGGCTTTTCCTATGAACTGATGTGTCAGGGCAGGGAGCGGCTGGAAGTATATCTTGCAGACTACAAGAAGCGCAAGGATGAGCTTTCCAACAAGGAGCAGGATACCCTTAAGGATATGCGAATTGTGCAGGAAATGTATGCAAGAGGATTTGATTTTATGCCCATTGATATCTATTCTGCGCAGCCACACCGGTTTCAGATTATCGATGGTAAGCTGATGCCTTCCTTTAACAGTATTGACGGACTAGGAGATAACGCCGCAGTAGCAATTGCGGAAGCGGCAAAGGATGGGCCGTTCCTTTCCAAGGATGATTTCAGGGAACGTACAAAGGTCTCTAAAACCGTTACAGATCTGATGGGAGACCTTGGGCTGCTTGGAGATATCCCGGAATCAAACCAGTTATCACTATTCGATTTCGGAGCATAATCAGGTCCAAAAGGTGCAAGAAGATGAGGAATAGATATAGAAAACTTAGAATTTTTTATACTCTTTTGTGCGCAAGTTGATTCTGTATTTTTGCTCCAATAGTTTCGAATAACAAGTAAAGATAGAAATCATGGAGTTACATATAAGTGAAA
>CAMDYX010000024.1 GCA_945910395.1 uncultured Agathobacter sp. | reverse complement strand
TCGAAAATACGAGGTCAAATCAGCTTGAACCGGAATTTAGTTTTTCATTTGACCAAAAATACGATGCCTGTATAACACAAGCACCGTTAGCTGATAATTCTATAATGTTTAAATGCTTCCAAAACCAACTTTTCTTTTCGACTTTTCAGTTTTGGATTTGATTCAGCTACAGCTGAAAAAGTAATTATGTCGCTTGGAATAGCGTCTTCGTATTCAGCATTCATATCTATATGCAGTATGACGCTGAATACATTTCTAAAGACCTCTATTTGTGCGCTTTGGACGGGGTTCGTCCTCGCGCGGTTGAGTGGACTAGACGGGAGTCGAACCCGTGTCCGAAAACCAATTCCCTGTCCTTCTACGAGCGTAGTTTATCCTTTGACATTCCCTCTGTCACCCGGGGATAAACACCCTGGTGATTTTAGTAGCTTCATGATACGCCCACATGCTCAAAGCTTTGCAAGTGTCGTTTCTCACATAGTCGAAGCCGGGATTCTAAAGTGTGAGTGCTCTAGAGCCGACTGCTGCAACTAGGCAGCGTATGCTAAATTATCGTTAGCGTTTAATTTTAATTTGGCCATTTGACGCATCGCCGTACGACTCGCTTCTCCAGCTGCATGATCCCCGTCGAAACCATTACTAGCCCAAGAATTATATATCTGCACCCTCCGCATAAAGCGGAGGAACTGCATTTGAAATATAAATATGAAGAAAGCTTCTATCCGAGATTCCTTACCTTGAAATCCCGTTCCGCCTCTCGCTTGATATCCTTCTTTGCGATATCGGCCCGCTTGTCATAGAGCTTCTTTCCTCTTGCAAGTGCTACCTCAACCTTCACAAGGCTTCCCTTAAAGTATACCTCAACCGGCACAATTGTGTAACCCTTTTGTGCGATTTTCCCCACCATCTTCTGAATTTCCTTTTTGTGCATCAGAAGCTTCTTTGGCCGAAGTGGGTCCTTATTGAAAATGTTGCCTTTTTCGTAAGGGCTGATGTGCATTCCATACAGGATGACTTCCCCATCCTCGATATGGATGAATGCCTCCTTGATACTTCCCTTTCCCATACGAAGGGCCTTTACCTCTGTTCCGGCAAGAGCAATGCCGGCTTCATAGGTTTCTTCCAAAAAATAGTCATGGTAGACCTTTTTATTGTTGGCGATCAATTTTTTTGTTTCCTTTGCCATACCGGCATCCTCCTTTCTTTTTCCAGTATACAGCTTCTTTCTCAGGAAAAAAATAAACCTGTGGTTGAATTTTACTTTTCCTTCCGAAGCAAAAATGATTGTAGCATATCACTTCCTATTCCACAACCTCAAAATCTACGGTTCGTGTCAATCGGTCGCAATTTGCCACGCGAACGGTAACTCTCTGACCAAGCTTATAGCTTTTTTGGCCGGTTTCCTCCACCAGCTCATAGGTGTCTTCGTAAAAATGATAATAGCCTCTGAGCTCGGAGATTCGCACAAGTCCTTCTACCGTATTCGGCAGCTCTACGAAAAATCCCCATTCGGTCACTCCGGATATGACTCCTTCAAATTCCTCGTCCAGATGATTTTCCATGTATTCTACCTTCTTCTGCTTAACGGTCTCTCTCTCGGCTTCATCTGCCCGGCGTTCCATCTCGCTTGCGTGCTTTGCAACGCCATCCAGGATGCTCTCGTAATGCTCTCTTCTCTTTTCATTCATGCGGCCCCGAAGATTTTCCTTGATAATTCTATGAATCTGAAGATCCGGATACCGGCGGATCGGAGAGGTAAAGTGACAGTAATAATCTGCCGCCAGTCCAAAGTGCCCGCTGCAGCTTGTGGTATATCTGGCCTGCTTCATGGACCTTAGAGTAAGTCTGCTGATTAAAGCTTCCTGATCGCTTCCTTCGATTTTTTCTAACAGCTTCTGCAGCTCCTTCGGATGAACCTCATCCTGTCCGATGTGAATGGTATAGCCAAAGTTGTTAATAAAGGTAGACAGCTTATTGATTTTCTCACTGTCCGGCTTTTCATGGGTTCGATATACAAAGGGAATTTCCTGCCAGAAATAGTCCGCTGCCACAGTTTCGTTTGCAATCAGCATAAAGTCTTCAATAATCTTCGTGGCAACGTTCCTCTCATAGGGCCTGATGTCTACCGGTTTTCCGTTTTCGTCCAGAATCACCTTTGTCTCCGGAAAATCAAAATCGATAGATCCCCGTCTCATTCTCTTTTTGCGAAGGAGTCCGGCCAACGTCTCCATTCTTTCAAACATCGGAACGAACTCTTTATATTCTTCAATTACAGAGGAGTCGTGGTCTGCCAGAATTTTTTTCACATTGGTGTAGCTCATGCGGCGGTCCACCCTGATAACAGTCTCTGCAATGGTATGATCGATCACTTCGCCCTTGGGATTTATGGTCATGATACAGCTTAAGGCTAACCGGTTTTCTCCCTGATTTAAGGAGCAGATTCCGTTGGAAAGTGCATGGGGAAGCATTGGAATCACGCGGTCCACAAGATAGACCGAGGTTCCGCGGTTTAGCGCTTCTACATCAAGGGCGCTGTGCTCCTGCACATAGTTCGACACGTCTGCGATGTGAACCCCAAGCACATAATTTTCCCCCTCCATGGTCAGGGAAACCGCATCATCCAGATCCTTTGCATCTTCCCCGTCTATGGTAACCATCTGTACATCCCTCAAATCCATCCGGCCGGCCATATCCGCATCGCTTACTTCCTTAGAAACATTTTCCACCTGATGCATGATTTTTTCCGAGAACTCCACAGGAAGACCATAGGCTCGTACAATCGATAAAATATCTACCCCCGGATCATTGATATGACCAAGAATTTCTACCACTTTTCCTTCCGGATTTTTTCCGTTCTTTCCATAGTTCGTAATTTCTACGACCACCTTGTGCCCGCTTACTGCCCCCTTCGAGCGCTCTAAGGGAATAAAAATGTCCTTGCTAAACTTTGCATTGTCCGGTACACCAAACCCAAAATTTTTGCTTTCTTCATAGGTGCAGACCACCTGCTTCATTCCGCGGGAAATGATATGAAGCACAGCACCTTCTTTACGCCGGCCCGTCTCCTGAGGAAAAACCTTGACTTCTACAACATCCTGATGCATCGCGCCATTGACCTTGGCTTCCGGGATAAATATATCCTCCGGCTCCCCCTCCACCGTTACAAAGCCAAAGCCCTTTGGGTGGGCTGTAAAGACTCCGGTAATTTTTCGTTCCTCTGTTTTTGTATATTTTCCTCTTTTGGAAAGTGTTATTTTTCCTTCCTGCTGCAGTTCAAGAAGGATCTGTTCCAGAATCGGCCGGTCCTCCTTTTTTACCTCAAGCATGATGGCAAGCTCCTTTATTTTCATCGGAACATAATGCTCGTCACAAATAAAATCATAAATTAATTTCTTTCTTTTTTCATACAATTCCATACATACACCTCCTTTTCAAATGAAGTTTTTTCGAAGTTGTGTTCCTAAATGAATTTGCATATTTGAATCGGAACCCGCTCTCGCTTGTAAAAAGCGTAGCGGTACTAAATTCGCAATGAATTGCTCATTAAGTGCCGACGCTTTTTAAACGTTCCGATTCAAATAGCAAAATTCATTCTCAGGAACACATTTCCAAGATATCAGGAAAATAAAAAAGCATCCCACGATCACTCCTGTAAGTATCTCGTGTAGATGCTTTTCCTTTTGCCTTCCTTCGATTTACCAGATTCCTAAATTAAGCACAACAGCTAAAATAAGGAATAAGGCAACACAAACTTTAGTGAGCTTGACAAGCATACCTTCCATAGAACGACCTTTGTTCTTGCCCCAGTATGTGTCGGCAGCTCCGCTGATGGCTCCAAGTCCCTGAGACTTGCCTTCCTGCATCAAAATGATTACTGTAATTACAAGACTGATTATAATGAATAATACAGTTAAAATCGTTTTTAGAACGGTCACGATTTACACCTCCTAATTTCAAATCAACAACTCCAAGAAGTATAGCATAAGATTAGCCGCATTTCAAGCACTTTCTACTTTTCTTCCTGCATTTCTTCCAACATTGAGGTACAATTTGGACATCTGGTGGCTTTTATTGCGATCTTGCTCATACAATACGGACATTCTTTGGTGTCCGGTGCCTTTTCTTCTTCCTTCTTTTCCAATTTCTTTGCTGCTGCATTTACTGCTTTTACAATCAAAAATACCACAAGGGCCATAATTAGGAAGTTTAGAATATTTGTGATAAAGCTTCCGTAATTCAAGGTTGCCTCACCCTTCAGCGGAATCGACAGCCGGTCGAAGTTCATACCTCCGAACAATCCGATAATCGGGTTAATGATATCATTTACCAAAGAGTTCACGATTGCGGTGAACGCACCACCGATAATAATACCAACTGCCATATCCATCACATTTCCGCGACTGATGAATGCTTTAAATTCCTTCATAAATTTTTTCATTTTTTGATTCTCCGTTTCTTCTTTTTACATTTTTCGATTTTGTGCTGTTTTGAATTCATCTTCTGACAAGTTAATATGCAAAAGCTCTTAATCCATTTCGGAAAAGTGTTCTATAGGATGAATTTTGCTATTTGAATCAGAAACACTTTTCCGAAATAGGATAAATTCTTTTATATTATACAATATCCGTCACTTTTTGCAAATTTTTGATTCCTATTTTTCCCATTTTCCTTTATAATATAGTAGATATGGATAAGGAGAAAGCCATGACACATTTGACTATGAAAAAAGCAGCCAGTCTGCTTCTTCTGCTTAGTCTATGTTTTTCATTATGCTCCTGTGGGGATGGTTCTTCCGGAAATTCCATGCCTTCCGTTACTCCTTCCAATTCAAGCGGAGGCGATGTGCCTGATAGCTTAGCTTCTAACGGTGATCATAGCGACGCTTCTGTTCCTCTTAGTGACGGCTTAAGGGACAACACTTCCCAGGTGCTGGTTCCTTCTGCTGATGGGACGGAATGCTACAGCTGTGACGTAGCAGTCATCGATGCATCGAATTCCTCGGAAGGCTATATCATGGTAAGCTACGAAGGTACAAATGAAAAGGTAAAGCTTCAGATTACCGGTCCTGACAGCGTTACATATACCTACAATCTCCACGGCGGTTACGAGGTTTTTCCTCTAACTGCTGGAAACGGAACCTATACCATCAGCATTTTTGAAAGCGTAGATATCGCAGCAAATAAATATGCCACAACCATGTCCGAAATGATTTCCGCCAACATTACGAATGAATTCGGACCCTATTTGTATCCAAACCAGTATGTGAATTTTACTGCAAACTCACTTCCGGTGGCAAAGGCAGCAGAGCTTGCCAAGCCTGCCAATAATGATTTGGATGTGGTTGCAAGTGTATACAATTACATGATTGAAAATTACACCTATGATTATGACAAGGCAGCGACTGTCCAGTCCGGCTATCTTCCGGATGTGGATGAAATCTATCAGATTCAGACCGGTATCTGTTTTGATTACGCCGCAGTCACAGCCACAATGCTTCGAAGCCAGTCCATTCCGACCCGCCTTGAGGTAGGCTATAAAGGTGAGGAATATCACGCATGGATCAGTACATATATAAAGGATATCGGATGGATTAACGGAATCATTGAATTCGACGGAAGTGCCTGGCATCTGCTTGATCCAACCTTTGCTGCAACAAGCTCCAGTCCGAAAAAATTCATCGCCGAAGCGGATGGCTATATTACGAAGTATATTTATTAGGAGGTTTTCATAGATGAGCAAAAGGGCTCTTTCCAATGCAGAAATTTCTGCCTTCTGCCAGCAGATTGCAATGGTAATCGACGCTGGTCTTCCAACTTATTATGGTATTTCCATTCTCATGGATGATGCACCGGACGACGAAACCAAAGAACTGTTGTCCCGGATCTATAAGCCAATGGAATCCGGCGGTACCCTTCACAGTGCCCTGGAAGGAACCGGTGTTTTTCCAAAATATATGGTTCACATGGTTGAACTGGGAGAACAGACCGGTCGTCTTGAGGAAGTATTAAAATCACTGACAGTGTATTATGAGCGGGAGGCATCCATCCGCTCCTGCATCAAAAGTGCTGTAACCTATCCTCTCATTATGACGGTTATGATGCTGGCGGTTATTGTTGTTCTCATCGCCAAGGTGCTTCCTGTTTTTTCCCAGATCTACGAGGAGCTGGGCAGCGAGCTTACCGGAACCGCAAGGGTTCTTATGAATATCAGCACCGTGTTGGATAAATACCTGATTGTTTTTGTTTTGATCTTTGTGGTGCTGCTGGCAGTGGCGCTGCTGCTTTATTTTTCGGGGCTGACCAGGGTACTGTTTCAGGGAAAGGGAATCTCCTTATCCATTGCCGCCAGCAGGTTTGCAAACTGCATGTACCTTGCCCTTGCCAGCGGACTGGATACGGACCAGGGCTTAGAGCTTGCATATGAACTGGTTGACAATCCGTATATGCAGGCCAAAATCAACAAATGCCGTGAGCATATCCGCCATGGGGAAAGCTTTTCAAACGCACTGCTTCTGTCCGGCATTTTTTCACGTACCTACTCAAGCATGATTACCATCGGTTACAAGACCGGTTCCATGGATGAGGTCATGGAAAAGGTTGGGAACGCTTATGAAAATGAAGTGGAGGAACGGCTGAATCGATTCATCTCTGTCCTTGAACCGACTCTGGTGATTATTCTTTCCTTGTTTATCGGATTGATTTTAATTTCATTCCTGTTGCCGCTTCTTGGTATTATGTCCAGCATCGGCTAAGGAGGTACCTATGTTATTTGAAGCAAAGAAAGAAAAAAAGAATATTGCTTCCTTTCTGCCGGTCATTCTTCTGATTCTGGTACTGATTGTTTTCTATTTCGCGGCAGGCTCCGTTTCCCGGACGAACGATGCCCGTGAAAAAGAAATCCTTCAAAACGCTCTGGATCGAAGCATCACACAATGCTACGCCTTAGAGGGTGCTTACCCATCCAG
Source organism: uncultured Agathobacter sp. (assembly GCA_945910395.1). Lineage (GTDB taxonomy): Bacteria > Bacillota > Clostridia > Lachnospirales > Lachnospiraceae > Roseburia. The sequence continues at coordinate 26,514 of CAMDYX010000024.1, read as the reverse complement.
CTTGTCTTATCTTGTTGAAAATTATGGTCTGACCTACGACAGCGAGCATTATTTTATTGATTATCAATACATTGGGTCTAACTTAAGGCCTGATACCATGATTATAGAAAGAGATGGATTGTATGATTAAGCTACATTCATCCGCACATAAAATTGATACGATTTTCGTTGTTGCGCTTTTTACCGTTTTTGCGGCCACTGCTTTTTTGGTAGTACTGATTGGTGCAAAGCAGTATCAGAAAACTGCGGATAACATGAATTACAATTATGAGGTTCGCACCGCAGCCTCCTATATCACGGAAAAAATCCGGCAAAATGATTCCTCCTGCGATATTTGTGTAACTACGCTTTCCGGCGTAGATGCTCTTGCCATTTCCACTGTGGAAAATGAAAAGAACTATACCACCTACATCTATTATTACGAGGGCTGGCTGCGGGAATTGTTTGTTTCAGAATCCGCAGTGTTTTCTCTGGATGCCGGTCAAAAAATTGTTGAAGTCTCTGATTTTTCTGCAGCATTTGCCGGTACAGATCTGCTTGAAATCACATTTACAGGTACGGATGGCACCTCCTATCCGGTTTATCTTGCAATCCACAGCAGCAGAAAGGAGGACCTATGAAGCACAAAAAGGGCTCCGGGAGCAGTCTTTTCCTCATGGAAATCCTGCTGAACATTCTGCTTTTTTCCGTCATGCTATCCTTCTGCCTTCAGTTTTTCGTCAAGGCACACAAGCTTACCAACTCCACGACGGAATTGGAGCGCGCGGTAACCTGCTGTTCCAATGCGGCAAATATGTTTGAGACAGGCGATGGCACCCTCGAATCCATCTATTCGATGTACAACAATAAAATATTCGTAGATGGTCAGCTGGTGGTCTATCTTGATAAAAGCTTTATTGACTGTCCTTCCGAAGATGCTGTATTTATAATGACCGTCACCCTTTTACCAGGTGATTCTCCTGTGAAAAGGGCTGTTGTCAGCTGTCAAAAAGGAGAGGATATCATCTATCAGCTTACTGCATGCCAGTACCGTGCACTTACTCCGATAGATTTGGGAGGTAACGCAAATGAATAAACATTCTAATTTCGGTTATTCAACAATCCTGCTCTCCTTTATCATCATCTGCATTCTTACATTTACGGCACTGACTCTGTTGACTGCAAATTCCGATTTTAAGCTCAGCAAAAAGGTTGCGGATCGAAATTCTTCCTACTATGAGGCACAAGAGCAGGCCTATGATGAGCTTTCCGATATCGATCGGCTTCTGCTGCAATGCTATGAAGCCTCTCCTGACGAAGAAACATATTACGAATCTGCGTTAGCAGCAATCTCTGCTCGCTTTGAGGGGACCTTTGATACCAAGGACGGCCGGATGCTTTTTTCTTTTTCCAAAAGCATCACCTTAGATCAGTATCTGGAGGTTTCACTATTGCTTAAATATCCGGAAACTGAAATTGACACCTTTTATGAAATAGAAAAATGGCAATCCATTCACATAGATACACCATTTGAAGAACAACCACTAAACCTCATTGGGGGAGATAATTAAGAAAGGGATTTACTATGGATGTACGTAACGTATTAGAAGAAGTAACAAAACAGGGAGCCTCCGATATTTTCATTATTGCAGGACGCTCTCTTACGTTTAAAGTAAAGGGAAATATGTCAAGCTTAGAAGACAATATCATGCTTCCAAAGGATACCTACGAATTTGTTGTCGGAATCTATGCACTGGCTGAGCGTGATATCACGTATTTTGAGCGAAATGGAGATGATGATTTTTCCTTCGCCATTCCGGGTGTTTCCCGATTCCGTGTCAGCACCTTCAAGCAGCGTGGTTCCTACTCTGCCGTAATCCGTGTGATTTCCTTTGAGCTTCCGGACCCGAAAGAGCTTATGATCCCTGAAGCCGTCATGAACCTTGCTTCTGCCCGTCGGGGAATGGTGCTTGTAACCGGACCTGCAGGAAGCGGAAAATCCACGACCCTTGCCTGCATCATCGATAAGATCAATCATGAAAGGGAATCCCATATTATCACCTTGGAGGATCCTCTGGAATTTTTACATCGCCATAAAAAGAGTATTGTTTCCCAGCGAGAGATCTCTACCGATACGGAAAGCTACTTAACCGCTCTCCGTGCTGCACTCCGTCAGAGTCCGGATGTCATTCTTCTTGGCGAGATGCGTGATTACGAGACCATCAATACCGCGGTTACCGCAGCAGAAACCGGACACCTGATTTTCTCCTCTCTGCACACCATTGGAGCCGCAAATACCATAGACCGAATTATTGATGCGTTTCCTGCCACGCAGCAGCATCAGATTTCGATTCAGATGGCCTCTGTTCTCAACGCGGTCATCAGCCAGAAGCTTCTTCCTTCTGTGGACGGCCGCATGGTTCCTGCCTTTGAAATCATGGTTCTTACCCCTGCGATCCGCAACCTGATCCGGGAAGGAAAGGTTCATCAGATTGACGGCATTATCTACACCTCAGCTTCTGAGAATATGATTGCCATGGATACCAGTATTTTCAACCTCTATAAGGAAGGTATCATTTCCAAGCATACAGCAATCTCTGAAGCAGTAAATCCTGAGATGATGGAAAAGAGATTAAATTTGGGATAATTTTGGACAAGTGCTTTTATAAGCTATTTTTTCGAGGATTTTTCCATTTTCATGCATCAAATTCTAGCCTATACCTAAGAAATGAAAAATTTTAGGTATAGGCTAGTTTTCCTTATTCATATTTATACAATCAGCTCCGAAATACGAAGCAGCTCATTATATTTCGCCGTTCGTTCTCCTCTGCATGGTGCTCCTGTCTTAATCCAGCCTGCATTCACTGCTACTGCCAGATCTGCAATAAAGGAGTCTTCTGTCTCCCCTGAGCGATGGGAAATGACCGCCTTGTAGCCGGCAAGCTGCGCACAGGCAATGGCATCCATGGCTTCGGTAAGGGTTCCGATCTGATTTACCTTGATAAGAACCGCATTTCCCACATTCATTCCGATTCCGCAGCGAATACGCTTTGTATTCGTCACAAAAAGGTCATCTCCCACCAGCATGACACGCTGCGATTCTTCCTTGTCATGCATTCTCCAGGAATGATCCGCCATTCGACCGGTAAACTCCTTCCAGCCTTCCCAATCCTCTTCATCCAATCCATCCTCAATGGAAATCAGCGGAAACTCACTTACCAGTTCTTCATATAACTCTATCATTTCCTGCCGGTCTCGTTCTTTTCCTTCTCCCGGAAAAATGTACCGCTTTGATTTTTCATTATACAATTCACTTGCCGCGGCATCCATTGCGAAAGCAAAGTCAGTTCCCGGTTTGTATCCTGCTTTTTCCACCGCTTTCTGTAAATACGTGAACACTTCCTTTGCATCAGCCAGATCCGGCGCGAATCCTCCCTCATCCCCCACTGCGGTGAGCATACCGTCTTCTTCCAGAATCTTCTTTAAATAGTGATATACTTCTGCACCCATTCGAAGTGCATCCCTAAAGTTATCCGCAAATGGAATAATCATAAATTCCTGAAAATCCAGCTTATTTTTTGCGTGTACACCGCCATTGATGACATTCATCATAGGTCTTGGAAGGACCTTTGCGTTAATTCCGCCAATATATCGATATAATGGCATTTCCAGGGCACAGGCTGCGCATTTTGCGCAGGCAAGTGATACTCCAAGTAAGGCATTGGCTCCCAGATTCCCTTTATTATCTGTTCCATCCAATTCAATCAGCTTCCTGTCTATGGCAATCTGATCTAAAACATTCATACCAAGAAGCTCATTTCTGATACGCTCATTGATATGATCCACGACCTTCTCCACGCCAAGTCCGAAATACTTTTTGTCTCCGTCACGAAGCTCAATTGCCTCAAATTTTCCGGTACTTGCACCGGAGGGAACCGATTCTCTTCCAATGGTCTTTCTACCCGTAGTCTCTGTCTGAGCAGTAATCTCCACCTCTACTGTGGGATTTCCTCTGGAATCTAAGATTTCTCTTCCATGTACATCAATAATTTTAATTTCTAAAGACATAAAAAAGCCTCCTGAGATTTTTTACTAGTATTTCCCAGAAGACTGTTTTTTATTCAAATCCAAACGTTAAAAAGCATCGGTACCTAATGAGTAAATATTCTCCCTTTTCGGAATTGTGTTCCTAAGAATGAATTTCATGCTTGATTGGCAAATTGTATCATTTCGCCGGTTGATTTTCTTCCAATACCTAAAATCCATGAAAAAAGCGGCATTTAAAGTTTTTTTTGGGGTCGATTGTATGTTTTTGCAAGATCAATTTTAGCCTGTACCTAAGAAATTGCAAATATTAGGTATACCGCAAAATTCACGCCTCAAAATAATACAATTCGAGCGAAAAAACAGCAATTTGAGGCTGTTTTTCAAGGATTTTAGGTATACGGCAGTTCCAACACCTCAAATCTTGCCAAATTCCACAATTCCAATTTAGATAATCCCTTTTCAGATTCCAAATATGCCAATTCATAGGGGAACACATTTGCGAAATGTAATCTCTATTACACATTAATCTCTGCCGTTACGCCCAGCTCGTCCTTGTTTGCCTCAAGAACCGGCTTTACCACATCCCGGAGATAAACCTCTACCTGATATGGTGCCCGTCCGACATAAAGCTCCGGCTTTAAGGTACTTTCGATCTGCTCCTTGGTCAGTCCGAAGGATGGATCTGCGGCAATCAGATCGACTAAATTGTTATCCTTGCCTTCCTCCTTCACAGTCTTGCCTGCTTCCATGGAAAGCTGTCGGATTCTTTCATGAAGCTCCTGACGATTTCCACCATTCTTAACGGCATCCATCATAATATTCTCAGTTGCCATAAATGGAATCTCGCTCATGAACTGCTTGTAGATTACCTTTGGATATACAACAAGTCCGTCCACGACATTTAAGCAAAGATCAAGGATACCATCCACTGCCAAAAATCCCTCCGGTACAGAAAGACGTTTATTTGCAGAGTCGTCTAAGGTTCTCTCGAACCACTGGGTAGAGGAAACAATAGCCGGATTCAAGGCATCCACCATAACGTAATCGGCTAAGGAGGCGATGCGCTCACTTCTCATAGGATTTCTCTTATATGCCATTGCGGAAGATCCGATCTGATTCTTCTCAAAAGGTTCCTCCACCTGCTTTAAATGCTGCAAAAGCCGAATATCATTAGACATCTTGTGAGCACTTGCTGCAATTCCGGCAAGAACATTGATCACACGTGTGTCCACCTTTCTGGAATAGGTCTGTCCGGATACCGGATAGCACTCCTTGAATCCCATCTTTTCTGCAATCATCGGATCAATCTTATCGATGATCTCGTTATCTCCATTGAAAAGCTCCAGGAAGCTTGCCTGGGTTCCCGTAGTTCCCTTGGAACCGAGAAGCTTTAATGTGCTCTGCACATACTCCAAATCCTCAAGATCGATCATAAACTCATTGAGCCAGAGGGTTGCACGCTTTCCAACGGTGGTTGGCTGTGCAGGCTGGAAATGGGTAAATGCAATCGTAGGAAGATCCTTATACTTTTCTGCAAAATTTGCAAGCTCAGCGATTACGCTCACCAGCTTCTTGTGCACAAGCTTAAGGGCCTCATTCATGATAATGATATCCGTATTATCTCCCACATAGCAGGAGGTGGCTCCGAGATGGATAATGCCTGCAGCCTTCGGACACTGTTGTCCATAGGCGTATACATGGCTCATAACATCATGACGTACCAGTTTTTCACGTTCTTTTGCCACTTCATAATTGATATCATTGACATGAGCCTTTAACTCATCGATCTGCTCCTGGGTAATGACTGGCTTGCCATTCTCAGAAAGCCCCAGCTCCATCTCGGTCTCTGCAAGAGCGATCCAAAGCTTTCTCCATGTGGTAAACTTCATGTCCTGTGAAAAAATGTACTGCATTTCTTTGCTGGCATAACGCTCAGACAATGGACTGCTGTAACGATCTGTACTCATAATGTTTTTTCTCCCTATTTTGTTAATTCATGTTCTAATTTTACTATTTTGTGTTTCGTTCACTAAAATTCATCAATTACATTTTAGCCGCGGTTGTTTTGTTATCGATTTAAAATTCTTTTTTCCAAATCGGCTTCCTTATCAAAGTACTCTCCTCTGATATCCTCCACCGGCGGTTCCATTGGATATTGTCCGTCAAAGCAGCCATGGCAGATGGGAAGTCCTTCCGCCATCTGGGACAGACGGGAAATCTCCAGATACCCGAGGGAATCTGCCCCGATAATCTGTCGGATTTCTTCAATGGAGCGATTATATGCTATCAGTTGCTCTCTCGCCGGAATATCTGTGCCGAAATAGCAAGGCCATAAAAACGGCGGTGAACTGATACGTACATGTACTTCCGTTGCACCGGCATCCCGAAGCATACGGACAATGCGGTCCGAGGTGGTGCCTCTTACAATGGAGTCATCAATCATAATCACCCGTTTGCCATCGACAGCTTCCTTTAATACATTCAGCTTAATCTGTACGCTGGACTCTCTACTGGACTGCTTTGGCTTGATAAAGGTTCGTCCCACATAGCTGTTTTTTACAAATGCCGTGCCGTATGGAATACCGGATTCCAGGGAATACCCCAGTGCTGCAGCATTTCCGGATTCCGGTACGCCGGTAACAATATCTGCTTCCACCGGAGAATCCATTGCCAGAAAGCGTCCGGCCTTGATTCTGCTTGCATATACGCTCACTCCGTCAAAACGGCTGTCCGGACGTGCAAAATAGATATACTCGAAAATACATCTTGCTTCGTTTTCCGGTGCAATCGCCATGGACATATCTGAAGAGATTCCTCCATTCGGAGTGATCGTCACAACCTCTCCGGGCTTTACATCCCGGACAAACTCTGCACCGATGGTATCAAGAGCGCAGGTTTCCGAGGCAACAATGTAGGCATTATCCCGTTTTCCGATACAAAGCGGCTTAAATCCAAAAGGATCACGGGCGGCAATCAGCTTCCGGGGGCTCGATACTACAAGGGCGTAGGCTCCCTTTAATCTCATACAGGCTCTTTTTACTGCCTCTTCTGCTGTATGGCAATGAATACGCTCTCTTGCAATGAGATAGGCAATTACTTCCGAATCGATGGTGGTCTGGAAAATGGCTCCCGTGTATGCCAGTTCATCGCGAAGCTCGGTCGCATTGATGAGGTTTCCATTATGTGCCATCGAAAGTGCGCCTTTCACATAATTCAGCACTAACGGCTGGGCATTTTCCCGTGTGGAGGAGCCAGCTGTCGAATAGCGGACGTGTCCTACACCAATGTCCCCCTTCATGGACTCTAAGCCCTCCGGAGTAAATACCTCGTTCACCAGCCCCATTCCTTTGTAAGATAAGACCTTCCCTTTTGGTCCGTTAGTATCACTTACTGCAATACCACAGCTTTCCTGTCCGCGATGCTGCAATGCAAACAACCCATAGTAGATGGTTGAGGCAACATCTCCTCCATCAAAGTCATACATTCCGAAGACACCGCATTCCTCATGCAGGGTATCTTCGTCGTAATAACTATCGGCTAAAACATCTTGTCCCATTTGTTCTCCCTTCCGGGATCCCCGAAACCCGTTTTGTAAAATTTATAGCTTATACATCAACCATATTCTAAAAAATAATCCCCATTAATTTCTAGAAAACTCTGTTCCGGTAAGAAGCTTATAGGCTTCCTTGTACTTCTCAACGGTTTTTTCGATGACATTCTCCGGAAGCTTATAATCGCTGTCCGGATTTGCCTTTAACCAGTCTCTTACATACTGCTTGTCAAAGGACGGCTGTCCGTGTCCCGGCTCATAGCCCTCCAATGGCCAGAAGCGTGAGCTGTCCGGTGTCAGCATCTCATCACCCAGCACAACGTTTCCATCCTCGTCCAAACCGAACTCAAACTTGGTATCTGCAATAATAATTCCCTTAGAAAGAGCATACTCTGCACATTTCTTGTAGAGTGCAATGGTGCAATCTTTAATCTGGGTTGCATAGTCAAGTCCCTTGCCGGGATAGATTTTCTCTAACACTTCAACGCTTCTCTCAAATGAGATATTCTCATCATGATCTCCAAGCTCAGCCTTTGTACTTGGTGTATAAATCGGCTCAGGAAGCTTGTCAGATTCAACCAGTCCCTCCGGAAGCTTAATGCCACATACGGTTCCATTCTCTTTGTAGCTTGCCCAGCCGCTTCCTGTGATATATCCACGAACAATACACTCAATCGGAAGCATTTCAAGCTTCTTACACATCATGCTGTTTCCATCGAATCTCTCCTGCTGGAAAAATTCAGGCATATCCTTTACGTCAACAGATACCATGTGGTTTGGCAAAATATCCTTTGTAAAATCAAACCAGAATCTGGACATCTGTGTAAGAATTGCTCCCTTATCTGTTACCTTGTTCTTAAGGATAACATCGAATGCAGAAATACGATCTGTCGCTGTAATGATCAGATTCTCTCCGATATCATATACTTCTCTGACCTTTCCCTCTTTGAATGGCTTATACTCTGTCATGCTCGACCTCCGTAAAAATTATATTATGTTTTAATTATTGTATATTTTATAATTTTCCACTAACTTTGGAACTATCTTATCAAAAGTGATTTTCCGGTCATCTCTGCCGGCTGTTCCATACCCATAATATCAATGAGTGTTGGTGCGATATCTGCAAGGCATCCGCCCTCACGAAGCTTCCAGTCCGGATCGCCATTTACTAAGATAAACGGAACCGGATTGGTGGTATGAGCGGTATGTGGTGCACCGGTCTCATAATCGATCATCTTCTCTGCGTTTCCGTGGTCTGCACAGATAAACATGACACCATTTACTTCCTTTACAGCCTCAACAGCCTTTCCAACAAGCTCGTCTACCTTCTCAACGGCTGCAACTGCTGCAGGAATCACGCCGGTATGACCAACCATGTCCGGGTTTGCGAAGTTGATAACAATTACATCATATTTGTCGGACTTGATCGCCTCCACAAGATCCATTCCAACCTCCGGTGCACTCATCTCCGGCTTTAAGTCGTAGGTAGCAACATCCTTTGGTGAGTTCACAAGAAGACGGAACTCATCTACATTTGGATCCTCTACTCCACCATTAAAGAAGAAGGTAACGTGTGCATACTTTTCGGTCTCCGCAAGACGAAGCTGCTTTAAGCCGTTCTTTGCCAAAAACTCTCCAAAGGTATTGGTAAGCTCTTCCTTTTCAAAAGCAATCTTCTTGTTTGGAATGCTCTCATCATAATTCTTAAAGCATACATAGGTAAGCTTTAAGAATGGTCTCTCGAATCCGGTAAACTGGTCATCACAGAAGGCTCTGGTGATTTCCCTTGCACGGTCCGGGCGGAAGTTAAAGAAGATTACGGAATCCCCATCCTTTACAAGAGAAAGCGGCTTTCCATTCTCATCAACGATCACTGTAGGAAGAACGAACTCGTCCGTTTTTCCATCATCATAAGAAGCCTGCATAGCTTCTACCGCATTGGTAGCCTTAACTCCCTCCCCTTTTGTGAGAGAATCATAGGCAAGCTGTACACGATCCCAGTTATTATCACGGTCCATTGCATAGTAACGTCCGGAAAGGGAAGCGATCTTTCCTACTCCAAGCTCGTCCATCTTAGCCTGAAGCTGCTCTACATAGCTTTTTCCGGATGCCGGCGGCGTATCACGACCATCCAAAAATGCATGTACATACACTTTTGAAAGACCATTTCTCTTTGCCATCTCAAGAAGTCCGTAAAGATGTGTAATATGGCTGTGAACTCCTCCGTCTGAAAGAAGTCCCCATAAGTGAAGATCCGAATCATTCTTCTTACAATTCTCCATTGCCTCAAGAAGAACCTTATTCTCGAAAAATACACCATCCTCAATATCCTTGGTAATCTTTGTAAGATCCTGATAGATAATGCGGCCTGCACCAATATTCATGTGGCCTACCTCAGAATTTCCCATCTGTCCATCAGGAAGCCCTACTGCCATTCCGGATGCAGCACCCTCTACAAAAGGGCACTCCTTCATCAATTTATCCATGACAGGAGTATTTGCCATTGCAATGGCATTTCCTTCTGTACGCTCATTCAATCCATAACCATCAAGTACCATTAAAACTACCGGCTTTTTGCTCATTTTTTTATCCTCCTTATGCAAAGGTCTGCTGGACCTTTGCCTCCTATCTTATAATACATGATTTTTCAACGATTGCAAGGTTTTTGGGGGTACTAATTCCTCAAATTTCCCACAATATCTATTCTTCTTCCCAGCAGATCATAGGCTCCGGAATGTGTGCCATAATGGCTGCCGGATTGAAAGACATATGTTCCCTCCCCGGCGGTAGATTGCAGAGATATCGTTCCATTTTCATCAAACACTACATTTTCGGAGATATCTGCCACATATTCGTAAAAATCCTTTATTTCCGTTTCCTCTTTTAGCATAGAGGTTGTCATATCCTGCTGCACACAGGGCAGCATGGAGACTTCCATCTCTCCGTCTTTTGCGATTCTTACCTGCAGGATTGTCGTATAGAGTGCTCCATCTGAAAACCAGAAATTTCCAAGACTGTAAAACACAGGCACTCCCTCCACATAATAGGCCCCCTGCAGCCGGTGGGAATGATTTCCCACGATCAGATCAGCTCCAGCCTCTGCATACTGCTTTGCAAGATTCTTTTGGTCCTCCTCCGGGTACAGCATACCTTCCGTTCCCCAATGTACATATACGATGACATAGTCACTTACCTTTTTTGCCTGCTCAATTTCTGCCACAAACTGCTTTGGATTTGAGGTCCGAAGCACACCTGCTGCATCTTCCGTTGCCTGCTTCGTATATAGTGTACTTTTTTCGATCTGTGTTGCTGCAACAAAGGCAATCTTTCTTCCGTTTATAATAAAAAACTGTGGCAGCGTTGCCTCCTGTATGTTTTCTCCTGCTCCAACATATACGACCCCTGCATTTCTTAGTGTTTCCATGGTATCCAAAAGAGATACTTCCCCAAAATCATAGGAATGATTATTTGCCAGAGACACGATATCCGTTCCAAACAGCTCCAGATTGCTTACCTGATCTGGATCTGCCCGAAAGGTATAGGATTTTCCCGGTATCGGCTCTCCTCTTGTAGTATAGGTAAACTCATTATTTACCATCGTAATGTCTGCGGACTTAAGCTCCTGCAAAATATCCTCCGAAAAGCAGTCGAAAATTCCATTATCCCGCTCTGCAGCAGCTTCCATCGTATACCAGGATTCATCAAAATTAATATCTCCTGTAAAATCAATGACGATCTGATCCGTACTTTCCGTCTCCTGCCAGGTAACGTTGGAAAGCAGATAGGAAGAATAATTTAAGGAATTACAATATTCTAACCATAGCACATGAATGCTGCTTCCCGTTTTTTCATACCAAACTTCGGAATCCTCAATTCCGTCCATTGCGGCCTGTGCCAGTTCCCGGATTATCTCATCCTTGTACCTTGCATTCACCCAAAGCAGAAAGGCTTCATCGATGGGATAGTTCGAATACATTCCTGCTTTTCCCTGATTCAATATGGCAGAAAAGGACTCCGACAGATCCGACAGAACATTTTCTGCTTTTTCCTCTTCTATAACAACGGATGCTTCCGGTATCCTCTGCTCTTCCATTTGAATGGTATCGCTTACTTTTTCCTTCGAGGAAAAGACCCGGCTTCCCCTTGATAAGAATACTCCAAGCAAAAGCATACTAAGCAAAATGACCCATGGGGCTATCTTTTTTCTATTCTTCATAACTTCCTCATTCGTAAAATTCGCCTAAATATACGAACATTATATAAAAAAAACAGCGTGCTTTCAAGTTATGAAAACACGCTGCATTTTTACTTTTTAATAGTATCCCTTTTCGGAATTGTGTTCCCGAGAATGAATTTTGCAATTTGAACCAGAACGTTTAAAAAGCATCGGCACTTAATGAGCAATTTATTGCGAATTTAGTACCGCTATGCTTTTTACAAACGAGAGTGGGTTCTGATTCAAATATGCAAATTCATTCGGGAACACTTTTCCGAAATAGGATTAATAATTTACGATCTTTCCGAAATCAGCCTTAAGGGAAGCGCCTCCTACAAGACCTCCGTCGATATCCGGCTTAGCAAATAACTCTGCCGCATTTCCTGCATTTACAGATCCGCCATACTGAATACGAACAGCCTCAGCAGTAGCCTCGTCATAGATTTCCTTAATGCACTCACGAATTGCACCGCAAACCTCCTGTGCCTGATCAGAAGTAGCAGTCTTTCCGGTTCCGATTGCCCAGATTGGCTCGTAGGCGATTACCATGTTTGCAACGTCTGCTGCTGCAACTCCGGCAAGGTCAGACTTAATCTGAAGTCTGATCCAGTCAAGGGTAACACCCATTTCTCTCTGCTCAAGAGATTCTCCACAGCAAAGAATCGGTGTAAGTCCTGCTTCAATTGCCTTCTTTACCTTCTTGTTTAAAAGAGCATCATCCTCTTTGAAATAATCACGTCTCTCAGAGTGTCCGATTACAACATACTTAACCCCTGCGTCAACAAGCATCTCTGCGGAGATTTCTCCGGTGTAAGCACCCTTCTCCTCAAAGTACATATTCTCGGCACCAATCTGTACGTTTGTTCCCTTTACAGCCTCTACAACCGGAACAATATCGATAGCCGGTACGCAGTAAACTACATCAACGCTGTCAGAAACTACAAGTGGCTTTAACTCTTCTACTAATTTTACAGCCTGGCTTGGAGTCATGTTCATCTTCCAGTTGCCGGCTACAATTTTTCTTCTTGCCATTTTTAGATTCTCCTCAATAATTTAATCCTAACACGAATACGGATTGCTCCCGCAATCCTACGACTCCTCGCAATCCGCGAACTTCTTCGAAGTTGCTACTTGCTCGGATTCGTTAACTCACTCAATGAAGCACGTTCTGTATGCAAGCATACTCACGTGCTTCATTGGCTCGTCTTATTCGTTTCTATTTGTCATCAGCTGCCATAACGCCCGGTAATTCCTTACCCTCTAAGAATTCAAGGGAAGCTCCGCCACCGGTAGAAATATGGCTCATCTTGTCGCCAAGTCCCATCTGGTTTACTGCTGCTGCAGAATCTCCACCACCGATAATTGTGGTAGCATCAGCCTTAGCAAGTGCCTCAGCCACTGCAAGTGTACCTGCTGCAAGAGTAGGATTTTCGAATACACCCATTGGTCCGTTCCAAACAACGGTCTTAGCAGATGCAACAGCCTCTGCGAAAAGCTTGCGGCTCTTAGGTCCGATATCGCAGCCCTCACGGTCAGCCGGCATATTCTCTGCATCAACGGTTACTGTCTCAACCGGTGCATCGATTGGGTTCGGGAACTCTGCGATGGTAACAGCGTCAACCGGAAGAAGGATCTTCTTTCCAAGCTTTTCTGCCTTAGCCATCATTTCCTTACAGTAATCAATCTTGGTCTCATCCAGCATGGATTTTCCAATCTCATATCCTTTAGCCTTTAAGAAGGTGTATGCCATACCACCACCGATGATCAGGGTATCTGCCTTCTCAAGAAGGTTATCAATTACGTTAAGCTTGTCAGCAACCTTAGCTCCACCAAGGATTGCAACGAATGGACGAACCGGATTCTCAACTGCATTTCCAAGGAAATCAATTTCCTTCTGCATTAAGTATCCAACTACATTTTCTCCGCCCTTTGCAGAGATGAACTTTGTAACTCCTGCTACAGAAGCGTGTGCTCTGTGGGAAGAACCAAAAGCGTCACATACATATACATCAGCAAGATCTGCAAGCTCCTTAGAGAACTCCTCACCGTTCTTTGTTTCTTCTGCGCCACGGAAACGTGTATTCTGTAAAAGAACTACATCTCCCTCTTTCATTGCGTTTACTGCGGCGGTTGCAGCTTCGCCGGTTACGTTGTAGTCAGAAACGAAAACAACTTCCTTTCCAAGCTTCTCAGAAAGTCTCTTTGCAACAGGAGCAAGGGACTCCCCTTCGTTTGGTCCGTTCTTAACCTTTCCAAGATGTGAGCAAAGGATTACCTTTCCACCATCGTTTAATAACTTCTGGATTGTAGGAAGAGCAGCTACAATACGTGTTTCATCTGTGATCACGCCCTCTTTTAACGGAACATTGAAATCACATCTTACGAGTACTCTTTTGCCTTTTACGTTGATATCATCAACAGACTTCTTGTTTAATGACATAGGTATGTCCTCCTTATAATATTTAAAAAGAAAGGCCCGGTCCATCCGGACCGGACCTTAAAAAGTTTTTTTGTTCAGTTTTTCAAAAAGAATTATGCTAACTCTGAGAAGTACTTAATTGTACGAACCATCTGAGAGGTGTAGCTGTTCTCGTTATCATACCAAGAAACAACCTGAACAAGGTTATCTGGACCAACCATGGTCTGGGTAGCATCGAAGATAGAACCATAGGTGCTTCCTACGATATCAGAAGAAACGATCTCTTCCTCATTGTATCCGAAGGACTCGGTAGAAGCTGCCTTCATAGCTGCATTGATTTCTTCCTTAGTTACTGACTTCTCAACAGTTGCAACTAAGATTGTGGTAGATCCTGTAGGGGTTGGTACACGCTGTGCAGATCCGATGAGCTTTCCGTTTAACTCTGGGATAACAAGACCGATAGCCTTTGCTGCTCCTGTTGAGTTAGGAACGATGTTAACAGCTCCTGCACGTGATCTTCTAAGGTCACCCTTTCTCTGTGGTCCGTCAAGGATCATCTGATCTCCTGTGTAAGCATGAACAGTTGTCATGATACCAGCCTTAATTCCTGCTAAATCATTAAGAGCCTTAGCCATTGGTGCTAAGCAGTTTGTTGTACAAGAAGCTGCTGAGATAATGGTATCTTCCGGCTTAAGTGTTGTATGGTTAACATTGTAAACGATGGTAGGAAGATCGTTTCCTGCTGGTGCAGAAATAACAACCTTACGAGCTCCAGCATTGATATGAGCCTGAGCCTTCTCTTTGCTTGTATAGAATCCAGAGCACTCTAATACAACGTCTACCTTTAATTCTCCCCATGGGCAATTGTTTGCATCCGGGAAAGCGTAGATCTTGATTGTCTGTCCGTCAACAGTAATGGAATCCTCACCAGCTGTTACCTTATCAGCTAATGCGTATTTTCCCTGTGAAGAATCATACTTTAATAAGTGTGCAAGCATTTTTGGGCTTGTTAAATCGTTGATTGCAACAACCTCATATCCTTCTGCCTTGAACATCTGTCTGAATGCGAGACGACCGATACGGCCAAATCCATTGATAGCTACTCTTACTGCCATGTTTTAATTCCTCCTAAGAATTTAAAATGTATATTTTTGGAAAAGTATTCCCAAACTGACTTCATTTTAACCAATTCTTGTAGAAAGTTCAAGTCCTTTTTCTTCAAGTTCGTTAATTTTTTCACTAAATGTTTTTATTATATCCCATTTCTGAAATGTGTTCCTTAGAAAGAATCCTGCTATTTGAATCAGAACGTTTAAAAAGCGTCGGCACTTAATGAGCAATTTATTGCGAATTTAGTACCGTTACGCTTTTTACAAACGAAAGTAGGTTCTGATTCAAATAGCAGGATTCCTTCGGGAACACATTTCCTCAATAGGTATTTATTTTTGCTTGCGAAAAACCATTAAAACCCTTACAATTTTTTCTATACAAAACAGTACAACCAGTACACGTTTTGGAAGGAGGTTCCGTTATGCTCTGGGACACACATATGCACTGCCATTTTTCCGGTGACAGCGATGCCGATCCTAAGGACATGATTTCGGCAGCAATACAAAAAGGACTGGACGGAATATGCTTTACCGACCATCAGGATTTTGATTATAAAGAAACTCCCGGCCTATTTGATCTGAATGTAGATGCCTATCGGGCCGAAATATCTGAGTTGCAAAAAAAATACAACTCCGCCGCTTCCGAGCAACCGGGCTTTGAGGTTCTGTGGGGAATTGAACTTGGGTTGCAGCCACATGTGGTGAAACAGAATCTTGCCCTCACAAGAAAGTACCCTTTTGATGTCGTCATCGGTTCTTCCCACTGTGTCCGCTGCATAGATGTCTATTATCCGGCCTTTTTCGAAGGACGCTCGGAGGAAGAAGCCTACCGGGATTATTTTGAAAGCATTATCGAAAACATTCATTCCGAAGCAGACTATGATGTCTACGGTCATATTGACTATATTGTCCGCTATGGCCCAAATCGCAATCAGTTCTATTCCTATGAAAGGTACAAGGATGTGATTGATGAGATTCTGCGGTTGCTCATTCAAAAGGGCAAAGGGATTGAAATCAATTCTGCCGGCTTCAAATATGGATTAGGACATCCAAATCCCACCGAAGCCATCTTAAAACGCTACCGAAAGCTTGGCGGAGAAATCATCACCATCGGTTCCGATGCCCATAAGCCGGAGCATGTGGCCTATGATTTTCCCAAGATACCTTCTATTTTAAAGGAAGCAGGTTTTGAGTACTTTACCGTATTCAAGCAGCGTAAGCCTGTTTTTTACCAAATACCCTAGACAATATAAAGCAAGCAGCCGTGATATCCGAAGATATCGCGGCTGCTTGCTTTATGAGCTATGCTATATTTGCTTTTTGATTCCTTTTGTGATGTTCTAACTGTTTATTTTTGGAGCAGTTCTCATCTCCCACTTCCTTTACAGTAAGAAAAATCTCCGAAGAGAGCTCTTTCTCTTCTCATTTTTTCTCCTGCCGATTCTCTCGAAAAACGGCTCGCAGTACTCGTAACGCTCACTCTTCAATTCTTCCGGTATCGTATGGTATGTTGTAAAATTTCCAATTCCTACAGTTGAGAATGTTGTCATAAGAATCTCCCTCCCTTTATATTTTATGTTTCCTGTGTATTCTACTTCTTATATGTCATATTGTTTTTTGTATCTTATAACTATATTATAGCTTTCTTTTTCTGGTTTTCTAGGGCCTATTATCCTAAATTTTTCACTTTTATATGTGCCGTCAGCACATATTGTGTTATAATAAGTCTAACATGGCACGAAGAGAAAGGGAGATTTTTATGGGACTTACCATTGAAGATATGCTTACCATTTCAAAAGGCAAGTATGAAATGCAACTGATTGGCGGCTCTAAGGGCTGGTCTAATTCTATCAGCTGGATTCTTCTGGTTGAAGACAGGCTGATTCTTAAGAATTTCAAGGGCCGGGATCTTGCCGTAACTACCGGCATGGGATTTGACACCCCAGAAAAGCTCACCGCCTTAGTGGAAGGTCTGGTGGAAGTTCATGCCTCCGGTCTTATCATCAATATCGGGCCTTATATTTCCGAAATTCCCGACTCTGTCATAGCCTACTGCAATGACAATGATTTTCCGCTTTTAACCGTCCCCTGGAATACAACACTTTACGATATGATCAAGGATTTAAGCCTTCGGGTTCTGTTGCAGAGTGTTGCTGATGAGCAGATATCCAACGCTTTGATTCATGCCATCGAGGACCCAACCGCCAAAAATCTCTACGAAAAAGATCTGCTGCCATATTTTGATGTGGATGGAAGCTTCCAAATGGTATTAATGTCTACGGGGGATTTGGACGTCATGGATACCGTTGAGCGAAGGCGCATTGACTATCAGCTTCGCATCTATTTGGAAAATATTACACACAATGGTCACTTTTTCTATTATGATTCCTGTTTTGCGCTAGTGCTTAACGATGTAACCCCCCATCAGGCTTCTGAAATCTTACATGGATTTGTGAAACGCACCATGCGAAAAATGCCCCAGAAAAAAATCGCGGTGGGAGTCGGCAGTCTTGTGACGGACATCAGCAATCTTTCCTTAAGCTACCGACGGGCACGTGTTGCGGTGGATTCTGCCCTTCGCTCGGGAAAGGAGCTGCTCTTTTTTGATGAAATGGGAATCTATCGCCTTTTGGGAATGGTCTCTGACCAAAAGCTGATAAAAGAAATGGGCGAGGATACTCTCCTGCCCATTTTAGAACATGACCGCGAACACGGGACCAATTATGTGGAAACCTTAAAGTATTATCTTATGAGTAACGGCAGCATCCAAAGCGTATCAGAAGCCACCTTCACCCACCGTAACACCGTCATTTACCGTCTGAATAATATTAAAAAAATGCTGAATTGTGACCTTGACACTCCGGAAGAACGAATAAAGTATCTGGTTGCCTGCATGATTTGTAGCCTATGAGTGAAAACATAATATGTAATTTTTATATTCCATTTCGGAATTGTGTTCCCGAGAATGAATTTTGCTATCTGAATCAGAACGTTTAAAAAGCGTCGGCACTTAATGAGCAATTCATTGCGAATTTAGTACCGTTACGCTTTTTACAAACGAGAGTGGGTTCTGATTCAAATATGCAAATTCATTCGGGAACACAATTCCGAAAAGGGAGATTTTTATTTAAAATCAAGACTACATAATTTTTCAATAAGTTCCACATACATATGCATCATGCGTTCATGACCATTGTGTATGATGACCTCATCCTCTTCCTTTGCTGCATTTTCAAGCTTCTGGGCTAATGTACTAAGCTTTGTAGCACCTATGGTTTTAGAGGAGCTCTTCAGTCCATGGACAAGTATCTGGTAATTCTTCCAGTCTTTTGCTTCATAATAGGACTGAATTTCACTTCGCATATCACTATTTGCGAATGTTTCAACAGCTTCCAGAAAAATATCTTTGATGTTGCCGCAGTATTCCATTCCTTTTTCCACATTCAAAAAGGAAAGTTTACTTAAGCTGTCCGTGCTTTGTTCTCCGGCATCAGAAGCTTCCTCACTGATCTTATCCGCAAGATATTTCCGAAGCAATTTGTCAAGTGAGACGCTCTCGATTGGTTTTGACAGATACTGGTCAAAGCCTTCTGCCAAATATTCATCTCTTGCACCGCTTACGGCATTGGCTGTCAGCATAACAACAGGCGTGTTCTTATTCCGGTTATCCGGCAGCTCCTTCATCCGGCGGAAGGTTTCTATTCCATCCATCTCCGGCATCATATGATCCAGCAAAATAACATCGTACTTCGTATCACATACTTTTACCAGGGTATCCTTTCCGTTTGTGCAGGTATCAATCGAAATCCTCGTCTCCTTAAGCAGCCCCTTGATTACTTTTAGGTTCATCTCCATGTCGTCCACAACAAGAATTCTGGCCGTAGGAGCTGTAAATTCCATGTGATGAACACTCATTTGCCTTGATTGGCCCAAGGATTGCATCTGAAGTGTTCCGGCCTTTTCCCAGTTCTTTACTTCTTGCGGAATCTGCACAGAAAATACGGAGCCTTTTCCCAGCTCGCTCTCCACAGATATCACACCATCCATAAGATCTGTCAGCTGCTTTGTAATGGACAGTCCAAGACCGGTTCCCTCAATATTTCGATTATTCTTTTCATCCACACGCTGGAAGGACGAAAACAGTTTTTGCTGGTCCTCCTCGGATATTCCTTTTCCTGTATCAGAAACAGATATTTTCAGCAGGATGCTTTCTTCATCACGCTCTTCATAATCAAGCGAGAGACAAACGGTTCCCTGCTCGGTATATTTGATCCCGTTTGTCAGAAAATTTACAATAATCTGGCGGATTCTGACCTCATCTCCATATAGCAGATGAGGCATCTTCGGATTATTTTTCACTTCAAGCTTCAACCCTTTCTCGGACGCTCTTGCGTTCAAAAGGTTGTAGCAGTCATTGAGAAGTGATGATATTTCGTAATTGACAGGAATGATTTTCATTTTCCCTGACTCTATTTTTGAAAAGTCCAAAATATCATTAACCAACGCCAAGAGACTCTTTCCTGCGCTCTGGATATCTGCGGCACAGCTTAAGGTTTCAGGCTCCTTTGAAGTCTTTAAAATAATTTCGTTCATTCCCAGAACCGCGTTAATCGGAGTTCTTATCTCATGTGACATGTTTGCAAGAAACTGCGCCTTTGACTTACTTGCAAAAATTGCCTCATCACGATCCCTTGTTATTTGCAGCATATCACTTAGTGTTCCAATCAATGCAACAACAATCATGATAAATAGTGCACTGGCGATCACGATACCGGTATAGGCAGCAGCACTTTTCGTGATATACAAAGCTACCTGTATCACCCCGGCTATACATAGCACGGAAACACTTAAGGCAGAAAACATATATTCCTTAATCCGTTTCTTTACGATATCCATAACAATCGTTCCAAGAATAACTGCAATAGCCAGTATCATTCCTGTTACCATAGGTAGGAAAATTTCGGAATAGTAGAATTTTCCTGTTAATACCAGCATATTGTAAATCACGCAGTCGATCAGAACATACATTTCTGCAAAATGAAACAATTTTACATATTTTCGTTTTTGTGAAAGATTCATATATGCCAGAAACTCCAGCCCGACAAAGGAAGGAATAATATAGGCAATGTCACAGATCACGGATACATTCGGGAAAATCAACTGATGTATCTTTGAATTTGCAAGTACCCAGATTGCAGTCAGAATCGTTCCTAAGCTTATATATTTTAATGGTACGACCTTTGTAACCTTTTTCTCGAAATAGATACTGACAAAAAAGCACATCATGGCCAATACGATTGCCAGAAACACAATAACAGCAGATGAAATATTATCTGCAATAATGGTTGTCCAGATTCCGTTTTCGTCGCCCAAATAGATTTTGTCCAGAACATAGGTGGCATTTTCTCCGGCATGCAGATAAAGCATTATTTCTTTTCCTGCATCCGTTGCTTCCAGATCAACGGTAACATATTCGATAGGACCGACGTTTTTGCGTATACGATTCCCTCGTTTGTCATACTCCAGCCGGATTTTACCATCAATGAAAACCTCAACCTGATCAAACTCATTCCAGTAAATCATACTGGCAGCATGTGGCATGGACTCGGGAAGTGTGGCTTTTATCACCAGAGTCTCTCCAGCACTCAATACCGTCTTGTAAGGAATCTCTACAGGATTCGTTGTGGAGTCTTCCCCAAGCTGTTCCCAGCCGCTTATAAATTCCCGGTATTCATAGGTGTCTCTTTCGGAGGGTAGCAAAAATTGCCCTAAAATAAAATAGAGCAACGCAACTATAACAATGGCTCCAATCATTATTTGATATATTAGGTTGGATTTCTGAATTTTTTCCATAATCTTTCTCATCAGTCGCTTTCGGTAAATGCTATCATTTGCAGGCTAACATCATTAGGTATATCATATGACAAAAAAAGAAAGCTGTAAACAAAATTGTAGATGAAATCCTTGATTTTCTGACTTTTCAACTGGTAATGATAGCCCAAAAAGACATCTGCTTTTCGCAGATGTCTTTTTATTTGAATTTGTTATGAAAAATTATCGGCTTATTTAAAGTAGGCTACTCCGCTCTCGAAAATCTTCATATCCTGCTCTCCGTAAATGTTGATTGCAACAGACTGTCCCCGGCGCTCTGAGTGAGCCATTTTTCCAAGAACACGTCCGTCCGGAGAAGTAATACCCTCGATTGCCATGTAAGAGCCGTTTACGTTCCACTCTTCATCCATGGTAGGCTGTCCGGCTTCATTTACATACTGGGTAGCTACCTGACCGTTTGCGAACAGCTTATCCAGCCACTCCTTTGGTGCTACAAAGCGTCCCTCTCCATGAGATGCCGGATTGCAGTAAACCTTTCCAAGCTCTGCTCCTGCAAGCCATGGGCTCTTGTTGGTAACTACCTTTGTGTACACCATCTTACTGATATGACGGTTGATGGTGTTGTAGGTAAGTGTAGGTGAGGTCTCATCCTGCATACGGATTTCTCCGTAAGGAACAAGTCCTAACTTAATCAGCGCCTGGAATCCGTTACAGATACCAAGTGCAAGTCCGTCTCGCTCATTTAACAGGCGGTTTACCGCTTCTGTCATCTTTGCATTCCGAAATGCGGTAGCAAAGAACTTCGCAGAGCCTTCCGGTTCATCACCTGCGGAGAATCCACCCGGAAACATAATGATCTGTGACTGGTCGATTGCTTTTACAAATTCGTCCACGGAATCGCGGATATCTTCTGCGGTCAGATTCTTGAATACTTTTACGATAGTGTCTGCACCGGCACGCTCGAAGGCTCTTGCACTATCGTACTCACAGTTCGTTCCGGGGAATACCGGAATAAATACGGTTGGCTTTGCTACTTTATTTTTGCATACATACACATTTTTTGTGTCAAATACATCTGTCTTTACATCCGAAGTATCTTCATGGCTTCTGGTGTGGAATACACCTTCCAGCTTTCCTGTCCAGGCTGCAATGGCCTCATCTAAGGAAAGAACCATATCATCGCACTCGATGGTCTGTGTATCATTTACAAAGCCCACAACGCTTTCTACGCCGCAAAGTCCTGCTTCGTCTAGACATGCTCTTACAACCGAAAGCTTCTCAACCGGAATTTCCGCAACAATATTTCCAAAGCCCGGAGCAAATAAGGTGTCGCTGGTTACCTCTTCCTCTATGGTTACACCAAGCTTATTTCCGAATGCCATCTTAGAAACAGCTGCCGCAAGTCCTTTTCCGTCTAAGGCATATGCGGAAACAATTGCACCCTTCTGAATCATTTCATGGATGGCATCATAGAGCTTCATAACCTGCTTGTAGTTTGGAAGATCATACTGATCCTTCTCGATTTCAAATAATACCAGCTGGTTTCCGGCTGCTTTTAATTCCGGTGTAATGATATCCTTTTCTCTTGCTACGTCCACTGCAAAGGAAACCAGTGTTGGAGGAACATCGATCTCATTGAAGGTTCCGGACATGGAGTCCTTTCCTCCGATGGACGGAAGTCCAAATCCAATCTGTGCGCTGTACGCTCCGAGCAGAGCAGCAAATGGCTGGCTCCAGCGTTTCGGATCCTCGCTCATTCTGCGGAAATACTCCTGGAATGTGAAACGAATCTTTTTGTAATCTCCACCGGCAGTTACGATACGTGAAAGAGATTCCAGTACCGCATAGATAGAACCGTGGTATGGACTCCAGCTGGAAAGGTATGGATCAAATCCGTAAGACATCATGGTTACGGTATCGCATTTTCCTTTTAATACCGGAAGCTTCGCTACCATGGACTGTGTCTCGGTAAGCTGATATTTTCCACCGTATGGCATATATACGCTTCCTGCTCCGATGGAGCCGTCGAACATTTCCACAAGTCCCTTTTGTGAGCATACATTAAGGTCGGAAAGCTCTGCAAGCCATGCGCCCTTCATATCTCCGGCTTCCACCTTTTCGGCTACTGCAGGAGTATTGATCTTTGCGAAATAGTTGTCCTTTTCCTCCGGCATTTCAACTTCTACATCGGTTTCCTGATGTGCTCCGTTGGTGTCGAGGAATGCGCGGGAAATATTTACAATTTCCTTTCCTCTCCATACCAGAACAAGTCTTGGCTCTTCGGTTACCACAGCCACCTCAGTTGCCTCAAGATTTTCTTCCTTTGCATATGCCATGAACTGCTCTACATCCTCCGGCGCAACCACAACAGCCATACGCTCCTGGGACTCGGAAATTGCGATTTCCGTTCCGTCAAGACCTGCATACTTTTTCGGAACCTTATCCAGCCAAACGGTAAGTCCTGCTGCAAGCTCTCCGATTGCAACAGATACACCGCCGGCACCAAAATCATTACATTTCTTAATGATATGGCTGACCTCCTCACGGCGGAAAAGTCTCTGTAATTTACGCTCGGTGGGTGCATTACCCTTTTGAACCTCTGCGCCACATACTGCGGTAGATTCTGTATTGTGAGCCTTAGATGATCCGGTTGCTCCTCCGATTCCGTCACGGCCGGTACGTCCGCCAAGAAGAATAATCTTATCACCCGGATCAGAATTTAATCTCTGTACCGCCCGTCTTGGAGCAGCACCCATAACAGCACCGATTTCCATTCGTTTTGCCACATAGTTCGGATGATAAACCTCTTTTACATAGCCGGTAGCAAGTCCGATCTGGTTACCATAAGAGCTGTATCCATGCGCAGCCTCACGAACCAGCTTCTTCTGCGGAAGCTTTCCTTCAATGGTCTTGGCCACAGGAACTGTAGGATCAGCAGCACCCGTTACACGCATTGCCTGATATACATAGGTACGTCCGGAAAGCGGGTCACGGATTGCTCCTCCGAGGCATGTAGCAGCACCACCGAAGGGCTCAATTTCCGTCGGATGATTATGGGTCTCATTCTTAAAGTTTACAAGCCACTCTTCTACTTCTCCGTCCACTTCAACCGGAACAACGATGGAGCATGCATTGATTTCATCAGACTCTTCCTGATCCGCAAGCTTTCCTTCCTTTTTCAGTCTCTTCATTCCCACCAGTGCAAGGTCCATTAAACAGACAAATTTGTCAGATCTTCCCTCATAGAGATTTTTAAAGGAATCCAGGTAATCCTGATAGGTTGCTTCCATCGGTGCACGGTAGAATCCATCATCAAAGGTGATATTCTTAAGTTCTGTGGAGAATGTGGTATGACGGCAGTGATCGGACCAATAGGTGTCAAGCACGCGAATCTCCGTCATAGATGGATTACGCTTTTCTTCATTCTTAAAGTAATTCTGAATATGAAGGAAATCCTTAAAGGTCATTGCAAGATTCAAGGAATCGTACAAGCTCTTAAGCTCACTCTCCGGCATCTTGATAAATGCAGTATCCCCGTTTGAGCCATCGAAGATCAGCACATCTGCCGGATCATCAAAATTCTGAATTAATGTATTCGGCTTTTCCAGACCGGTTTCACGGGAATCAACCGGATTGATGCAGTGCTTCTTGATTGCTTCAAACTGGGCATCACTGATCTTACCCTCAATCACATAGGTCGTTGCACTGCGGATAATCGGTTCTTCGTTTTCATTTAACAGCTTTACACACTGTTCTGCGGAATCAGCTCTCTGGTCGAACTGTCCCGGTAAGAATTCTACAGAAAATACTCTTGCATTTTTTGCATCAAAGGTTTCTTCATAAATATCATCAACAGGAGGTTCTGAAAATACAGTTAATAGAGCTTTTTTGTAAGTCTCCTCTGAAATATTCTCAATATCATATCGGATCAGCACCCTTACTGCCTCGATGGTTGTGATTCCAAGGTAGTGCTTGATCTCATGCTTAAGCTCTTTCGCTTTTACAGCAAAATCCGGCTTTTTTTCCACGTATACGCGGCGTACATTACTCATGATAGGTTCCTCCATTTTGTTTGATTTATTTTTATTTTCTCTACATCCTGTCGAAGCAGTCTTCTTCATTTTGTAGAATACATTTTTCCCGATACTTGATAAGTATACCATGTTTCTTTTCATAAGTTAAATTAATTTTTATTGACTAATTTATAAGTGATACTTATTATAATGTTAGCGGATTTTTCTAAGATCATCTGTTGCATGCTTTTACGGGCGAATGGATTTTTGCATGTCAGAAAAATAGAATCCTGCTCCCCCTTTTTACTGACGCAAATTACTGATTTCTTATAGAAAACCAATTAGAAAGGATTTTTACCATGGATATCAATTACGAACTATATAAAGTCTTCTACTATGTGGCTACCTCCTTAAGCTTCTCGGAGGCCAGCAAAAAGCTTTACATTTCCCAGTCTGCCGTCAGCCAGTCCATCAAAACCTTAGAGACTAAGCTTGGGAAGCCTCTGTTTGTTCGAAGCACAAAAAAAGTTACGCTGACGCCTGCTGGGAATGTACTCTTTAAACACATTGAGCCTGCCATGAACCTGATTTCCAGAGGAGAAAGCCAGCTTCTTGCCACAAGTCCCCTGGGCTTAGAACAGCTGCATATCGGAGCAAGCGATACCATCTGCCGGTATTTTCTCGTTCCCTACTTAAAAAAATTTCATGAAGCATATCCTCATGTTCCGATTAAAGTAACCAATGCTACATCTATCCAATGTGTAGATTTGTTGAATCAAAGGAAAGTAGATCTTATTGTTACCAATTTCCCCAACGGCTACCTAAATCGCAGCTATATCCAAAAGACCGTATTGGATTTTAAGGATGCCTTTATCGCCAACCCGGAGGCATTTCCAATAAAGGACAAGGAGCTTTCCTTTGAGGAGCTGCAGAAATATCCCCTGATGACCCTCGACCGAAACAGCACCACCAGTGAGTTCCTGCACCAGCTCTTCCTTCAGAAGCAGTTAGACTTAGTACCGGAAATTGAGCTTAGCAGTAACGATCTTCTCATTGACCTTGCAAAAATCGGACTTGGAATCGCCTTTATCCCGGATTACTGTCTGACGGAAAAGACCGACGATTTGTTTGTTGTAAAGCTAAAGGAAAACCTTCCATCAAGACAGATTGCAATCTCTGCCAATACCGTTTTCCCGCTTTCTGCGGCAGCGGAACGATTCCTTGAATTGTTTCCGGCATTGTAAAAATCCCATTTCGGGAAAGTGTTCCCGAATGAATTTTTCTATTGGAATCAAAACGTTTAAAAAGCGTCGGCACTTAATGAGCAATTTATTGCGAATTTAGTACCG
>CAMDYX010000023.1 GCA_945910395.1 uncultured Agathobacter sp. | reverse complement strand
ACCTATCAGGCAATTTCCGGAGCAGGAAAGACCTTCAAGGATTGGCCGGAGATGGTTGGAAATATTATTCCATACATCGGCGGAGAAGAGGAAAAATCTGAGAAGGAGCCGCTTCGTGTATGGGGATATGTAGATGACGAGAAGAAGGAAATCGTTCCGGTAGAATCACCGGTTATTACTGCACAGTGTATCCGTGTTCCGGTATTAAACGGACATACCGCTGCTGTTTTCGTGAAGTTTAAAAAGAATCCTACAAAGGAACAGCTGATTCAGGCACTTAAAGATTTCAGCGGAGTTCCTCAGGAACTGGAGCTTCCGAGTGCTCCAAAGCAGTTTATCCAGTACTTAGAAGAGGATAACCGCCCTCAGATTGCACTGGATGTAAACTATGAGAATGGTATGGGTATTTCTGTTGGACGACTTCGCAAGGATACAGTATATGACTGGAAGTTCGTAGGACTTTCCCACAACACGGTTCGTGGTGCTGCAGGTGGCGCGGTTCTTTGCGCAGAGCTGTTAAAGGCACAGGGATATATCACAAAGAAATAAGATTGCAAAAGTAGTAGGACGTTTTAGATGTGAGGGGAGCAGATGAGGACGGTCAGACAGGAACGTATAGTTACATTTTTTGCAATTACGCTAGGAATAATAGTTTTATTATTCCTAGTTTTGATGTTTAAAGTGGAGAATTATAACCGGATTCCTGTAAAGCTGGAAATTCATAATGGAGAGAATATGGATTCTCAGGATGCCCAGATGACCATCTCTATGGAAATGACACAAAGCTGGGAGGATCGTATTTATCAGCAGGATTCAAACTCAGAATCAGGCGGAAGACTGGTTGGAGTCGTTGGAGCAGAGTTCGACGGTACAATCTGCAATCAGACAGATGACAATATACATAACTGGTCCATGATCATACACCTCCCGGTGAAAGGAAAAATTGACAGCTCCTGGAATGGGGAATATGAATTCATAAATGAGACAGAGATTGTTTTTCATCCAGATGAAAATCTTGAAACAATCCCTGCACATGGAGAAAAGACCTTCGGGTTTGTCATTATGACGGATAAAACCATTGAAATATCTGATTTCTCTTTTGAAGGATATGTGCAGAAGGATATTCATAATTACCTGCTCTATTGGGGTTTGTGGATTGCAATTATTGCATGGATTGCGGCACTTGTTGTTTATGTGTTCATGCTGCTTCAGATTCAATCCTTAGACGACCGGAGAAAACGGGATGAAGAAATTATTTCTCAGACCATGATGACCTTTGCAGGGTTGATTGATGCGAAGGATTCCTATACAAAAGGTCATTCGGTTCGTGTGGCCCAGTATTCGAAGGCTTTGGCAAAGCGAATGGGAATGACAGAAGAACAACTCAGGAATCTGGGATACATTGCACTTATGCATGATTGTGGAAAAATGGGAATCCCGGACCTGGTTCTGAAGAAACCGGATCATTTGTCCGATTCCGAACGCAAGGTAATTGAATCCCATACCACCATGGGTGGGAAAGTACTTGAAAACTTTAATACAATCGAAGGAATTCAGGATGGTGCCAGATATCATCATGAGCGCTATGATGGAAAGGGATATCCGGAAGGCTTAGTCGGAGAAAACATTCCGATATTTGCCAGAATTATCTGTGTGGCGGATGCTTTTGATGCAATGAATAGCGACCGATGCTATCGAAAGCATTTATCAAAGGATACCATATTGGAAGAATTAGAAAAGAATAAAGGTCTTCAGTTTGATCCGATCATTGCCCAGCATATGATTGATATGATTGCAGATGGAACCATAAAAGTTATGGAGGATTTCCACTAATTGTTGTAAGTAAAATTAAAAAATGATATAATAAGTAGCGAATTTCCGAATTTTGGATATCCGCTATTTTCATACGACAAGAAAAATGTTCCTCGTGCCTGCACGGGGTGGGAGAAAAGGCATGAACGCAAAAGGTACGGATTTAAAGAAACTAGAGGAGATGTACAAGGAGACCGGCAATCAGCTGATTGTCCTGTATGGTCAAAAAGGGGCTCAGCTGCAGCAATTGGTAAAAGAGTTTTCCGAAGGGAAAAAGTACTTTTATTACCGCTGTCGTCAGGCTTCTGCAGAGCTTCAGAATAAAATGTTTGGGGAGGAGATTGCCCGGAACTTTGATGCGAAGCTTACCAAATTTACTTATGACGAATATTTTAATCGTATCAAAACAGGAGATCCGTCTAAGCTTGTCTTAATTATTGACGAGGCACAGTATCTGATGAAAAAAGACCCGGAATTTGTAAAGAGCTTAATCAAGCTTCGGATGAAACGGTTGTATCCGGGACCGGTCATGATTCTTCTGGTGTCTTCCTCCATTGTCTGGGCAATGAAGGATGCGCCGGAGCTGTTTGGGGAGGATATCAGACACGTAGATGCATTTTACCCTGTGGAGAATCTGAATTTCCTAGAGGTTGTGCGTTCGTTTCCGGAATACAGTGTGGCGGAAAGCATAAAGATCTACGGCTCCCTGGGTGGAGTGCCGGATTATCTGGATCACTGGGACCGGAAAGCGGACTTTAAGACCAACATTTGCAATCTTGTATTATCTAAGGATGGATATCTTTATGATGAGGCAGAGCGCTTAATTGCCGGCGAGCTTCGGGAACTGTCCGTTTACAATACCATTCTTGCCACGATTGCCGCAGGAAAAAATAAACTGAATGATCTGTATCATGAGACCGGTTTTTCAAGAGCAAAAATTAGTGTGTATATGAAAAATCTTGCGGAATTTGATATTGTGGAAAAGCTGGTTTCCTTTGAAACCGGGGGATGGGAGAATGCCAAGAAGGGTGTTTATCAGATTCAGAACACATTTGTTAATTTCTGGTTTAAGTTTGTGTATCCCCATTTGTCCGATCTGTTTTTGATGACTGCGGAGGAATTCTATGATACCTATATTGCAGAAGAACTGGATCAGTATTTGGAGCGGTATTTCCGCAATGTCTGCATGGAATATCTGATGATCTTGAATCAGATGCATCGGCTTCCGTTTAAGATTCATAAAATGGGAACCTGGGTTGGAAAAACCGGAAGCATTGACATTATCGCACAGAGTAGCGACCGGCAGAACATTATCGGATTCTGCAATTGGAATGAGCCTTTGATGACGATGGCAATGTGTGAGGATATGGCAACTGCAATGTCTAAGGCAAAGATTACTTCGGAGCATTATTACCTGTTTTCTGCAACGGATTTTGAGCCTGCATTAAAGCAGTATGTGCTTCGCGATCCAAGCTTTATTTTAATAGATATGAAGGAATTGTAATTTTTCTATGGGAAAATCGTTAATCATTACAGAGAAACCATCTGTTGCCAGGGAGTTTGCCAATGTGTTACATGTGAGTGGTCGACAGAATGGATATATCGAGAATTCGGAGTACGTAATTACCTGGTGTGTGGGACACCTGGTGGGGCTTGTATATCCGGAAGCCTACGATATCAAATATAAAAAATGGAAATTGGAAGACCTGCCTTTTTTGCCGAAGGACTACAAATATGATGTGATTAAAGAGGTAAGAGGCCAGTACGATATTGTGCACGGAATGCTGCAGAGAGAAGATGTCGACCGTGTATATTGGGCAGGAGATGCCGGAAAAGAAGGACAGACCATTGAAGAGAATATCCGCCGGTTTGGTGGTGTGCGGGAAGGCATGGAGGAGCTTCGTGTCTGGATTGATTCCCAGACCGAGGAGGAAATTCTTCGGGGGATTCGTGAAGCAAAGCCTATGTCTGCCTATGAAAATCTTGGAAAATCCGGAATCATGCGTACGATCGAGGATTATGCCATGGGAATTAATTTTTCCAGGGTCATGTCCATAAAATACGGAAATTTGTTAAATGACACGGCGGGGACAAAATCCTACACTGCTATTGCGGTCGGACGTGTTATGACCTGTGTACTGGGAATGGTGGTCATCCGGGAACGGGAAATCCGGAATTTTAAGGAAACGCCCTTTTACCGGGTAGTGGGAAGCTTTGGAGGCGCCGAGATTGAAGGAGAATGGAAGACCGTCGAAGGCTCGAAATATTTGAATTCGCCTCTTCTTTATAAGGAAAACGGTTTTAAGGAAGAAAAGGATGCGAAAGAGCTAATCGATGAGCTTACCGGGGAAAAGGCAAAGGTTGTTTCCATAGAGAAGGGAACCACCAAAAAAAGAGCACCGCTTTTGTTTAATCTTGCAGAGCTACAGGCGGAATGTGCAAAACGCTTTAAGATCAGTCCGGATGAGACCCTTGCCATTGCCCAGGAGCTTTACGAGAAAAAGCTTACTACATATCCGAGAACCGATGCGAGAGTGCTTTCTACCGCAATCGCAAAGGAAATTTCAAAAAATATCAATAAGCTGCGAGGCTATGAGCCCACCCATGAATTTGTGGAAGAAATCATGAAAAAGCAGCTATACGCAAATATTGCAAAGACAGCCTATACCGATGACAGTAAGGTGACGGACCATTATGCAATTATTCCGACGGGACAGCTTACGGAATATCAGTCTTTAAATCATCTGCAACAGGCAGTATTTGATTTGATTGTGCGCCGATTCTTAAGTATTTTTTATCCGCCGGCGGAGTATCAGAATGTAAAACTGGTTGTGGGAGTAGAAACGGAACAGTTTTTCGCCTCGGCAAAGGTCTTAAAGACGCCTGGATATCTGGAAATTGCAACTACGCCAAAAAAGAAATCCTTTGAGGAGGAGAATGCCCGTATTTTAGGAGGGCAGACCCTGTCAGGGGATGGAGATTCGGAAAACAACGGGGAAGAGGCGTCAGTTGCTAATCCGAAGGTACTTTTAGAGCTTGCAGAGCAGCTGCATAACGGAGACGAAATTTCCGTGAAGGGCTATGAAATCAAGTTCGGAAAAACCTCTCCGCCAAAACGGTATACCTCAGGTTCTATGGTGCTTGCAATGGAAAATGCAGGTCAGCTGATCGAGGAGGAAGAGCTCCGGGAACAGATCAAGGGCTCCGGAATCGGAACCTCTGCAACAAGAGCGGAGATTATTCAGAAGCTGGTTCGTATCGGGTATCTGAATCTGAATAAAAAAACACAGATTCTTTCTCCCGAAAATCTTGGAGAGATGGTCTATGAGGTCGTGAACATGACGGTTCCGGCCCTCTTAAATCCAAAGATGACAGCATCCTGGGAGAAAGGCCTAGAGGGAATTACCCAGGGAACCGTGGATTACTATGATTATCGGGAAAAGCTAGAGGACTTCATCCGAAAAGAGACGCTTTCCATGATGGAGCAGAATATTCGAATTCCACTTGCGGAAAAAATCAGTGAATTCGCTGGAAAGAATGCGAAGGGTATCGGGGCCAGACGTAAGATCGGTGTAGCATGCCCGGTTTGCGGAGGAGAACTGGTAACCACGCCTTTTGGCGTAGGATGTGCAAATTATAAAAAAGATAAATCAGGATGTAATTTTAATATCAGGGAGATTGCCGGTGTCTCTTTAACGGAGGAACAGGTAAAAATGCTTCTTACACAAGGACACACAGAAACTATCAAGGGCTTTAAGTCAAAGGCAGGAAAAAAGTTTTCCGCAATGCTCCGGTTTGAGCGCACAGAAAGTAAGGAAGAAAATCCGGAGACATCCTTCAATTATACTATCAAATTTGATTTCGCGGATGTGGAGCCGGAAATATTAGCGGATGTAGTCTGCCCGGTCTGTGGAGGACAGATCAAAAAGACCTCCTTTGGCTATGGCTGTGTGAATTACAAACAGGATGATCCAGACAGCTGCCGTTTTTCCATCGGGCAAATCGCCGGGAAAAATTTAAGCGCAGCAAATGTGACGCAGCTTTTAAAAGAGAAAAAGACGGAAACCCTTCGTGGCTTTAAGTCAAAAAACGGTAAGAAATTTGATGCATGTCTCGTTTTAAAAGAGGATGAGAACGGAAAGCCCACGATTCAGTTTGATTTTGAAAATGTGGAAGCGAAGGTGTTAAAGGATGTAAGCTGTCCGCTCTGTGGTGGAGAGATTGTGGTAACTCCGTTCGGATATGGCTGCAAAAGCTTTGTAAAGGACGATCCAAACAGCTGCCGGTTCTCCATAGGAAAGCTTGCGGACAAGAGCCTTACAGAGGCGAATGTTAAGCAGCTTCTTACGGAAGGAATCACCGATACGCTGCGGGGCTTTAAGTCAAAAACCGGCAAGAAATTTGATGCAAGGGTGGCACTGGATAAGGATGAGACCGGTAAAGTCAAAGGAATTAAATTTGATTTTAACAATTTAGAGCCTGTTACCCTAAAGGATGTATCCTGTCCGTTATGTGGAGGAAAGATCGCAAAGACGCCTTTTGGATACGGCTGCACAAATTACAAAAAGGATGATGAGAACAGCTGCCGTTTTTTAATAGGAAAGATTGCAGGAGTTACTTTAAAAGAAGATCAGGTGAAGGAGCTTCTGCTTCGAAAGAAAACCGGACCCATCAAGGGCTTTGTTGCAAGGACCGGAATGATGTTTGACGCTCCCTTAAAATTGACGGAGGAGGGAAGAGTGGAATTTGATTTCCCGGAGAAACCAAAGCCGGTGGATTCGACGTTAGAATGTCCGAAATGCAAAAAGCTCATGAAGAAGGCCCAGTGGAATTATGAATGCGAATGCGGCTTCAAGGTAACACACACCATTGCGAAGGTGGAGCTTTCCGAAGAAACCATGAAGGAGCTTCTTACCACGGGAAAGACGAGAAATAAGATTTCCGGATTTACCTCCAAGGCAGGGAATGTCTTTGACACCTGTTTGAAATTTGAGGATGATCAGATTAAATTTGATTTTAACAATCCGGGAGAGACAGACCCGAATGCCATCTACAACAACATCAATCTGACCCCGGAGGAAAGGGAGATGTTTGAAGCAAACTTAAAAGAATCCGAAAATATGAATCCGGAAGGAAAGGAAGAAAATGGAAACAGCGAAGATTTGTAATCTCTACAATTTAGAAGAAACCATAGCAGGAGAATATCTTGCACAATTTACATATCCCTGGGAGGCGTTGAAAGGAATCGGTGATTTCATCAAAAAGCTTGGACCGACTCTTGACCCTTCGAAATATGAACAGAGAGGGGAAGAGGTGTGGGTGGCAAAGAATGCCAAGGTGTATCCCTCTGCATGCTTAAATGGCCCTCTCATTATCGATGAGGAAGCAGAAGTGCGCCACTGCGCTTTTATCCGTGGGAATGCCATCGTAGGAAAAGGCTCCGTTGTGGGTAATTCCACAGAATTAAAGAACGTCATCATTTTCAACAGCGTTCAGGTTCCACATTACAATTATGTGGGAGATTCCATTTTAGGCTACAAATCCCACATGGGAGCAGGCTCCATTACCTCCAATGTGAAATCGGATAAGACTCTGGTGGTGGTGAAGGACTCCTATGCTTCTAAGGAAGAAATCGCGACCGGACTAAAGAAATTCGGTGCAATGCTGGGAGACTATGTGGAGGTTGGCTGCAACTCGGTATTAAATCCGGGAACCGTGATTGGCCCACATTCCAACGTCTATCCTTTATCAAGAGTGAGAGGTGTCATTCCGGGAAATTCCATTTTTAAGGATCCGGATCATGTGGTTGCAAAGCATGAGTAGGGTGAAATTCTAAGAATGATATTTTTTTCACAAAAATAGGTCTTACCTACTAGACTTATGAGAAAAAATGTGCGAAAATAGTTGCAGTATGTCGGGTTGTTTTTCGCCGGACATTTGAATCATGACACGAAACGAAAGGAGTCAAACAATGATTTACACAAAGGAAGTTGAAAACATGTGTCCTGTTGCTAAGGGCGCAAAGCATGAGCCAGCTCCAATTCCAGAAGAGGGCAAATGGGTCCATGCAAAAAAAATTGAGGACATTTCAGGCTTTACACATGGTGTAGGCTGGTGTGCACCACAGCAGGGTGCCTGCAAGCTTTCACTGAATGTTAAGGATGGTGTTATTGTAGAGGCTTTGGTTGAGACCATCGGATGTTCCGGTATGACTCACTCAGCAGCTATGGCAGCAGAAATTTTACAGGGAAAGACAATTCTTGAAGCATTAAACACCGACTTAGTATGTGATGCTATCAATACAGCTATGAGAGAGTTATTCTTACAGATCGTCTATGGACGTACGCAGAGTGCATTCTCTGATGATGGACTTGCTGTAGGAGCTGGTCTTGAGGATTTAGGAAAGGGACTTCGTTCTCAGGTTGGTACCATGTATGCAACCAAGGAGAAGGGTGTTCGTTACCTTGAGATGGCTGAAGGTTATGTAACCGGAATCGCATTAGATGAGAACAATGAAGTTATCGGATATCAGTTCGTTTCTCTTGGAAAGATGACTGACTTTATCAAGAAGGGTGATGATCCTAACACCGCATGGGAAAAGGCAAAGGGTCAGTATGGCCGTGTAGCTGACGCTGTTAAGATTATCGATCCACGTCAGGAATAAGAGGAAAGGAGAACAGGATAAAATGGCTTTATTTGAATCATATGAAAGAAGAATTGACCAGATTAATGCTGTATTAAACAGCTATGGTATCAGCTCTATCGAAGAAGCTGAGAAGATTACAAAGGATGCTGGACTTGACGTATATGAGCAGGTTAAGAAAATCCAGCCGATCTGTTTTGAGAATGCATGCTGGGCTTACACCGTAGGTGCAGCTATTGCAATTAAGAAGGGATGTAAGAGAGCCGCTGATGCTGCTGCAGCAATCGGCGAGGGTCTTCAGGCATTCTGTATTCCGGGTTCCGTTGCTGACCATCGTAAGGTAGGTCTTGGACATGGTAACCTCGGAAAGATGTTATTAGAGGAGGAGACCGAGTGCTTCTGCTTTTTAGCAGGACATGAGTCATTTGCAGCTGCTGAAGGTGCAATCGGTATCGCAGAGAAGGCAAACAAGGTTCGTAAGACTCCACTTCGTGTTATTTTAAATGGTCTTGGAAAAGACGCAGCACAGATTATCTCTCGTATCAACGGATTTACATATGTTGAGACAAAATATGATTATAAAGAAGCAAAGCTTAACATTGTATATGAGAAGGCATATTCTGATGGACTTCGTGCAACTGTTAAGTGCTACGGCGCAGACGATGTTCAGGAAGGTGTTGCAATCATGCACCATGAGAACGTTGGTGTATCCATCACCGGTAACTCAACCAACCCGACTCGTTTCCAGCATCCGGTAGCAGGTACCTACAAGAAGGAATGCATTGAGCAGGGTAAGAAGTACTTCTCCGTAGCATCCGGCGGTGGTACAGGACGTACCCTTCACCCGGATAACATGGCTGCCGGTCCTGCTTCTTATGGTATGACCGATACCTTAGGACGTATGCACTCAGATGCTCAGTTTGCAGGATCTTCATCTGTTCCGGCACACGTTGAGATGATGGGTCTTATCGGAATGGGTAACAACCCGATGGTAGGCGCTACCGTAGCAGTTGCAGTTTCTGTTGAGGAAGCAGCAAGAGCTGGTAAGTTCTAAGAAACCCAGTACGTATATTTAGATAACAGCATTTCTACAACTAAATTACGAAATATGAAAGGCACTCCATGGGGTGCCTTTTTTGTAATAAAGGAGTTTTACATGTTAGAGGACAACACACGGAAAATGAACCGATTGGTAATGCGGTGTCTGGCAGTTTGTGCACTGGCGATTTTCGCGCTTCTGATCACGTATCATTTGAATATTTTTAGGTTTAATGCGAGACTTTTGTGGAATATTCGCATTTTAGGATTTGGAACAACCTTATCTCCGCTTCTTTTGTATTATCTTAAGGTGCCGGATGAGTTCCTAAAATATTATATGACAATTGCTATTTCCATTCTCATTGGAACGCTGGGATGCTTTAATGATGTGGGAATTTATATCACCTTTATCTTAGCCCCCATTGCCAGCTGCCTGTATTTTGATCCAAAATTTACTGCGATTACGACGTGTATCTCTTATCTGGTTATGGTGGGAGCTGTGTATATAAATTGTGCCGGCAAGATGGAGGTACAGTACAGGAATTGGTCTCATATGCAGACCTTCCGCGCTTACGTCATTGGTTTTACCTTGGAATATATCGTGTGTACGGTTTTTCTGATGGGGCTCATGAAGCGCGCAAAGGAGGTATTGGAGCTTCAGCACAAGGCCTTATTACAGGAAAAGGCGCAGGAATATCGATATAAGCTTTTGGTAGAGGGAATGGATGATATTATTTTTGAATACTATCCACAAAATCATTACTACCGCGCCAATCGTTCTCTTTACCGCGAAAATGGCCAAAAGAATGAAAATGTAGAATTTGAGGATCTTTATGAGGTTTTAGAAGAGAAACCGGAGCTTCGGGACCTTTTAAATGTGATCCAGAAGCAATTTGAAGACAATACTGTCAAGGGCATTGAGGTAGAGCTTACCCATGAGGTAGACGGAAGAAAAATCCCCTTATGTTTCTGGTGTGAATGCTTTGTGGTAGAGGATCACGGTGTGCCGGTCAGTGTGATCGGTAAGCTGCATGATATTACCCAGAGTAAGTTAAATCAGGAGAATCTCAACAGACAACGTGTGTCTGCAGCGTTAGCTGAGAATTCCGAGCAAAAAAAGAATTCCGTATATCAGCAGGTTATGCGTGAGGTAAATAAATTCAAGGAAGAGGATTTTACACGACTGGCAAGTGGACATCAGTTTATTGCAAGAGTGGTAGAGCAGTTAAAGTATGTTCCGGATTTATCGGAAGGAATTCATGAGGTATTAAAGGATATCGGGAATTATTTCCACATGGATCGTATCGTTATCGTTGAAACGGATATGATCGATGGAAACAATCAGCTGAACTTCCAGTGGAATTCCAGACCTGAAAATGAGTTAAAAGAGTATTTCCCGTATATGACAAGGGAACAGATTGAAAATACTATAGCTACCTATGATCATTGTGGCTATATAGAAGTAAATCCATCTGAAAATATTGATAATGTAGTGGCAAACATTCATAGTCTGAAGTCGAAGGTGGTTCTTCCCGTTTTATTGGGCAATCAGTTGTGGATTCCAATGATGTCAGATGGTGCTTATACCGGCGCAATTATGTTTGACCGTTATGATACGACTCCTTACATGACTGTGGAAAAATTTCTATTGTCGGAGCTGGTTAATACGATTTCAACTTGTATTGAGAAAATAAATGCAGAAGAGGCAAATAAGGCAAAGAGTAACTTCTTATCTACCATGTCCCATGAAATCCGTACGCCTATGAATGCGATTATCGGTTTGACAGAGGTTTCGCTTCGCGAGGAATTGCCGGAAGCGGTTCGCAAGAATCTTTCGATCGTGAAATCCTCTGCATTTGGACTTTTAACCTTGATCAATGATGTTTTGGATTTTTCCAAGATTGAAGCCGGTAAGTTTGAGATTATCCCGGAACGATTTGCAACCATGTCACTGATGAATGATGTATATGAGATTGCAAAGGCCCGGAATAATGGGAAGCTTACTCTTGAAATGAACATACAAAAGGACCTTCCAAGCTTTGTTAATGGAGATGTCGTAAGACTGAAGCAGGTTATGATTAATTTTACGACAAACGCCATCAAGTACACGGATAAGGGCTCCGTTACCATGGAAGTGCAAATGGAGAAGAAGGATGATTGCCACGGAAATTTCCGCTTTACTGTGGTAGATACCGGTATTGGCATTAAGAAAGAAGATTTACCCAAGCTTTTCAAGAACTATGGGCAGGTGGATACTTCTGTAAACCATCATAAGGAAGGCGCAGGATTGGGACTTGCTATCAGTAAGCAGCTGGTAAATCTTATGAAAGGTAGTGTGTCTGTAGAAAGTGAGTATGGTAAGGGAAGCACATTTTCTTTTGAAGTTCCCGTGGAGGTATTGGATTGGAAGTCTGCCGGAAAGCTGGAGGACTATGACTACCAACAAGAAGAAAACGGCGTTTCAAAGGACGAGAAGCCATTTCTTGCGCCAAAGGCAAAGGTGCTCATTGTTGATGATACCATCATTAATCTTTTAGTTGCCGAGGAGCTGTTAATGACAATAGGAATGCAGATTGATACGGCAGAGAGTGGTAAGGAAGCCCTGCAAAAGCTGGAAAGTGATACCTATGATTTAATCTTTATGGATTACTTTATGCCGGAGATGGATGGAGTGGAGACTACCAAACGTATTCGTGAGCTTCGCGGAAATCCAAACCAGAACATTCCGGTTATTGCACTGACTGCAGATGCGGTTGCAGGTGTGAAGGAGGAAATGTTGCGAGAGGGCCTGGATGATTACATTACCAAGCCGATTGTACTAAAGGTTGCATACAAGGTTCTTCGAAAGTGGCTGCCGGCAGATAAGATAGAAGTCGTTGATTAATGAACCAACAGGCTCCACACGTCTTTTTTGTTAGTTGTTTTTCGTATGCACATTTGATATACTTTACATATGTATGCGGGGTATTGGGGAGTGCCCGTTACGCGACAGAAGGAGTTTACGAATGAATCAGGGCTTGATTTTTACAAATGAAAAATGTGTGGGATGTAACCGGTGTATTTCAGTATGCCCCGTTATTACAGCGAACCGTTCGACGGTAGAAAATGGCAGACAGCGGATTGATGTGAATCCAACACAATGTATCGGGTGCGGTTCCTGCTTTGATGCCTGCGAGCATCAGGCCCGTTCTTACGAGGATGACACAGAACGGTTTTTCGCAGATTTGAAGCGTGGAGAGAGGATATCGTTACTGGTGGCGCCGGCTTTTATGGCTAATTATCCAAAGGAGTATGGTAGGATTTTAGGTGGATTAAAAAAGCTTGGCGTAAACCGGATTTTTAATGTTGCTGCAGGTGCGGATATTACCACATGGGCATATATTCGTTATATTACAAAATACAATTTTTATGGCGGAATCTCCCAGCCATGTCCTGCGGTAGTAGGATATATTGAAAAGTATATTCCACAGCTGATTCCGCAGCTTTTCCCAATTCACAGTCCTATGATGTGTATGGCAGTCTATGCCAGAAAATATTTAAAGGTTACGGATAAGCTTGCCTTTATCAGTCCTTGTATTGCTAAGAAAAACGAGATTGAGGACCCCAATACCGAGGGAAATATCCAGTATAATGTGACCTTCAAGCATCTGATCGAATATATGCAAAGGCACAATTTATTCGGAGCAGATGCCTCTGATGAAATTGAGTATGGTATGGGAGCCATTTACCCGATGCCGGGTGGATTAAAGGAAAATGTCTACTGGTTCTGCGGGGAGGACATGTTTATTCGCCAGATCGAGGGAGAAAAGCATGTATACGAGTTCTTAGAGCTGTACAAAGAACAGCTGGAGAAGGGCAAGGAGCTTCCCTTCATGGTGGATGCCTTAAACTGTTCCCAGGGATGTCTGTACGGCACGGCGACGGACTCGGCTATTACAGCTTCGGATGACATCTATTTTGAGATGAACCAGATTCGTGCCAAGCTTCGCGGAAGAAAGAAAGGGCTTGGACGAATTGAGGAAAAATTATCACCGAAGCGGCGGCTGCGCCGTTTGAACCGAAAATTCTCCAGACTGAAGCTGGAGGATTTTGTGCGGCACTATACAGATCGATCCGCCCAGTGTGGAATCAAGCTGCCATCTGAACAGGAGCTGAACAAGATTTATTTGTCCATGGAAAAGCATACCGATGCAGAGCGCAGCATCAACTGCGGGGCCTGCGGTTACGGAAACTGTAAGGATATGGCTGTTGCCATATACAACGGCTGCAATGTGCCGGAGAGCTGTATACAGTTTGAGAAAAAGAAGGTAGAAGAAGAGAGCAGAAAGATTCTGGCTTTATCCGACCATGCAAGAGAAAAAAGTGAGCAGATTGCAGCTTTTGTGGAAAATGATTTTGATAAGCTGGATATATCCATCTCAGAAGTGGCTCAGGGAAATGAGCAGACCGCTCAGGAAACCTGCCAGATTCAGGAGGCCATGGAGGAGGTCCGTGAATTCTGCAATCAGATGGTAGATTCTTTTACGAGTATTTCCGCGCTTCTGCTGGAGTTGGAGCGGAATAATAAGAATATCTCTAAGATTTCCAAGCAGACCGGCCTTTTGTCACTGAACGCTGCGGTGGAGGCGGTAAGGGCAGGAGAATCCGGTAAAGGATTTTCCGTTGTTGCAGCAGAGATGCGGGAGCTGTCTGCTTCCTGTGAAGTAGCCTCTGCAGACAGTATTACAAACAAAGAGCAGATTTCTTCAACCATAGAAGAGCTGACAGAAAAAGCAAGCGAGCTAAAGAATCTTGTGAATGCAGTAAGTGACCATATGACAGACCTTGCAGCCCGGACCGAGGAAATCAGTGCAGCAACCGATACCGTAGGTGAGGTTTCCAAAAATGTCAGGGATGCTTTAGAGCAGCTGAAGAACTAGATGAAAAACTTTTTCTTAGAAAAATATACAAAAGAAAGTGAGATTTTAGTATGGCAAAAGTGATCGTAACAGACGATGCAGCCATGATGCGTGATTTCCTTGGAGAATTTTTGGAGGAGCTTGGGCATACTGTAATCGGAACCAAATCCGGAGAAGAATTATTGGAGATTTACGAAAAAGAAAAGCCGGATGTTGTATTTCTGGATATTATCATGGAGGATAATGGGATTGAAACCTTAGATAAATTGAGGTCAATGGATCCGAAGGCAAAGGTTGTCATCTGCTCATCCATCGGCGGACAGCAGCACATTATAGACACTGCAAAGGAAAAGGGCGCAGTTACCTGTATCCGTAAGCCATTTGGAATGAATGAAGTGAAAGAGGCAATGGAAATTTGTCTGGGTCAGTAGTATAAAAGCTATTTGACATTATTCTTATCTGGATATATAATCCAAGTTGTGAGTAAAACAGAGTATTTGTTTTGCAAAGCGAATTATTGATTGAGTTAAAAGCTCAAATTTTATAAGTTGATTACTTTATAATCAGTGCATGGGCACATCATCTTGTGAAACGGTCAATATGAGTAGCATTTATTTGCAGAAATACTCTTATATGGGATAGCTTATTTTGTCGTTGAAAGCAGGTGGTGTGTTGCCACTTGCTTTTTTTAATGAAACTAAAGGGAAGAGAATGAAATGAACCAAAAATCAGCACCAATATATGAAGCATTAGAGCATTTCCGTAAAAAAAGAGTGGTTCCGTTTGACGTGCCGGGACATAAAAGAGGAAGAGGAAACCCGGAGCTTGTGGAGCTTCTCGGAGAAAAATGTGTTGGTCTGGATGTCAATTCCATGAAGCCTCTGGACAATCTGGGACATCCGGTTTCCGTCATCAAGGAAGCGGAGGACCTTACCGCCGAAGCCTTCGGTGCAAGCCATGCTTTTTTCATGGTAAACGGAACCACCAGCGCAGTACAGACCATGATTCTGGCTGTCTGCAAGGCCGGAGACAAGATTATACTTCCAAGAAATGTGCATAAGAGTGTGATCAATGCTCTTGTGCTTTGCGGCGGAATTCCGGTGTATGTCGAGGTAAAGGTAAACCCGAAAATCGGCATTGCCCTTGGCGTAGAGGTGGAGGAAATGCGCCGCGTCATTGGGGAAAATCCGGATGCGGTTGCCGTATTTATAAATAATCCTACCTATTATGGTATCTGCTCCAATATGGTTGAAATTGTAAGAATGGCCCATGAAAAAGGAATGAAGGTTCTTGCAGACGAGGCACACGGAACGCATTTGTATTTCAATGAGGAGCTTCCGATTTCGGGAATTGCTGCGGGAGCGGATCTTGCTGCGGTATCCATGCACAAATCCGGAGGAAGTCTGACACAGAGCTCCATTCTGCTTTGCGGTGAGCATGTAGATGCAGATTATGTAAGACAGATCATCAATCTTACGCAGACCACCAGCGCTTCCTACCTTTTGCTGTCCAGTCTGGATATTTCAAGGCGAAATCTTGCATTGCGCGGAGAAGAGTCCTTTGCAAAGGTGAGCCGTATGGCGGAATATGCCAGAAGTGAGATTAATGCCATCGGCGGATATTATGCATATGGAAAAGAATTGATCGACGGGGACAGCGTATTTGATTATGATGTGACAAAGCTTTCCGTTTATACTCAGGGAATCGGTCTGACAGGAATCGAGGTATATGACCTGCTCCGGGATGAGTATGACATACAGATTGAGTTTGGAGATATCGGAAATATCTTAGCGTATATTTCCATCGGAGACCGTATTCAGGATATTGAGCGCCTTGTGGGAGCCTTAGAAGACATCAAGCGAGTGTACGGAAAGAATACCAATGACCTGTATTGTGGAGAGTTCATTCAGCCGGAGGTGGTTCTGACACCGAATCAGGCCTTTTATGCGAAGAAAAAACAGGTTCCCATTGAAGAATCCTCAGGAATGATTTGTGGGGAGCTTGTGATGTGTTATCCGCCAGGAATACCGATTCTTACACCGGGAGAGAGAATTACAGATGAAATTATTGAATACATACAGTATGCAAGAGAAAAGGGCTGTTCACTTCAGGGAACCCTTGACCCGGAGGTCCTGCATTTATGTGTGATTGATAAGGAGGTCTAAAGATGGATATCTGGTTTTCACAGATGGACACCGATAATGTCAAGACCAGCGTCCGTGTGGATAAGCAGCTGTTTTCCCAGGAAAATGACTATCAGCGCATTGACGTATTTGAGTCGAAGGAATTCGGAAAAATGATCGTTTTGGATGGGGATATTATTTTTTCCGAGGCAGATGAATTTATCTATAACGAAATGGTGGTTCATGTCCCGATGGCAGTTCATCCCCATGTCAAGGATGTTCTGATTATCGGTGGAGGCGATGGAGGAGTTGCCCGCACCTGTATTGAATATCCGGAGATCGAGCATATCGATGTGGTGGAGCCGGATGAGATGTTTGTGTCCGTGAGTAAGGAGTTTTTCCCGGAAACCGCAAAGGGTTTTGAGGATCCCCGGGTCACCGTAACCAATATGGATGGCCTTCGTTTCCTGCGAAGATGCACTGATAAATATGACCTGATTATCAACGATTCCACCGATCCCTTTGGATATACGGAAGGTCTGTTTACAAAGGAATTTTACGGAAGCTGTTATCGTGCGCTCCATGATGACGGAATCATGGTGTATCAGCACGGAAGCCCGTTCTACGATGAGGACGAGGCGGCTTTTCGGGCAATGCATCGAAAGGTATACCGCAGCTTTCCAATCAGCCGTGTATATCAGGCCAGCATTCCCACCTGCCCGGCAGGCATCTGGATGTTTGGGTTTGCATCGAAAAAGTACCATCCGCTCAATGATTTTGACCCAGCCCGCTGGAAAGCGAGAAATATAAAAACCTGGTACTATACCACCAATCTTCACAGGGGCGCATTCATGCTTCCGAAGTATGTGGAGGATCTTCTGGAAGAAGAAGAGGGGAAAAAACACACAGAATAAGTATGTAAATTTGCCTGGAGCTTCTATTTTTTCGGGAAGTGAACATCCCAAATTAGAAGAAAAGGGAAAATGGTATGTATGTTTTTCCTGGGATACCTACTAAACTATGTAAAAGATGAAAACAGTATGTAGGTTTTTCGAGTGCATACATACCAAAATATGGAAATATGTAAGCCGGTATGTAGGTTTTTCGAGTGCATACATACTAAAATAGAATAAAGCGAAAAATTGTATTCAGGTTTTAAGTGGGCGTACATACCAAATGAAAAAAATAAAGAAAAAAGTATGTAATTTTCCTGCGGACTTCCAACATTTTTAGAAAATATACATACTAAATTAGAAGAAAAAGAAAAGTTGTATGTAGTGCTACTTGAAGTATGCATACCAAAAACAATAAGAAAGAAAAATAGTATGCATGCCTTACGAGAAGGTAC
This sequence comes from uncultured Agathobacter sp., assembly GCA_945910395.1. GTDB lineage: Bacteria > Bacillota > Clostridia > Lachnospirales > Lachnospiraceae > Roseburia. The sequence continues at coordinate 17,522 of CAMDYX010000023.1, read as the reverse complement.
ATACCAGAATTGGTAAAAAAGTAAAAAGGTATGTATGCTACTAAAATGGTACATACCAAAATAAAAACTCCCATTTCGGAAATGTGTTCCTGAATGAATTTGCATATTTGAAATCCGAAAAGGGAGAACAAAAAAGTATGATGGTCTCTCCAAGACCATATCTACTAAATTAATAAAAGTAAATAGCTGCATGATAACAATGAAAGAACAAGAACTTCAGGAGGGAAAAAATGAGTAGATTAATGATTATTGGATGCGGTGGAGTAGCATCCGTAGCAATTCACAAATGCTGCCAGAACAGTGATGTATTTGATGAAATTATGATTGCAAGCCGTACCGTAAGCAAATGTGATGCGTTGAAGGAAAAACTGCAGCCAACCACAAAAACAAAGATTACAACTGCAAAGGTTGACGCGGACAATGTTGCAGAGCTGGTGGAACTGATTCGTTCCTACAAGCCGGATGCGTTGCTGAATGTGGCACTTCCGTATCAGGACCTTACCATCATGGATGCCTGCCTGGAAACCGGCGTACATTATATCGATACTGCAAACTACGAAGCGGAGGATACCAACGACCCGGAGTGGAGAGCAGTCTATGAAAAGCGCTGCAAGGAGCTTGGTTTTTCGGCATATTTTGATTATTCCTGGCAGTGGGCATATCAGGAAAAGTATGAGAAGGCCGGACTTACCGCACTTCTTGGAACCGGATTTGATCCCGGTGTAACAAGTGTATTTACCGCTTATGCACAAAAGCATTACTTCGATGAAATCCATACTATTGATATCTTGGATTGTAACGGCGGTGATCATGGCTATCCATTTGCTACAAACTTTAATCCGGAAATCAATCTTCGGGAGGTTTCCGCACCGGGCTCCTACTGGGAAAATGGAAAATGGATTGAAATCCCGGCCATGAGCATTAAGAGAGAGTACAATTTTGAAGGGGTCGGACAAAAGGATATGTATCTTCTTCACCATGAAGAAATCGAAGCTCTTGCAAGAAATATCCCAAATGTTAAGAGGATTCGTTTCTTCATGACCTTTGGACAGAGCTACTTAACACATATGAAATGTCTGGAAAATGTGGGAATGCTGGGCACTACACCCGTTGAATTCAATGGTCAGCAGATTGTTCCGATTCAGTTTTTAAAGGCACTTCTTCCTGATCCGGCATCCCTTGGACCAAGAACCGTCGGAAAGACAAACATCGGATGTATCTTTACCGGAATTAAGGACGGAAAAGAAAGAAGCATCTACATCTACAATGTATGTGACCATCAGGAATGCTACAGGGAAGTGGAGTCCCAGGCGATTTCCTATACCACAGGTGTACCGGCAATGATCGGTGCAATGATGGTTGTGACCGGACAATGGAAAAAGCCGGGAGTGTATACTACAGATGAGTTTGACCCGGATCCATATATGGAAGCGCTAAATAAGTGGGGGCTTCCATGGGTCGTAGAAGAAAATCCGGTTTTAGTTGACTAAATACAAGCACAGAGGAAGAAACATGCAGCTTCATGAGGTTTTAACCCCTTCTTATGTCATAGATGAGGGTAAACTAATCGACAATTTAAAAATACTAGAGCGTGTACAAAAGGAGGCGGGATGTAAGATCCTTCTTGCCCAGAAGGCTTTTTCCATGTACAGCGAGTATCCCCTCATCGGGCAGTATCTTGCCGGAACCACGGCCAGCGGTCTGTATGAGGCAAGGCTTGGAAAAGAAGAGATGGGCAAGGAAAATCATGTGTTTGCTCCGGCTTATCACGAGAATGAAATCCATGAGCTTGCGGGCATCTGCGACCACATCATCTTTAATTCATTTTCCCAGATAAAGAGGTTTGCTTTAACATGCAGAAGCGTCAAGACCTGCAATACAGTCGGAAGAAATGACGAATACAATTCGCCACCAAGCCTCGGACTTCGCATCAATCCGGAATGCTCCACCCAGGGGGAGCACGCCATCTATGATCCCTGCGCACCGGGATCAAGGCTTGGAGTGACTCTTTCGAATTTTGAAAAAGCCTTGAAGGAGGATCCCCATGCACTGGATCTGATAGAGGGCCTGCATTTTCACACCCTGTGTGAGCAGAATTCAGATGATCTTGAGACAACAGTAGCTGCGGTGGAAGAAAAATTCGGAAAGTATCTGCATCAGATGAAGTGGCTGAATATGGGCGGAGGCCACCATATTACAAGAGAAGACTATGATATCGAAAAGCTCATCTCCATCATAAGGCATTTGAAAGAAGCCTATGAGCTGGAAATCTATTTGGAGCCCGGAGAGGCCATTGCTTTAAATGCGGGATATCTTGTCACCGAAATTATGGATGTGGTTGACAATGGCATCAGAACCTTGATTTTAGATGCCTCAGCAGCATGTCATATGCCTGACGTGCTGGAAATGCCCTATCGACCACCGCTTATGGACAGCGGGGAGGCTGGGGAAAAGAAATACACCTACCGCCTTTCCTCCTGTACCTGCCTGGCGGGGGATATTATAGGGGACTATTCCTTTGATGAGGAAAAGAAACCCAAGGACAAGCTGTATTTTATGGATATGGCCATCTATTCCATGGTAAAAAATAATACCTTCAATGGAATTGGGCTTCCATCCATCTATGTGATGAGAGAAAATGGTGATTGTGAGCTGGTAAGACAGTTCGGATATGAAGACTTTAAGAAGAGATTATAGAATCCACCGGAAAAATTACAAGATAAATCCCATTTTGGAATTGTGTTCCTGAATGGGAGAAAGATAATAATTGAAAAACATGGATAACAGATTAACCAAGCAATTGACAAAAAATTTAATTACACCATCTATCGACGGGTACCATATGCCCGGGGAATTCGAACCCCATGAAGGCTGTGTCATGATCTGGCCGGTGCGACCGGGCTCCTGGCCGAATGGGGGAGCAGAGGCAAAGGAGGCGTTTTGCCGGATTGCCTATGCAATTTCCCAGAGCGAAAAGGTCTGGATGCTGTGCAATCATGACCATGTGAATGAAGTACGGACCGCCTTTGAAAAAGCAAAAATTACAAATGCACAGATCCTTGAAATCGAAACCGATGATGCCTGGGCGAGAGACGTAGGCCCTACCTGTGTGGTAAAAAAAGGACAAGCGGTTCGTGGCATTGACTGGTGCTTCAATGCCTGGGGCGGAGAAACAGACGGACTTTATGCACATTGGGATAAGGATAATGCCGCAGCAGCAAAGATCTGCGATGCCCTTGGAATAGACTGCTATGATGCACGGGATTTCGTGCTGGAGGGAGGATCCATTCATTCGGATGGAGAGGGAACCGTGATTGTAACGGAGGCTTGTCTTTTAAGCAAGGGCAGAAATCCGAAGATGTCCAAGGCAGACATTGAGAACGAATTAAAGGAATACCTTGGAGCAGAAAAGATTATCTGGCTTCCCAATGGAATTTATAACGATGAAACCAATGAACATGTGGATAATGTCTGCGCCTTTGTAAAACCGGGAGAGGTGGTTCTTGCATGGACGGAGGATGTAAATGACCCGCAGTTTCTGCTAAGCTGTAAAGATCTTGCAATATTAGAGCGGGAGACCGATGCAAAGGGCAGAAAATTCATGGTCCATAAGCTTCCGATTCCAAAGAAGCCGGTGTGCATTACAGAAGAAGAGCTGGAGGGCTTTGTATTTGAAGAGGGAGAGGATGTTCGTGAGGTTGGAGAGCGCCTTGCCGCCAGCTATGTGAATTTTTATATATCAAATGGCGGAGTTTTGGTACCGCAGTTTGGTGATGAAAATGATGGAATCGCAGTAGAAATGCTGCAAAAGCTTTTTCCGGATCGGGAGGTTTGTCCAATCTATGCAAGACCGATCATCGTTGGCGGTGGAAATATTCATTGCATCACACAACAGATTCCAAAATTGTGTCCCTAAATGAATTTGCATATTTGAATCAGAACCCACTCTCGTTTGTAAAAAGCGTAGTGGTACTAAATTCGCAATGATTAAGAAAGGATTTCAAGGAAGATGCGTCAGGTTACGATTGCAACAATTCAAATGAAGTGCACAAATGAGGTGACAGAGAATATAAAAAAAGCGGAAGCCATGGTAAGAAAGGCAGCTCAAAAGGGTGCGAATGTCATTCTGCTTCCGGAGCTGTTTGAAAGACCATATTTTTGTCAGGAAAGACGATACGAATACTACGACTTCGCAAAAAGTACAGAAGAGAATGATGCTGTACGGCATTTTACCAAAATTGCAAAGGAATTAGGTGTCGTACTTCCCATCAGTTTCTATGAAAAGGACAAAAACCGCCTGTATAACAGTATTGCAGTTATTGATGCAGACGGAGCACTTCTTGGAGTCTACCGTAAAACCCATATTCCGGACGATCACTACTATCAGGAAAAATTCTATTTTAGTCCCGGTGATACCGGTTTTAAAGTCTGGGATACCCTATTCGGAAAAATCGGCATCGGAATCTGCTGGGACCAGTGGTTCCCGGAGACGGCACGTTCCCTTGCGGTGATGGGGGCCGAAATGATCCTGTATCCTACGGCCATCGGAAGTGAGCCGATCCTAGAATGTGACAGTATGCCTCATTGGCGCAGATGTATGCAGGGACATGCGGCAAGCAACCTTCTTCCTGTGGCTGCCGCAAATCGAATCGGCTTAGAGGAAGTGACACCATGTAAGGAAAACGGAATGCAAAGCTCAAGCTTAAGCTTCTATGGTTCTTCCTTTATTACGGATGAAACCGGAGAAATTGTTGCGGATGGATGCAGAGACCAGGAGGAAATTCTTATTGCAACCTTTGATCTGGATGAGATTGCAAAAAACAGACTCAGCTGGGGAATTTTCCGGGACCGCAGACCGGAATGCTATGAAGAAATTGGACTAAATAGTATTTGATTATTTTCCTTATTATGCTAAAATGCTTCTATATGCAGGTTCTGTAACCGGCATATAATGAATGGAAATGAGAAACAAAATTCCCTTTTTATTGTTGTGTGTCTATGAATGAATTTTGCTATTTGAATCAGAACGTTTAAAAAGCGTCGGCACTTAATGAGCAATTTATTGCGAATTTAGTACCGCTACGCTTTTTACAAACGAGAGTGAGTTCTGATTCAAATATGCAAATTCATTCAGACACACAATTGTAAAATGGGAGAAACAAAAAAACGGAGGATGAGAAAAAGTTTTGTAAAAATTGTGGAGCAAAGTATGTATCAGATGATGCTGTAATGTGTGTACAGTGTGGATGCGCAAAGGGAACAGGAACAAATTTCTGTCATAACTGCGGCCAGCCGGTTCAGCCGAACAGTGCTGTATGCTTAGGCTGTGGAGTACCTACAACCGGTGTAGTTGCAGCAGCGGATGCAAAGTCAAAGATGGCAGCTGGACTTCTTGGAATTTTCCTTGGAGCATTTGGAGTACATAACTTTTATCTTGGATACACAGGAAAAGCAATTGCACAGCTTTTAATTTCTGTATTATCCTGCTTTACCTTGGCTATTGTTTCTGAAATCTGGGGATTGATTGAAGGTATAATGATCCTTACCGGAAGTATTTCAGTTGATGCAAAGGGTAATCCGTTAAAGGAATAATAAGAGAGGGGTATCAGAACTTCAGGTTATACGTTTGACAACTTTTCGGTATATCCTCATTTCTTGACGCTAAAAGTATCAAGTGCTATCATAACCTGTGTGTGAGTGAATTATTTAGAAAGATGAAGGTTTTACCAGTGGAAAATTTAGTATTATCCCTTTTGGTTGAGAATAATCCGGGTGTTACAAGTCGAATCTCTGGTTTGTTCAGTCGCAGAGGCTTTAATATTGACAGTTTTTCTTCCGGAGTGACGGCAGATCCTCGTTTTGAGCGTATTACAATCGTTGCCAGCGGAGATGAACAGATCTTAGAGCAGATTGAGAAGCAGCTGGAAAAATTGGAGGATGTTCTGGATATTAAAAAGCTAGAGCATGGAAATTCCGTCAAGAGAGAGCTGATGCTTGTGAAGCTTCGTGCAACGGAAAGTGATCGGCAGAATCTGAAGACGGTTGCAGAAATCTTCCACGGTAAGATCGTAGATGTGACAACGGATTCGATGATTATTGAGTTGACCGGTAATCAGGATAAGCTTGGCAATTTCCTTGAGCTTTTACAGGCAGATGGTTATGAAGTGTTAGAGCTTGCCCGCACCGGACTTACCGGACTTACCCGCGGATCAAGTGATGTCAAATATTTAGATTAAGAATACTTTTATAGGAGGACGACAAAAAATGTCAGACGCTAGAATTTTTTATCAGGAAGACTGTAATTTATCTTTGTTGGAGGGAAAGACCATTGCCGTTATCGGTTATGGTAGCCAGGGACATGCACATGCTCTTAACGCAAAAGAGTCAGGCTGCAATGTTATCATCGGTTTATACGAAGGCAGCAAATCCTGGGATAAGGCTGTAAAGCAGGGATTTGAGGTTTACACAGCAGCCGAGGCAGCTAAGAAGGCCGACATCATCATGATTCTGATCAACGATGAGAAGCAGGCTGCTCTTTACAAGAAGGATATTGAGCCAAACCTTGAGCCGGGTAATATGTTGATGTTTGCTCATGGATTTAACATTCATTTCGGATGTATCGTTCCGCCGGCAGACGTAGATGTTACCATGATCGCTCCTAAGGGACCGGGACATACCGTACGTTCTGAGTATCAGGCTGGTAAGGGTGTTCCTTGTCTGGTAGCTGTTGAGCAGGATGCAACAGGAAAGGCTCTTGATCTTGCACTTGCATATGCCTTGGCAATCGGTGGAGCAAGAGCAGGTGTTCTTGAGACAACCTTCCGTACAGAGACAGAGACTGACCTCTTTGGTGAGCAGGCAGTTCTTTGCGGTGGTGTATGCGCACTTATGCAGGCTGGATTTGAGACTCTTTGTGAGGCTGGTTACGATCCGAGAAATGCATACTTTGAGTGTATCCATGAGATGAAGCTGATCGTTGATTTGATTTATCAGTCAGGCTTTGCCGGAATGAGATATTCTATCTCCAATACCGCTGAATACGGTGATTATATTACCGGACCAAAGATTATTACTGAGGATACAAAGAAAGCAATGAAGAAGATTCTTTCCGATATTCAGGATGGTTCTTTTGCAAAAGAGTTCTTACTGGATATGTCTGATGCAGGAAAGCAGGTTCACTTCAAGGCTATGAGAAAGCTTGCTTCTGAGCATCCATCAGAGAAGGTTGGAGAGGAAATCAGAAAGCTGTACTCTTGGAACAACGAAGAGGATAAGTTCATCAACAACTAATTTACATATGTATTTAGAAATCTCCGGACAAAATGATGTTCGGAGATTTTTTTATTCTTTTTTTATTTTTTCTTCTATGGTAGAATAAAATATCAGGTTTTTTGGAAATTTATGGATTTTATTAAGGGAAAAGCAGGTATGATTTGTGAAAATTGTGGTGCGGAATTTGAGGAAAATGCTCGTGCCTGTCCTTTTTGCGGGGCAGACAATTTTGTAAAGTCCAAACAGGAGCATGAGCAGACGGTTTCAAAGCTTAGGGAGGAAGAGCAAAGAATCAGGTCACTTCCGAAGAGGGTTGCGAATAAAACGACAAAGCTTGTGGTTTTTGTGGTTTTGGCTTTTATTGTTGTGGGAATGCTGATTGCCTTTTTGGCATCTGTAATCGGGAAGCTACAGATAAAAGGAGAATATAAGAGTGATGCAGCACTGGCTGTAAAGCTGGAAGAGCTTTACCAGAATGGTGATTATGAGGAAATCTATGAGCTGACAAAGGAGGTCTCTTCCACGAACCGGAGTCTTGGAAAATATACTTCTGTGGGAACCCTTTATCAAAAATATCAATATGGCTCTGAGCAATTTAAATCGGATCTTGAGGCTGCAAAACTGTTCGAAAAACCGGAGTATCTGCAGTCAGTTACATATTTCCTTTCTATTTTATATATTTGCGAGGTATTAGAAGAAAAGGGCTTTGTCTATGATGAGGATGTAGCCGTGTACTATTTTAGAGACGCGGCGACAACTTTTTTAAAGGAGAATATGTGTCTCACAGAGGAGGAAATCAATACTTTTTTTGAAAGGTATGCTTCCATAGAGAAGAGATATGAGGACGATAGAGACTACAGCTTCAGTATGTATAGGGATGATTACAATGCAATCAATCTTGAGTCCGGGATTCTGATTTACGAGAGATTAGTGGAGAACGAGTAAGGGATAGATATATGAAATGTGAAAATTGTGGTGCAGATTATAAGGCAAGTGCACTAATATGTCCGTATTGCGGCACGAAAAATGCCACCGGACAGGAGTGGATGAATGAAGAACAGAGGGCGAGAAAACAGAAGGATCAGACAAAAAGCTTTGTGACTGCTTCCATGCCTCTTTATATTATAAATCGTATTTTAAATACAATTATCGGAGTTGCTGTTGTACTTTTGGTGATTCTGTTCGTGGTGTTAGGCATATGGTATTTTATTGAGGAACAGATGGATAAGCATTCCTTTAAGACTGCTTCTTTAGAAGAAGCGGAGGCGATTTATCAGAGCAAAGATTATGTAAAGCTATACGATTATCTTACGGAGCACAATGTCTGGTACTATGATGAATTTGACGAATATGAAAAGTACAGGGATATGGCTACGCTGTCTACCGGCTTGGAACGGATACAGGGGGATATTATATGGTATTATGATTCATCTGTAGAAGAGATCGAGACACATTTTTCGTACGGAGCTGTAAGAAATGTGTTTGAAAATTGCCAGAAATTTTTGAGTCATTCCGTATATTATTATGAATGCGAATGTGAGGAAAATCAACCGATCGTTGAAGAGTATGAAGATATGGTCCGGGCATTTCTGATTGGAGAGCTTCTTTTAACCGAGGAAGAAGTGAAGGAAATCTCAGAGGTGTCTTATATGTCCTCGGAGGAGCAGGATGAGTGGCTCAGAAGAATCTATGAGAGAAAGGGATGGGAGATTCGTGAAGTCGATTAAATTTTGGGACTGGGATAAAAATGATCATGCGCAGGTAAACATAATCCCATTTCTAATTAAGCTCTTTGCAGCTTTTATAATTATCTTTGTCATTTACCAGATGGTGACCATGAAGATTGAAGAAGCCTGGGAAGACTCTAAGTTTTACAGCAAAGAGCAGCGCCTTGAATATTGTGACCGTTACTATTATGACCGGGATTTCGAAGGTTTATATGATGAGCTTTGTCTGTATGATCTGTATGATGAGGAATTTGATCCCTATTGGGAGGCTGTGGACGGATACTGGGATTACCTACAGTATCGCATATGGAAAGGGGCATATGAAAACGGAGAACTTGACGGGGCAGAGGAGAATATGCAAAGCTTCCGTGATAAGGTGTGTCAGAATGCCAATCAGTGTGAGTTCGAAAAAAATCAGAGATTACTGAATGGATACAAGGATTTTGTTTTGGAAGAATAGGAGGAAGGAGGGCATTCTATGAATATATCGACTCAGTTATGTGGGTTAATTGTTTTAACGATTCTTCTAATTAGTTATTTTAATCAAAAAAAGGTAGGTTTACATTCAGAGAATGTGTTTTTACATGTAATGTGCATTACCTATGTAAGCGTGTTTTTGGACATGTGCTCCTTAATTGCGATTCATTTTCAGAATGAACTTCCGGAGCTTTTTGTAAAAATTGTATGTAAGAGCTATATTGCAACCGTTGTTCTGGTGGGATATGCAGCTTTTATTTATGTACTGAATGATATCTACGAGGAGAGAATTTTCTATAAGAAATTTTTGTATGCAAGCATTGTTTCAATCATTGAAGTTATCATTATCTTTTGCCTTCCAATTTATATTTATTCGGATGGGGAAGATGTATATACCTATGGACCTGCTGTGTTTATAACCTATCTATTTGCAATTGTTTTTGTATTGGCTACTTTAATCAATATCGGTGTTCATAGAGTATCTGTAAATAAGAGAAGAAGCAGTATGGTTGTAATATGGATGGCAATCTGGTTTGCCGCTGCATTGATTCAGTTCTTTTATAATCAGATTTTAATTGTGGGATTTGCTTCCTCTCTTGGTATGCTGATTTTGTATTGTTCTTTGGAAAATCCGGAAAACAATATGGACAAGCGTCTGGGCTGCTTCCACACCCATGCGTTGATGGAATATCTAAAGCAGTGTTTTGCGCGAAAAGAATCCAAGAGCATTCTGCTGATTTCCATGTCTTGTTTTCAGACGAAAAATGTTCCGACAGATTATGTGAATGAATGCATTATCAAATTGGTACATTTTTGCGAAAAGTTTAAGAAGGCGAAGGTGTTTAAAAACATTGACCAGGAGCTGTTGATTCTCTTCCCGGATATTAATGAAATGAATCTTGCCTTTCAGGAAATACAGGATACATTTTATGCGGATTATTTTTATGCAGATGAGAATAAATCTCAGAAGGTAAATCGTTTTCCAAAGACTTTATTTGTACTGGTAACGGACAGCCAGATTGTTTCGTCACCGGAGGAGCTGCTTCAGGTATTCCAGTATGTAAAGATAGAGAATCAGCAGAAGAATAAGACCATGGTCTGCTATGTGAATGAGAATGTGCTGTCTGCACTGAGAATGAATGAGGATACCAGGCAGGAAATCATTGATGCCTTGGAGGAGGACCGTGTGGAAATCTTCCTTCAGCCGATTTATTCAACCAAAAAGCGTAAGTTCTCGTCTGCGGAGGTTCTGGCCCGGATTCGTAATCGGGACGGTTCTATTTTAAGCCCGGGCGTTTTTATTCCGGTGGCAGAAGAGAGTGGCCTGATTGTTCGGATTGGGGATCGTATTTTCGAGAAGACCTGTGCTTTTTTGAATTCCCATCAAATGGAAAGTCTGGGAATTGAATATGTGGAAGTCAATTTGTCGGTGGTACAGTGCGAACAGAAAAGTCTGGCGGACCGCTACATAAAGCTGATGGAGAAGCATTCCGTAAAGCCCTGGTGGATCAATCTTGAAATTACGGAGACCGGCTCGGTTCAGATTAAAAATACACTTCTCGAAAATATGAATCAGCTGATCCGGTATGGCGTGACCTTTTCTCTAGATGATTTTGGAAACGGTCAGTCGAATCTGGATTACATGATTGATATGCCGGTTTCTATTATGAAATTTGATATGAACATGACCCGTGCCTACTTTGAAAACTATAAGGCAAAATATGTGGTTCAGTCCACCATCAAGCTGGCGCATGAGATGGAAATGCTCGTTGTTGCAGAGGGTGTGGAGACAAAAGAGCAGCTGGATGAGATGAGTAGCGTCGGTGTGGATTACATTCAGGGATATTTCTTCTCAAAGCCACTATCGGTACACGAGTTCCTTACTTTTGTTAAGAAATATCAGGAACCGGGCAGTTTTATTGACAAAATATAGGTCAATGTGTAGAATAAATTTATTGTGTGTAAATAGGCGGAACATGTGATTTTCCGCAAATAATTATAGAAGAGGCGAAAATATGGCAGAAATTTACAACCACAAGGTAGTGGAGCCAAAATGGCAGAAATACTGGGAGGAGCACGAGACCTTCAAGACAGATGTCTGGGATTTTTCAAAACCGAAATATTATGTACTTGATATGTTCCCATATCCATCAGGAGTAGGACTTCATGCCGGTCATCCGGAAGGATATACGGCAACGGATATTATGTCACGTATGAAGAGAATGCAGGGCTATAATGTTCTTCATCCAATGGGATATGATTCCTTTGGACTTCCGGCAGAGCAGTATGCGGTAACCACCGGTAATCATCCAAACGGATTTACCCAGGAGAATATAAAGACCTTTTCCAAGCAGTTGAAGGAATTGGGATTTGATTATGACTGGTCAAAGATGGTGGCAACCTCTGATCCGAAGTTCTATAAGTGGACGCAGTGGATTTTTAAAAAGCTCTACGAGGCCGGCTATGCAAAGTATATCGACATGCCGGTTAACTGGTGCGAAGAGCTTGGAACCGTTCTTTCCAATGATGAGGTCATTGACGGTAAATCAGAGCGTGGAGGATACCCTGTTGTTCGTAAGAATATGAAGCAGTGGGTAATCGACCAGCCTGCTTTTGCGGAGAAGCTGCTGGAGGGCTTAGAGGAAATCGACTGGCCTGTATCCACAAAGGAAATCCAGCGCAACTGGATCGGTAAGAGCACCGGTGTAGAGGTGGATTTTAAGATTGTCGGTGGCGGAGAATTTTCGATTTATACCACCTGTATTGAAACCATTTACGGTATTACCTTCATGGTTCTTGCTCCGGACGGAGAAATTGTAAAGGGGCTTATGGATCGTGTTGAGAATAAAGAAGAAGTTTTAGCATATATTGAAGAAACGCTAAAAAAGAATGACATGGACAGAACCGAGTTAAACAAGACCAAGTCCGGATGCAGATTAGAGGGACTTTATGCAATTAACCCGGTAAACGGAAAAGAGGTTCCGCTTTTCATTGGCGACTTTGTTCTTGCAAGCTATGGTACCGGTGCCGTTATGGCAGTTCCCAGTCATGACCAGCGTGACTTTGAGTATGCACAGGTTCATGGTGTTGATATGATCCAGGTTATCGATGGAGAGGGCGTGGATGTGTCACAGCAGGCTCTTGAAAAGCACGATTATCTGGGAAAAGGCTTTAAGCTGATTAATTCCGAAGAGTTTACCGGATATGTTGTGGAGGATGCTAAGGAAGCAATTACCGTTAAGCTGGAAAAGATGGGCGTTGCAAGACGTAAAGTAAATTATCACTTCCGTGAGTGGATTTTTGCCCGCCAGAGATACTGGGGCGAGCCGGTTCCCTGCGTATACAAGGAGGATGGTTCTATCTACTTCCTTCCGGATGAAGAGCTTCCGCTCATCTTACCGGAGCTTGAGGATTATAAGGGTAAGAACGGAAAGGCTCCTCTTGAAAATGCAACGGAGTGGAAGCAGTACGACAAGAACGGCATTAAGGGTGTAAGAGAGACCTCTACCATGCCGGGTTCTGCCGGATCCTCCTGGTATTATATGAGATATATTGATCCGGATAACAACGAAGAATTTGCAAATCAGGAGCTCTTAAAGCATTGGCTTCCGGTTGACTTATATGTAGGTGGTCCGGAGCATGCAGTCGGACACTTGATTTATTCGAGAATCTGGAACCGGTTTTTATATGACAACGGTTTATCACCGGTAAAGGAGCCCTTCCAGAAGCTGGTACATCAGGGAATGATTCTCGGTGAGAACGGCATTAAGATGGGAAAGAGATTCCCGGAATTTGTGGTAAATCCAAGTGATGTGGTAGAAGAGTATGGTGCTGATACCCTTCGCCTTTATGAGATGTTTATGGGACCTCTTGAGGTTTCTAAGCCATGGAGCTCCACCGGTGTAGTGGGAGCAAGAAAATTCATTACACGTGTATGGAATTTCTTTACGAATCCGGATAATATTACCGAGGAGAATGACGATACCCTTACAAAGGTATATCACCAGACCGTAAAGAAGGTGACCAACGACTTTGAGCAGCTTGCATTCAATACGGCTATCAGTCAGATGATGATCTTTGTCAATGAAGTTTATAAGGCAGGAAAATGTCCGAGAGAATATGCGGAAGGGCTGATTAAGATGCTTTCCTGCATCTGCCCTCATATGGGAGAAGAGGTATGGCAGATTTTAGGCCATGATGATACCATCGCATTTGAGAACTGGCCGACCTATGACGAAGCAAAATGCGTAGAGGATACGGTGGAAATTGCAATTCAGATCAACGGAAAAATTAAGGGAACTCTTGCAATCGGAAAAGATGATCCAAAGGATGAGGTTATTGCAAAGGCAAAGGAAGTCTTAGGAGATAAGCTTACCGGTAATATTGTAAAAGAGATTTATGTTCCGGGAAGAATTGTAAATATTGTAGTAAAATAGGTTAATGTAAGGGACTCATAGTTATGGAGCAGTTTATTAAGAATATCACGGAGATTAATAACACGGTAAACAGTTTTGCCTGGGGATGGTTTGGACTGATCCTTCTTCTTGGAACAGGACTGATTTGTACGGTTATTACAAGGTGCTTTCAGATTACTCATTTTTCCCACTGGTGGGGGAAAACCATCGGATCTGTATTAAAAAAGGATACACATAAAAAGCAGGACAAAGGTTCTGTTTCACAGTTTCAGGCTCTTTGTACGGCACTGGCAGCAACCATTGGTACCGGAAATATCGCGGGCGTCAGTGCAGCTATCTGCATTGGAGGACCGGGAGCAGTATTTTGGATGTGGATTGCAGCATTTCTTGGAATGATGACGAACTTTTCAGAAAATGTACTTGGTATCTACTATCGAAAGAAAAATCCGGATGGCGAATGGTCCGGTGGCGCCATGTACTATTTGAGAGATGGACTTGGCTCCTATGAGGGCTGTGCCGGACTTGGTAAGGCACTGGCAGTTATATTTTCGGTATTTGCAATTCTTGCGTCCTTTGGAATCGGAAATATGGGTCAGATCAATAAGATTACCTTAAACATTGAATCCGCCTTCTTTTCCTCCCTTGTTGTGCCGGAATTTTTAGGGGTATCCATCGTAAACTGGCTGATCGGAATTGCACTTATGATTGTAGGCGGCTTCATCATTATCGGTGGACTGCAGCGTATCGCAGCCTTTGCGGAAAAGGTAGTTCCGTTCATGGCCTGTGTGTATGTGGTCGGTGCTTTAATTATTGTTCTTGTGAACATCCGAAACCTTGGACCGATGCTCTTATCGATTTTTAAGTTTGCATTTGGACCGAAGGCAGTAGCCGGAGGAGCTGCAGGAAGCGCCATTGCATTGTGGTTAAATACCATGAAGAATGGCTGCAAGCGAGGTGTATTTTCCAATGAAGCCGGACTTGGTTCCTCTGTTATGGTACATAGTAATTCAAACGTAAAAGAACCTGTAAAGCAGGGACTCTGGGGTATTTTCGAAGTGTTTGCGGATACGATTGTGGTATGTACCATGACTGCTATCGTAGTGCTTTCCTCCGGAGCCATTGATTTGAATACCGGACTTGTGGTAGAAGGAACAGATGATGCGACCTTAGTTGCACGTACCTTTGGTATGGTGTTCGGTAAGCCGGGAGAATGGTTTGTTGCAGTTGCGGTGCTGCTGTTTGCATTTACCACGGTAATGGGCTGGTCTCATTATGGCTCAAAGGCTGTTGAGTATCTCTTTGGTATGAAGGGTGCAAAGATTTACAGATTTGTATTTGTTTTTATGATGATTTCCGGTGCGGTAATGACTTCTTCCCTTGCCTGGGATATTTCAGATACCTTCAACGGACTGATGATGATCCCGAACTTAATTGGTGTTCTTGCGCTTACTCCGGTGGTTGTGAAGATTACCAATAACTATGTGGCCCGGAAGATTAAGGGAGAGGATATCGAACCGATTCTTTCCAATGATCCGGATATTCAAAGAGAACATGCAAGACTGGTGGCAAATGGAGAAGAGTAGCGATATTTAACTTTCATTTTTGAAATGTGTCCTTGAATGAATTTGCATATTTGAATCAGAACCCGCTTTCGCTTGTAAAAAGCGTAACGGTACTAAATTCGCAATAAATTGCTCATTAAGTGCCGACGCTTTTTAAACGTTCTGATTTCAAATAGCAAAATTCATTCAAAAAAAACATTTCTGAAAAGAAAATCATTTTTTTAATTGGAATGGTGGAAGAGAAGGATCTCCGCCACGCAGCTTCTGCATCGTTCTTTGAATGGCATCTTTGGAATTTTTCCAATCTGCATCCTTGTTCTTGTAGTCATACTTTTCAATAAACCAGGCAACATCCTCGTAGATTCTGTCTAAGTTCTTCTCCATAAGTGGGAGAACCATTTCGTAGAATTCCGTTCGTTCCTTTTCGTTTAACGCTTCATCGGCTCCCTGGCACAATACTTTAAAATGAGAGAGGCAGAAGCCTTTTGTTTCGGCTACCTGTTTTCGGAAATCGGCATCTTTTTTATACATATTGAAAAAGGTTTTCATGTAAGCCTGGAAGGTATTTTTTACCATGTTGCATATAAAGCAGGAGGATTCCCGCTCATCGATCCAGTCCACGATGGAATTGCTGCTGCCGGAGGATGACTTAAACAGTCCTCCCTTTTTCCCGGAGAAAGAGGGCTTGAAATCCTTAAATTCCTTTTGCATCTCCTTGATATGGCGAAGGGTAAGTGTTTTTAGAATCCAGGCATTTCCAAGAGAATTTCCATAATCGTACATTTTCTTAAAATGAGCACGGCAGAAGCCTTCACGGTCTGTCATGTCCCGGATATCGGCTTCCATATAGGAAGCACCATGACCTAACACGTAATTCATGGCATGTTCTTCTGTTTTTCGCTCGATATAGCAAAAAGGACATTCTCCTGCGTTTTCCATTGCATCGGAAATTGGTATGGTATGTAATTGCTCTTTCATTTAGGCTTCCTCCGGTTTATAGTTCTGGCAAAAATCAATAAAGGATGCAAGTGTCTTGGTTGGCATGATGTGTTCTTTAAAAGCAAAACCAACCTCACGTTTTGGAATATCAATGGGGAGTGGAATTTCCAAAAGTGTGCCATCCGCCAGTTCGGTTTCCACAAAATTCTTAATCACGCAGGCACATCCAACACCAATTTTTGCAAAGTCAATCAGCAGATCCATATTTGATACATCAATGGAATCGGCGACAGTAATGTGATTTTCCTGAAAATAGTCATCAATATACTGCCGGGTAATATTATTTTTATCCAAAAGCATCAGAGTGGAATTTTCCAATATCAGATCTCTGTTAATTCCACGGGCTTTCAGGTTATCAAGATATTCATTGTTTGCCACGAAGATATCCTCGATGGTTTCGAGGGGATAAAAGGAAATTCCCTTCAGGTTCTCTGTTTTTCCGATTAATCCGATGTCAATTTTATTTTCATCCAAAAGCTTTAAGGTTTCATAGGTAGACTGACATTTGATGGAAATATTTACATGGGGATTCTGGTGGATAAATTCCTTCAAATAGGGAAGAAGAAGATATTTGCAAAGGGTAGTGCTTACTCCAATCTGCAAATGACCAACACCAAGCTCAATGGAACGCTTTAATTTTTCTTCCCCCTCGGAAAGCGACTCAAAGGCTTCCCGGACGTGATCATACAGCAGAAAGCCTTCTTCTGTCAGGAGCACACCCCGGGAGCTTCTTAAAAAGAGCTTGCAATTTAAGCTTTCCTCCAGCTTTTGAATGGATTTACTGATGGCAGGCTGACTGATATACAATTCCTTTGCAGCCTTCGAGATATTTCCGGCATTAGCAACGGTATAAAAGATCCAGTACGATGATAAATTCTGATTCAATACGCTTACCCCCTCATAAAAATTTGGTACGTAATTCCATCTGTAATTCTTCCATTTAGAAATATATCTTTTTTCGTATTTATTTCTCCTTCGGATTCGGGTTGCAGAGAATGAATTTTGCTATTTGAATTAGAACGTTTAAAAAGCGTCGGCACTTAATGAGCAATTTATTGCGAATTTAGTAC
>CAMDYX010000022.1 GCA_945910395.1 uncultured Agathobacter sp. | reverse complement strand
GCACTTGGCTCTTTTTATATGAATTTGTAATTTACACCATTATATGGGCTTTATCGTCGAGAGGCAGGCGAGAGCTACGGAAAAGCTGAAATTGGGTGTAAAGGCAAGGAAAAGAAGCTGCTACACCCAAAATAGGAGAACAGAGTCGAAGAATTGGGTGTAGAGCATGGAAAAAGCAGGCTGTACACCCAATTTTTCGTGCCAAGAGGCAGGTGAGAGCTACGGAAAAGCCGAAATTGGGTGTAGAGGCAAGGAAAAGAAGCTGCTACACCCAAAATAAGAGAATAGAGTCGAAGAATTGGGTGTAGAGCATGGAAAAAGCAGGCGGTACACCCAATTTTGACTGTCGAGAGGCTGCGGAGAGCTACGGAAAAGCCGAAATTGGGTGTAAAGGCCAGGAAAAGAAGCTGCTACACCCAAAATAGGAGAACAGAGTCGAAGAATTGGGTGTAGAGCATGGAAAAAGCCGCTTCTACACCCAATTTAGCTTGCCAAGAGGCAGGCGAGAACTACGGAAAAGCCGAAATTGGGTGTAAAGGCAAGGAAAAGAAGCTGCTACACCCAAAATAAGAGGATGGAGTGGAAGAATTGGGTGTAGAGCCTTGAAAAAGCAGGCTGTACACCCAATTTAGCGTGCCGAGAGGCAGGCGAGAGCTACGGAAAAGCCGAAATTGGGTGTAGAGGCAAGGAAAAGAAGCTGCCACACCCAAAATAGGAGGATGGAGTCGAAGAATTGGGTGTAGAGCACTGAAAAAGCCGCCTGTACACCCAATTTTGACTGCCAAGAGGCGGGCGGGAGTCAAAGTACAAATATTAACAATTTATAAATTATTAGCACTCACTATTGACGAGTGCTAATACTGGTGCTATAACATAATCACAAGATGAAACGAAGAAGAAAAACTTCAAAATCTTGTGGCGTTTTCTTTCGCATAACATAGCTTGTGAAGGGAAATACTAATTCACAAATTACGGCAATTGTGCCGCAGCTTATATTAAAGGAGGACGACAATATGTTAATGCCTAGTATTTTTGGAGAGAGTTTATTTGATGAGTTTTTCAACGATGATTTTTTAAGACCGGAGCCAAGAAGCACCAGAAGATATGCAACACCGGCAACAAGTGTGATGAAGACAGATATCAAGGAGACGGACAACAGCTTCGAGCTTGACATTGATCTTCCGGGATACAAGAAGGAGGATGTAAACGCAGAGCTTAAGGATGGCTACATGACAATCACAGCCCAGAAGAACAGCCAGAATGATGAAAAGGACAAGGAAGGCAATTACATCCGCCGCGAGAGATTCTACGGCAGCTGCAGCAGAAGCTTCTATGTTGGAAAAGATATTACCGAAGAGGATATCAAGGCAAGATTTGAGGACGGAATCTTGAAGGTAAGCGTTCCGAAAAAGGAAGCAAAGGAAGAGGTTCCACAGAAGAAATTTATTGCAATCGAAGGATAAGTTGGAAAAGTGAAAGGCTGGCCGGTTTCGACCGGCCTTTCTATACATATAGAAAGGGGGAGCAACCATGAACATTCAAAAATTTACACAGAAATCCGTTGAGGCAATCAACGATTGTGAAAAACTGGCCTATGAATACGGAAATCAGGAGCTGGAGCAGGAGCATCTTCTGGTTGCACTTTTGCAGCAGCAGGATGGACTGATTCCCAAGCTGATTGAAAAAATGGAGATCAATCTGTCCCATTTTACCGAGAATGCCCAAAAGAAACTGGCAGCAAGAACAAAGGTCAGCGGGTCCAACACCCAGATCTATGTGGGTGCTGATTTGAATAAAGTCCTGATCAATGCGGAGGATGAGGCAAAGCAGATGGGAGATGAGTATGTCTCCGTGGAGCATTTGTTCCTATGTCTGCTCAAATATCCAAACAAGGCAATGAAAGAATTGATAAAGGAGTACGGCATCACCCGTGACCGCTTTTTACAGGCACTTTCTACCGTTAGGGGAAATCAGCGTGTGACCTCGGACAATCCGGAGGCAACCTACGATACCTTGGAAAAGTATGGCTATGATATGGTGGAGCGGGCAAGAGCCCAGAAGATGGACCCGGTCATCGGACGTGATGATGAGATCCGAAATGTGGTGCGCATTTTGTCCAGAAAGACCAAGAATAATCCGGTGCTGATCGGGGAACCCGGCGTTGGAAAAACCGCCGTTGTGGAAGGCCTTGCCCAGCGAATCGTAAAGGGTGACGTGCCGGAGGGACTGAAGGATAAAAAGCTTTTTGCCCTGGATATGGGAGCGCTGGTTGCAGGCGCAAAATATCGTGGTGAATTTGAGGAACGATTAAAGGCAGTTCTTGACGAGGTAAAGAGCTCTGACGGACAGATCATTCTGTTCATCGATGAGCTTCATACCATTGTGGGGGCAGGAAAGACCGATGGCGCCATGGATGCAGGCCAGCTTTTAAAGCCCATGCTTGCAAGAGGAGAGCTTCATTGTATCGGTGCAACCACTCTGGATGAGTACCGCGAGTACATTGAAAAGGACGCAGCTCTTGAGCGACGTTTCCAGCCGGTACAGGTGGATGAACCAACGGTGGAGGATACCATTTCCATCCTTCGTGGATTAAAGGAACGTTATGAGGTTTATCATGGAGTAAAGATTACCGACGGTGCCTTGGTTTCGGCAGCAGTACTTTCCAACCGATATATTTCAGACCGTTTCTTGCCGGACAAAGCAATTGACCTGGTGGACGAGGCCTGTGCGCTGATTAAGACGGAGCTGGATTCCATGCCTACAGAGCTGGATGAACTGAACCGTCGTGTGATGCAGTTAGAGATTGAGGAAACTGCGCTGAAAAAGGAGACAGACCGTCTCAGCCAGGAGCGCCTTTTAAGTCTTCAGAAGGAGCTTGCGGAATTAAAGGACGAACTGAATAATAAGAAGGCACAATGGGACAATGAGAAGGGCGCTATTGAAAAGGTAAGCAAGCTTCGGGAAAGCATTGAAAAAACCAAGGCGGACATCAAGCTGGCACAGCAAAGCTATGACCTGGAAAAGGCTGCAGAGCTGCAGTATGGCGTTCTTCCACAGATGGAGAAGCAGTTAGAATCCGAGGAGGAAATCTTAAAAAACAGAGATCTTTCCCTTGTCCATGAAAATGTCAGTGAGGAAGAGATTGCCAGAATTATTTCCCGCTGGACGGGTATTCCGGTTGCAAAGCTTACAGAGAGCGAGCGGAATAAAGCCCTTCATCTGGATGATGAGCTGCACAAGCGTGTCATTGGACAGGACGATGGTGTAACAAAGGTTGCAGAAGCCATTATCCGTTCCAAGGCAGGTATTAAGGACCCCACAAAGCCAATTGGTTCCTTCCTGTTCTTAGGACCTACCGGTGTTGGTAAAACGGAGCTTGCAAAGGCTCTGGCAGCATCCCTGTTCGATGATGAGAGCAACATGGTGCGTCTGGACATGAGCGAATATATGGAGAAGTACTCCGTTTCCAGATTGATCGGAGCGCCTCCGGGATATGTTGGATACGATGAGGGCGGTCAGCTTACGGAGGCTGTTCGAAGAAAGCCCTATTCCGTTGTGCTCTTCGATGAAGTGGAAAAAGCCCATCCGGATGTATTTAATGTGCTGCTTCAGGTTCTCGACGACGGGCGAATCACGGATTCCCAGGGACGTACCGTTGACTTTAAAAACACCATCATTATTATGACCAGCAATCTTGGCTCCCAGGAGCTGCTGGAGGGTATTGATGCAGACGGAAATATCAATCCGGAATGCGAGAAGGCGGTAATGGGAGAGCTTCGGGGACATTTCCGGCCGGAATTTTTGAACCGTTTGGATGAAATCATTCTGTTTAAGCCTCTTACCAAGAATAATATCGCCGGAATCATTACCCTGCTTATGGCAGACCTAAACAAACGTCTGGCAGATCGTGAAATCAAGGTGGAGTTGTCCGACGCAGCCCAAAGCTATATTATCGATCATGGCTATGATCCCATCTACGGAGCAAGACCGTTAAAGCGGTATCTGCAAAAGTATGTGGAGACTCTGTCAGCTAAACTGATTTTGGCAGATCAGGTTGCGGCAGGTGATACCATACGAATCGATGTCTTGGGGGATGAACTGGTGGCAAATGCGGTGCACTAAGTGCCGGAAAACAGAGGACGCAGGGCAGAGGTCCAAAAGCAGATGGCCTAAAATCCTGCAATCACGAGAATTTTACACAGTAAACACTAGCATTTTTACATTTTTTTAAGCATAACGTAGAAAAGATATTTTCTTGTTGTAAAGCGTCAGAGCTTCATGTATTCTATAGTATGGATATGAAACTTCTGACGCTTTATTATTCATAATGAACCGCTATAAATCATTTTCAAAGGATAAAATGCAAGATTTGAATATGAATTATGCAAAACGGCCGGATGCCGGCTTGAGAAAACAGATATGGTTTCGTATAGATACGGGGATGGATTTTACAAATGGATATTTTTGAATATATGAGAGAACAAAATATGGAAACGGAGTCGCCCTTAGCATCCAGGCTTCGTCCCACAACCCTAGAGGAGGTGGTGGGGCAGCAGCACATTGTGGGGAAGGACAAGCTGCTCTACCGGGCCATCAAAGCAGATAAATTAAGCTCGATTATTTTCTACGGCCCTCCGGGAACCGGAAAGACCACCCTTGCCAAGGTCATAGCCAATACCACAAGCGCGGAATTTAAGCAGATCAATGCAACCTCCGCCGGAAAAAAGGACATGGAAGAGGTTGTGGAGCAGGCGAAGGAAAGCCGGGGGATGTATGGGAAGAAAACGATTCTTTTCATCGATGAGATCCACCGCTTTAATAAAGGACAGCAGGATTACCTGCTTCCCTTCGTGGAGGATGGAACGATTATCCTGATCGGGGCCACCACGGAAAATCCCTACTTTGAAGTAAACGGCGCTCTTTTATCCCGCTCGGTCATTTTTGAACTGAAAAAGCTTTCCAAAGAGGATATCAAGGTACTTCTCCTTCGAGCGGTTACCGATAAGGAAAAGGGGCTTGGCTCCTACAATGCGGTGATGGACGAGGACGCCTTGGAATTTTTGGCAGATGTGTGTAACGGAGATGCAAGAGCAGCCCTTACCGCCATCGAGCTTGGGGTTCTTACCACGGACCGCTCGGAGGATGGGAAAATCCACATTACCATTGATGTTGCCAGCGAATGCATACAAAAGCGGGTAATTTCTTATGATAAAACCGGAGATAATCACTATGATACGGTTTCTGCATTTATTAAAAGTATGAGGGGCTCCGATCCAGATGCCGCCATATACTATCTGGCCCGGATGCTGTATGCCGGAGAGGATATTAAGTTTATTGCAAGACGCATTATGATCTGCGCGGCGGAGGATGTGGGAAATGCCGATCCCATGGCCCTGGTGGTTGCAACCTCGGCGGCACAGGCGGTAGAACGGATCGGAATGCCGGAGGCACAGATCATTTTGGCAGAGGCTGTCAATTATGTGGCATGCGCTCCGAAGAGTAATGCCTCCTGTGAATCTGTTTTTGCAGCCATGGAAGTGGTCCGGGGTATGAAAACCCCGCCGGTGCCCACGCATTTGCAGGATGCCCATTACAAAGGCGCAGAAAGGCTGGGACATGGGCTGGGCTATAAATATGCCCATGATTACAAGAATCATTATGTGAAGCAGCAGTACCTGCCGGATGGACTTACCGATAAGGTATTTTATCATCCGACGGATATCGGATACGAAAAAACCATTCAGGAATATTTTAAGAAAATAAAAGGTGAAAGTGAGGAACCCAAGGAATGAAACGTTACCAGGAAATGACAAAGGAAGAGCTTTTACAGGAGAAAGCAGGGCTTTTGGCTGAGTATGAGAAAATCAAGGCGCAGGGTCTTGCACTTGACATGTCAAGAGGAAAACCGGGAGCTGATCAGCTGGAGCTTTCTATGCCGATGATGGACGTTCTTACTTCCAAGAGCCTCTTAAAGAGTGAAAATGGTTTCGACCTTCGCAATTATGGCGTCTTAGACGGAATTCCGGAAGCCAAAAGACTGGTTGCAGGAATGATTGGCTGCAAGCCGGAGAATGTCATGATTTATGGAAATTCCAGCCTAAATATTATGTATGACCAGATCGCCAGAGCCATGTTCGACGGAATCTGTGGAAATACGCCATGGTCTAAGCAGGGTACTGTAAAATTCCTTTGCCCGGTTCCGGGATATGACCGGCATTTTGCCATTACCGGGCATTTCGGAATTGAGATGATTCCAATCGATATGAATGAAAACGGCCCGGATATGGATGCCGTGGAAAGCTATGTAAACAACGACGCTTCTGTTAAAGGTATCTGGTGTGTACCAAAATATTCCAATCCAAGCGGAATCGTGTATTCCGACGAGGTGGTAAGACGGTTTGCTGCACTAAAGCCTGCGGCACCGGATTTTCGTATTTTCTGGGATAACGCCTATGCTATTCATCATCTCTATGAGGAGGATCAGGCTGAAATTTTGGATATTCTTTCGGAATGTGAAAAAGCAGGAAATCCGGATATGGTCTTTGAGTTCTGTTCCACCAGCAAGGTTACCTTCCCGGGAAGCGGTATTGCAGCCCTGGCATCATCTGCGGCAAATATTGCGGATATCAAGGCACAGCTTACCTTCCAGACCATCGGATATGACAAGATCAATCAGCTTCGCCATGCAGCGTATTTTAAGGATATGGAGGGCGTTAAGGCCCATATGGAAAAGCAGGCGGCCTGCATTCGTCCAAAGTTTGAGATGATCGATGAGCTTCTTGGCAGGGAGATCGCTCCTCGTGGAATCGGTTCCTGGATCAATCCGAAGGGTGGATATTTCATCAGCTTTTCTGCCTTGGAAGGATGTGCAAAGGAAATCGTTGCAAAGTGTAAGGAGGCAGGAGTCACACTGACCGGTGCAGGAGCTCCATTCCCCTATGGAAAGGACCCGAAGGATTCTGTCATCCGTATCGCACCAACCTATCCTTCATTGGAAGAGCTTACCAAGGCTGCTGAGGTATTCGTTACCGTTGTTAAGCTGGTAAGTGTAGAAAAATTTCTGCAATAGTGGTAGACCGGATATACAAATTCATTTCGAAATACAATTCCGGAAATGGACATGATTTTTTCAGAGGCTTCGTAAAACGAGGCCTCTATTTTTGCTTGAAAAGGAAATCCCATTTCAGAATTGTGCTCCGAATGAACTTGCATATTCGAATCAGAATTGTGGAATTTGGCAAGATTTGAGGTGCTAGAACTGTTATATACCTAAAATCCTTGAAAAACAGCTTCAAATTGCAGATTTTTCATGCGAATTGTATTATTTTGAGGAGTGGATTTCGCGGTATACCTAATATTTGCAATTTCTTAGGTACAGGCTAAAATTGATCCGGCGAAAACATACAATCGACCATAAAAAACGCTCAAAATGCCGCTTTTTTTATAGATTTTAGGTACCAGAAGAAAATCAACCGGCGAAATGATACAATTTAACAATCAAGCATGAATCAGAACCCACTCTCGTTTGTAAAAAGCGTAACGGTACTAAATTCGTAGGTAATTGCTCATTAAGTGCCTTTTTGCTTGAAAAGAAAGATTTACAAATATTTTACGTTTGTTATAATAAATGTATTAGTGTGTTCGAAACTACACAAATTTAATTCCATTTCGGGAACACAATTCCGAAAAGGGAGCAGATTAATGATAAAGAGGAAATGTATGGGGAAAGCATTTTTTAAAAAGGGAAATGGAAATCCTGTAAATGAGGCACCGGGCATCGAAGCAAGCGAAGAGCTTCTGGCCGCAAAACAGACAGCAGAGGAATTGGCAGAGCTGTTGGATGGACTGGAAGCACGAATTTGTGGGGTCTATGATGAAATTGCTTCGCTTTCCGGAATGATGGGGGAGGTGAATACCTCACTTCTTCAAATGACGAAGAATATCGGTGAGATTTCGGAAGTGATGGAATCCATGGAGGAATCCTTTCTTGGAATGAGCGAAGAGTCCCAGGATGGATCGGATTACGCGCAGAACAGCAACGAGGATGCATATAGGATCATGGTGGATTCGGAGGCTGAGCGCAAGGAAGTGGAGAAGCGGGCAGAAGAGGTGGAGATCGCTTTAAAAGAGCAGATCGCAAAATCCCGTCAGGCAGAACAGATCATGGATCTGACTGCCAATATCATGGAAATTGCAGATCAGACCAATTTGTTGGCTCTCAATGCTTCCATCGAGGCAGCACATGCGGGAGATGACGGAAAAGGATTTGCGGTTGTTGCTGATGAAATCAAGAAGCTGGCAGCGGATTCCTCAGAGACTGCAAGCAAGATTACCGATATTTCCAATATTGTGGTGAACGCGGTAAGCGGACTGGCGGAGGAATCACAAAACGTGGTTTCGTTTATGAAGGATAAAACAATCGGAAGCTATACACAGCTTGTGGAGGTCGGAAGGAAGTATCAGGGAGATTCCAAGATTATGTTTGATAAGATGCAGGATTTCTCCTTCATGGCAAAGAATCTGACGGAGCAGGTGGAATCTTCCACAAGAGCTATTGAGGCAATTCGAACAGCGGCGGAAGAGGCTACCGAATCGGTGAACGAACTGACATTATGTATCGGCCAGGTTACGGATGAAATAGAAGATATAAAATCAGGACTTAATAAATAGCGCGCAAAATGGCGCACTATTTTTTTAGACTTTTTTAAAAATGCTATTTACAAATGAAAAATTTGATGTAAAATACAAGTTATCTTTTTTCCATTTTATGGGGACATTTCACAGACATTCGTCAAGAAAAATCCCGGATTTATTTTAACAGAATATTGCTATGACTCTTTTTGCCGTGCAAAACATGTACGAGGAAAGGAGAATTATGAAAGAAATTTTTCAGGAATATGGCGGCATATTGATTACCGTAGTTGCGATACTTTCTGTCATTTTAGTAGTGGTTGCTGTAATTGGGAGCGATGAGAACGGAGCAATCGGCATCGCCTTTAAGGGACTGATCGATAGCTTTGTTGCCCGGGCCAACAGCAGCATCGGAATCGGAGAGTAGAGGTGGGACATGGAGCTTGGTAAGGAATATTTTGGTCCGCTTTTTCAGTTTGTATCGAACCCGGAGATTACGGATATCGATTTTAACGGAAGCGAGGTTTGGCTTACGAATACTGCCAATGAGAGATATCTGGTTGATCCGGGGTTTGTGGAAGAGCATCTGACTCCGGCATTTATTGAGCAGTTCACACAGCGTATCGCAAATCTTGTCAGCGTTCAGTTCAATAAGCGAAATCCGGAACTTGAGGCTGAGACCAGCGAGCTTCGGGTGACGATTCTGCATGAGTCCGTTGCAAAATCCGGCCGTACCATCAGTATCAGGAAAACACCCCCAATTATACGGATGACAGTAGAAAAGGCACTTACGGAAGACTTTTGCAGTAAGGAAATTCTATCACTTCTGATCAACTGTGTACGAACGAAAATGAATTTTATTTTTTGCGGGATGCCGGGGGTTGGAAAGACGGAATCCGCAAAGTTTTTTTCCCAGTTTATTCCGGCAAATGAGCGGGTCATCACCATCGAGGATACGTTGGAGCTTAGGTATTCAAAAACAAATCCGGGAAAGGATTGTGTGGAGATGAAGGTCAGCGAGGATACCTTTGACTATGCAAAGGCTATTAAGTCCAGTCTAAGGCTGAATCCTAAGTGGATCATGCTGTCGGAGGCAAGGTCTACGGAAGTAAAGTATCTGCTGGAGGGGTGGTCCACCGGGGTGAGAGGCATGACCACATTACATACCGATGATGTAAGAAATGTCCCGGACCGGATTTTAAGCATGCTGCAGAACCGCACAGATGCGGACCGCATGGAAAATGACATCTATCAGGCCTTGGATGTGGGGCTGCTGATCCGCAAGAAAAAGGATGAAAATGGAAAGCTTTACCGCTACATCGATCAGGTGTGCTTTTATCTGAGGGAGGGCGGACAAAATAAGATTATTATGGTTGTAAATGATGGGAAATTCATACCAGAACAGATTCCGGAACAACTGCAAAAAAGATTTGTCCGGGCCGGCATCCAAAATCCCTTTGTATGCAGGGAGGTAGGAGAATGAGTTACCTGTGCATTGTAGTGCTGGTGTATTTTTTGCACCTTCTTTTAAAACTGAACTGGTATATGACGATTGCGATTGGAGTCTTTTTTCTGCTTGTATATCCTTTGCATAGAAAAAAGCAGAGCAAGAAAAAAGAACAGGAAAGCCGTTTTTTTGAGGTCATGAATTATATGGATACCATGCTGTATGCGTTTTTGCGGGAACAGAAGGTAGAGGCGGCGCTGGCGGATGTATGTATGTCTCTACCCAAAGGAAGTATGCGGGATGCGGCATGGGATGCCCATGATCATATGGTACTTACCTTTGATAATTCAGATGCAACCGCAGATGGTCTTTCGGGGATAGAAGCACGTTATCCATGCAAGAGGTTGAAAAGCATGCACGATTTTATGCTGCACGTGGAAGCCTACGGCGGGGCCATTGAAGAGACCATTCTTTTGCTGCTTTCAGATAAAAACAGCTATGAGAAGCGGATCCGGCAGGCCATGGAAGAGCGGAAGAAAAGCTTCCGGGAGGTGGTAATGTCTGTATGCGCATCTCTTTTGATTTGCGGAATGGTGCTGTATATTCCCATCGGAAATATGGACATCAGCAAAAACTGGATCGTACAATTCTTAGCGGTTCTTGTGATCCTTTTGGATGATCTGATCATTCTGCAGGCTCAAAGATATCTGGAAACCGACTGGCTTACCATAGATGTATTGGAAAACGATGTGGATTATGAAAAGAAAATCAAGGATTTTTACGCCTATGATGAAAAAAAGGAGAAAAAGCTGTCTGTGATCCTTGCAGCAATAGTGGGAATCATCGTTGGCATACTTCTGATTCTTCACAAAAGCTGGGCGGCGGCAGGAATGATGGGACTTTTCTTGATCTTTTTAAATCAGCATAGAATCGGATACCGGATTGCAGAAAAGAACATCAAAGGAAATATACAAAGTGCTTTTCCCAATTGGTTAATGGATCTGGTTCTGCTTCTGCAAAGTGAGAATGTGCAGGTCGCACTGGAAAAATCACGAGCTCATGTTCCGGGCGTCCTGAAGGAAGATTTAGAGGAGCTGGTTGCCCGATTGGAAATCAATCCGGAGGATGCAGAGCCTTACCACAGATTTTTAGAGGTCTTTGCCCTGCCGGAGGTGGCCTCCACCATGAGCATGCTGTATTCCCTTTCCATTGGAAACAGCGGAAACGCAAAGCGTCAGATTGCAGAACTGATCGAAAAAAATCAGAAGATGCTGGATGTGGCGGAGGCTGCGCGGATGAAGGATAAGAACAGCGGAATGTACTTACTGTTTTTAGCGCCGGTGGTGACAGCTTCCTTAAAGCTTGTAATCGACATGGCGGTTTTTATGTTAAGCTTCCTGTCCTCCTCTTTGATTTGAGAAAGGAACACACCATGAGTCAGATAATAAAAACATATATGGGACTTTTTATCCTCCTATCTATTACCTTTGCAGCAGCAGGAATTCTGTCGGCTTTTCTTACGGTGGCGGATGCCCAGGATATACACCAAAATATGGTCAATGAACTGGAAAACAGCGATTTTTACCCAGAGGTGATCAAGGAATGCTTTTCCCTTGCACAAAATCGGGGATATTCCCTTGAGATTACGCTGTATCAGAGCGACTACACCAGTATATGCTGTAAAAATGCGGATGAGATTCCGGTTGATACAGAGGAGGTCGTTTATGCAAAGGTGGAGCTACAATTTCCATTGCAGCTCGCGTTTTATGAGTATGAGGAGAGGAAGAGCCTGTGCGCCTACGCACGATAGGAGAAAGATGAAGCAAATAATAGAAGAATATGGAGTCTGTGCGGTTTTGATATTTGTTGGAGGAGTGATTCTTAAACTGATGCAAATACTCTTGGACCTCATATAGATGGGAGAAATAAAATGAAGGTTATATTTTTAAATTATGGGAGTACAATTTTGTCAATGTCAGGATTTACCATAGTTTTGGAGCTTTTTAAGAAGCTGCTTCTTGCATGTGATTCTGATTTTGCAGGATTAGTTGCATTTTGGATTGCAGGAGGATGCTGAGTGAAAGAATTGTTTAACGAATATGGAGACATGGTCATTGCCGTATTTGCAGCGTGCTTTCTCATTCCGTTTTTTACCGGAATTGCATTTCCGCTAAATCTGGAGTCGACAAAGATGTGTACAGGAGCTTTCCATAGCTACGCATCCGAGGGGAAAGTAGATATGGAATACTTAAATGTGCCGATGACCGAACAAAAGAGAGAAGCTGTTGACGATCATTTTCTTGCAGCATTAGGGGATTCTGGTAAAGTACAATTTCAAATCTGCGTGGTACTCGATGAGGAGGGAAATCGGCTTTATTCTACAGTACGGGAGGGAAAGGAGGAGCTTTTGTTTGGAAAACCGGGGATCTATACTGTGTATTTTAGGACCGTGGATCAGATTGGCCGTACACAGTATGGAAAACTAAAGATTCCAGTGCAAAGAAAATTCATATGAAAAATGTAATGATCGGAGTATTTGGAGGACTGATGTTCTTCTATACCATAATGATTTCTGTCAGCATTTATTCTATTCAGACCCACAAGAATGAACTGAAGAATTGTTTGTCGGAAATCGTGTGGCAGACATTAGACAATTACTATGTGCCAAAAATACTCAGAGAACAGGATTATGAGCCGGTATCGGAAGAAAAAGTTACAAAAGAAGTTGCGGAGGAAATCGAAAGACGGCTGCGTTCCGATTCCAATTACTCCATCACAGTACTTGCCTGTGATATGGATATGGGAATCTTATCTGTCCGGGTGGATGAAACCTTTATGCTGCCGGGAGGAAAGGAAAAAAGCTGGCATTATGCAAAAACTGCCATTGTGGAATAGGAGGAGAAGTATCTATTGAAAAAAAGGAGAAAACGTTGTGGGCGATTACTATGCTTTTTGTTAGGTATTCTTGCTATGCTGTTGTTTGGAAGCAAAGATACGATATTGGCAGATAGCTGGCAAAACGCATATGATTATTATCAGACCTATGGAAACCGTGCGGTGTTTCGGGGAACCTCCTCGACGGATGGATATATATACTGTGGAACCCGTGGTGTAGAGGCAAACTCCGGAGTAAAATACAGAACCATTGGATGGAAGATCAATGTGGTAAACAGCTCCGGAGCAGTGCTGCAATCCCTCTATGTACAGTTGGGAGGAAACTATCTGCGTACAGTGAACACTGTTCAAGACGGAGATAGCATCTACAATCTCTATGCAATGCAGTTAAGCTCTTTAAAGCAGAGAATGAACGGAAGTGCTATCGCAGCGATGAATCAGGGAAGCTGCACAATCGTTCTGGATGCCTGCATGGTAGTGATGACAAATGGTTCACCGGGGGGAACGATGAACGATAGTGGAATAACCTCCGGCAGGGTTTATACTTCTTATGATGGAATCGCAAATGCGGCAGGCTGGAGCGCCGCATCAAAGGAGGCTTTGCACAGTTATTTTAATAAATCCGTGGATGGACTTTTTTATAATGTCTCGGTAGGTGTCGGAAGTGGAATTGCAAGGGCAGAGGGCGGAGGAAGATATTGCTACGGAACTTATGTGGCAGTAAATGCAGTACCTGCAAAGGGATATCTTTTTTCCCATTGGAGTGGCTCTATGGTTTCTTACAGTGAAAGCTATGGTTTTTATGTCAATGGGAATGTGACACTGATCGCAAATGGAAAGCCAAAGGTAACGGAGGTTACCTTCTGCCGGAATGCTTTTTCCGGGGATGCGATGTCGCAGACAAGGCAATATACCTACGGTGTCTCAAACCAGTATTTTGGAGATCTTGGATATACAAAAGAGGGGTATCATCAGATCGGGTGGTCCGAAAATCCAAATGCAAGCCGTGGGGAGTATGATTTGTGCCATTTGGTTTCCTCTGAATGGATCAATGACCGCTATCCGAGAGTGACGCTGTATGCGGTCTGGGAAGTAAATACTTATCATGTTGCTTTCCACGGGAATGGTGCGCCCTACGGAAATGTGCCCACCATTACAGCAAATTATGAGCAGGGGATTACCATGCCGCAAAATGGTTTTGCAAAGCCGGCTCCTATTTGTACCTATCTGGGCTGGGGACATAATAGCCAGGCCTTCGATCCGGATTATCTGATTCGTCAGCAGGTGGCGGTGAAGGTGCTTGCAAAACAAGCCGGGGTATTGTTTCAGGATGGTGCCACAATCCTTTTGTATGCAATCTGGGACTATGCACCTGAGATTCATACCGGAGATTTCTATTACTCGCTTTTGGATGCAAGGGAGGGAAGAATTACAGAATCAGAGCTTGCAAAGGGTGCTTATGTAACGGACCGGGAGGATGGGAATATTCCCTATGGATACAATGTCAGAAATTCCTTTTGCATTATAAATTATGATGCGGATGTGTTTTGCAATATGGAGGGGGACGATAAGGTAAAAATCGTCTATGAAGCAATCGATCATGTGGGGAACCGGGTGGAAGAAGAGGCCTGGATTCATGTTGTTGATACGACGATTACCAGCGGAAGAAGTGTGTTTGGAAAAATCCGGTTTGTGGACGAGCCATATTTTTCTTCTGAGGAAGGCCTGGTGCCGGAAGAACTTGGGGGAATCAAAAAGGACTCCCAATGGGTGCTAGACGAAACCTATCGAACAACACTTTGGGAGTCTGTAAAAAAAGCTAATCTTCCGTAGGAACCGGAGGAAGCTTAATGTATATTTTTTCAATACGGTTGTTATCTACCTGATCAATTCGAAGAAGAACATTTTCGTCTGTTATGATGATCTCATTTTTTTCCGGTAAATGATCTAGGTGATCCAGGCAGTATCCACCGATGGTGTCATAATTTTCAGAAGTAAATGAGAAGTCTAATTCATCACTTACATCGTCAAGATTGGCAGAGCCTAACACGAGAAATTCGCGGTCGCTTAAACGAGTGATATCATCCACCTCGTCTGTATCGTATTCATCTCTTATCTCACCAACGATTTCCTCAAGAAGGTCCTCTAAAGTAATAAGACCTGCGGTAACTCCGTATTCATCGAGAACAATTGCAAGGGCAATGGAATTTTGGCGCATTTCAATGAAAAGATTTGCAGTATTCTTGTGCTCATATGTAAAATACGGTTCCCTTAAAATGCTGTCTATAGTAAAGGTCTCGGGGTCTTCGCACAGCAGAAGATCTTTCATATTGATAATACCGATGACATGGTCGGTGGTTTCTTCATATACAGGAAGACGGGTAAATTTATCCTTTCGAAAGATCTCAAGGATTTCTTCATAGCTGGCATTTTTTTCAACAAAGGTCATATCAATTCGGGGAACCATAATCTCTTTGGCTTCGGAATCTCCGAAATCAAAAAGATTGTGAATCATATCCCGTTCTTCATCTTCGATAACACCGGTCTCCTGACCGACATCGACAATCGTGCGAATCTCCTCCTCCGTCATCTGTTTATCCTTATCCTTCGGATCCACCCGAAGAAGGAACAGAATTGCCATGGAGAGCTTATTAACGATAAAAATGACAGGGGTAAGCACCTTCATCAGAAGCTCAATCACAAATGCATAGGATAAGGACATTTTATCGGCATGGATCGTAGCTTTTGTTTTAGGTGTTACTTCTCCGAAGATTAGAATCAATAGCGTAAGGATTCCGGTAGCAATTCCGGCTCCCACACTGCCAAAATACTTGATGGCAAGGGAGGTAGCAAGGGAAGATGCGGAAAGATTGACAATATTGTTTCCAATCAGGATTGCTGAAAGCATTTTTCCGGAGTCTTCTGTAACGCGAAGCACCCTGTCCGCCTTTTTATTGCCGGTCTCAGACAGGGTACGCATACGAATTTTGTTCACAGTTGTAAGTGCTGTCTCTGCCGACGAAAAGAAGGCAGAGAGCAGCAACAGAATGATTAATACAATAAGCGATGCTATGTCGCCAGGTTCCATATATGATTCACCTCATAAAAAATAATTAGTTTGCGTCAGTACTGTAGTTTGGAGCTTCCTTTGTGATATGAATGTCATGTGGATGACTTTCCTTTAAGGATGCTGCAGAGATCTTAACAAATTTTCCGTTTGCCTTCAGTGTCTCAATGTCAGGACATCCGCAGTAACCCATACCGGAACGGATTCCGCCGATTAACTGGAAGACGGTATCTTCTAAGGTACCCTTGTATGCTACACGACCTTCAACACCTTCCGGAACAAGCTTTCTTGCACCTTCCTGGAAATAGCGGTCCTTGCTTCCGTTCTCCATTGCGGCAATGGAACCCATGCCACGATATACCTTGTATTTTCTTCCCTGGAATAATTCGAAGGTTCCCGGAGCTTCATCACAGCCTGCAAACATGGAGCCCATCATACATACGTTTGCTCCGGCAGCAATTGCTTTTGTCATATCACCGGAGTACTTGATTCCGCCATCTGCGATAACCGGAATGCCATATTCCTTTGCAACCTCATAGCAATCCATTATTGCGGAAATCTGTGGAACACCAATACCTGCAACAACACGGGTGGTACAGATAGATCCCGGTCCGATACCAACCTTAACGGCATCTGCTCCTGCTTCAATCAAATCCCTTGCGGCTGCTCCGGTAGCAATATTACCTGCGATAACCTGAAGATCCGGATATTTTTCCTTGATACTCTTAACAGCAGTTAAGATGTTCTTGGAATGACCATGGGCAGAATCAACAACGATGACATCCACGTGTGCGTTTACAAGTGCATCCACACGCTCCATCATGTTTCCGGTAATTCCTACACCGGCACCGCAGAGAAGGCGTCCCTGCTCATCCTTTGCAGCAAGCGGATATTTGATCTGCTTTTCAATGTCCTTGATGGTAATGAGTCCCTTAAGGTTGAAATCCTTGTCAACAATCGGGAGCTTTTCTTTTCTGGAAGCGGCTAGAATAGACTTTGCTTCCTCTAATGTAATTCCTTCCGGAGCAGTAACAAGATTTTCGGAAGTCATGGATTCCTTGATCTTCTTTGTAAAATCCTTTTCAAATTTCAGATCGCGGTTGGTAATGATACCCACGAGCTTTCCGTTCTCGGTAATCGGAACACCGGAAATTTTAAATTTTGCCATCAGATTGTCTGCATCGGCAAGTGTATGCTCAGGAGAGAGATAAAATGGATCGGTAATAACACCGTTCTCAGAACGTTTTACCTTATCAACTTCATCAGCCTGTGCTTCAATAGACATGTTCTTATGGATGATTCCGATACCACCCTGTCTAGCCATGGCAATTGCCATCTTTGATTCTGTAACCGTGTCCATTGCAGCACTCATCATAGGAATGTTAAGAACAATCTTTTTGGTAAGGTGTGTTCTTAAATCAATCATATTCGGAGTAACCTCAGAATACTGAGGTACTAAGAGAACATCATCAAAAGTAATTCCTTCGCCGATAATAGTACCCATTTTTTGTTAATCCTCACTTTCTTCTATATGTATTATTTTTCAAAAACTATTTCAAATAACAATATCAAAAATGGTGGAAAGTGTCAAGGTAAGAAGGAAAATTAACTGTATCAGAAATTAGTATGTAATAGAGAGGAGAAATACAACGTGAACAGAAAAAAGAAAAAGGAGACTGTGGTAGCAGTCATGGTCATTGTCATACTGTTTTTTGCAATATTACTAGGGGGAATCCGCTACCGTATTCTGGGAAGCTCCACTAAGGATGTTGTGGAAGAAATAGATTCAGAGAAGCAGCAGGAGGCAGGGACAGATACGATATTCCATTCTGCAGAAGATAATAAAGCTACAAATAGTAATGCGATGGAGAATCATGCTACAGAAAGTAATGTTATAGAAAAAAATGTTATAGAAAAAAATGTTATAGAAAATGATGTCATAGAGAATAAGGAAACAAAGCTTATGCACTCTTTTTCCAGTGAGCAGATGCAGCAGGAGGTGGAGAGACTGGTAGAAAATTACTATACAAAGCTGGGAAAGGAAGAACTGTATACTTATATACTGCAGATCGTGGAGGAACAATACGGAGATTTGATGGATGCTGATAGCAGCGCATCCACGCCTGATATAGCAGGACAGTTGCAGCTTGCAGCTGGTGATATTGAGAATATAAAGACACTTTTGGCTGCTGGCTCAACAGAATATGATAGTGATAAGGCTTCCCTTGATGCATTGATTCATAATCTGTCAGACAGAATTGCAAATGTAGAAGGAAGCAGAGCGTCAAATGGAGAACTGTGGGAGCTAAAGGAGGAATTTAATCAGCTGTCTACGGTGCTTAATAATTATATGATTACGGTAGATGAATCCCTAAATGGAATCACACTCTATGTGGAAGAGGGAGATTTGTTTGGAAGCTGGACAGACGAGGAAGGAAATCTGATATCAAAAAAATTGGACTTTGCACAGTAAATTTCGACGCTAATGGTGGCGAGTGCGCCACTGCTGATGCAAAGTATAGTGTAGTGTCGAGAAATCGCGGTAGCTATACATTGGAAAGAGAGGATGAGGAAGAAGAACTCTTTCCACAGGCTTTTTTAAATGGATATTCTTTTGTGGAATGGGCGGACGAAGCAGGTGCCGCCTTATCTGCGGACTCTGTAGCACAGGATAAAACCTTTTATGCAGTTTATGTCGATGATATAGCACCGGAAATAAGCGTGTCGGTAACAGAGAGGGAGGATGGAATGCAGGATTTTTCCATCATTGGAATAGATGAAGGAAGCGGGATATTGGGTTACTACTTTGGAACCTCGGACCCTATACAAAATGAGGTTACCTATAGTGAAACAAATACCGGTATTATCGATTCAAAAGGTACGTACTATTTTGCCGTCAGTGATAATGCAGGAAATGTGACAGTAGAAAATGATACCTTTTATGCTTTTTCCTTGAACGCAAACGGCGGATCTGTTGATTGTGAAACAATCCTGCTTGCAGAGAATATGGACTTTACTTTACCCGCTGCAACAAAGGTCGGCTATTCCGGGGTATGGGTAGAAGATGAAACAGAACAGATCGTCACATCGTCCGTTGCAGATAAAGATAAGTCCTTTACCGCCCTTTGGAGTGCAAATGCCTATACGATAACCTTTGATTCAAACGGTGGAGCTTGTAATACAGGAAGTAAGGTTGTAATCTATGATGAGACATATGGAGAACTGCCGACGCCGCAAAGAAGCGGTTACAGCTTTTTGGGATGGTATTCCCAACCTACGGGTGGAGAACAAATACTTCCGGAGAACAGGGTGGACTGCATCTGTGATACCACCTTGTATGCAAGATGGCAGTCTCTGACGGTTACGATTCCCGGGGGATCTCTTTCTGTGGATGATTACTGGTTCCCGGCAAGAAATTGCAGTGCAGGTATTACTCTTCCGGTGAAATCCAATATTTATATTACCGTAACGGAACACTATGGATGTGTATTCTGGGTGGAAGGAATCAGCACAAGCAGAATTTATTCTACAGGCACATTTTGTGTGGGGACCTATCCTGCCGGGTCTTATTCCTTTAACCTTGGTGCCAATATTGCATCCGGCTCCGGTAATGGTAAAGTATCCTGGTCAAATATGACGGCAGTTCCTGTAGAGTAGAATGGAAAGAAAAGTTAAAAATAATTTATCATTCACAAATGAAGAAAAATGTGCTATGATTCAAAAAGGGCAAAGACGTCTTACAAAAAGGGGGTTCTTTGCCCATTTTTGTAAGAAAATGTAAAATTTTGGACCTATGAGGAAGAAAAAATGGAATTTCGCCCGTGCATTGATATTCATAATGGGAAGGTAAAGCAGATTGTCGGCAGCAGCCTAAAGGATGAGGGAAGCTTTGCAGTAGACAATTTTGTGTCAAAGCAGGATGGAGCCTTTTTTGCAAACCTGTATAAGAATGCAGGAATCAAAGGCGGACATATTATCCTATTAAATAAGGAAGGCAGTGAGTACTATGAGAAGACGAAGGAGCAGGCGCTTCTTGCATTAGCTGCATTTCCGGGAGGTCTTCAGATCGGCGGAGGAATTACGGCAGAAAACGCGAAGTACTTTTTGGATGCGGGAGCAGATAAGGTCATTGTCACCTCCTACGTATTCTCAGATGGAAAAATCAACAGGGAGCATTTGAATAAGCTTCGCAGCGCTGTGGGAAAAGAACACATTGTGCTTGACTTATCCTGTAGATATTGCAGTAAGCGGCAGGAAGGAAACCAAAC
This sequence comes from uncultured Agathobacter sp., assembly GCA_945910395.1. Lineage (GTDB taxonomy): Bacteria > Bacillota > Clostridia > Lachnospirales > Lachnospiraceae > Roseburia. The sequence goes on along the minus strand of CAMDYX010000022.1, from coordinate 15,408 downwards.
ATTAGAACCGGGATATTACATTGTTACGGATCGATGGCAGAAGTATACAACAGAACGGATTTCCGAAGAATTACTGGATTTTCTGGCAGACTATGCAGAGGAGTTTCTGGTGCATGCGGTGGATGTGGAAGGAAAAGCGGAGGGAATCGAGGAGGAACTGGTAAAGCTTCTGGGAGCCTGGGGAAAGCTTCCGATTACCTATGCCGGTGGCGTGCATAGCTTTGATGATCTGGAAAAAATATACAGGCTTGGGAAAAATAAACTGAACGTAACCATCGGAAGTGCACTGGATCTTTTTGGTGGAAAAATGTCTTATCAGGAAGTTCTCGCATTTTGCAGAGAAACAAACGAAGAATAGATAAAACGAATAGAAAAAGACAGGAGAGAGAATATGAGCAAGTACACAAAACAGGATATTATTCAAATCGTAGAGGATGAGGGCGTAGAGTTCATACGCCTGCAGTTCACAGACATCTTTGGAACCCTAAAGAACATTGCAATTACAGCAAGTCAGCTTAATAAGGCGCTGAATAACCAGTGCATGTTTGACGGTTCTTCCATAGAGGGCTTTGCAAGAGTGGAGGAGTCGGATATGTATCTGTATCCGGATTTAGATACCTTTGCCATTTTCCCATGGAGACCTCAGCAGGGAAAGGTAGCACGTATTATCTGTGATGTATATTGTGCGGATGGAACCCCATTTGCCGGGAATCCGAGATATATTCTGGAGCGCCAGATCGAAGAGGCAAAAAAGCTGGGATATACCTTTGATGTGGGACCGGAGTGTGAATTTTTCCTGTTTCATCAGGACGAAAACGGGCTCCCTACAACAATGACCCATGAAAATGCCGGTTATTTTGACATCGGTCCGGCAGATTTTGGGGAGAACGCAAGACGTGATATGGTGCTGACGTTAGAAGATATGGGATATGAAATCGAGGCATCCCACCACGAATGTGCACCTGCCCAGCATGAGATTGATTTTAAATACGATGAGGCGCTTACTTCCGCAGACAACATCATGACCTTTAAGCTTGCAGTCAAGACAATCGCAAAGAAGCATGGTGTGTTTGCAAGCTTTATGCCAAAACCAAAGAGTGACACCTTTGGCTCCGGCATGCACATCAATATGTCCCTGAAAAAGGATGGAGTAAATATTTTTGGTGATCCGAAGGATGAACTGGGATTATCCGAGGAAGCCTACTATTTTATCGGTGGAATCATGAAGCACATCAAGGGAATGACTTTGATTACCAATCCCATTGTCAATTCCTACAAGAGACTTGGGGCCGGAGATGAGGCTCCGGCATATATTGCATGGTCAGCGATGAACAGAAGTCCTCTCATTCGAATCCCTTCTTCTTCGAATGAGAATAAGCGGATCGAGCTTCGAAGCCCGGACCCGGCTGCAAATCCATACCTGCTTTTAGCAGTATGCCTGGCTGCGGGAATGGACGGAATCCGGGGTAAAATTAAGCCACAGCCTCCGATTAAGGGAAATGTGTATGCGATGGATGAGAAAGAAAGAAAGAAGCAGAAGATAGAGGCTCTTCCAAAGAATCTTTCGGAGGCGATAGAAGCCTTTAAGGCAGACAAATTTATTCAGGATGTACTTGGCGAGCATATCTCAACAAAATATGTAGAAGCCAGACAGGCAGAGTGGAAGCGCTATTGCAACCAGGTAACGGAATGGGAGATTCAGGAATACTTGTATAAAATTTAAAGACCGAAGCAGTAGACATACAAATTTAGCAGATAAAAGCATATCAAACATAAGGGGAACAACGTGAAAAATATTGTAATCGCATTTCCGAAAAAGGAAATCGCTCTAAGCATAAAAAAAGTGCTTGGTCAGAGCGGATATCAGGTTACAAATGTTTGTACGACCGGCGCACAGGCCCTTGCCAGCCTAAATGGTTTAGATGACGGGGTTTTGGTGTGTGGGTATCAATTCGTTGATATGATGTACGAGGAAATATATGAGTATCTTCCCGAGGGCTTTCAAATGCTTCTTATTGCATCCGCAGGAACAAATATCGAAATCGATTCCGATAATCTGATTGCACTCAACCTGCCACTGAAGGTGCATGAGCTTTTGCAGACTCTGGAAATGATGGATTATCAGTTGCAGAGGAAGAGAAGGCAGCTTAGAAGCAGACCGAAGGTAAGAAGCGAAGAGGAACATCAGATATTACAGAGGGCAAAAGGTATTCTGATGGACCGGAACAAAATGACCGAGGAGGAGGCTCATCGTTATATTCAAAAACGAAGTATGGACAATGGAACCGGCCTGGTCGAGACTGCACAGATGATATTAAGCCTAATGGGTAATTAATAAATGAAGAGACAGAAAGGGAAACACCATGTATCAGATCAATGACAACTATCAAAAATTACCGGGAAGCTATTTGTTTAGCACAATCGGAAAAAAGGTGGCAGCTTTTTCAGCCGCAAATCCAGACAAAAATATTATCAGACTGGGAATCGGAGATGTGACACTTCCAATCGCCCCTGCAATTATAGAGGCAATGCATAAGGCGGTTGACGAGATGGGAGATGCGGCAACCTTCCGCGGGTATGCACCGGATCTTGGATACGATTTCCTTCGAAGTGCCATTGCAGAACATGATTATAAGGCAAGAGGGTGCGATATCAGCCCGGATGAGATCTTTGTTTCGGATGGTGCCAAGAGCGACTCCGGAAATATTCAGGAGATTTTTGCCACAACGAATCGTATCGCAGTATGTGATCCGGTCTACCCGGTGTATGTAGATTCCAATGTTATGGCAGGAAGATGCGGCAATTACGATCCAAAGACAGAAATGTGGAGTAATGTCATCTATATGCCCTGTACCGCGGAAAATCATTTTGTTCCGGAGTTCCCGAAGGAGGTGCCGGATATGATTTATCTGTGTCTGCCAAATAATCCGACAGGAACGACACTTACCAAGGATCAGCTGCAGCAGTGGGTGGATTATGCCAATAGGAATGGTGCGGTCATCATCTATGATGCTGCCTATGAAGCATACATAACAGAGGAAAATGTTGCCCATACCATTTATGAGTGTAAGGGTGCAAAGACCTGTGCAATTGAGCTGAGAAGCTTTTCAAAGAATGCAGGATTTACCGGGGTCCGTCTTGGGTTTACCGTAGTACCGAAGGAATTGAAATGCGGTGAGGTTTCCCTGAATGCAATGTGGGCCCGCCGTCATGGAACAAAGTTCAACGGGGCACCATACATCGTACAGCGTGCAGGGGAGGCTGTTTACTCAGAAGCCGGAAAGGCACAGCTTAAGGAACAGGTTGCCTATTATATGAATAATGCAAAAACAATAAAAGCAGGACTTAAGGATGCAGGATACGAGGTATACGGCGGTGTAAATGCACCATATATCTGGTTGAAGACTCCGAACAACATGACATCCTGGGAGTTTTTCGATTATCTTCTGGAGAACGCCAATGTTGTCGGAACTCCGGGTTCCGGATTTGGCCCAAGCGGAGAAGGGTACTTCAGACTCACTGCCTTTGGAAACTATGAAAATACGGTAAAGGCGCTAGATAGAATTAAGGCATTATAAAAAAGTAAAAGAGGTTTATAAAATAAAAAGGAGGATTAGAGTATGTTGGAATTTCGGTATGATACCCAATTGCTGATTGAGGGAGAAAACTTAGACGAGGATGAAATCAGTGAATACATTACGGAGCATTTCAAAGGAGACTGCCTTTTGGCGGTAGGGGATGAAGAACTGATCAAGATTCATTTCCATACCAATGAGCCGTGGCAGATTTTAGAGTATGGTGCGTCCCTGGGAGAAATTTACGATATTGTTGTGGAGGATATGGATCGCCAGTCCCGAGGCCTTCAGGGGTAAAAGAAATTAAAAAAATTAAACAAATATCGGCAGAGGTCTTATTTTCTTTAGGACAACTGCCGATATAGTTTATAACCCCGAAATGGAGTTTGGGGCATCGATTTTTCAAGGAGGGAAAACGTATGAGCGTAAATAATGTAACGAATGCGGCAACCGAGGTATACAGTACCTACAATAAATCGGCTGCAAAAGCAGAAAAAACAGAGAGTAAGGAAAACGGTAAGGCAAAGGAAACGGGAGTTGTATACGAGAAGGCTTCTGAAAATGCCGAAAGCAAAAAAGCAACTTACTCCGTCCATAAAATGAGTGCTGAGGATCGGGCGGCACTGGTAGAACAGATGAAGGCAGATCAGCAGTCCAGACAGCAGCAGCTGGCGAATCTGGTACAGGAAATGCTTGGAAAGCAGGCCAATGCATCGAATCTTTCCAGTCTGTTTTCTCCGGAGAACTTAAAGAATGTTGACGCTGCAACCATTGCACAGGCAAAAGAAGATGTATCTGAGAACGGCTATTACGGTGTAGCCCAGACCTCTCAGAGACTGTTTGATTTTGCAAGTGCGCTGGCAGGAGATGATGTGGAGAAGATGAAAAAGATGCAGGAAGCCATGATGAAAGGCTTCAAGCAGGCTACGAAAGCATGGGGAAAAGAGCTTCCGGAAATCTGCCAGAAAACAATTGATGCTGCAAATCAGATGTTTGAGGATTACTACAAATCAAAAGAAGAATAAAAATTTAAGAAAACATACAAAAAGGCGTCCCGGCAAGTTGGTGAGGGACGCCTTTTTTGTAATAGCATTTGCTGCGAAGAAAGCAATCCCTACTCTATCCAAATATTAAAAAAAATGATATAATAAACTTCTATTTCAGATTGATGCTTTGAAATGAATTTTGCTATTCCAAATCAGAACGTTTAAAAAGCGTCAGCACTTAATGAGCAATCTGGAAACAGGAGATAAAGATTATTTTTTGATTACTGCAAGGAGTGCGCGAAATGTCTTTTGTACATCTTCATACCCATACGGAGTATAGCCTGCTGGATGGCTCCAATAAAATAAAGGATTATGTTGCCCGGGTAAAAGAGCTGGGGATGAATAGTGCTGCCATCACGGACCACGGCAATATGTATGGCGTGATTGAATTCTATAAGACTGCAAAGGCGGCGGGAATCAATCCGATTATCGGATGTGAAGTGTATGTAGCACCGAATTCCAGATTCGACCGGGAGACAAGTCATGGGGACGACAGATACTACCATCTGATCCTTCTGGCAGAAAACAATACCGGATATGACAATCTTATGAAGATCGTATCTGTTGGATTTACAGAAGGCTATTACTACAGACCGCGGGTGGATTTTGAAACACTGGAAAAATATCACGAGGGCTTAATCTGTCTTTCCGCCTGCCTTGCCGGAGAAATTCCAAGAAATATTGTCCGGGGCTTTTATGAAGAAGCAAAAGCGGTGGCAAAAAAATATCAGGATTGTTTTGGAAAAGAAAATTACTTTTTGGAATTGCAGAACCATGGAATTGCGGAACAGCAGATGGTAAACCAGCAGCTTGTGCGTATGAGCGAGGAGCTGGGAATTGAGCTGGTCTGCACAAATGACTGCCACTATACCTATGATAGTGATGTGGAAGCCCACGATGTGCTTCTTTGTATCCAGACCGGAAAAAAGGTCAGTGATGAGGACCGCATGCGCTACGATGGCGGACAGTACTACGTAAAGAGTGAGAAGGAGATGAAGGCTCTTTTCCCATATGCCCTTTCCGCAGTAGAGAATACCCAGAAAATAGCAGACCGCTGTCATGTGGAGATTGAGTTTGGCAATTACAAGATTCCAAAGTATCAGGTGCCGGAAGGCTTTTCCAGTGCATGGGAGTTTTTAAACCACCTCTGTGAGGAAGGCTTCAAGGAAAAATATACCTCAAATGAGGAGTACGATGAAAGCCAGAAAAAGGAAATCTATGATGCGATGCAGTATGAGCTTGGCATCATTAAAAAAATGGGATTCGTAGAGTACATTCTGATTGTCTGGGATTATATCAACTGGTGCAGAAACCATGACTGCTGGGTAGGACCGGGACGAGGCTCTGCGGCGGGCAGCCGGGTATGCTACTGTACCGGAATCACAAATATTGATCCGGTAAAATACAGTCTGCTTTTCGAGCGCTTCCTAAATCCGGAACGTGTATCCATGCCGGATATCGACGTGGATTTCGAATACGCAGAGCGCTACCGGGCCATCGAGTATGTGCAGGAAAAATACGGGCATGATTCCGTAACCCAGATTGTTACCTTTGGAACCATGGCTGCAAGGGGAGTCATTAAAGCGGTGGGAAAAGCCCTGGATTTTCCCTATTCCCAGATGGATCAGCTGGCAAAGATGGTTCCGATGGAGTTAAATATTACAATTGATAGGGCACTCCAGATGAATCCGGAGCTTCGGGGCATCTACGAAAGTGATCCTGCGATTCATGATCTTATTGACATGAGCAGGAAGCTGGAGGGACTGCCGAACCATACCTCTGTACATGCAGCCGGGGTGGTAATCTATCCCGGAATAGCAAGCGATTATGTCCCTCTGGGCCGGGCAAACGATGGAAGCCCAACAGCAGAATACAACATGGTCCAGCTTGAGGAACTGGGACTCCTTAAGATGGACTTCCTTGGTCTTCGTACCTTAACTGTGCTTAAGGATGCGGTAAAAAATATCAAGACCTCCACCGGAAAGGATATTGATATCGACCACATTGATATGAATGATAAGGCGGTTCTTGATTTTATCGGAACGGGAAAGACAGAGGGTGTGTTCCAGTTAGAATCCTCCGGAATGCAGAACTTCATGAAGGAATTAAAGCCTCAGAATTTTGAGGATATCGTGGCCGGAATTTCTTTGTACCGTCCGGGTCCCATGGATTTTATTCCAAACTATATCAAAGGAAAAAATGATCAGGATGCCATCACCTATGTCACTCCGGAGCTGAAAAGCATATTGGAGCCAACCTATGGCTGTATCGTGTACCAGGAGCAGGTAATGCAGATCGTGCAGAAGCTGGCGGGATACACCATGGGGCAGGCCGACAATATCCGCCGTGCCATGAGTAAGAAAAAGCAGTATGTCATTGACGCAGAGCGGAAAAGCTTTGTATATGGGGATGAAGAACGAGGCATCAAGGGCTGTGTTGCAAACGGTATTACGGAAGAAGCTGCCAACAGCATCTATGATTCCATGGTAGACTTTGCAAAGTATGCATTCAATAAATCTCATGCTGCGGCCTATGCAGTTATCAGCATGCAGACCGCATGGCTGAAATACTATTATCCGGTAGAGTTTATGGCAGCGCTGATGACTTCTGTCATTGATAACTCCGCGAAGGCATCGGAATATCTGTATCATTGTAAGATCATGGGAATCAAGGTGCTTCCTCCGGATATCAATGTGGGACAGGGGGAGTTTACCGCAGAGGGGGATCATATCCGGTATGGTCTCTATGCCATCAAATCCCTTGGAAGACCGGTGATTGATCGAATTATCGAGGAACGAGAGCTGGGTGGTCCATACAGAACTCTGCAGGATTTTATTCAAAGAACCACGGACCGTGATGTAAATAAGCGGGCTGTTGAGAACCTGATCAAGGCGGGGGCATGTGACAGCTTAGACGGAACAAGAAAACAGATGGTGGCAGTATATGCAACCATCATTGATCAGACCGCATCACAGAAAAAATCCATGATGTCCGGTCAGATGAGCCTGTTTGATCTGGTTCCGGAGGAAGATCGTCAGGACTTCGAGGTAAAGTACCCTGCGGTGGGTGAGTTTGAGAAGGAAGTACTGCTGGGCTTTGAAAAAGAAGTGCTGGGAATTTATTTAAGCGGCCATCCCTTGGAGGAATATACGCAGAAGATTCAAAAGAATGTTACTGCAAGCACAACGGATTTCATAAGAGACGAAGAAACCGGTGCAGTGAAGGTTTTAGACAATGCAACGGTGGTTGTAGGTGGTATGATCTCCGATAAGACGGTAAAGTTTACCAAGAATAATCAGGCAATGGCCTTTATTGAGCTTGAGGATATGACGGGCTCCGTGGAAGTGATTGTTTTTCCAAAGACCTACGAGAAATATCAGCATGCCCTTACCATGGACAACAAAATTTTTGTGGTGGGACGGGCTACCATCGAGGATGAGCAGAATGGAAAAATCATTTGTGAGAGAATCGTTCCCTTTGAAGAAACCTGCAAAGAGCTTTGGCTTCAGTTTGCGACAATGAATGAGTTCCAGCAGAAGCAGCAGGAGCTTTTTGAGATACTAAGGGAATCCGACGGCATGGATGAGATTGTGGTATATGTTGCAAATCCAAAATCCTTAAAGCGATACGGAAAAAATTACACCGTAGATGCAAATCCGCAGCTTTTGGCAAAATTATATGACTTTTTAGGCGAAAAAAATGTAAAATGTGTGGAAAAGAATATTGAAAACAAGGCTTAAAGAGTTTACAATATACAAGGGCTTAGATTGAGAAAAATTTAACGATATATTCAGGAGGATATAGCAATGGCAAAAGAAATCAATACAATTGGTGTACTTACCAGCGGTGGAGACGCACCGGGAATGAATGCTGCAATTCGTGCGGTTGTTCGTGAGGCTCTTCACAGAGGTAAAAAGGTAAAGGGTATCAAAAGAGGATATGCAGGACTTTTAAACGAAGAAATCATTGATATGGATGCAAAGAGTGTATCCGATACCATTTCACGTGGTGGCACCGTTTTACAGACTGCTCGTTGCTTGGAATTTACCACTCCGGAGGGTCAGGCAAGAGGTGCTGAAATCTGCAGAAAGCATGGAATTGATGCAATTGTAGTTATCGGTGGAGACGGATCCTTCAAGGGTGCCCAGAAGCTTGCTGCACTTGGAATCAATACGGTAGGTCTTCCTGGAACAATCGATTTGGATATTTCCTGCACAGATTATACCATTGGTTTTGACACAGCATGTAATACAGCAATGGAAGCGATTGATAAGGTACGTGATACTTCCACCTCCCATGAGAGATGCTCCATCATTGAGGTTATGGGACGTGGAGCCGGATACATTGCACTGTGGTGCGGTCTTGCAAACGGAGCAGAGGAGATTCTTCTTCCGGAAAAGTATGATCATGATGAAAGCCGCCTGATCGAGCAGGTAAAGCATGCACATGATATGGGCAAGCAGCATTACATCATCATCAACGCTGAGGGTGTTGGTGATTCCCAGAATATGGCAAAGCGTATTGAAGAAGCTACCGGAATCGAGACAAGAGCAACAATCCTTGGACATATGCAGCGTGGTGGAAGTCCAACCTGTAAGGATCGTGTATATGCAACCACGATGGGAGCGATGGCAGTGAAACTTCTCTGTGAAGGAAAATCAAATCGCGTAATTGCTCATAAGAACGGAGACTTCGTGGATTATGATATCGATGAAGCTCTTGCAATGCAGAAGGATATTCCGGAATACATGTACGAGATTTCCAAGAGTCTTGTTTAATAGAAACTGTAAAAGCTGCCACATCATGCTGTGGCAGCTTTTTTTGAAGGAGAAGGATTCATGATTACCAGTACGAGTAACCAGCAGATGAAAAACCTATCCCTGCTTATGAAGAAGGCAAGGGAGCGGAAAAGTCAGGGACTTTTTGTGGTTGAGGGACCCAAGATGTGCCTGGAAGCGCCATTTTCATGGGTGGATGCTATCTATATATCCGAAAGCTTTTATAAGGATGTTAAGGAATTTAAAAGGCTTGAGGATTACATTGCGGCGGCACAAAGGGAACAGGCAACGGTTCGATATGAGGTGGTATCGGATTCGGTGTTTAAAACCGTATCCGATACACAGACCCCTCAGGGAATCCTTGCTGTAGTAAAAATGCCACGGTACGAGCTTTTTGAGCTGCTGAAGGGAGATAAAACCCTGCTTCTTGTGCTGGAAAGCATTCAGGATCCGGGCAATCTTGGCACCATGATACGAACGGGAGAGGGTGCCGGAATTACCGGAATCATTATGAACCAGACCACCGTGGATCTCTTTAATCCAAAGACCATTCGCTCTACCATGGGAAGCATATACCGCATTCCGTTTTTTATTGCGGAGGATTTGAAAGAAACCGTGGAAGAGGTAAAGAGGGAAGGTGTGTCCTTGTATGCGGCACATTTGAAGGGAACCATGTCTTATGATGAACCGGATTATACCAAAGCCTGCGGTTTTCTGATTGGGAACGAGGGCAACGGGCTTTCCACAGAAATTGCAGATCTTGCCAGTGAATATATCCGGATTCCCATGGAAGGAAAGGTGGAGTCCCTAAATGCGGCGATAGCGGCATCCCTTCTGACCTATGAATGCAATCGCCAGAGGAGGTGCCACCTTGCGGATATGGTTTAAGATTATAAAAGATACACGCATCATCCATTCCCAGACCATTGAAAATCACAAAAATGATACCAGAACCCATAAGATCTTTGAGGCATTGGAGGAGGCCTGTGTGCATCTGGATCTTGGGAAACCAATCTGGTTAGACAGCAATGTTGCCGAGTTTCAGAAGCATTCCAAAACCAGATTTCGGAAGGACAATTTTGTAGAAGAAATTGATTTTGACTATTTAGAGATGGAAGTATTAGAAGAAGATTAAATTTATTTCATTTTGAATACGTGTTCCTTGGAATGAATTTGCATATTTGAATCAGAACGTTGGGTTCCGAATCAAATATGCAAATTCATTCGAGAACACTTTTGTAAAAAGGAATTAAAAAAGTATAAATTTACGCAAAATGTGAGCAAATTTGCATAAGGATATGCTATACTTCTATTAGGGGACAAAAAAGGAAAGGGTTTTTTACATAATATGCAGGAAGAAATTTTACAGGATGGAATTGACAGCTGGGAGTCTGTCATGTTTCTATACAATTCAGCGCTGAAGGAAGTCGCTACGAAGGTGGAAATATTAAACGATGAGTTTGTGCACCTTCATCATTACAACCCAATTGAATATACAAAATCGAGAATTAAGACACCGGAGAGTATTGTAAAAAAATTAAAGAGACATGGCTATGAGAGTACCATTGAAAATATGGTAAATCACGTAAAGGATATCGCGGGAATCCGTATCGTCTGCTCCTTTACATCGGATATTTACCTGCTCTCGGAGATGATCGGAAAGCAGAACGACCTTACGGTGGTCTCCGTCAAGGATTATATCAAGCACCCAAAGGAAAGCGGTTATAAGAGCTTTCATATGCTGGTTACCGTACCGATTTTTATGGCAGACAAGGTTGTGGATACAAAGGTAGAGATACAGATCAGAACGATCGCCATGGATTTCTGGGCATCCTTAGAGCACAAGATCTATTACAAATTTGAGGGTAACGCACCGGAATATATCAGCCACGACCTTCGGGCCTGTGCCAGCATCGTATCCGAACTGGATGCAAAGATGCTGCAGCTGAATGAGGCGATTTTAGAAGCAAAAGCAAGACAGGAAGAAGAGAATGAGTGAGTCTACTCATTCTCTTTTTTCTTGTGAAAAAGCTTTCCAAACCGATTGAACCAGACCTGGGGAATTGCGAAGCCAAAAATAATTCCAAAAACAATTGCGGCGGCAACCTCGAAGGTCTGCAGGCCCATTGCACCTGACATGGCATGATCGCCCCGGAACATATAATATGCGGTGTAATAAATGCCTGCACCGGGAACTAAAGGAAAGATTCCGGAGAGCAGATAGACGGTTCCAGGGGTGCGAAAGATTGCAGCAAAGGCCCTTGACATAATGGTTAGAACGAAGGTTGCAGTTACGCAGGCCGCAACTTCACTAATGCCTGACTGGGTGAGCAGGTAGTAGATGATCCATCCAAAAGCACCGGTAAGTCCGCAGAAAACAGTATTTTTTTTCGGTGCAGAAAATAGAATGGAAAAGGATATTGTCGCAAGGAATGCAACACCAAACTGAATCAGCATCATAACGGAAATACACCTCCTGCAATTTTCTGGCAGATGAATATGGAAATGCAGACACCCACTGCGATGCATAGCGCGGTAAGGAGCGCATCAATGAGGTGAATGGTTCCGGATAAATAATCTCCATTATAAAAATCCCGAATGGAGGTAGTAAATGCAATTCCGGGAACAAGAGGCATGATTGCACCGATTACGATTTTATCCTGCATGACCGGCAGCCCGGTAAGCAGCACAAGAATACTTAAGATCGTAACCAGTACACTTGCAAAAACGTTTGAGAGTACATGGGACACCTTATGCTTTGTAAAAGCATGTAATGCAATCTGTTCCATAAGACCAATCAGGAAGGCAAAAACTGCATCAATGATCTGACCGCCAAACAGATAGGCAAAGGCACCACAGCCGAGACCGCAGCATAGGATGCGGGTCAGGTTGGAGTATGGGCGGAGATTTTTGCACTCCTCCAATCGGTCCCAGGCATCGATTAGTGAGCACTCATGGGTACAGATTTCCCGGGACAGCTGGTTTAATGCAGTGATTTTGGATAGATTTACAACCCCAAGAGGAACGTGGCGGATCATACTGCAGGAATCCTCCTTATCCTCATTTGCACTTGCAAAAATTCCGTTGGAAAGTACATACACATCAAAATTTTCAATATCATATGCACGTAATATATGAATGACCGTATCTTCAATTCGATAAATTTCAGCTCCGTTTCTAAGCATCTGATCTCCGATTTCAACGGCTAAGGTTAATATTTCTTTTGTATAAGCCATAACAGACCTCACATATTTTTTGTCTCTTACTCAATTTATGCTTATTTTGCACTTGTGTCAACGAGAAAATACGGCATAAATAGGGAAATAGTGCGCATACTTAAGAAAAACGAAAAAGGAGATGGTTTTATGAAGTGGTATCGTTTGTTTTTAATTATCCTCTTAATCGCTGCGGTAGGAGGCGGAGTCTGGTATTGCTGTGGGCTGGCGCAGCAGAATCAAATGGTTTTGGAAGGAACACTGGTTTAGATCATGGGAGCACAGGGAAAAATCTATCTAAAAATCGATGTCCATTCTCTTGTAACGACGGAAAAAGTCTATCTAAAGGATGTTTCCAAGCTTGAGGGCGTTGAGGAGGAGCTGCTTTTTCAAATCAAGGAAATAGAGCTTTATGAGTTTGAAGCAACAACGAAAAAGCAGCTGGTAGTTTTTTCTGTATTAAAAGTAATTGAGCTCATTCACAAAAATTTCCCGGATCTGGATATTGAACCACTGGGGGAAGAGGATTTTATCATAGAATATAAGGGGCGCAGTACCAATAAGGTCTGGCTGGAGAAAATCAAGCTGGCAGCAATCTGTGTGATCACTTTTTTCGGAGCTGCCTTTACGATTATGGCATTTAATAATGATATTTCCATAAACGGAGTATTTGAGCGCTTCTATATGCAGATGGTGGGAAATCAAAAACCCCAGGTAACAGAGCTGGAGGTCTGCTACAGCATCGGAATCGCCCTGGGGATACTGATTTTTTTTAATCATATAGGAAGGAAAAAAATCACTCCGGACCCCACTCCGATTCAGGTGGAACTTCGGAAATATGAAAATGACATCAATGAGACCTTTATTGTGAATGCCAGCCGGAAAGGACATAGTGAGGATGTTAATTAGACACATATTTCTGGGGGTTCTGGCCCTGTTTTTTGGAATTGCGGTCTCGGCGGGAACCTTTGCTTTTTTGCTGGTCATCGGTGTCATTCCCAGGATGCTCTGCAAGACCTCTTTGGCAAAACAGGTTATCCGGATTGAAAATGTTATCGTACTGGGAGTCATTTTTGGAGTGATCAGCTCTGTCTATATGTGGACTTGTCCCATATGGGGCTGGATTTTCGGGCATATCCTTGTTGCGCTTTATGGAATATCCGCGGGAATGTTTGTAGGATGTATCGCGGCTGCTTTGGCGGAAATACTGCACACCTTTCCCATTATGTTTCGCAGAATCAGTCTAAAAGTGGGATTGCCCTGGGTTATGGCAGCCATGGCCTTTGGAAAATTGTGCGGCTCTTTGTTTTATTTTATAACCGGGTATGGTATAATCGACCTGTAAAAAGGCGGTAGAAAATATGGTGTTATCAATTGCAAGACAAAGTGTCATTCTAAAGTGCTTAAGACAGAAATCCGTTTTGATCGGAAATTATGAGTTCTACTATTTGGCGGGGCTGATGGAGCAGCTGTTTCATCTGGGGCTTACTTCGGATATGGCACCGGAGGAGCTTTTTTCCATCATCTCAAAGAACTTAGATCAGTTAGAACCCAAAAATGACCAGGAGAAGTACCTGATTGGTCTGGTGCGTTTTTATGAGACACTTCCACAGAAGGATGAGCAGATGAAGCAGCTGTTTGAGTGGGGCTTACAGGAACCGGATATGTGGAAGGTACAGACCAATTATTTCCCGAAATAAGTGAAAATTATTTCTTCCATTTTACTTTTGTGTGTCTCTGAATGAATTTGCGTATTTGAATCAGAACCCACTCTCGTTTGTAAAAAGCGTAGCGGTACTAAATTCGCAATAAATTGCTCATTAAGTGCCGACGCTTTTTAAACGTTCTGATTTCAAATAGCAAAATTCATTCAGGTACACAATTGTAAAATGGGAATATTATTTTTATTTTTGCGCACCCTATGAAAAAAAGCATGGGGTGTATTTTTATGAAAAAAGAAGAAAAACTTCCAAAGGCCGAGCAGGTGCGGAATGAGGCATACAATGAGTATGTGGAATCCATTACGCCGAAAAACAATTTATTTCTTAGCATGCTAAAGGCATTTGTATTGGGTGGGATTATCTGCACGATAGGTCAGGTGATCTTGAATGTTGGAACGAATACCTTAGGACTTAATAAGCAGGATGCGGGAACCTGGTGCAGTATCATACTGGTACTCTGCAGTGTGGTACTTACCAGCTTAAATGTCTATCCTTCTTTTGCAGACTGGGGAGGAGCGGGGGCCCTTGTTCCGATTACCGGATTTGCAAACGGTGTCTGTTCCTCTGCTATTGAGTTTCAGAAGGAGGGACAGGTTTTTGGTATCGGGTGCCAGATATTTCGAATTGCAGGACCTGTGATCCTGTACGGAATCTTTTCCAGCGGGGTGCTGGGACTGATATACTGGATACTGAAAATAATAGGGCTGGTATAGGGACACACCCTATATCATCGACAAATAATCAAGGGTTCCGGCGGCCGCGCCGGTGCCCTTTTCTAATAGGGCAATAAGACCCTTTAAGGTATCCGTTGCTTCCTCCCGGCTGGAGGGAACAAGTAGAGTTGCAATACTCACCTGCGGGATTTTTTTAGTTTATCTTACTTTCTATTCTGACAGAATAACAAAAAACAAAACAGAATAACGAAAATCAGAACGCAGAAATGAGGACAATGAAGTAATATTTAAAAAGAAAATCCCATTTCGGAATTGTGTTCCTGAGAATGAATTTTGCTATTTGAGTCAGAACGTTTAAAAAGCGTCGGCACTTAATGAGCAATTTATTGCGAATTTAGT
>CAMDYX010000021.1 GCA_945910395.1 uncultured Agathobacter sp. | reverse complement strand
CCCCTACCATGCGTTACATCTTTTGGCATTGTAAAATAGGTTGTTTTATCCATATTTATATTATACCATATGTTTTACATTTTTACAAGAAAAGCCACCGCACACTCACGACTTAAGTCACGAGTGTGCGGTGGCGACTTATCAAAGCTTCGTATTTGCCGGAGCAGTATTTCTATTCCTTTCCCGATTACCGTAGCGGAAGCCTTATAGATACTTTTACAGTCATTGGTTCCTAACATAAGCACAACGGTATCGATAGGGGAATGGGATTCTAAAGCCGGCAGCAAAAAATCACTTCCTTTTCTGCCATATCTGACACTATCCTCAAACACCGTTGTTCTTCCCACCAGGCGTTTGAAAATTACACAGTATTTTTCGTTTGTGATAACTATTCCTTATCACCGTTTTTTAAAAGAACCACTCCCTTTTCGGAGTGGTTCTGACTACAGTTCCTTATATTTTTGCAGTTCCTCTACATACTTTTTTCCATAGGCAGAAAGACTGCTGCCTTTTCTTTATCCTTTGACAGATATTTATCCTCTAGGATTTCATACTGGCTAACCGCCTTTTTTGCATAGGAAATAAACTCATGTCCCGCCTCGGTCAAGGTGATTCCTTTGTTGGATCTTTCAAAAATCAATATTCCAAGCTCATCCTCCAATTCCCGTATGCTGGCTGAGAGTGCCGGCTGCGATACATACAGCTTACTTGCCGCCTCCCTCATAGAGGATGATTGTGCAACGGTAAGTACGTACTTAATCTGGTTTATATTCATAATTGCATCCTCTTTTTGTCCACTCAATCCCTTTCGCTTATGTCAGTATCGGATGTGCTACTTTTCGCAGTACAGCTCTGCCCAGGCCGGATAAAACCCCGCATTCAGGGCAACCTTCTGTGATGAAATATGGGACATTGCGGTTCCGTAAAATGGAATTTTTCCCAAATCAAGAATCTCATTTTTCAGTAATTCTACTAACATGGAACCAATTCCCAGTCCTTCTGCTTCTTCCATCACATTGATTCCGATCTGCCACATCCTGTTGCTGTCGCTTGTAGCCCCGGCCATTCCCAGAATATTTCCGTCTTTTATTGCGGCAATTCCGATTTCGTCCTTGGGTAAATCGCTAAAAATAAATGCCTCGCCAAAACGGTCATCGCCCCGGAACTGATTGATTTCATCTCCCACATATTTCTTTATTTCATAGCCTTTTGTATCCACTATCGTTTTTTCTGTTGCGATATAGAATGGATGGGCCTGCCCGATATGACAGCCAAATTCCTTCATTTTTGCATCCAACTCCCGAAGGTTATCAAAATCCATGAACCATGCGCCGCTTCCGTTTTTGTATCTTTCTTCCGCCCAAGTGATGATTTCCTTTTTCCCGGAAGCCAGTATCTTTCCGTTTACGGATGCGACCTTCAGATAGCACTCTGATTCGTTGAAGATTCGTCTTCCTTCCTGTGCTTTATATTCCGTAAAAATGTTTTCTTTACTCAGTACCATTTCTTCTGTACAACAGAAGTCAATGGATAATTGTGTTGCTAAAATTTTGTTCATTTTTTCTCTTTTCCACTTCAAACACAAAGGTTTTATAATCTCTTTAAAAGAAACTATTCATCGAACCGATTTTGAATATGCCACAAATTTGAGGTGTCCCCTGTATATTCTGTCCACTCTGTGTCGGATGTCTCTATATACCAGGTACCATTCTCACATTCCATCCATCCGTAATAGTTATCACCTGCAATATCGTCATACCAGTACTGCCACAAATTCGGAGCAACATCTGTGTTATACCAGAGATAACAATTACTTTCATAATCATAATAAGAATCGGCTCCGTAATCCCATTCCAAACATTTATCATAGGCATCATCCGAATCACAGATCTCATAAGTCTGATTACCAATGTCTATTAAATAGATACGATCCCCGTAAATATCCAGGTTCGTTACCTCATTATCTACATAAGAAGAACTTGCATCTTGTATGTTGTTTATCTGCTGAATCCGGAAAAATCCCCCGAACAGAAAGGACACAATCAGGTAGAAGGCAACAGGAATCATTACTACTTTTAATATCTGGGGAAGTGCGCTGTTTGAGTTGCCTTCTCCACATTTTTCAATATGTATGATTTCATCTACAAAAACAGGCTGCTTTTCCATCTGTGCACCACAATTCTGACACACCGGATAAACACCTTCCTGCCAGGTGTTTTCAAATTCTGTACCGCAAAACGGGCAGGTATAGTGAGCTGTATAGGAGCCGTTTGGACGTTTAAAGGCAATATCATTGGCGTCATAATATTGTCCGGTCTCATCATAGTATCCTTTTTGATAAAAGATGCCTGCTTTTTCATCCTGCCATGGCGTGTCATAAAACACGTAATCATGATAACGGCAGCTTAAACTGATTGCATTCTTTCGAATCTGCCGTGGCACACAAGTCGGCTGATTGGTTCTCTTTCTTGTCATATAAACAGAAGAACTGCTGCGACTGCTATGGCTGGAGCTGCTATGTCTTGAACTGTGCCCACCGGAAGAGCGATGTGAAGAGCTGCTTCGATGTGAATGGCTGCTATGTGAACTGGAACTTTTTCTGCTCGGTGGCATATAATGATCTCCTTTTCTTCCATTGAATCCCTCTAATTATCGCATTTTAATTACAATTTGGTGCAGTTCCTAATATTTTTTCAGCCCATTCTGTTTCCTTAAATCCTACAAGCACCATATCGCCATTTACAATAAGAGGACGCTTCACAAGCATCCCATCTGTTGATAAAAGCTGTAGCTGCTCCTCCTCGCTCATTGCAGGAAGCTTATCCTTCAGCTGCATTTCCTTATAAAGCAGACCACTGGTATTAAAGAACTTCTTTAGTGAAAGTCCACTCTTTTCATACCATTCCTTCAATTCATCATAGGAAGGATTGTCTCCCGCAATATGACGTTCTGTGTATTCTATCTTGTGTCCATCCAGCCATTTTTTTGCTTTCTGGCAGGTTGAACATTTCGGGTAACATATAAATTGCATCATGAACCTCCGTAATTTCTTTAATATCCTTATGTTACTCCTCCATACTTGATGTTTCAAGCATCTATAGGTCCCTAAAAACCTATTCTACAAAATGACAAGGAATTGTCTATTTCCAACTCTGATTTTGCTAAAACCATTCTGCAAAAAATCAGCTATTATTCTCTTATTGACTAAAAAAACTCTCAAAGTGTCTAAAATCAAGAATTTTTACCCCCGTAAAAGTATGACTGTTTCGATATCTACTATATGTGCAAACATGCGAAAACATTTTTCAAATATTCGGATTGACAATTCCGCCTTATTATAATATTATCTGTATATAAAGAAATGGGTTTTTGTCGTGTACAGCCTTACGGCTCAATCGAGTTGCTCGTTTCTTTTTTTATGTCTAAAATATCATACAAGTATAATTTTTTATCTTCGGAATGTCTGACAATTAACGATGCATGAAACACATTATATCTTTCTATTTCTCCTGTTTCACCATACACTGGCAATGCAAATCGTGAGTCATATCGATACCAACCATATTTTGCATTTCTCCAATGTTTTTCTTCATTATTCTCACGAAAATATTTACCAACAGCTATTTCTATCAGTTCAGGTATTCCCTGTGCTGCATTTGCTTTCGCCTTTGCATTTGCACCTTTAATACTATGAGTATATTTTGAACCAGAATATTCATTCGGCAAATCTGATCCAATATAAATAACATCTCCTGTTGCAGCAATCGTATAAAATTCCCCAACATGCTCTTTTAAATATTCTCGAACATCCTTCCAATCTACTGAACGTTTTCCCTTAAATCTTATATCATTAATAATAACAATATTATTTCCATCAACATCCTGTATAACAGATACGTTTCTCTTAATATTTTTCGAATTATTTTCTTGATTGATTTCTCTGCATATTTCTATCAATTCAAAATATCTTATTAATCTTCTTTTTGTTTCAATATCAGAATTTCTAAATACATCGATAATATGTTTTTCATCAAATATATAATCAGTCTGAATTGTTTGTTCTGATTCTTCATCATTGCAAAGTAAATCCACAAGTGACACATCTAGTGCCTTACAAATAGCAACCAATTTATCCGCCTGTGGATTTATCTTTTTCTTACGCCAGTCGCTGATGGTACTAGTAGCAATACCAGTCCTTCGTGATAATTCAATCTGGCTCATATGTAATTCATCAAGTCTAGCAAAGATTTTTTCATATATATTCATGATACAATATCCTTTCATTTAGTTTCCGACTTTTCGGATATTGTATCATTTGCTGCTATTTTTTACAAGTCATTCTTTCTTCCAATAATACAAAGTGAATTTTTATATTTTCTAAGTCCCATTTTACAATTGTGCGTCTATGAATGAATTTTGCTATTTGAAATCAGAACGTTTAAAAAGCGTCGGCACTTAATGAGCAATTTATTGCGAATTTAGTACCGCTACGCTTTTTACAAACGAAAGTGGGTTCTGATTCAAATATGCAAATTCATTCAGACACACAAATGTAAAATGGGAGTATTCTAATTATCTTAGTATGTATTTTCTAAATATTTTTCCATCTACAACACTCCAGAACAATTACATTTATTAGTATGGGGGGGAAGACAATTCGCGCACATGGATACCATTCCGGCGCACATGCTGACTCTATGCGTAAAATTTACCCCCTTATGTAGATATGTTTCCACATACAACCTAAAAACACAGGTACAGTCTTCGGGAACAGAACCCAAAAGTCGCACAAAACCTAGCATTTTCGGCTAAGTAAGCAGGCCGTCTCCACATGGACGGTCTGCCCGAACTGGTCCACCGCCTGCACCTTCTGGATCTCATACCCTCCATCACAGAGAATCCGAAGGTCTCTTGCAAGGGTGGCCGAATCGCAGCTTACATAGACGATGCGCTCCGGCTGCATCTTAAGCATGGTGTCCAGACAGACCGCATCGCAGCCCTTTCTCGGAGGGTCCACCACAATCACATCCGGTCGGAGCATGGCAGCAGAATTTCTGTCGTTATCGGCTTCTTTTTTACTTTCTCTCTCATAGAACTGCGGAAGGATTTCCTCTGCTTTTCCCACAAAAAATTCTGCGTTTGTTACGCCATTTAACTTCGCATTGTTCTTTGCATCCTCAATGGCCTGGGGTACGATTTCCACGCCATATACCTGCCTTGCCTTCTGGGACAGGAATAGGGAGATTGTTCCAATTCCGCAGTACAAATCCCACACGCTTTCTTTTCCGGTCAGGCCCGCAAAATCCAGCGCGCAGCTGTATAGCTTCTCTGTCTGCACCGGATTTACCTGATAAAAGGACTGGGGCGAAATATGAAATGCAAACTGCTTAATATGGTCTGTAATATAGGCCTGTCCCCATATGCACTCTGTGCGGTCGCCGAGAATCTTGTTTGTATTTTCTGTATTTACGTTATAGGAAATGGATGTCATTCCTTCCACCTCCCGCAGCAGCCCGGAAAGCTCTGCCCCATGGGGCAGGCTCTTTCCGTTGATAATCATGCAGACCATGATTTCTCTCGTGGCAAATCCGTAGCGAATCAGCACATGACGGAGCAATCCCTTCCCGGTAGTCTCATCATATGGTGCAATCCCATACTGTTCCATCCATTTCTTAACGATACCAAGGATTTCTTTGTTCTGCTCCACTCCGAGATAGCAATCCTCCACCGGAATGATATTGTGACTTCTGCTTGCATAAAATCCGAATACAATATCCCCGTTCTTGTCATAGCCAACCGGAAACTGTGCCTTGTTGCGATACCGGAAGGGCTCCTCCATTCCGATAATCGGCAGCATTTTTTCTTTTATTTCGGCTTCGTCAAAATGTCCCAGACGCACAAGATTGCCCAGCACCTTATTCTGCTTGAACATAAGCTGGCTCTCATAGGACATCACCTGAATCTGACAGCCTCCGCACTGCCTGTAAATCGGACATTTTGGCATAATACGAAAAGTGGAAGGAGTTAACACCTCTTCCACTCTTGCATAGCCATAATTCTTTTTTAATTTTATTACTCTTGCACGGATTACGTCACCGATGCAGGCGTCCTTTACGAAAAACGTCATTCCTTCGTATTTTCCAATGCCTTCGCCGTCCACTCCGATGTCGGTTATCTTAAGTTCAAATAAATCGTTTTTTTGCATGTATTCCCTCAAATTATATGGTTCTGCGAATGTTTGTATCCAATAAGCGGTTAAAGCCCTGCCACTGCGCGCTGTTTTCAGGAACCGCATTTACGGCTTCCTTAAAGGTTTCTAATTTTGCGTCCAGATTGTCTGCAAAGCTAAGGGCAAGGGCCTCAATTAGAGCCGGCTTTTTCGGTGAGCCGAATTCCAGTTCTCCGTGGTGTGCTAAGATACAGTGCTTTAACTCGTTTGCCAGCACCACCGGGAATCCGTCAACTTTTTCGATTTCTTCTCCGATCCACTCGGTGCCCATGACGATATGACCAAGGAGCTGTCCCTCATCGGTGTAATCATTTTCCGGGAAAACAGACAATTCCTTTAGTTTTCCAAGATCATGGAAGATGGCTGAGGTAATCAAAAGATCATGATTTAAGATTGGATAGGCCTTGGAAAAATATTCACAGTTTTTTGTTACACTTAGGGTGTGCTCCAAAAGACCGCCTACAAAACCGTGATGCACACTCTTTGCGGCAGAATGGAATTTAAATCTTTTTGCAAAATCCGCATCATCGAAAAACGTATGTAACAGGCGGCTAAGATATGGATTTTCCACCGTCGCAATGCATTCCATCAGCTCGGTGTACATCCCATCGATATTTTTCTCACTGACAGGAATATAATCTCCTACCTCATACTCTCCTTCAGAGGCTTTTCGCGCACGCTTGATGGAGCACTGAAGTTTTCCCTGATAGCTGGAAATATCACCGTTAATTGCAATATAGTCCATTACATCAAACTCTTCGATTCCCACAGAATCCGGGTCCCAGATCTTTGCATCCAGGGTTCCTGTCTTATCCTGTAAAATCACATTTTCATATGGCTTTCCACTCTTTGTAAGCGCTGATGTCTTACTCTTAACCAAATATACTTCGCTAATTCTTTCTCCTTCGCGAAGTGCTTCAATATATCTCATTACATCCTCCAAACTACTTTAATATTCCCGCCTCAACAGTATATGTAATTTCCGAATATCCATTCGCACCCTTCCGGTCTACCATAAGGGTTACATTCTGCCCCGGCTCACATGCCAGAAGCTTTGCACTGTATGCTCCTGCCGTCATTACAGGTTCCCCATTTACCTGAATGATCACATCTCCGCTCTGCAGTCCTGTGTTCATTGCAGGGGAATCCAGGGTGACCTCTCTTATATATACTCCCTTTGGAATGTCATAGGCTTTTGCAACCTTATCCGTAACCGTAGATACATGAAGTCCCAGATACGGAATGGCCTTTCCCTCACAAAGCATTTCGATGACCGGAATAAGGTCAGAGACTGCTACTGCCGTTAAGGTATTGTTTGCGCTCTTGGTATTGTAGCTTTGCATGACAATTCCAATTACTTCGCCCTGCACATTAATCAGTATTCCACTTCCATCCTTGCTTCCGATGATGTCTGTTGTAAAAAGCGAATAGTTGTGGTCTTCCGTTGTAATCTCATTTTCCGTGGAAGTAATATTGCCGGTCAAAATCGAATAATTTGTACCCAAGGGACTTCCAAGGGCGATAACCATGGTTCCGTTTTTTATTCTGGTGGAGCTTCCGATAGGTGCAATTTTGATGGCATCCCTGGTGGCTTTTGTGAGATCCGCCTTTTGCGCAGACAGAATTGCCAGTCCGGTATTTCCATCCTGCTTCTTTATCTGTACCTCGCACATACTTTCATCAATAAAGGTTGCGCTTAAGCTTTTTGCCCCGTTAATGACCTTCTTCTCTGTCAGAATCAGAAGCTCGGTGTCATTCTCTGCAATAATGATACCGGAGCCCTGGCCTTCCATCTCGTAGGGATTGTTAAAAATATCCGTATCGTTCAGCACACTGGTTATGGTCACAATGGAGTGGTTCACTTCCATTCCGATTGCATAGAGCTGATTCTGCATATCCTGATAATCTTCAATGGTCAGGCTGTATTCCTGAGGTGGAAGCTCTGCCTGGGTCTCGGTCTCCGGCCCGGCTGCTTCCTGTTCTGTGGATTGCGTTTCCGGTTCCGTATCGACCACGATTTCCTCTGTTTGCGTTTGCTCCGTCTCTTCGGTGGCCGCCGGTGTTCCCTGATCGTTCTTTATGATTTTAGGCAATATAAAAGCAAAGACTATGCTTGCTGCTACTGCAAAAACCACACCGCACAGTGCCGCATTCAGCAGGCGAAAAACAAGTCTCTTTTTATTGCGAGGTTTATCTTTGATTTTTTCCCGAACAAATTCATTCTTCTGTGACTGCTTGTCTTCCATAAAAAATGCCTCCAAAAAATATTATATGCGCATTTATTCCCTCTTGCAACCATTTTTGCCTTTGAAAATGCCTCGCCATAGAGTATAATCAAAGTAGTTTAGCCACTAAGTTTATAAGGAATTATGTAACATGAATCACAAAGTTTTAAACACACTGGAATATCATAAAATCTTAGAGCTGCTGGCAGGCTACGCCTCCTCAGAGGAGGTAAAGCGCCGTTGTCTGAAGATTCATCCGCTTACCGATATTCATCGGATCAACGAGCTGCAGCAAAATACCAAAGATGCCCTAAGCCGTTTATATAAAAACAGCAATATCACCTTTTCCGGAGTTTGCAATGTCCGTGCATCCTTAAAGCGTCTGGATATCGGTGCTTCTTTAAATACAACAGAGCTGCTTCATATCTGCAGTCTCTTAGAAGCCGCAAAGCGTGCAAAGGCATACAACCGCACAGACCGGGAAGAAGAGCAGGTAGATTCCATCTCTCCTCTTTTTGCAGAGATTGAACCTCTTACTCCGCTTCATGAGGAAATCCGAAGATGCATTTTATCCGAGGATGAAATTGCTGATGACGCAAGTCCTGCGCTTTCCAAAATACGAAAATCCATCCGGGGAATGAACGATCGCATCCATGCACAGCTTACTACGATCATGAGCAATACCACCACAAGAACGTACCTGCAGGATGCAGTCGTAACCATGCGTGACGGCCGTTACTGTCTACCGGTCAAGGCCGAGGCTAAAGGAAATGTTCCCGGCATGGTCCACGACCAGTCCTCCAGCGGCTCCACACTTTTTATAGAGCCCATGGCTGTTGTCAATTTAAACAATGAACTAAAGGCGCTGTTTATCAAGGAGCAGGAGGAAATCAATGTCATTCTCTCGGACCTGTCTAATCAGGTTGCGAATTTTTCTATGGCAATCCTGACCGACTACACTGCCCTTTCCGAATTGGATTTTATTTTCGCCAAGGCGAATCTTGCAAAGAGCTATAACGGCATTGCTCCCATTTTTAATGAGCGGGGCTATATCAATATCCGAAAGGGCCGCCATCCGCTTTTGGATGCAAAAAAGGTGGTTCCCATCGATGTGACGATGGGCGATACCTATAAGCAGTTAATTGTCACCGGACCAAATACCGGAGGAAAAACGGTGTCCCTTAAGACCGTGGGGCTTCTCACCCTCATGGGGCAGTCCGGACTTCACATTCCGGCGGCAGACCGTTCCGAGCTTGCTGTCTTTGAAGAAGTGTTTGCGGACATCGGAGACGAACAGAGCATCGAGCAAAGCTTAAGTACCTTCTCTTCCCATATGGTCAACATCGTAAAAATCTTAAATCAGGCAGATGACCGAAGCCTTGTGCTGTTCGATGAGCTTTGCGCAGGAACCGACCCGACAGAAGGGGCCGCACTGGCGATTTCTATTTTAAATAAGCTGCACCAGTACGGGGCCATTACCATGGCCACCACCCATTACAGCGAGCTGAAGGTATATGCACTTACCAGCGATGGCGTAGAAAATGCCTGCTGTGAATTTGACGTGGAAACCCTAAGTCCCACCTATCGTCTGCTCATCGGTATTCCCGGAAAAAGTAACGCATTTGCCATTTCCTCCAAGCTTGGTCTCTCCGACAATATCATCGAGGATGCAAGAACCAGACTGGGGCAGAAGGATGTGGACTTTGAAGATCTTCTTTCCAATCTTGAGGCAAGCCGCCAGACCATTGAAAAGGAGCAGCTGGAAATAAACCGGTACAAATCCGAGGTTGAGGATTTAAAGAAAAAGCTGGAGCAAAAGCAGGAGCACTTAGATCAAAGCAGGGAAAAAATCCTTCAAAAAGCAAACGAGGAAGCTCTTTTGATCTTAAAGGAAGCCAAGGACCTTGCCGATGAGACCATCCGCAACTTTAACAAGTACGGCCAGGGAACTGTGCCCATGAGCCAGATGGAAAAGGAGCGTACCAGCCTGCGCAACAAGATGTCCGAAAAAGAGAAAAACCTTTCCGGTATCAAAAAGCAGGAAGCAGTAAACCACAATGTTCCAAAGAAGCTCCGCATCGGAGACAGCGTAAAGGTTCTGTCCATGAACCTAAAAGGAACCGTCCACACCCTGCCGAATGCCAAGGGGGATCTCTATGTGCAGATGGGAATTCTGCGCTCGCTTGTGAATATCAATGATTTGATCCTGATCAATGAAGATCCTTCTCCGGTTACCAAAAAGTATGGCAATGGCAGTGGAAAAATTAAGATGAGCAAATCTGCGTCCGTCTCCACAGAAATTAATCTGATTGGAAAAACGACAGATGAAGCCATTGCTGAATTGGACAAATATTTAGACGACGCATATATTGCCCATCTTCCATCTGTCCGCATTGTCCACGGAAAAGGAACCGGTGCACTTCGAAGTGCGGTACACAACCATCTAAAACGCTTAAAATATGTAAAATCCTTCCATCTTGGGGAGTTTGGAGAAGGCGATGCCGGTGTGACCATCGCAGAATTTGAATAAAGGAGACAAACACTATATGGCAAAACAGAAAATTCTTATCGTAGATGATGACAATAATATCGCAGAGCTGATCTCTTTATATCTTACCAAGGAATGCTATGATACCCAGATCGTAAATGATGGGGAGGAGGCGCTTCGCGCCTTTGAGCACTACAATCCTAACCTGATTCTGCTGGATTTAATGCTTCCCGGCATTGACGGCTATCAGGTATGCCGTGAGATTCGTTCCAAAGCGAACGTTCCAATTATCATGCTTTCCGCAAAGGGTGAGATCTTTGACAAGGTGCTGGGACTGGAGCTTGGAGCCGATGACTACATCATGAAGCCCTTTGACTCCAAAGAGCTTGTTGCCCGTGTCAAAGCGGTTCTTCGCCGCTATCAGCCGGTAAAGGCAGAGCCTGCGCCTGTGGAAATCAAATGTGTGGAGTATCCGGACCTTACCATTAATCTGTCCAATTACTCCGTAATCTATCAGGGTCATGCCGTAGATATGCCCCCGAAGGAGCTGGAGCTTTTGTATTTTCTTGCCTCCTCTCCCAATCAGGTATTTACCAGAGAGCAGCTTTTGGATCACATCTGGGGATATGAGTACATTGGGGATACCAGAACTGTGGATGTACACGTAAAGCGTCTCCGGGAAAAAATCAACGATCACGAGGATTGGCAGATTGCGACAGTATGGGGAATCGGATACAAATTTGAGGTAAAAGAATGAAACGAACGCTCTATGCCAAGCTGCTGTTTAGCTATTTACTTTTCGCCTTTGCAGGAATTATCGTGGTGTGTACCTTTACACAAAAGCTGACCAGTCAGCACCTCATGCAGACAGAAAGTGAAACGCTCTACCGTGAAGCAAATCTTCTGGCAATCAATTATGCAGCAAATTACTACAGCAATTCTGTTTCCAGAGAATCTCTGCAGCAGGAAATGGAGGCCATCTCCACCTATCTTGCCGCTGAAATCTGGATTGTAGACAATCAAGGTGCAATTTTAATCAACTCCGCTGATTCCACCATAGAGGAGGAAGAATTTCCTGTTATCGAGGGATTTGATATCGGAGATTTCGGCAGTAAATATGCCATCACCGGAACCTTTTATCACAACTTTTCTTCCGATGTTCTGACCGTTTTTACTCCGATTACCATAGGATACCAGAACCGCGGCTATGTTCTGATTCATAAACCGCTTTCGACGATCACAGGTGATACCAACAAATTTGTAAATATCACCTTTTTTACCGTTGGAATTGTATTTTTATGTTCCTTCATCATTCTATTAATTTTTACCTGGGTGGTTTACATACCAATGCGTAAAATTACGAATGCGGCGGATTCCTATGCCCAGGGAGATTTTGACAAAGTAATCTCCATCCACTCCTCCGACGAAGTCGGTTATCTGGCCAACACCTTAAACTACATGGCGAAGGAGCTGGGCACCCTGGAGGAGGAGCAGAGAAAGTTTGTGTCCAATGTATCCCACGACTTTCGTTCACCCCTGACCTCCATCAAGGGATATGTGGAGGCCATGCTTGATGGAACCATTCCTGTGGAGATGCAGGAAAAGTACTTAAACATCATTCTGTTTGAAACAGAACGACTCAATAAGCTGACCCAGAGCCTACTGGATCTGAACCGTTTCGGTCAGCACGGCATGATGCTTGACATTGCGGATTTTGATATCAACAATATGATTCGAACCACGATCCTTACCTTTGAGGGAATCTGTTCGGAAAAGGGGATTTCTTTCGATCTCGTTCTGACAGGAAAAGAGCTTCTTGTCACAGGAGATATGGCAAAAATCCAGCAGGTACTTTACAATCTGATCGATAACGCAGTAAAGTTTTCCCATCACAATTCTTCCATCAAGATTGAGACCAGCGTCAAAAACGAAAAGGTGTTTGTCTCTGTAAAGGATTCCGGGATCGGAATTCCCTCCGACAGTATCAAAAAAATCTGGGATCGCTTTTACAAGACCGATCTTTCCCGTGGAAAGGACAAGAAGGGAACCGGTCTGGGACTTTCTATCGTAAAGGAAATTATTCAGGCACATCACCAGAATATCAACGTCATCAGCACGGAAGGGGTAGGAACCGAATTTATATTCACCCTCCCGCTCTCCGTGAAGGAGGATGCGGAAAACTAAATTTCCCACATAAAAAAAGTGTTCCCGAATGAATTTGCATATTTGAATCAGAACCCACTCTCGTTCGTAAAAAAGCGTAACGGTACTAAATTCCGAAAAGGAATATTAAAGTAAGGGATCGTTCAGGAAATTCCTGAACAATCCCTTACTTTATATTCCAGCGTCCACCTTTTTCATCATACATTGTAAAATGAGGTGCAAAATAATCGGCTGACTCTACAAAGCCTTCCTGTTCGTCCTTAAGTACCCCGTTAAACAGATCATACTCAAATCGATATCCTTCGGCGGTGCCAGAAACCAGCAGCACCCGGATCTTAGCCCCCGGAGTAACTTCCTTCTCTGCCGATACCACATACTCTTTGCTAACTCCCCAGATGGAATCATGGCTATAGGAAAGGGCAAGGTCCTCTATGGAAGCAGTCTCCGGATTTTGTTCATTTTCCTGTAACTTTTCATCTGTTTCACCGTTTTTTTCTGGCTCTCCCGTCGCCTCTGTTTCGCCGTCCACATCCTCTAAATCCTGTGCATCCTCTTCCAGAAGATCCTGCACATAAAGGATCTGATCATCCGCCTCCACGACATAACACAAGGTTCCAAACTCATACAGCCCATTTCCATCCAGATTTACCGTCACATCATCCGAAATACTCAGCACTCCATCCGCATATTCCGGCATCGCAATGGTGCTTCCACTTAAAATATCCGAAGCCATCGTCTGGAAACCTACATAACTATGGACAACCTCTGTATTTTTCTTGTTTCCGTCCGCAATCAGGATTGTCATATTCCCATCATATGAAGTATCGATTGGAAGCGATGCGGTTCCCTGATATGCATATCTGTTTAGTGCCAGACGATACTCTGTGGTTCCAAAATAGATGCTCGTTTCCGTTGTATCCGTATATTCTCTGGGAACAACGGTAATCAGCACATCATAGGTTCCATTTGCAAAATCACAGCCTGTCACACGAACCGAATAATCTTCAATCATACTGGCATCTTCCTGTAAGATGGATGACAGCTCTGCCTCCAGATTGTCCACATTGGATTCAATCACCTTGGAGGTGTCCTCCAGATAGGACAGCTGATTGGATATTTTGTTAAGAGCAATGCTCATATTGTTATAGCGGTACCCTGTGATTCCCAGAAGTACCGCCATTGCTACAAGAATGATTCCGAACACAATTCGAAAAATAACATCCCACTTGTTCTTCAAATTTTTTGTCTCCGTATTTTTTATTCCTCAGGCATAACGATGGCAATATGCACATCATCCAGCTGTTTTTGCTCTACCGCAGCCGGTGCCCCCATCATGATATCCATTGCATTCTTGTTCATTGGGAATGGAATGATCTCACGAATGCTCTCCTCGCCGCAGATCAGCATGATCATACGATCCACTCCCGGAGCAATACCTCCATGTGGTGGTGCTCCGTAACAGAACGCATTGTACATTGCAGGGAATTTTGCCTTCACATCCTCTTCCCCAAGACCCACAAGCTCAAATGCCTTGATCATGATTTCCGGATCATGGTTTCGAATAGCTCCTGATGATAATTCTACCCCGTTGCATACCAAATCATACTGATAAGCTAAAATAGAAAGTGGCTCCTGGCTGCAGAGGGCATCCATACCACCCTGTGGCATAGAGAATGGATTATGACAGAATTCCAGCTCTCCGGATTCCTCACCGATCTCATACATCGGGAAATCCACGATCCAGCAGAACTCATAAGCATTCTGCTTCATGTGCTTTTCGCTTGCAGCGCCAAGAAGCTTTCGGTAAACTCCGGCAGTCTTTTGTGCGGCAAGAAGCTTTCCTGCGGTAAGTCCCACAAAGTCTCCCGGCTTTAAGCCAAGGGCTGATACAACCGCATCCTTTCTATCCTGAAGGAACTTGGAAATTCCTCCCACAAGCTCTCCGTTTTCGTCAAGCTTGAACCAGTATGCCTTATTTGCCGTTGCGATCTCAACATCCGCACAGATCTTATCGATTACTTTTCTTGTTGCGGTAAACTCGTCCACAACGATGGCTTTTACTACATTTCCCTCAAATGGACCAAAGCCACAGTCTGCCATGACCTCTGTTGCATCCTGAAGAACTAAATCGATGCGCAGATCCGGCTTATCGCTTCCGTATTTGTCCATAGCCTCCAGATAAGGAATTCTTACGAAAGGAGCCCTTGAAGCATTGGTGTACACACCATACTTCTCAAATACAGGCGGAAGAACCTCCTCAATGACTGCAAACACATCCTCCTGTGTCGCAAATGCCATCTCCATATCCAGCTGGTAGAACTCTCCCGGTGAACGGTCTGCTCTTGCATCCTCATCACGGAAGCAGGGAGCAATCTGGAAATAGCGGTCGAATCCGGATGCCATAAGGATCTGCTTAAACTGCTGCGGAGCCTGTGGAAGCGCATAGAACTTTCCCGGATGATTTCTTGCAGGCACAAGATAATCTCTTGCTCCTTCCGGTGAAGAGCAGGTAAGAATCGGCGTGGTAATCTCCATGAAGCCAAGCTCGTTCATCTTCTGGCGAAGCTCTGCTACAATCTTGCTTCTTAAAACAATTTTGCTCTTTACCGCAGGGTTTCTAAGATCTAAATATCTGTATTTCAGACGGGTATTCTCGTCTGCATCCTTTGACTGATTGATTTCAAAGGGGAGTGCATTGTATCTGCACTTGCTTAAAATCTCAATGCTTTCCGGCACTACTTCAATCTCTCCGGTAGCAAGCTCCGTGTTCTTGCTGGAGCGCTCTCTTACCTCTCCGGTTACAGAGATTGTGCTTTCCTTATTGATGCCATCGATGATTGCCATCATCTCTTCCGTCTCAATAACCACCTGTGTAGTTCCGTAAAAATCCCTAAGAATTAAAAATCCCAAATTTTTACTAACCTTACGAATATTCTCAAACCATCCTACAAGAGTAACCTTCTTTCCTGCATCCGACAGGCGAAGCTCGTTACAATTGTGTGTTCTTGACTGTGTCATTCCTTTTATCTCCTTTGATATATCTTATAAAGCGTACTTACGTTTCGCTCTTCATCTAGTTATTGAAGAATTCAACGAAATCCTCATAGCCCTGAGCCGTCAGCTGATCCTTCTGGAACTTCTTATTCTTGTTCATGCGAACCACAAGCACTGTCTGTCCCTTTGCTCTGGCCTCCTTAGCCTGCTGCATGACATCAACCAGCTTGTCTGCCGGATAATTTTTCTCCACCAGATAAGCAACCTTCTTTGGGCTTTCCGGAATCTTAAATCCACTCTCCATCAAAAGAAGAATGATACGCTCAAATCCAATGGAAAATCCGCAGGCCGGCACATCATTTCCGGTAAATTTACCGATCATTTTATCGTAGCGGCCGCCTCCACCGCAGGCTGCTCCAAGCTCCGGCATGGAGATTTCAAAAATGGTTCCGGTATAATAGCTCATGCCGCGGACCAGCGTGGGGTCGAACACTAAGGTAAACTCTGCAGCCTTTGTAGCGTTTACAGCGGCTGCAATTTCCGTCATGTTTGTAACCACATCCGCATCCAGATACTCTCCTAGAGTCTCGGCTAAGAAGCTTACCCCTTCTGCTACATCCTTTTTCTCTTCTAAAAGTGCAAACAGATTCAGATACTTATCAATGGACTCCTGTGGGTATCCGCTCTTTGCAAGCTCCTCTGCAACGCCTTCCACACCGATCTTGTCCATCTTATCAAGGGTAATAAATACACTGTCATAATCTTCCTCTGCAAATCCGCTGTATGCAGCCATTGCCTTTAAGATACGGCGCTCATTAATCCGAATCTCAAAATTCTTAAATCCCAGTCTTCCAATCGTGGTTGTGGTCGCTGTGATAAGCTCAATTTCCGCCAGATTACTTGGTTCTCCCAGAATATCGATATCACACTGGGTAAACTGACGATAACGTCCTCTCTGTGGGCGGTCTGCTCTCCAGACACTTCCAATCTGAAGTGCTTTAAAAGGAGTCGGCAGATCATTTGCATTATTGGAATAAAATCTGGAAAGAGGAACCGTAAGATCATAGCGCATTCCAAAGTCCACCACATCTGCCTCTTCCTTTGCGTTCTCAAGATTTAATTTTTCGCCTCTTTTTAATACCTTAAAGATCAGCTTCTCATTTTCGCCGCCCTGCTTGTTGGAAAGGTTGGCGATGTTCTCCATACACGGAGTCTCAATTGGGGTAAAACCAAAGCTTCGGTAGGTCTCCTTGATTACACTTGTCACATAATCACGGATTTCCATTTCTGCTGGTAATATATCCTTCATGCCGTTTACCGGCTTCTTGCTTAATGCCATGACATTTTCCTCCTAGTTTCTCTAGATTATTGTATTTTCGAAGACCGGTATTGTCAACGTCTATTTCAAGCATCTGCTGCACTTTTCGTAGCCTTCACCAAGAAGCTCTTCTAAAGATTTATCAGTTTCTTCCATATTTTTGCTGGTGGTATCCGCATAACTGCAGGTCGACACATGAATCTTCTTTGTATTCGTATTAATCACATAGATTATTGAATCTCCGGAAGCGTTTCCTGCTGCATCAACTATGGTATCTGTTTCCGCTGTGCTGTCTGCAGCTGCAGAAACTGCTGCCTGCTTCTGAAGCCCCAGAGTGTCGGAGATTTTATCCCAGTTTTTATGGATAAGGAAGATGACTGCCACAAGGACAATAAGCACCGTAAGAATAGTCTGAACCGTTTTCTTTGCGCTACTTTTTGACTTGCTCTTTGATTTGCTCTTTTTCCCAACACTGTTTAATGATTTGGTATAGGAAAGCCCGGTTCCCGGAAGTGATGCACGCACTCTGGCACCGGACTTTGTGTTGTAGGATACTCCGCCATATTTTCCTCCAACGGAAACACCGGCACTCTTTTTCCCGATATTCAGCTTTACTCCGTCTGCAACTTTTATACTCTTTCGAAAATTAAGTCCCATTTTTCCTCCCAAAAATATAATGCTCCCAACCCAAAGTCAGGAGCATTTTTTATTTTTTACATATACTGCTTCATATCATCTGTCGTATCACCAATCATATTGATTGCAGCCTTTACCTGCTCCGCATATCTTAAGTTATCCTCGCTCATCTGCCGAACCTGCTCTGCACTTGCTGTTACTTCCTCTGTTGCTGCAGACAGATGTGAAATATTTTCAATGATCTTATTGTTTGACTCAGACAGTCCGAAGATTTCCTGATCCATTTCATTGATGTCTGAAATCAATTCCGTCATATTTGCATTCAGATTCTCAAATGCCTTAGCAGCAGATAGAATCTTTTCATTCTGGCTAACGGTTTCATCCACGGAATCCGCAACAGACTTTACAACTTCATCTGCATTCTGATTTAACTCGTTGATAATTCGTGTAATTTCTTCCGTAGACTTCTTCGTCTGCTCCGCAAGCTGCCGGATCTGGTCTGCTACTACTGCAAAGCCTCTTCCGGCTTCTCCTGCCCGGGCACTTTCAATGGAAGCATTTAATGCCAAAAGATTCGTCTGCCCGGAAATATTTAAAATCATTCCGGCAATTTCTTCTACCTCTTTTGTCTTATCGGAGAGTCTGGTCATAGATTCCGTTACGCCTTCGTTTGTCTTTGCAATCCGCTTCGACTGCTCCTTCATTTCATCCATAACCTTGATATTTTCCTGAATACTCTCATTGGAGCTTACCGCAATATCCACCATCTTTTTGGATCGCTCTCCGGTCTTTTCGATTGCTTTCTGAATAGTCTGGGTCATGGTATTCTGCTCTTCAATACTCAGGGACGTTGTATTGGCTGCAGCAGCAATTTCCTGCATACTGGTTGCTACCGTCTCTGTAACCTGAACCAGCTCGTCTACCATGCCGTTGCTCTTTTCCGCTTCCGTCTGAACCGTTTTGGAAACCCCGAGGATTCCGTCGAACATTTTTTTCTGCTTTCCTGTCTGTTCCTCTGCTGAGCCCAGGGCATCATCACTAAACTCCCTTGTGGTTGCAGCAACTCTGTTTAACACATAAATCATCAGATAAATACAAATGCATCTGCACAGAGAATCAATATCCGTGATTCCCATACCCTTTATGGTTCTTACCACAATAAGAAATGTATAAAGAATCGTATACCCAACACAACACCGCTTGAAGTTCTTCTTATCATAGTATGGTATCTGAAGAGCCAAAACTCCCAGCATGGTAAAATAGATAAACTCTGCATTGGTCTGGGCACCGATCAAAAATACTTCTATACCGATTTCAATTATCGTGACGATTTTGAATTTTTTACTTGCCTTGTCCCTAAAATATATAAATACATTTCCAAATACAAAAATCAGAATCAGCACCATATTTGCATAAACGATAATTGGCTGAATATCCTTTCTTGACAGCTTTAAAAGCAAATACACCACATACATAATCCATAAACAGCTCATTGCCAGAATATAGATTTTGTTCATCGTTTTATACCGTTCGTTTATATCATTGTAGCGGTATTTCTTCTCGTTTGTTCCTTCCATTTTGATGTTCTCCTTGAATCCGCTTCTGTTATTTTTGCTCTGCAATTTATTATAGTATGGGTTCTTCCATTTTTCTACTTTTTTTTCGTAGTTTTTTCTTTCAAAAATGGTCTTACCGCCTAGATGCAAGACTCTAAGATTTTTATGGCATCCTCAAGATTTTCTCCTAAGATTTCCTGGACCTTTTTGAAATCATAGGATTTATGTAACGCATCCTGGACCTGTAAGAATGCTTTCTTCCCGTGCTTCTTTAGGAACATTGCCTGGGCCTTGCATGCAACTGCCCCGTCATTTCCATCCTTGTAAAACCCGTTTTTACAACCTGCAAGCTCTTCGCATTCGTAGCATCCATCGATTCCCCGCTCCTTGCAGCAGACCATGTTCGGACATTTTCCACCCTCGAATAAGGTTCCGAAGGAACAGCAGCTAAAGACGGATTTACAGCCTCCGCACCATTCCCCTAAGAAGCAGTGATTGCAGGAGAATCCGCAGTATGCAATGGGGTCGGTACCCTTTCTCGCCTTTTCTACGATTGCTCCTTTGTATGCCCCACCGGCTTTTATGCGGCGGTCCTTTTCCGGTCCCTCCACTGCAAGGGCTTTCCGGTATACTCTGGAATCCTCTCCCTCCATATCCTTATCCATGCGGAAAAATTCATAGCCATATTTTTCATATAATCCCACATGATTGGTAGAGATATAAACATATTCCCTGCCCATGATGGTTGCGATGCTCTCGGCATAATCCAGAAGACGCCCCACATATCGGTGTCCCCGATACTCCGGAAATGTATAGACAAATCCAATCCAAGGGGTCAACTCCGTGGGCTGTATATCATCGTAGGGCGCAAGGGTGCAAAAAGCAACCAGCTTGTCCCCCTCCACCAGCATCGGCACCAGTGTGGTTTCCCCGGCGGCATCCTTTAGCTGTTCTTTTTCAATCAGAGATGCTAAAAACTGCCCGGCGCCCCAGTCGCTTTTTTGATTTCCGACAGCCAATGTTCTTTTCTTTCTGTTGTAAAATACTCCAAAATCTCCATACAAAATCCCCTTCTTCCGTATCTTTTTCTATTCTTTAAATAGATTTCTTTTTCTCTCAATCATCTCATCAATTTTCTCAATGTAAAGCCCCACATCCTTCACATTCTCGCACCGTTCAATCCGATGGGTTCCATCCGGATTCGGAGTAGTCCAGACGCGCTTTGTGGTGGCACCGGCGCCTAAGGCAACGATGGTCTGTTTCTCCTCCATGATCAGAATGTTGTACACACCGGCTTTTCCCTCTGCCGCGTAACCCACATTCTCCATGTTCCCTGCCATTCCCTTCTGGCGGTACAGATAATAGGGATAGAGTCCCATATTCCTGCAATACTCCTCGCAAAGATCCATATGCTCCTGGGTATTAACCATCTGCATATCCCTAAAACGGTCCTTAAAAATGGTCATTCTTGCGGCGCGCTTCACGGCGAGAGAGTGAACGGTAACATTGTCCGGTTTTAAATCCGCGATGATCTCCATGGTATGCCGGACATCATTTAAATCCTCCTCCGGAAGACCGATGATCAGATCCATATTGATATTGTCAAAGCCGAGACGTCTGGCAAGCTTATAGCTTTCTATGGTCTGTTCCACGGTATGATGTCTTCCGATCAGATCCAGCGTTGCCTGCTTCATGGTCTGGGGATTTACGGATATTCTGCTGATTCCATTGTCCAAAAGTGCGATAAGCTTTTCCTCGGTAATGGAGTCCGGCCTTCCTGCCTCTACGGTAAATTCCAGACAATCCGACAGGTCAAAGCTTGCTTTTATTTTTTTGATCAGCCGGTCCAGCTGGTATGGCAAAAGTGTGGTGGGGGTCCCTCCACCGATGTAGACGGAGTTAATTTTTTTATCCCGAAACGCCTCCGCCGTATAGTCGATTTCCTTCTCCACCGCATCTAAATAGGCATCCACCTTTCCTCTCCAGGAAAATAAGGGATAGGAGGTGAAGGAGCAGTAAGCACAGGTGCTGGGGCAGAAGGGTATGCCGATATACAGGCTGTAGCCGTTCTCATAATCAATCTTTTCCAAAAGCGTCCTCTCACGCTTTGCGATATCTATGCTAAGCCTTACCTTTTCATCGGAGGCAAGATAGGTTTCCTTCATGTAAGAGACGATTTCTTCCTCGCTTTTTCCTTCCTCCAGAAGCTTCATGGGGATCTTGGTAGGACGGATTCCGGTTAAGGTTCCCCAAGGGAGCTTCTGCCCTACCCCTTCTGTTAAAAGATCATACAGGCTTTGCTTTAGATGATTCTTCGTGGCACTGCGGTCCCTGTAATCCACCGCAACCTGTCTGGAATAAAGTGCCGCTGGGTTCCTTTTCTCCCAACTGATTTCGATTCTGCCTGTCTCGTCCGGCATTCCCACATAGGAAATCCCAAATACCTGGTCTGCGGTATCCAGCAGGGCGTCCAGCTCTGCTCCCGCCTCGTGATGGGCACAGGCAAGATTTTCTCCTTCCACCTCTTTTTCTGGGCAGGTATAATACATGTTTACTTCTTCCTTCGGGAAAAATGCCTTTATTAAAGAATGAACGTCATATTCAAATTCCGGTCTGCTGAATAATACAATAATCATAAATAAGGGTTATACATCCTCTCTGCTTCGATACTGGTAGCTTCCCCATGTCCGGGATACACAACGGTAGCATCCGGAAGCACCATAAGCTTTTCCTGAATGGAATGAACAATCTGCGACATACTTCCGGTTGGAAGATCCGTTCTTCCAACGGACTCCTGAAATAAGGTGTCCCCGGAAAACAGCACATCCTCGTATCCAAAATAATAGCAGCAGCCACCGATGGTATGCCCCGGTGTGTGGAGCACCCGGATATGAAATCCTGCCAGATCCAGCTCCTGCTCATCCTGCAGGTACACATCTGCACGGAAGGTCAGCTCTTTTCCAATCATCCAGCTGGAATTCTTTTCTGAGCTTTCCAATACTTCCTTTTCATCCTCGTATGCGTAAATCAGGATATTAAAATGTTTTGCCAGCTCCTCTGCCCCGGTGGCATGGTCGAAATGTCCATGGGTAAGCAAAATCGCAACCGGCTTGTATCCGGCGGTATGGATTTTTTCTGCAAGCTTATCCGCAGACGCCCCCGGATCGATAATGATCATTTCCTTGCTCTTTTCGTTGATAACAAAAAAGCAGTTGGTCTGTACCGGACCAACTACATATTGTTCTAGTTTCATCATTCCCATAAAAACCTCCATCAGCCTGTGGTTCTCTCAATATCAATGACACTGTCAATCTGTCTGATTCGTTCTATCAGACTGTTGATCTGTTCTCGTCCCTTTGTATTGAAGGCCACCTCGATTGTTGCAATGCCCTGCTTGCTTGTTCGGGAGTAAATTCCGTTAATATTGATATCCCGCTCACTAAATACCCTGGAAATATCCACAAGAAGCCCGGATCTATCGTTACAATAGATCTTGATCTCTCCAAGATATTCTCCGAAGCCCTCCTCTTCTGCTCCGGCCTGCCACTCTGCCTCAATCAGACGGGCTTTTTCTATTTCCGTTAGGTTGATTACATTAACGCAATCCGTACGGTGAATGGACACACCCCGGCCTCTCGTTACAAAACCGACAATTTCGTCTCCCGGGACAGGGCTGCAGCACTTGGAAAAATGAACCGCTACATCATAGAGTCCCTTTACCACAATTCCGCTCTTTGAGTGCTTTGGCTGCTCCTGAGGACGATTTTCCGCAACGGACTCTAAAATATCCTCATCCGTTACCGGAACAACATGATCCTTCTGGTACTCCTCGTACATTCGATTAACGATCTGGCTTTCCTTCAGTCCTCCATGGCCGATTGCAGCAAGGGCAGAATTCCAGTCGTGGAAGCCGTATTTCCGGATAATTTTTTCCTGGTATGCAGGTGTATTGATATCGGAAAAGGCGATGCCCTTTGCCTTACAGTAGGCCACCATCAGATCCTTTCCGTGTACGATGTTCTCTTCCTTTAATTCACTTCGAAACCACTGGTTAATCTTATTCTTTGCCTGTGTGCTCTTGACCAGCTTTAACCAGTCCCGGCTCGGCCCTTTGGAGTTCTGCGAAGTGACTACCTCGATGCGGTCTCCGTTTTGAATCTCATAATCAATGGGTACAAGCTTTCCGTTTACCTTTGCGCCCACCATCTTATTTCCCACAGCAGAATGCACGCTGTAAGCAAAATCAATGGTTGTGGAGCCCTTCGGCAGATTCTTGACTTCACCGGTGGGGGTAAAGCAGAATACGTTATCCGAAAACAGATCCAAGTCACTCTTAAGCAGGCTCATAAATTCCATATTGTCTGAGGTGTCCTGCTGCCACTCCAAGATCTGGCGGAGCCAGCTTAGCTTTTCTTCCTCGGTAACGGTTGTAGAAGTGGCATTTCCGTTATTGGCTTCTTTGTATTTCCAATGAGCGGCAATACCATATTCAGCGGTACGATGCATCTCAAAGGTACGGATCTGGATTTCAAAAGGCTGACCACTGGGTCCGATCAAGGTGGTATGAAGGGACTGGTACATATTCGGTTTTGGCATTGCGATATAGTCTTTGAAACGTCCCGGAATCGGCTTATACTTTTCGTGCATAATTCCAAGAGCCGCATAGCAGTCTTTGATGTTGTCCACTACAATGCGGATTGCAAAAAGGTCATAGATCTGATCGATGGTCTTGTTCTGATTTACCATCTTTTTGTAGATGCTGAAGAAATGCTTTGCCCTGCCGGAAATCTCAGCTTTAATTCCTGCCTCGTCGATCTGTTTGCGCACTTCTTCCACAAGACTCTGAATGTAATCATCCCGCTCATTTTTACGGAGAGCTACTTTTTCTACCAAATCATAGTAGGCTTCCGGCTGCAAATATTTCAGTGCCAGATCGTCCAGCTCGATCTTGATCTTGCTGATACCAAGACGCTGTGCGATTGGGCAGTATATCTCCTGTGTTTCTCTTGCGATGCGCTGCTGTGCCTCCACAGACTGGTACTGCAGTGTCCGCATATTGTGCAGACGGTCTGCAAGCTTGATCATGATGACACGGATATCCTTTGCCATGGCAAGGAACATCTTACGCAGATTCTCTGCCTGCATCTCAAGTCTGGCCGCATTTTTTTCTTTCTGGTCGATATTTCCTCCGTCCGTCAGATGCAGATGTGCCAGTTTTGTAACACCATCTACTAAAAGTAAAACCTCTTCGCCAAATTCCGCCCGCATCTCCATCTCAGACATCACGGTATCCTCCAATACGTCATGAAGAATGCCTGCCGCAATGGTCTCCTTATCAAGCTCAAGATCTGCCAGTATGATGGCAACGCTTAAGGGATGAATGATATATGGTTCTCCTGACTTACGCACCTGTCCGTCATGAGCAGCAAAAGCCACCTTGTAAGCCTTTGCCACAAGGGAAATATCCGCAGAGGGATGATATCTGTGAATGCTCGCGATCAATTCTTCATACAAAGCCTCCGGACTGGTAAAATCCTTGGTTTCCTTAATCGTGATGCTATTTGATTGTACTTCCTGCTCCAAACGCTTAAGTTCTTCACTTGAAATATCTGTCATAGTCTCACCTGCTCGCACCTTTTGTAAAAGGATATATATTGATAAATTATATTTTATTTGTTTTGAAAAAGCAATATTTTGTATAGCGAAGCATCGGTTTCCCGGAAATATCCGTTTCCCCTGCAAATTCAAATCCCAAGCCTTCGGCCAGATGGATTGATGCCTTGTTTTCTTTCTGAATCAGACAATTTATACTTGGAAAATCCAGATTTTTCTCTGCGTAATCAATTAACGCCCTGCAGACCTCTGTTGCATATCCCTTTCTTTGCTCCTCTGGAGCAATCAGATATCCCATCTCCAGCTCCGTCTCATCTTCGTATTCCCGATACTCAAAGCCTGCCCGGCCGATGATTTGTCCGCTGTCCCTTTTGCACACCAGCCACATTCCATAACCATAGTATCGGTAGACGTTGGAAATATATGCCTCTTCATACTCTTGTTCCTTCTCCCAGTCAAAAAGTGGCTCCATAAATTCCGTCACCGAAGGCTGTGCATACAACTCATACAATGCAGGTAAATCCTCCATGGAAAACTCTCTGATTACGCACCGCTTTGTCTTAAGTATAGTCCAGGGCAGGTTATGGGCCCGTTCATAAGTCTTTTGAAGAAAGTCCATATCCAAATCCTCAAAGCCTTCCACTACAATCCATGCATCAGAAAAGCAGTCCGGCTGTTTTTTTCCTTCCGGGACAAAGGGAAGGACCGCCATGCCAAGGGCCTGCGATGCATCCCATTCCTCTTTCTCTTCCAGAATATACAGACAGTCTTCAACAACAACTTTTGCTTTCTCAATTTCCGCTTCAATCTGTCTTTTCAGATTATCCAAGTCATTATCCGGATATATTCCTATACACCGGATTTCCTGCTGTATCTCCCGGAGGAAGAGGCTTAATTCTTTTTCCTTATCTGCTATTTTCTTCGAATATAAAAGTGCTTTCCATTGCATCTTTTTACGTTTGATTTTCCTTTCCCTTGTATAAAAGCAATCCCTTTTCCACTCTGCCTTCCCGAATGAATTTTGCTCTTCCTATCAATGCTCGCTTTTGTGCACTCAATAATGCCCCATTCATATTCATCTTCCAGCCCCGGAATTGACTAAAATCCAACAAATCGAAAATTTACATATAAATAGTGAAAAGTCAGTAGAATTATATGTAATTTTAGCTCTCTGCGAGATGCGCTTAACCCAATAATTACATATAAACTAAACGAAAACAGCCAGCTTATATGTAAATTTCACTCTCCCAAAATGTAGCTCAAGCTAAATATTACATATAAATAGCGGAAAAGTTGATGATTTATATGTATCCCTTGTTTTCCAGCAATGTGATTCGGGCAAAAACTACATATCACTCCAGGAAAAGTAAGGGGCTTATACGTAACCCTCCATTTTCCAAACAAAAACAACAAACAAAAAGGGACACCACACAAGAATTCCGATTCCCAGGCAGCATCCCAATATGTTCATTTTCGATCAAATTCCTGCAATTATACGGTCTTTGGCTCCGGATAATCCACACCAAAGGTCTCAACGGTTACCGTCTTCATAACCTGATCCTCCAACGGGCGGTCCATGTAATCAGTAGGGGTTTCTGCGATTGCATTTACCACATCCATTCCCTCGATCACTCTTCCGAATGCAGCATATGCACCGTCTAAGTGCGGAGAGGTCTTATGCATGATAAAGAACTGGCTTCCTGCGGAATCCGGGATCATGGTGCGTGCCATGGAAAGGACTCCCGGCTCATGAAGAAGATCATTCTTAAAACCATTCTGTGAAAATTCTCCCTTGATGGAATATCCCGGTCCACCGGCGCCGGTTCCATCCGGATCCCCGCCCTGAATCATAAATCCGCGAATAACGCGGTGGAAGATGACTCCATCATAAAAATTGTGATTGATCAAGCTGATAAAATTGTTTACTGTGTTTGGAGCAATTTCCGGGTAAAGCTCTGCCTTAATTACTGCTCCGTTTTCCATTGTAAAGGTTACGATTGGATTCTGTGCCATGTTATTCTCTCTCTTTCTTTTCCTTGTATTTTTCGCAAAAAGCCTCGATCACCTTCGGGAACTCCATAAAGTGAGATGCCTTTACTAAAATCGTATCACCGGATCTGACATAGGCAAGCAGAGCCTCTGTCATCTCTTCCCTTGATTTATAATAATATAGTTCTACATCAGGATTTGCAAGCCTTGCATAGGTGACATACTCTTTGGAAAGCTCTCCTGTTGCAAAAAGCGTATGAATGTGATTCTCCCCCACGCTTGTTCCCACCTCAGCGTGAAGCGTGCGCTCCTCATCTCCAAGCTCTCCCATGTCGCCTAAAACCGCGATGCTTCTTCCCTTTGCCTTGGAAAGCACCGCAAGGGATGCTTTCATGGAAACAGGATTTGCATTATAGCAGTCATCAATGACGGTAATATCTTCCAGCTTTAACACATTGGTTCTTCCGGGGATGGTCTTTGCATTCTTAATTCCCGCCCGGATTTCCTCAATCGTAAGTCCCAGTTCCAGCCCCACCGCCGTTGCCGCCAATGCATTATAGACATTGTGCTCTCCCGGAATCGAGATTTCGGCGTCAAGGCATCCCTTTGGGGTATGAATCCTTGCAAGCATTCCGTCAAAACCGTTGTTTACCACCTCTGTTGCGTAAATGTCTTTTACCAGATTGGGATCTACGTCGGATTTCTCATGAATACCGTAGAAAACGGCAGATTTTCCGTTTACCTGCTTTTTTGTACAAAGCTTGTCATCATCTCCGTTTAAGACTGCAACACCCTTTTCTTTGATGTATGCAAAGCTTTCTGTCTTTGCCTGTAAAATTCCATCTCTCGTTTTTAAGTTTTCCAGATGGCACCAGCCGATGTTGGTGATTACACAGACATCGGGATTTGCCATTTCCGCCAAACGGCTCATCTCTCCAAAATCAGAAATACCCATTTCAAGAACCGCCACCTCATGCTCCTTGCGGATTCGAAAAATGGTAAGGGGAAGTCCGA
This sequence comes from uncultured Agathobacter sp., assembly GCA_945910395.1. Classification (GTDB taxonomy): domain Bacteria; phylum Bacillota; class Clostridia; order Lachnospirales; family Lachnospiraceae; genus Roseburia. Next base: position 14,693 of record CAMDYX010000021.1, on the reverse strand, counting down.
TTTCATTATTAAAATTTCCGGCAGTCTTTAGTACATTGTATTTCTCCGAAAGAACGGATGCGATCATTTCCTTCGTGCTGGTCTTTCCAACACTTCCGGTAATTCCAACCACTTTGATAGAAAGACTCCTCCGGTAAAAGGAAGCGATTTTTCTCATTGCGGTGATGGAGGATTCCACGAGGATATAAGGGCCCGCCGGGTTTTCTAGCTTTTTCTCGGAAAGCACCGCAAGGGCACCCTTTTGGAAGACATCGGGAATAAACTCATGTCCGTCCACCCGAGCCCCTTTAATGGGGACATATAAAAATCCTTCTTCCACCTGTCTGCTGTCCGTTGCGACTCCGGATACCGTTTCCTGTTTTTTCTCTTCTGCACCAATGTATGTGCCACCGCAGGCCTCTGCAATGTTGGAAAGTGTCATATTCGGCATTTTTGTAAGACTCAAAATGAAAGCCTCCTAATTATATTTTGCAAGAGAAATCTCTATCAGCTTTTCACAAAGCTGGTTAAAATTCATTCCCACAACCTTTGCTTCCTGAGGTAGAAGACTGGTTGGTGTCATTCCGGGCAGCGTATTGGCCTCTAAGCAGAAGATTTCATTGTCCCGGTTCAACAGGAAATCCGTTCTGGAATAGGTATCCAGTCCGAGGGTCTTTGCAACTGCCTCTGCGTAGCCCTGCATTTTCTCTGTAATCTCTTGGGGAAGCTCTGCCGGGCAGGTCTCTACTGCACTTCCGGCCTTATACTTGTTCTTATAATCATAAAAGCCGCTGATTGGAGCAATCTCGATGATCGGAAGCGCCTTCCCCTCTAGCACTCCTACTGAGAACTCTCTTCCCTCTACATACTCTTCAATGATCAGTTCATCTTCAAAACGGAAGCCCTCCTCAAGGCCGGCTTTGTATTCTTCTTCATTTCTTACGATAGTCACACCGATGCTTGAACCGCCACAGCAGGGCTTGATGACCAGCGGAAGATGAAGGGGGAGCTTTGACAGGTCATCCTCTCTTTGGTCTCTTGTCATGGACATTCCCCGGGGAGTAGGAATACCATTTGCATTCATGAGCTGTTTTGCAATTCCCTTGTTCATTGCAATGGCACTGCTTAAGTAATCGCTTCCGGTATATTTTACTCCCAGAAGGTCAAAGGCCGCCTGAAGCTTTCCATTCTCTCCGTTTTCTCCGTGAAGCGCCATAAATACAATGTCTGCCATCTGGCAGAGGCGGATCACATTCGGTCCAAAAAAGCAGTCCGACTGGTCTTTTCTGGATGCCTTTACCTTTGCAAGATCCGGCGCAACCTCCGGAATATTGCTGACCTTGATTCCGATTTCTTCCCCACGGTCAAAAATACCCTTAAGATCTTCCTCCTTATCACCATATCCCATGAACACATCCAAAAGAATGGTCTTGTGTCCGTTTTCCTTCAATGCCTTCTCTACCATGCTGCCGGTTTTGATGGATACATCTCGTTCTGTGCTGAGTCCTCCGGCTAATACAACGATGTTCATATTCTTACCTCTTTTCGTCAGTCCAAAATATATACCCATTATACTCGCATTTTTTCTTTTTCGATACAAGAATCTGTTAATTTTTTTCTTTTTTATAATGTCCCTTTTCGAAATTGTGTTCCTGAAAATGAATTTTGCTATTTGAATCAGAACGTTTAAAAAGCGTCGGTACTTAATGAGCAATTTATTGCGAATTTAGTACCGCTACGCTTTTTACAAACGAGAGTGGGTTCTGATTCAAATATGCAAATTCATTCGGGAACACTTTTCCGAAATGGGAGTTGTATTATTTCGCTGGTTGATTTTCTTCCAGTACCTAAAATTTATGAAAAAAGCGACATTTTAAGCGCTTTTTATGGTCGATTGTATGTTTTCACCGGGTCCGTTTTAGCCTGTACCTAAAAAATTGCAAATATTAGGTATATCGTGAAGTCCACTCCTCAAAATAGTACAATTCGCATAAAAAATCCGCAATTCAAAGCTGTTTTTCAAGGATTTTAGGTATACGACAATTCTAGAACCTTAAATCTTGCCAAATTCCACAATTCTGATTCGAATATGCAAATTCATTCGGGAACACTTTTCCGAAATGGGAGTTTAAAGTTTATCTAATTGCAGCTTTTTACCATTTGAAGAATACAGACCATGCGCAGGAATATTCTCCGCCCTAATAGGTCCTTCTCCCCCAGATAGCTTCCGTATTCATAGATTTCCTTTTCCAGTTCCTCAACATCATTTAAGTCTGTTTCCACGAAGATTTTCCAGAGCAACCGGATTCGCCTGATCTGGCTTTCTCCCAGCCTGCCACTACACATAAGATCCTCCGCCATTTTTGCTTTTTGTTTCCTCCTCTTTTTCTTTTGAATGCCCCTTCGGCATAAAAAAGCTTACCCACACAAAAAAAGAAAGTCAAACCGCTATCTGCGGTTTGACCTTCCGTTTCTTTAGCATTCCGGCTCAATCAATCCATATGTATTGCCTTTTCTCTTATATACCACGTTCACCTCGTCCGTCTCTGCATTGCGGAATACGAAGAAATCGTGTCCGGATAATTCCATCTGGATGCAGGCATCCTCCGGGTACATTGGCTTTACACCAAACCTCTTGGTACGAACAATCTTGATCTCTTCCTCATCCTCTTCCGGGGAGTCAATGTATGCCGGCTGGAAATTTGCGGCTGCATTCTGCTTCTTGGATACAATCTTTGTCCGATACTTTTTCAGCTGACGCTCGATGACCTCTTCTACCAGATCAATGGATACATACATATCATTGCTAACCTGCTCGGAACGAATAATATGTCCCTTTGTAGGAATGGTAACCTCTATTTTTTGGCGCTCCTTTTCTACGCTAAGCGTTACATATACGTCCGTATCTGCTGTAAAATACTTGTCCAATTTGGAAAGCTTCTCTTCTACTGCCTCCTTGATTCCAGCTGTTAAGTCGATGTTTCTTCCTGTAATCGTAATTCTCATGGTTTGGTACCCCCTACCGTTTATTTGATAAGAAGCTTATCATGGATTTATTATATCATATTGCAGTAAAAAGACAATTATTTTTGTGCAACTTTATGTTTCTTTTATAAATTATCATAATTCTTTATAAAATTTGCACAATTATTCCATCATTTCTTCCAGTTGAGAAGAGAGCTCCTCCCAGACCTCCATAGCGGCCATGATTTCCTCCTCCATGGCGTCTATCTGGCTCTGAATCTCCGTCAGTTTTGAATAGCTGGACTGATACTGGGGCAAGAGCAGCTCTGACTGAAGCTCCTTTAGCTTTTCTTCCTTTTCTGCCAGCTCCTCCTCTGCCCTCTGCACCTTCTTCTCAAGCTTTGACCGCTCCTTTCCCGGATTATAATAAGGCTTCTTTGCTCCTGCATTTGTCGCAGGCGCCGAAGCGGCACCATTCTGGCTGATCACCCCCCCGAGCACAGCGGGACCCTGGGTACTTTTTTCTGCAAGGGCAGCCTCCTTCTCTATCTTTTCCTGATATTCTTCGTAGCCAAACTGATAGAGGTGCGTGGTCCCATCCTCAAAGACAAGAAGCCTGTCTGCAACCTTTTTTACAAAATATCTGTCATGGGATACAAAGATCAGCGTTCCCTTAAAGTCCTTAAGCATGGATTCTAAGGTTTCTTTTCCAATGATGTCCATATGGTTTGTGGGCTCATCTAAGATCAGTACATTGGGTCTGCGCTTTAAAATCTTACAGAGTGCCAGACGAACCTTCTCTCCTCCGGAAAGCATGCTGATATTCTTAAACACATCATCTTTGCTGAACATAAATGCCCCCAGGGCGTTTCTTACTTCCGTTTCCGTCAGATTGGGGAATTCATCCCAAAAATCATCGATTACCGTCTTATTGCTGGTGTACATGGCCATCTGCTGGTCAAAGTATCCGATCTCTACGTTTGTTCCGTACCGATACTCACCGGACAGCGCCGGTATCTTTCCTACGATGGTTTTCAAAAAGGTGGATTTTCCCAGCCCGTTTCCTCCCAAAATTCCAAGCTTCTCTCCCTTTTTTAAATCCAGGCTTACCGTAGAAAGCTCATGGTCGTAGCCTATGCTTAGATTCGTTACTAAAAGCACATCATTTCCGGTCTCCTTCTCGGGCTGGAAATTCGCATGAAAGGTCTTGTTATCATACTTATCCGGCGCCTCAATAATTTCCATATGTTCGATAGCCTTCTGCTTTGATCTTGCCATGGAAACCTTTGTAGGCTTATTTTTAAAGCGCTCCACCAAAGCCTGCAGACGCTCAATCTCCTTTTGCTGTGCGAGGTGATCCTTCATCTGCTTCTCATAGTTTTCTCTTTTGCGGTTCACAAAGGCGGTATAGTTTCCCGGATATCGCTTGGATACTCCGTACTCAATCTCGTAGACCACATCCACCACATTGTCCAAAAACATTCGGTCGTGGGATACTACAACAACCGCTTTTGGATAGTTCTTTAAATATCCCTCCAGCCATTCAATGGTGGTAACATCCAGATGGTTCGTAGGCTCGTCCAAAAGCAGAATATCCGGCTTTGATAGCAGAAGCTTGATAAATGCAATCTTCGTCTGCTGCCCTCCGGAAAAATCCCGAAGAGGCTTCTTTCTCTCCTCCTCAGAAAATCCGAACTTTCTGATCAGCACCTCGTACTCTTTTTCAAAGTAATACCCGCCGTCCTCCTTAAACTGCTCTTCCATCGCCGTATATTTCGCAACGGCCTCCTCGGAATAGTTGGTTTCAAGGGCTGCTGCCGCTGCATCCAGCTCGGCCTTTCTTTTTATCATGGGAAGAAATACTTTTTTGATTTCCTCCTCCAGGGACAGGTCCGGATTCTCAAATGCAATCTGCTTTAAGTAGCCGATCTGGGGATTCCCTGCCTTTGCAATGGTGGCATTGTCCCCATCCCAATGCTCCAATTCCACTTCTCCCGAAATCAATTTGAGGAGCGTGGTTTTTCCGCAGCCGTTTCGTCCGACTACGGCAATTTTTTCTGTATTTCGAATTTCAAAATTAATATCGTGCAACACAAGGTCGTCCGCATAAGCCACGGCTCCGTTGCTAATCTGGTATAACATTATTTTTCCTCATTTCTGCTGCCTGAAAGGTAGTTTACAAACTGTTGTGCGCATCTTCCTGAGATTCCGCCGTGGGACAGCTCCCACTTATTTGCCTCCGCCTTAAGCTCCTCCTCTGGACTGGTAATTCCTGCGCGTCTTGCAAGATTTACCACGATGTCAAAGTACTCCTTCTGGGTGGGCTTCGAATAGCTGATGGTGACACCAAACCGATTGACTAAGGAAAGCTTCTCCTCCACCGTATCGGAATGATGTCTGCCGTTGGTATTGTCCTGATCATTGCGGTCATTCCAGGTTTCTTTGATCAGATGTCTCCGGTTGGATGTGGCATAGATTAAGATATTATCCGGTTTTGTCTCTACTCCGCCTTCAATCACGGCTTTCAAGAACTTGTACTCGATTTCATGCTCCTCAAAGGACAGATCATCCATATAAATGATAAATTTGTAGTTGCGGTTTTTGATCTGGGCAATGACGGAGGACAGATTCTTAAACTGATGCTTATAGATTTCAATCATTCGAAGTCCCTGATCATAATACTGATTGACGATTGCCTTGATGCTGGTGGATTTTCCCGTTCCGCTGTCACCAAACAGCAGAACATTGTTGGCCTTCTTTCCGTTTACGAAAGCCTCCGTATTATCCACAAGCTTTTTCTTCTGAAGCTCATAGCCCACCAGATCATCTAAAACAACGGCATCCATGTTGTTGATTGGCCTAAGCCTGATTCCTCCCTGCAAAAGCTCATCAATACGGAATGCCTTGTTCAGTCCAAACATTCCCACACCGTAGTCCTTGTAAAATCCGGTTACGGCATCGAAAAATTCCTTTTCATCCTTTGCCTGCTCCAATTTTTTGGAAAGGGCACGAACCTTCTCGCTGACATTTTTATTGTACATCAGCTCTTTTTTATGGATTGCCTTATAATCGGAAATCATAGAAAAGCAGCTGATGCCAAGCTCCCTTTCAATTGGCGCAAAGTCATAATCGAAGAGCGCCTTCATGATACGAAAATCATTCTTTACCAGCTCATTTACCGTACCCTCGCTGGCTCCCACCTTTTCACAGGTCATGGAGAAGGGATTCTCACTCATCATCAAAAAGAAGGTAAGGTAGTTGTGCCATAGATTGTCATCAAATCCGTAATCCGTTGCCACCTTTAAAATGTGCTTCACCTGGGTATTGATATCCCGCACAAGCTCCATCTTATGGTATTCCCCGCTGTCAAATTTTGCAAAAAGTTCTCCAAGCTGATAGAGAATACTGTCCTTGTCCAAATCCCCATACATTAGCAATTGTGATATTTCCTGGTACATGGTATTCCTCCAACAATCGTTACTTCATTTTTACTCGTTGATATCTTCCAATATTTCTATGTAAAGCTTCAATCCATCCTCGGATATGATGGTTGATATTTTAAGATATGCCTCCTCTTCGGTTGGTTCAAAATAGGCATACTTCCAGACCGTAAAATAATTTGGCCCCTGATTATATGGAATGTATTCCTTCTCCAAAAATACATTCCTATAGCTTAGCATCCTTTCCTCGTCCATGGGCAATTCATAGGTATATGTCCGCTCAATCAGCTCATCCGTGGAATCCACAAGAACGGCCTCCGCCCACAGCTCCTCCGGCATCGGAATATCCTGATACAATTCCTGAAAAAACTGCCATTCCTGTTTCACTTCTTTTGTAAGACTAAGCCAGGAATTCTCTGTAGAATTGCGGGAAAGTGCGATCAAGTGCACTCCAAGTACCACCGCATATGCTGCAAACATGCCAACCTTTATTTCGCGGTACAGATTATGCTTTTTCTTCAAGGGCTCATAGCCGGTAATGATCCATCCATAGTCGGAATAGTCAAACTTTGAGCCACAATATGCACAGGTGCTTCCCTCTAACAGATTGATTGTGCTGCCACAGTTGCAGCACTTAAATTCACGAAGCGCAGTAACCTTTCCATGTACTACATCAGCTCGACCGAACAACGTCAGTTTTATATCCTCATACTTCTCCGATATGCGCTTCCCGACAAGCGTTATCATTCGCACCTTTACTTGTGCATCCATCTGATATCCGTCTTTTACCCGATAGACATTTTTGATGTCCAGTTTGGTCATGTCACAGTCCACCACATCCTCATACCGGGATACGATGGAATCCAATGGGATAGAGGCGAATGCCGCCACATCCTCCGCCCGTTCGGTCAGATGAATGTTTCGAAGCTTGTATTCCAGATTCTGATAAAAGTCATTCCCCGAAAAGCCCTCTATCACTGCTTTTGCAATCCCTTCTCCCACAATGGGATCGTGCTTCATCGCCAGCAGGATTGCCCCGCCAAATCCAAAAAGGAAGCCTGAAATAATGATGGAGCGAAACAGAATTCCAACTAAGTCCGCCGAAAAGAGAAGGGCAGTCAGCGAGCCCACTGCCCCTACTCCATTCCTGCCATTTACCAGAAGAATTCCCAAAAGGAAAAATGCCACGGTGCCTATAATCAAAAATCCAACCGTCAGTCCTGCAAGTATGGTAATTGTATTTTTCATTGTAAACAGGATTTTCTTTTTTACATTTTCTTCCAAAGAAAATCCGGAAATTTTGGCTTCAAAATCACTTACTGTATATTTTGATCCGCAGGAATCACAGCCATCTATAAAGCTGCTGATAGGTGCCACATATCCACAGTTTGGACAGGCTGCCTGTCCCGCCTCCACATCCGATTGAAGGATGGAAGTGGTACAAATCTCACGATCCCTTTTCTTATAAATACGCTTTCCATCCTTCCAGAAGATACGCTCTGTTTTCATGTCACAGATACTGCATCCGCTAAGGTCACTGCCATTTTTTTGTACCATGACCCCACCATCTCTTCCGGAATTATGCTTTGTATCCGGCACAAGCCTTGTCTCCATGGTAAGCCCTTTTGTCTCCAGGCGCTTCTTACTCAGACGCATACTCTGCCAGAAGGGCTGGGTCGTCCTGCTCATCAAATCCGTATCGTCTGCCTGCCCCTTATAATAGGCATTCCAAAATTCCCGAAAGGAAAGCGTTTTCCCATACATTGCTCCCCTGATCCGACCAAGCTTTTGCTCTTCCTCATTACTGTTCATAAAATCTTTCTCACTTTCTTTCTATTCTACGAATTTACGGAAAGATTCTTTAGTTCTTCAAAAATTTCAAGATCGGACTGCTGCACACGCATATTTCCGGTCAGGGAAGTTCCGTCGGGCTTTGTAACCGTAATTTCAATCACAGTCCCCTCCTCTATCTGCTGCTTCAATACCGCAGAGAAAAAAGCCACAAACTTTGGATGTGCACTTGCAAATTTATTTTTTGCTCCCATTAATTTCATGAACGTTGCTGGATTAACCATTTGAATAATTCCTCCTTATTTCCCTTTTTTCCCGGATAGATCTGTACTGCAACCCAGATTGCCACATCCGATAAGGGCATATTCTTTATGTATATCAAGTCTTCCTCTAAAGGTGCTCCTTCCGCCAGATCCGTTACCGCACGGTTTAATTTTGCAAAGAACGGCACCAGCTTATAAAAATCATCTTCCGTATCCAAAATGCTGCTTTTGTATCGTTTCATCTCGGCATCTGCGGTAGCGATGATCTGCATCGCAAGATGAAGCTCTCCTGTGATATCGGAGGCTTCCATCAGTATATCCGGCCGCAGCTTGTGCTGCTGCATGAAATATTCCTTTGCCCCGTCAATATCATGCGCTTTTAAATACGCAGCCAGATGCTGCTTCATTTCTCTGGTTTCTGCCTTCTCCCCAATCATTCCCACCTTGCATTCACATACCCTTAGACCCTTTACCGTCGTAAAAACATAGAGCAGAAATTCCGAGATAAAGCCGAATACTCTTTTATGATAGGAATCCTCATCGGTTTCCATATCGATACGCTTTTGCACCTCGAAAAAGATGGTAAACAGCCAGTGGCAGTATTCGTCAAAGACCTCCTTCGATGTCACAAAAATATTTCCAAAGTAGGTCTGTGGTCCGTTTACAAGTCTTACAAAGGTATCGTAATAGTCCGGAAACAATTCCCGGATCACCTCTCCGGTGGTATCCAAAGCCACTATATTATGGTTTGCGGAAAAACCAAAGTGGTAAGAATTGTTCAGATGAACCCGTTTTGTCGTAATCAGATCAAACTCTGTAAGCAGGTCCAGATACTCCTCTTCGGTAAAAATAAGCTCCCGGTCATTGATCAGATATCTGCGGTAATGACAGGTTCCCACATAATCCAGATTCTTTACATTTTTCCAGATCCAGTACAAGCCGGTAAGCTCGCTGTAATAGCAGTTCTGCGCGGAAATATTGTCCCCGGTATCATCCCTTAAATATCCTAAGTCTTCCTGCAGGGCACTTCCCACCTGTAGCGGAACATAGAGAGGGTCCTTAGGAATCTCAAAGGGCTTATGTGTCATTGTATAGATTCGCAGTCGTTCTTTCAAATTCTTCTCCCATTATACAAAAAAATCCATTCAAAGGATAGTATAATAAAAAAAGCCGTGAAACTAAAGACCTTTCTTCGTTCTAAAGCTTCACGGTTTATCATTTTTTACAGTCTTTGCTCTTTCCCGCTTTCAAATACCCTCCGGAAAGTGACCTCTTCCTTCATGATGCGGGCAGCATTTTCAAGCATGCCCTCCAGCATCTTCTGCTCCTCTTCCCTTTTTGCATCATCAAAGGCTTCCTTTTCTGCCAGAATCTCCTCGTAGTAATCAGACTCTTTTGCATATTTCCAAAAATAATCTTCGTACTGAATATCATCGTAATTCCATGGCTTTGAAAACAGGTTATAATGAATCAGCTTTGGATTTGGAATCTCCGGTTCATTTTCATTGGGCATGGTATCCCACTCTTTTGGCAGATAAAAGATCTTGCCCTTGCACATGGCATTTATGTAGTCCTGATCCGGAGCAACAGAATCAAAGTGATACTTATGAAAAAGCTCTAAGAATCTTCTGCCCATGGAAACCTCCCGAAGCTTTTTCATATTCATAAGAAGTACCCCGGAGTTGACATAATTTCTGCCACCGACGCCTATCGCCTCATCCAGATATTTCATAAATACCGGAATTCCCGTAATGGAAAGATCCGAGCAGGCACCAAGCAGACAGTCTCCGATATCAATCTGATACAATTGTGCAATATCTGACGGAACAATAATGTCGCTGTCCACATAGATTCCCTTATCATACTGGGGAAACATGTCCGCAATTAACAGCCGAAAGAAAATAGTCAGGGTAAAATAGTTACAGCGCAGACGACTTCCTGCACGATCATTGATTTCGCTAAGCTTCCCCTCCATGGAAACGAATTCCACCTTGGCAAAATCCGTAGAAAGAGCGCCGATTCGTTTCTGATGCTCTTCACTTAAATTGTTGTGCAACACAATTAAATGATAATGGTTATCCGGATTTGCATTGCTTATTAAGGATTTCATTGCCACTGCAAGACACGCTGCATAACGATCGTCAATGGAAAAGAAAACCGGTATCCTGTTCTTTACTGTTGTCATAGGGAAAGTTCCTCCTGATTCATCTTTCTTTTTAACACTACAAATTCATCCAAAAGTTCATCATACTCATGAAGCTTAAGCACCCTGTGCATGTCCTCGATCTGCCACGGTTTTACGGTAACTGTGTGAAACCATGGGAAAAAGCGGAAGGTGGTTGTAAAATGCTGCAGCACCGTGTCCTCCCGGAGTCTGCGCTGGTCATTATACCTTCTTTCATCGATGCCCTTAGCTACTGCCAGTTTATTCAGTGCCGACTGGTCCGGCATAAACATATTTTTTTCGATACAGGCTTTTCTGCATTTTCCAAACAAATTGGTCTGTCTGATTTTTTTCAGATTAAGGAGAAGTACTCCGGAATTACAGTAATCCCGCTTGTACCATTTTTTCCGGAAAAACCAGCTCCCGTAATAGTCTAATACACCAACAAACTCAAAATTTGTGATATCCTGACTATAAAACGGCGTAAAATCTCTTCTGCAGATCACATCATTGTCCAGATACAGTATCTTATCCGGAAGCTGCGGCACCAGATCCGCAAAAAGCCGTAGCATGCAGCAAGGAGTAAATCTTGTTCCCATGTTCTTATCCGGAAGCTCCGCCAAAAAGTGCGAAGAGATATCAAAGCATTCCACAGAATTCTCTGTTCGCTTCTGCTTTACCAGGGTATCCAGAAAGGAAACCGCCGATTCCGAAACCCTGTCATAACGTTTTCCCTCATAATCGAACTGGGCTGTAAGCACATAAATATGAAGCTCTTCCCATACCTGCTTTGTAATCGACAAAATGGAAAGCAGTAATCCTTCTTCAATTTTCTTATCTCCGCAAAACAAGATGTTCATGCTTTTTAAACTCCGTTATGTAGCATTTATTACTACATCATGTTATATCACTTCACCACGCTGTTGTCAATACTCTCTTTCTGTTTGATATAAGAGATGTATTCATAGCTGCTGCTTTTGCTTCTTTGCTGCATCACCGCCGATACACTTTCACACAGCTTAGCCCTTTGCTCTTTTGCAGAAAGGGTCTGATCCGGATAAAAGGGGCCGTCCACATAGAGTGTTGTTTTCGGCTTTTTCCCTATGATGCGCTTTTGATAGGTGGTGGTCAGCGCATACACGGGTGCATGCTGCTCCACCGGATAATGAAAGGAGGTATTTGAAAAGGGTCTGATTTTTGTATAGTAGGGCCAGACATGGGCCTCCGGGAAAATCACCACCACATGCTTCTGCTCAATTCGTGTCGCGATGGCCTTTTGAAACTTTTTCATCATGGACATGCTATCCGGTATCGGAAGCGCCCCAAGAGCCGGAAGCAGCTTTCCGATTACCGGCAGACCATAATTGGCGGGGCTTACGATGGTGTAAATGCGCTTTCCAAGGCAGGCGATTGCCGGCAGAAAAACATCTGCCACCATCTGTGTGTGATTTCCGTACACAAAGAAGCCACGGTACCTATTCTCTTTTAATTTTTTTCTTCCCACGACCCGCAGATGAAGACCGAATTTGCAATATAAAAAGCCTCCCACGATTGCCAGTGCGTAAACTGCAGCGGATTTTATTCGATCCCAAAAGGAGCTTTTGATCCACTCGTAGTTATCCGGCAGCTTAAAATCCTGATTTTCATTTGTCACTACGTCGTCATTGTATGTCTTATAAAAATATAATTGTTTCATATTACATTCCATCCGAAAAGAGATTTAAAAAATCCTTCCCCGGATATATGAGGAAGGATTTATCTGAGTGTTATTTCTGATTGCGATATTCGATTGGTGTCATATTGTATTTCTTTTTAAACTGCCTGTTAAAATGTTCCACATTCTGGTATCCGGCAGTATATGCGATACTTTCAACCGTCATATTGCTGTTTCGAAGCAGGGTTCTTGCCTTTTTCATCCTTGCATTCTGCACAAGATCACCAAAGGTTTTTCCTGATTTTTCTTTGATGTATTTGGAAATGTACGGCTCAGACAGATGGAATTCTTCTGCCATGTCCGTTAGGGTTACGGTCTGATAATTTGCCTGAATGAAGTTCTGCATTGCTATCAGACGCTCATCCTGCACATTTTCAACCTTCTTGACTTCAAGGAGCCGGTTTACAGCAACAACAAGGGCATTTACAGAGGCCTGAATAATATCCTCCTTCATGCCGACACCCCAGTACATCTGGTTTTGGTAAGTCAGCCCCACATATGCCATGGCCTTTGAAGAAGAGCCGTGAGAGAGGGCGTGCTCCTCATATACAGAAAGCTCATAGCTGATGTTAAAATACTGCTTAATGGCATTACTTACTGCGTCAAGTCGTCCATTACCATTGGCGGTAACCACACGGGACTGCTCACCCTGATGAATGGAAACCTCAGCCATAATGCCATCAATTTGCTTAAAGTGGCATTCCGGCACCAGGAAAATCGGATTGTGATTTACATAGTTGTCTTCAAAAATCTCATATACCCACTGCGGAGAAAGCTCCTTGTGCTCCTCGTCCGATACCTGCTTTACCATATATCCTACCTGTTCACGCATCTTCTCCGGAATCGCAATTCCAAAGTTCTGCTTTAAGATGTAGGCAACGCCACCCTTTCCGGACTGGCTGTTGATTCGGATTACATCTGCCTCGTAGGTTCTTCCCACATCCTTTGGATCAATCGGAAGATAAGGAACGGTCCACTTATCCAGTTTTTTCTCTTCTCTCCAGGCCATTCCCTTTGCAATTGCATCCTGATGAGATCCCGAAAATGCGGAGAATACAAGATCACCGGCATAAGGCTGTCTCTCATGCACATGCATACGGGTAAGCCGCTCGTATGCGGAACGGATTTCCGGAATATTGGAAAAATCAAGCTCCGGGTCAACGCCATGGGAATACATATTCATGGCAAGGGTAACAATATCAACGTTACCGGTTCTCTCTCCGTTTCCAAACAGCGTTCCCTCGATCTGCTCCGCTCCTGCTAACATACCAAGCTCTGCATCGCTGACTCCGCAACCGCGGTCGTTGTGCGGATGCAGACACAGGATTACTCCATCACGGTGTCTTAAGTTCTTGTTGATATATTCCACCTGGGTTGCAAAAACATGTGGCATTGCATTCTCCACGGTAGTGGGAATGTTGATGATTACTTTGTTATCCGGTTTTGGGTCCCATACATCCAGTACGGCATTACATACCTCCACCGCATAGTCTACCTCTGTTCCCGGGAAGCTCTCCGGGCTGTACTGGAACGTAAAGTTTCCTTCCGTCTCAGCAGCAAGGTCCTTTAAAAGCTTCGCGCCATCCACTGCAATCTGCTTGATTTCTTCCTTATCCTTCTTAAACACCTGCTCACGCTGTGCAACGGATGTGGAATTGTAAAGATGGACAACTGCCCTCGGTGCCCCCGCAAGTGCCTCAAAGGTTCTTCGGATGATATGCTCTCTGGCCTGTGTCAGCACATGAATCGTCACATCCTCCGGAATCATATTACGCTCAATCAGCTCTCTTGCAAAAATATATTCGGTCTCAGACGCTGCCGGAAAACCGATCTCAATCTTCTTAAAGCCAATCTTTACCAGCATCTGGAAGAATTCCAGCTTTTCCTCCAGACTCATTGGCTCAATCAGTGCCTGGTTACCATCTCTAAGATCAACAGACACCCAGTAAGGTGCCTTATCCACATAATCCTTTTTCACCCAATCATATGTACATTCCGGCGGCATAAAGTATGCTCGCTCATATTTTTCGTATCCTTTCATATCTCTACTTCCTTTTTGTTCCTTTTTTGTGTTATGATGGTATCACATAACTTCTGTACTTTGAATGATTAAATTTAATCATTTATCTTGATACATTTTAATCCTATTTCTATATAAAATCAAGCCTTTTATCGCCATATAAAAAGCAGATATTACAAACACTCTGCAATACCTGCTCATTTTTGTTCGTTATTAAATTTATAGCCGACTCCCCAAACAGTCTGTATATAGATTGGCTTGCTTGGGTTATCCTCTATCTTCTCCCGAACATTCCGGACATGACTCATGACGATGTTATAATCGCCGGAATAGGGTTCTTTCCAGACAATATCATAAA
>CAMDYX010000020.1 GCA_945910395.1 uncultured Agathobacter sp. | reverse complement strand
ATCCATCTTATGTAGAACTTATGAAAGTTGTAAACAATGACGTTGAAATCGGAGAGGAGCCCGTAGTTAACAGCCGTTATTCTATCGTGCTTGCCACCGCAAAGCGTGCAAGACAGCTAATCGACGGTGCAGAGGCACTTGCAGATGCACCATGCAACAAACCACTTTCTATCGCTGTTCAGGAGCTGTATAAAGGCGAAGTTAAGATTGTGGCTGACGAAGAGAATAGATAAGAAAGACAAAGAGGGATGATACTTTGTTGTCATTCCCTTTTTTATAGTGTATGTAATATGAAACTTTTATTTATATCTTTAGGATGTGACAAAAATCTTGTAGACTCCGAATTTATGATTGGAATGCTGGAAAAAGATGGCATTACCATTACAGACGATGAAACAGAGGCGGATATCATCGTTGTAAACAGCTGTTGCTTCATTGGAGATGCAAAGGAAGAGAGCATCAATACCATTCTTGAAATGGCTGAATACAAAAAGACAGGACCGCTAAAATCCTTGATTGTTACCGGCTGCCTTGCACAGCGCTATGCGGATGAGATTAAGAAAGAAATTCCTGAAGTGGATGCCATTATCGGAACAAATTCTTATGATGCAATCTGCGATGCAGTACACAGCACCATGAAAAACGAGACCTTTGTAAGCCTAAAACCTCTTACGGGACTTCCGAATACCAATGCAAAGCGCGTAGTTTCTACGGGAGGCCACTATGCGTATCTGAAGATTGCAGAGGGTTGCAATAAAAACTGTACCTATTGTGTCATCCCCTCTGTCCGGGGAAGATACCGAAGTGTGCCGATGGAAGAACTTTTAGATCAGGCAAGAGCCCTTGCCGAGGACGGAGTAAAGGAGCTGATTCTTGTGGCACAGGAAACGACCCTTTACGGAGTGGATTTATACGGCGAAAAGTCTCTTCATAAACTGTTGGACGCACTCAATGAAATCCCGGGACTGTTCTGGATTCGGATCATGTACTGCTATCCGGAGGAAATCTATGAGGAGCTGATTGATTCGATTCTTCGTAACAAGAAGGTCTGTCATTATCTGGATATGCCAATTCAGCATTGCAATAATGAAATTCTCCGCCGGATGGGAAGGAAAACAAACAAAGAAGAACTGATAGAGAGAATCTCTTATTTAAGGGAATGCATTCCGGATATTACCCTGCGCACCTCACTGATCTGCGGTTTTCCGGGAGAAACCGATGAGATGCACGAGGAACTGATGCAGTTCGTCAATGACATGGAGTTCGACCGGCTGGGGGCATTTACCTATTCCAGAGAAGAGGGTACGGTTGCTGCCGAGCTTTTGGATCAGCTTTCGGAAGAGAAAAAAGCGGATTATCGGGCCGATGTCATGGAGCTTCAGGAAGAGGTGATCATGGATAAAAATGAGACCATGATCGGTAAGGAAATGTATGTCCTGATTGAGGGAAAGGTTGTGGATGACAACGCCTATATAGGCAGAACCTATCGGGATGCACCGAATGTGGACGGTTACATTTTCGTGAACACCGAGAAGGAACTGATGTCAGGAGATATCGCAAAGGTTTTGGTAACCGGCGCATACGAATACGATTTGATAGGAGAGTTATTATGAATTTACCAAATAAATTAACACTGTTCCGTGTGATTTTGATTCCATTTTTTGTATTTTTCCTGTTGGCACCTTATTTTGAAGGATATGGAAATTATATTGCAGTGGCAATTTTTATCATTGCCAGCATTACGGATTTTCTGGACGGAAAAATTGCAAGAAAATATCATTTGGTAACCAATTTCGGAAAATTTATGGACCCTCTTGCGGACAAGCTTTTGGTTTGTTCCGCAATGATCTGTCTGATTGATTTAGGAAAACTGGCATCCTGGATTGTTATCATTATTATTGCAAGAGAATTCATTATCAGCGGATTTCGTCTCATTGCATCGGATAACGGTGTGGTAATTGCAGCCAGCTATTGGGGCAAATTTAAGACCACATTCCAGATGTTAATGGTGATTGTGCTGATGCTTGACATCACCTTAAGTCAGTTTGCCTGGTTACATATTCTGGGCATTGTACTTACCTATATTGCCCTTGCTCTTACCGTCATTTCACTGATCGATTATATTGTAAAAAATAAAGATGTATTAAAGGAACAAAAATAGGCTATGAGAATTATTGCAGGTTCAGCGAGAAGTCTTCCTTTGAAAACCATCGAAGGAATGGACACAAGACCAACCACTGATAAAATTAAGGAAACCTTATTTAATATCTTACAGGCAGATATTCCGGGATGTTATTTTCTTGATCTTTTTGCAGGAAGCGGACAAATTGGTCTTGAGGCAATCAGCAGAGGGGCAAAACGGGCTGTTTTTGTCGAGAATAGCAAGAAGGCTTCTGCATGTATCGAAGATAATATTAAGTTTACAAAATTTACAGAAGAAGCGTCTTTGATGACGATGGATGTCCGGTCTGCGATTTCCATGTTAGAGGGGAAATATCAGTTTGACATCATCTTCATGGACCCTCCCTACAACAAGGATCTGGAAAAGGAAGTGCTTGCTTTACTTTCCCATTCCTCCATCGTAAAACCGGATACGATTATTATTGTGGAAGCATCCTGCGACACAGAATTTGATGATGTAGAAGAATACGGATTTGAGCTTACAAGATACAAAAAGTACAAGACAAATGCCCACGCTTTTTTGCGTAGAAAATGAGGTAGATTATGAAGAAAGCAATTTATCCCGGAAGTTTTGACCCGATTACTTTCGGACACCTAGATATCATTGAAAGATCCTCTAAAATTGTAGATGAATTAGTCATTGGTGTGCTCAATAACAGCGCAAAAAATTCATTGTTTTCTTTGGAAGAACGTGTTAGTATGATAGAAGAGATGACAAAAGATCTTCCGAATGTTACAGTGTCTTCCTTCAATGGTCTTTTAGTGGATTACATGAGGGAAATCGGAGCTACAATTAACATTCGTGGTCTACGTGCCGTAACAGATTTTGAGTATGAATTGCAGATCGCTCAAACGAATCATGTACAGAATCCGGATATGGAAACCATCTTTTTAACTACAAATTTGAAATATTCCTATCTCAGTTCCACAATCGTAAAGGAATTTGCTTCCTATGGTGGCGATATTTCCAAATTTGTTCCGGAACCGATTATTGAGAAGATATACAAGAAGTATAATGTGATTTAAGGAGAGTATTTATGAGCAGTAGAATGGAACAGATCATTGACGAAATCGAAGAGTATATTTCCAATTGCAAGCCACAGATGTTATCCAGCACCAAGATTATCGTTGATCGTGAAGAACTTGAAGAATTAATTGCAGAACTTCGCAGTAAAACTCCGGAAGAGATTAAGAGATATCAGAAAATTATCAGCAATAAAGAGGCAATTTTAGCGGATGCCCAGGCAAAGGCAGACCAGATTATTGCCCAGGCTCAGATTCAGACAAATGAGCTTGTATCTGAGCACCAGATCATGCAGCAGGCTTACGCCCAGGCTAATGAAGTGGTTATGATTGCCACAAAGCAGGCTCAGGAAATTCTTGATAATGCAACAAATGAGGCAAATAATATCCGTATGGGCGCCATGGGATATACCGATGACCAGTTGAAAGGTGTAGAGGATATTCTGATCAATGCCATTGATACATCTAAGATGAGATATGATAATTTGATTTCTTCCCTTCAGGGATTTTTGGATGTGGTTACTGCCAATCGTGCACAGTTGTATCCGGAACCGGCTCCACAGCCGGCAGCTCCTTCCAAAGAGGCAGAAAATACCGACTATGGAAATATCAAGATTTCAACGGAAGGTCTTTTAGATAACTGACAGATAGGCTGTGATCAGCAGAGCAGTTAAAAGTGTCAGCAGAATTTTGGTGAAAACATATTTTTTGACAGATAATCCTGCGGGACTGATCATGGATGCAGTTTGAGCAAGACCGGACAGTCCGCCAAAGGACAAGGATATGAGTACGAGATACAATATCTTTGCTTTTTCCGCGACATGTGAACATATAAATGAAATGGCATTTGTTACCTCAAGGCCGGATATCGCTAGGATCTTTAAGTTTTGTGGCAGAATAGAAAAGTGCTGTATCATGGATACGCCGATTGAGAAAAATACCATATATCCGCATAGCTTAATAAGTGTAACAAAACCGCTTATCATACCGGCGTCAATGATTTTCATATCTATTTGAAAACTTGATGCCGTATTTTTATGCTCATCTAAAATCTGTTTTCCGCAATTCTGATTGTCGAAATCCGGTATTAGGGGTGTAGCTTTGTTTGATTTTTGCAGTTTTTTGCAATCCCTGAGCAGTAAGATAAGTGCCAATATCAAGGATGGCCCATACAAAATGAAACATATCGGAAGCGCATAATGGATGTCCTGTAATTGCTGTGTGCAGACATAACCAAGTACAAAGGCAGGACTCATATGGTTAGTATACATGCAAAGAGTTTGGGCATGTTTTTTTGATATTTTTCCTGCTAGATAAAAATCAGAAGAAAGCTTGCTGCCAATGGGAAAACCAAAAAGGAATCCGGACAAGAGAATAAACCATTCCTCCGGCAGAATCCGATGGCTCTTTTTTGTTTTTGCGCCCCGGAAAAGATCAAAAAAATTGGAGTTTATGACCCAGCTCGACAATATGGTAAACGGTAATAAGGTTGGTAATATCTGTTCAAACCATAATGTGATTCCATTTTTGCTTGCATCAAGGGTTTTAGTTGGTGCAAGAATAAAAAATAAAATAAAAAGGAAAACAAGGAAGGAAAATAAATATTTTTTCATAATACATGTTATGAATGTAAGGAGGATTCTATGAGAGTTTTAGAAGGCTTAGAGCCAAAAAAAGTATTTTATTATTTTGAGGAGATCGCAAGCATTCCTCACGGTTCAAGGAACACAAAGGAAATCAGTGATTATCTCGTTTCCTTCGCAAAAGATCACAATTTAAGATACATTCAGGATGAACTGAATAATGTCATCCTTTTTGCAGAAGGAACAGAAGGCTATGAAGCCTCTGAACCGATCATTATTCAGGGCCACATGGACATGGTTTGTGAGAAAGAAAACGGTGTGGATATTGACTTTGAAAAGGACGGTCTTTCCCTTTTGGTGGAGGATGATTTTGTGACTGCTGATGGAACTACCTTAGGTGGTGATGATGGCATTGCAGTTGCCTATGCACTGGCTATTTTGGATTCCAAGGATATTCCCCATCCGCCTCTTGAAGTGGTTATAACGGTGGATGAAGAAATCGGTATGCTTGGTGCATACGATATCGATTTGTCTATGCTAAAAGGCAAGAAAATGCTAAATCTCGACAGCGATGTGGAGGGAGAATTTCTTACCAGTTGTGCCGGCGGAATGAGCCTGATTTCCAGAATACCAATGGAATATGTTTCCCAGAATGGACTGGTGGCAAAGCTTATGGTTTCCGGTTTACAGGGCGGACATTCCGGTGCAGAGATTCACAAGGAACGCGGCAATGCCAATATTCTTATGGGAAGAGTATTAAAAGCCATCTTTGATGTGACACCCTTTGGAATTGCATCCATGGCAGGAGGACTTAAGGACAATGCGATTCCAAGGGAATGTAATGCAGTCATTTTGCTTCCGGAAGAAAACAAAGAGCTCGTTTCCGAGGCTGTAGCCTCCTTAGATCAGGCATTTAAGAATGAATTTATGGTATCGGATCCGGAGGTAGCTGTTACCGTTAGCTTTGAAGCGGTAAAGGAAGAGAAAATCTTGAACTTTTCTTCGGTCAATAAACTGATCTATTTTCTTCGTGTTACTCCAAACGGGGTACAGAATAAGAGTCAGGTAATGGAGAACCTTATAGAGACATCATTAAATCTTGGTATCCTGGAATTGCAGGAGGAATGCCTGTACATGGTGACCTCTGTGCGAAGCAGCGTTTCTACAAGAAAAGAGGAACTGAAGGAACGTTTATGTCAGATTGTAGAAATGCTGGGAGGAGAAGTGGAAATTGAGGGAGATTATCCAGCCTGGGAGTACAAGCCTTCCTCTGATATGAGAACACTCATTGGAGAAATCTACAAAGAACTGTTTGGGGAGGAAGCTCGTTTTGAAGCAATTCATGCTGGTCTTGAATGTGGCATTTTCTCAGAAAAAATAGAAGGTCTTGATTGTGTATCCTTTGGTCCGACCAACTATGATATTCATACGCCAAAGGAGCGCCTTTCTATTTCTTCCACAGAGAGAATGTGGAAGTTGATCTTAGAATTTTTAAAGCGTTCAAAATAGGAGAAAGGAACAATACGATTACCATCTAAGACAATTGGATGATACGAGAAGAATATGAAACGACAAGAAGAAGGGAAAAATACCAAAATAATATATGATATCTTATTTTATGGAGTGATGATTCTCTATTTTTTAATACTCTTTGCTCTTCTTTTTCATAAGAAAAGCATAGGTTCTTTTCGTTCCATAAATCTGATTCCTTTTCGCACGATATCTAGCTATTTGTTTAGTGACTATTTGTTACAGCGTTCTTTTGCATTAAGTAATCTGTTAGGTAATATCGTAATTTTTATTCCAATGGGAATATATTTTCCGCTGTTAATTAGAAAAAAGTCTGTTTTTATGAATACTTTATCAATTTTATTCATAAGTACATTGGTTGAAGCTTTTCAATACATGTTTGCAGTTGGTGCAACAGACATAGATGATGTAATTTTAAATTCGCTGGGTGGTCTGATAGGTGTTATCTTCTTTCGAATACTGGACTTTATTTTTAAAGATCAGACGAAAAACAGGATTACAATTCTTGCACCGATAGGCGGAATCGCTGCTTTACTTATTTTATTATTGTATAGTATGTAATTTGCCTAAACGGAATAATAATAGGAGAACGGATGAAAAGAGAAGATGCATTAACCGATCCTAAGGAATTGGTTCGGCTGGAGTTAAAAAATAGTGTTCACCGGCTATTGCAACCCAGGCGGAGGATCTGATTGCCGGAGGCGTGCAGGAATTG
Organism: uncultured Agathobacter sp.; assembly: GCA_945910395.1. Classification (GTDB taxonomy): domain Bacteria; phylum Bacillota; class Clostridia; order Lachnospirales; family Lachnospiraceae; genus Roseburia. The sequence continues at coordinate 37,245 of CAMDYX010000020.1, read as the reverse complement.
ATTCATGTAGGGTATGCCGGTGGATTACAGAATGAATCCGAGCCCGGTGATATTGTTCTTACCGATGGTGCCTATAATGATACGGCAGTAGCACGACTGTATGGATTTGATTATGACATGATTCGTTCAACAGATGGTTTAACAAATGAACTGGAAACTATGCTTCGCAATGCCAAGATAAAGTACCAGAGAGGCGTCATTGGACGACAGATGCAGGATACAGAAAATATAGAACGGAGAAGTATAATGGCTGAGCTGTGGGATGCATATGATAAAAATTTTAACAAGATAGAAAAATCGACTTTAGTAAGAGGAAACTCCATTCCTGATGACGTTTATCATCTTGTGGTTGATGTTATAGTTAAGCACGAGGATGGAACCTATCTGCTTATGAAAAGAGATTACCGCAAACATTATGGTGGCATGTGGGAGCTGACCGCCGGTGGTTCTGTTTTAAAAGGTGAAAATTCATTAGAAGGTGCCATAAGAGAGTTAAAAGAAGAAACAGGAATAAGCACGAAAGAATTAAAAGAGATTGGAAAAATAGTTCATGATGCTCATCATTCCCTCTATGTGGAATACTTATGTGTCACCGATTGTAAAAAGGATTCGATTATTCTGCAAGAAGGTGAAACGATAGATTACAAATGGGTAGATAGAAAAAGTTTACTGGAAATGAGTGATGATGAATTGGTTTCAGCCAGAGCAATGAAATTAGTAAAAGAACTCAATTTATAAGCTCCGGAATAACATATTTGAAATTTTTGGGGAGACCATCTATGAAATTAAAGATCGCATTATTGCAGATTTTACCGACAGGTACACTGGAAGATAACTTAAAAAAGGGCATTATATGCTGTAGAAAAGCAAAAGAAAAAGGCGCAGATATTGCCCTTTTTCCGGAAATGTGGAGTAATGGATACGAGATACCGGAGGACATAAATGCGCTGAAAAGTATGGCAGTTTTGCCGGATGGTGATTTTGTAAATACTTTTGGAAAGCTTGCGGCTGAACTGGATATGGCGATTGCCATAACTATTTTAGAACAGCACGAGCCGCTTCCAAGAAATACGGTAATTCTGTTTGACCGACATGGAGAGCGTCAATATACCTATGCAAAGATTCATACCTGTGATTTTGGTGACGAATGCAGACTGGATGCCGGGGATGATTTTTTTGTTACGGATCTGGATACAAGGATTGGAAAAGTAAAGGTAGGGTCTATGATCTGCTATGACAGAGAGTTTCCGGAAAGTGCCAGAATACTCATGCTAAAAGGTGCGGAGCTACTGCTTGTTCCAAATGCCTGTCCAATGGAAATTAATCGATTATCCCAGCTGCGAGGAAGAGCCTATGAAAACATGCTGGCGATTGCAACCTGTAATTATCCGGAGGGAAAACCGGATTGCAATGGTCATTCCTCAGTATTTGATGGTGTGGCCTATCTTCCGGAACTACCTTCTTCCAGGGATACCTGTCTGCTTGAAGCATCCGGAGAAGAAGATGTGTATATAGCGGAGCTTGACATGGATATGCTTAGAAAATACAGACAGCAGGAAGTTCATGGAAATGCATACAGGCGCCCGGAAAAGTACAAAATCCTGGTGGAAGATCATGTAGAAGAACCATTTATCAGAAAAGATAAAAAACGTTAATTGGGAGAAGGAAAATGGATATCGAGCATTTAGAAAAGTGGCATTTTGAGCTGACGGAAGATGCCTGTAATTACCTATTAGACTTGGTATTAAAAGGCCAGAAAAAAGCAACTGCAAGCAGTGTATGGGGATATGAGATTGAGGGGAAAGCAATTCCCCAAGAAGGAAATATGAGTGTCATTACCTATTGGGACGGAAAACCCGGATGCGTGATTAAAACAACAAGAGTTCGAATCATTCCGTATAAGGATATTACCTTTGAAATAGCAAAGCTTGAGGGAGAAGATGATTCTCTTGAGTCCTGGAGAAAAAATCATGAGCATTTTTTCAGAGAAGAAGGAAAAGAACTTGGGTATGAGTTTTCAGAAGAAATGCCTGTGATTTTTGAAGAATTTGAAGTCGTTGAAAAATTCTAAGTCAGAGGGAATAAAGCAGTGAATAAGGAAAAAACGATAGAAGAATTGCTCTATAAGCTCATGCAGATCTGTGGGCTTGGAACAATTATTTTGCCTGTTAAGCCTGTATCTGGCGGTTTTTTACATCGAATGTATCAAGTAGTAACCGAATGCGGGACATATGCGGTCAAGCATCTGAATCCGGAAATCATGAGCAGAGAAGACGCCCATGACAACTATGCACGGGCAGAAAAAATAGAAGGTATTCTTGAAAAAGAAGGTATTCCAATTGTACCGGCCTTAACCATACATGGGAATAAGATGCAAAGTATAGATGGACATTTTTTCTATATTTTTAATTGGAAAGAAGGACATATAACAGATTGGAATACTATTTCAAATCGGCAATGTCATATCGCCGGAAATATTCTTGGAAAAATTCATGGGATTGAACCAAGGAATGTGTTTCATCAGGAACCTGAAATCAGTAAAATTGATTGGCATGGATATTCCATGAAAGCAAAAGAACAGAAGAGCGAAATTGCTTCTCTTTTGTTGGAAAACGAAGAGCTTCTGATCTATGTCGAGAAAGAAATGAATAAGGCCAGAGTTTCTTTACCGGATATTCTTTGTTTGTCAGACGAGGATATGGACCCTAAGAATATTATGTGGGATAATGGGAACCCATGGGTAATAGATTTAGAATGTCTTGATTATGGTAATCCAGTATCTCATGTACTTCAACTTGCGCTTCAATGGTCAGGAATTACCACCTGTGATCTGGACATAGAGAAAATGGTTACTTATTTTGAAGGTTATTTGGAAGCCTATGACAATTGCTTTCGGGCATATAGTGAGTTTTTCGGTTTGGCATATACCTGGGTTGAATGGCTGGAATATAATATCAGGAGAGCACTCGGTGAGTGTATGGATGATACTGAAAAAATGATGGGCATTTCTGAGGTAGAAAATACAATCAACAGGATTCAGTATATACATAGTAATGAGCAGCTCATCAAAGCTACATTGGACTCTCGATTACCGAAGATTATCTAGGTATGGCTTACACAACAACAACTGGTGGAATTGTATCAGTCTAGCAAAGCTAATGTAAGTGACCATATTAAGCATATTTTTGAAAAAGGTGAGTTGGATGAAGAAGCAGTTGTTCGGAAATTCCGAACAACTGCTTCCGATGGCAAAAACTATAATGTGACTTACTACAATTTGGATATGATTATTTCGCTTAGAGAGATTTTATAAACTAAAAATAGAATTAGGGATAAAATGCTCGTAATCTTTGAAGTTGTAGATAAAATTTATAGCAGAGGAAAAGAGAAGTGTTGAATCGGGGATTTACATATAAACGTGGAGAAATAAGGATATTTATATGTAGCCATTGACTGTTGCGAAATGTGTTTTAGCTTGGAATTACATATAAAAGACGAGAAATCAGCACGCTTATATGTAATCGTCCTCTCCCAAGAGATGCATTTGAGTCGAAAAATACATATAAGCAGAGAGAAAACAAAGAGCTTATATGTAAGCGACCTTTTTCAATGAGCTTATCCAAGCTAGAAATTACATATAACAAATAAAAAATTAAAGGATTTAGAGGTAAATCGTAATAGCTGCCTACACCGAAGAGGAGGGTTAAAATGCTTACACCATCAGAAGCAGATAAAGAACTATAAATTGCAGCACAATTAACACCTGGACCATGGGAACAGCACAGCATATCGGTTGCAAAAAATGCAAGATTAATTGTTGAAAAAGTAGAAGGCATGGATTGCGATAAAGCATATGTTATGGGGTTAATGCATGATATCGGACGTAGAGCTGGAATTAAGGGAATTCTACATATATTTGATGGATATGATTATATGATGAGTATAAAGCAAGAAGAAATTGCACGAATTTGCTTGACTCATTCTTTCCCTATAAAAGATATAAACCCCTTTTTTGGCAAGTATGATTGTTCTTCAGAACAGAAAGAGTTTCTGGCAGCATTTCTTAAAAATAGTGAGTATGATAATTATGATATTCTAATTCAATTATGTGATGCTATCTCATTACCAAATGAAGCATGTATCATGGAAAAACGATTAGTAGACGTTGCATTGAGGCATGGGTTACCAGATTTTACAATAGATAAATGGAAAGCTTTTATGAATACAAAAAAACATTTTGATGAATTGTGTGGTTGTAATATTTATACACTATTACCTAATGTCTTAGAAAATTCATCCGTAAATCTTGTTTAGGAAAAATTGTAGAGGAGAATCCGAAATAAGATGTATTTGTGGAATATTACAATCCATAGCCAGAATCACTTTTACCCAGGGAGAAGTATTTCATGCATGTGAGTATTTATATACAGGACAAACACAAGGGATAGATGCAAATATGCAATCGAATATTACCGGTTTTATAACAATTCCGGATACGAAACTAAAAGAAATTAGTACTCCAAATGGAAAAGGATATTAAACAAAATGATAAAAGTTTTATTGATTATTTTAGCAATCATAATATTGTTCCTGGTGGTTTCATTTATTCGCAACATAATTTGTTCTTCAAAAGAAAAGAATTTCCTTATGCCATTAGGGGAGACGGTAGAAGTAAATGGTCACAATATGAGTATTTATATTGAGGGTAAAGGTAAAAAGACTCTTGTGTTTATGTCAGGTGGTGGTACTTGCTCTCCGATATTGGATTTTAAATCGTTATATTCGTTGTTAAGTGACGATTATCGAATTGTGGTGGTAGAAAAATTTGGTTATGGTTTTAGTGATGTTGTAGATGAAAACAGAGATATAGAAACAATTTTAAGCGAAACAAGGATGGCACTCGATAAGGCTGGCATAAAGGGACCATATATTCTTTGCCCACATTCCATGTCAGGAATAGAGGCTTTGTATTGGGCACAGAAGTATCCTGATGAGATAGAAGCAATCATTGGTTTAGATATGGCTGTCCCAGAGTATTATGATGAAATGAAGATAAGCCTTCCAATATTAAAATTAGGACAATATGGAGCTGCATTGGGAATTACCAGATGGATTCCCAGTCTTGCGGAAAGTGATGCCATAAAATATGGAACTTTATCCGATTATGAAAAAGAAATTTACAGATCAGTTTTTTATAGTAGAACGGCAACAGTGACAATGATTAATGAAGCAATGACTGTAAAAGAGAATGCAAATGTTGTGAAAGAAAATGGAATTCCTCAGGTGCCTATGTTATTGTTTATTTCTAATGGTTCTGGCGGTACAGGCTTTGATGAGGAAACCTGGAGAAGTATTCCAAAAGAATATATTTCACATTTGGAACATGCAAAATATATTGAGTTAGATTGTCCTCATTATGTACATGATTATCAATATGAAACGATAAGCAAAGAGATTCGAGATTTTATCAACTAATTTGGAGAAATATTTATGAAAAAAGTGCTATTTTATTTACTGGCAATCGGATGTATATGTCTGACCTCATGTGGTAGTAAAGAGATGGTCAAAAATGAAGCTGAAGTTGTAGAAAAAGAAGTGCCATCAAGTATAGCAGAAATACAAGAAACGCAAGACGAGAACAGTAACGACTTAGAAACTGTATTGGAGGAAAAGCTACCTTATATTTCTTTCACAAATGCTAAACTGGGTATAAACGCTACTGACTATATGAAAAGCACCAGTGACACATTGGTATCTATAGACCAAACTGGAATAACTGCAAGCTATTATTTAAAAGATGATGATACGATAGATTATTATATGGACAACAATCAAAGGTACATTATCGGGGTATCAAACGATGAAATATTAGTCTATGTAATTTCAGCTACTGAATGCGTAGGAGAAGGGATTCAAGTGAAAGATGTATTAAATGGTTTGGATGCAGATACTACGCCCTATGATATTAAAGTAGATACAAACTATTCTCTATATTTATGGCGTATTGATGGAGGTTATCTTGCTATTCATGTTGCTAATGTAGGAAATACCAGCTATTTAGATAAATATGTGAATGATGTGGTATATATTTCTGATCCAGAGTATCATGATGTACTCCATTCCTTTATGTCAGAAACAGAGAATGTGAATGATAGTCAAGAAAAAAATATGAAGAATCCGGATAAAAATAGTTCACAAGAATTTTCGATAGATTCTGCTACTGATGAAGAGATAACCAGCGCTGTAATACATGTTTATGAAGAAGTATGTAAATATATGAATAACGCTGGTCAAACCGATTTCGATACAAACGATTTAAAAATTATGTATGAAAATTGGGATATAGTTAAAAATCTGGATTTATTTGAAAAACCCATTGAAATGGAAGAATATATTGCAATGAGACAGGGGCAGATGGTATCGTTTTATTATGATGCTGGGGTACATCTTGTTTGGGGTGTAGAATCTGATACAGTAGATATCATATATAATGAAGATTAAGGAAAAAATGAGATTAGATAAATTTTTATGTGCCTGTCAGGTTGGCACAAGGTCTGAGGTAAAAAAATATATTAAACAGGGGCTTGTAACCGTAAATGATGTTTTGGCAAAACGCCCGGAAGATAAAGTGGATGAAAAGTGCGACATTGTTTGTTTTAAAGGTAAACAGTTAGTATATGAGGAATTTTCCTACTATCTTTTGTACAAAGAGGCTGGCTATGTTACTGCGGTAACAGATGCTACCCACAAGACGGTTATGGACGAGCTTCCGGAGGAGCTTCGTTTTCTTACACCGGTTGGCAGGCTTGATCAGGATACCGAAGGGTTGCTTCTTCTTACAAACGATGGCGCTTTTACGCATCATATTTTAAGTCCGTCCCATCATGTAAATAAGACCTATGAAGCAAAGCTGGATGCACCGGTTCCAACCGATAGTGTGGAAGTATTTCAAAAAGGAATCGACATCGGAGACGATGAGCCGACGCTTCCAGCAGAGCTTGAAATTTTGCCGGATGTCGTGTCAGAAGATGGTACACATGAATTTTATGCAAAACTTACTATTTCGGAAGGGCGCTACCATCAGGTAAAGCGTATGTTTTACGCCGTTGGCTGTAAGGTCATCGACTTAAAACGGCTTTCCATTGATACCCTGACTTTAGACGGCCTTGAACCCGGAGAATACAGGAAGCTTACACCGGAAGAAGTCGAGAGGTTGTATGCCGGACGTTAGCCGGGAAAAATGTAGTATTGATATATATTGGAGAAACGAATGAACGAAGGATTTTTACCTATTTCAAAACAAGATATGATTGACCGCGGAATCGAACAATTGGATTTTGTCTATGTATGTGGAGATGCGTATGTGGACCATCCATCCTTTGGTCATGCAATCATTTCCAGAATCCTGGAGGCTCATGGCTATTCGGTGGGAATTATTGCACAGCCGGATTGGAAGGATGATGCATCCATTTCCATTCTTGGTGTTCCACGCCTGGCATTTCTTGTATCCGGCGGAAATATGGATTCTATGGTTAACCATTATTCCGTATCGAAAAAACGTCGGGAGACGGATTCCTTTACTCCCGGAGGCGTGATGGGAAAAAGACCGGATTACGCAACGGTTGTGTATACGAATTTAATTCGTCATACTTATAAGGATATTCCGATTATTATTGGTGGAATTGAAGCAAGCTTACGAAGACTTGCACATTATGATTACTGGTCAAACAAGGTAAAGCGGTCTATTTTACTGGATTCCGGCGCAGACTTGATTTCCTATGGAATGGGAGAGCGAAGCATAGTTGAGATTGCTGATGCACTTAATTCCGGAATTGCTGTAAAAGATATCACATTTATTGATGGAACGGTATTTAAGACCAAGAACAAAGATTTGATCTATGATGCTCTTTTTTTGCCTTCCTACGATGAAATAAAGGAAGATAAAAAGGTATTTGCCCAGAGTTTCTATAAACAATATGTAAATACCGATGCATTTACCGCAAAACGTCTTTGTGAACCCTACGAGCATACCTATGTGGTGCAGAATCCGCCTCAAAAGCCATTAAGTCAGGAAGAAATGGATGCCGTATATGCACTTCCATATATGAGAACCTACCATCCCTCCTATGAAGAGGCTGGTGGGGTCCCTGCAATAAAAGAAGTCAAATTTTCCTTAATCAGTAATCGTGGTTGCTATGGTGGTTGTAATTTTTGTGCCCTTACCTTTCATCAGGGAAGAATTATACAGACCAGAAGTCACGAATCCATAATAGAAGAAGCAAAAAAGATTACAGCGGACCCAGAGTTTAAAGGATACATTCATGATGTTGGAGGACCAACTGCAAACTTCCGCGCGCCGGCCTGCTCAAAACAGCTTACAAAGGGTGTCTGCCCGAATAAACAATGTCTGTTTCCTCAGCCGTGTAAGAACTTAGAAGTAGATCATAGTGATTATGTAGCGCTTCTTCGCAAGCTTCGCGAATTACCAAAGGTAAAAAAGGTCTTCGTGCGTTCCGGAATTCGTTTTGACTATTTGATTTATGATAAGGATCAGACATTTTTGCGAGAGCTTTGTGAGCATCATGTAAGCGGACAATTAAAGGTTGCACCGGAGCATATTTCGAATGCGGTATTGGAGAAGCTTGGTAAGCCAAATGTAGAAGTATATAACCGTTTTGTGAAGGCTTACTATGATATGAATAAGAAAATCGGAAAAGAGCAGTATCTGGTTCCTTATCTGATGTCTTCCCATCCGGGATCTACTTTAAAAGAGGCGATAGAGCTTGCAGAATATCTTCGTGACCACAAATTGTCTCCGGAGCAGGTGCAGGATTTTTACCCGACACCTTCCACAATTTCTACCTGCATGTACTATACCGGACTTGACCCAAGAACCCTAGAACCGGTTTATGTTGCAACAAATCCTCATGAGAAGGCTATGCAGCGTGCTCTGATTCAATATAAAAATCCAAAGAATTATGATCTTGTTTATGAAGCACTCACCAAGGCGCATCGTGAGGATTTGATTGGATTTGATGCAAAATGTCTGATTCGTCCAAGAAGATTTGGGGCAAATTCTTCCAAAGACGATCGACAGAAAAATAGCAATGCAAAACAATCCAAGGGAAGGGTGCAAAAGGATAAGCCTCAAAAGAAAAAGACGATTCGAAATGTACATAAAAAGAAGTAAGGTACAGTATGAAAGAATTAATAATAAAAAAGAATGAAGAGAACCAGCGCTTTGACAAGTATTTAAAGAAATTACTTCCAAATGCCACCACAAGTTTTCTTTATAAAATGATTCGAAAAAAGAATATTTGCATCAACGGAAAAAAAGCAACCGGAAATGAAATACTGCATGCCGGTGATAAAGTGTCTATTTTCTTTTCCGATGAGACCTTTGAGAAGTTTGCAGGAAATGTAAGCGAACAATCCGATGAATTTGAAAAGCTGGCAGCACTTTCGCTTGGTGGAATAGAGATTGTATATGAAGATAATGATATTCTGATTGCAAACAAGCCATTTAATATGTTGTCTCAGAAAGCCAACGCAGAGGATATTTCTGCGAATGAACATCTTCTTGGCTATCTCATAAAAACCGGAAAGCTTACCAGAGAGGATTTTGCCACATTCCGCCCTTCTGTCTGTAATCGGCTAGACCGGAATACCACCGGACTTCTTTTGATGGGAGTGTCCTTAAAAGGGACTCAGGAGCTTTCGAAGATGCTAAAGGAGCGAACCATTCAAAAGTATTATCTTGCAGTTGTGGCAGGAGAGGTAAAACAGGGACAGCATCTAAAAGGATATTTGATTAAGGATAAGTCCGCAAATCAGGTTACTGTATCCCTTCAGATGCCGGAAAAAACAACCGGGGAAGAAACGGAAGCAAAACTTATTGAGACATCCTATGAACCTATGGTTTATGATAATGGTGCAACACTTTTAAAGGTTCATCTGATTACCGGAAAAACACATCAGATCCGTGCGCATTTAGCCTCAATTGGTCACCCGATCATCGGTGATCCTAAATATGGAGATATTTCCATAAATCAGTCTTTCCGCCAGAAATACAACATAAAGGCACAGCTTTTACATGCATTCCGTTTGGAATTTCCGGATGGAAGAGTATATGAAGCACCAGTTCCAAGTGCTTTCCAAAAAATCAGTAGGAAATTTTGCTTGTATTAGATAGATATTGGAGAAAAACTTATGCCAACCTGGAACTCACGTGGTCTTCGAGGTTCAACACTAGAAGATATGATCAATCGAACAAATGAAAAATACTTAGAAAACGGATTGGCTCTTATACAAAAGATTCCTACACCAATTACGCCAATCAATATTGATAAATCCACCCGACATATCACGCTCGCCTATTTTGACCAGAAAAGTACCGTTGACTATATTGGCGCCGTACAGGGAATTCCGGTATGCTTTGATGCAAAAGAGTGTAATACGGATACCTTTCCTCTTGCCAATATTCACGAGCATCAGGTAAAGTTCATGGAAAATTTTGAAAAACAGCAGGGAATAGCCTTTATTTTGATTTCTTTTACCAAGAGAAATGAGTTCTATTATCTGCGGTTTGAAGAATTGTTAAAGTATTGGAATCGCTGTATAGAGGGGGGCCGGAAAAGCTTTCGCTATGAGGAGCTTGACCCGGAATTCTTTTTAAAAGAGACCGCTGGTATTCTGGTGCCATATCTCAATACACTTCAACTGGATTTGAACAAACGAAACTAGATGTATATTTGAAGTGGAAATATATCAAATGGAATATATTAAATGAAATGTATCCGAAATAACAATATATCAGAAATAATAATTGACAAGAAAAGGTCAATCTCATATAATTTAGTTTGTTTCACATGGTAACATGGTAGCAAATTAGTACTGTAACGTATTAAAGCGATTTGCTTATATGAAAATGTGTTCGGATTTGAATATGCAAATTCATTCAAACAAATAAGTATAAAGTGAAAGAATATACTATTATAGGAGTTATTATGAAAGACGAGTTATTACACACACCGGATGGGGTGCGGGATATTTACAATGGAGAATGTCAGAAGAAAATTTATATTCAGGATAAGCTTCATCAGGTACTTTTAAAGTATGGATATCATGATATTCAGACACCTACCTTTGAATTCTTTAATATTTTCAGCCGTGAAATCGGAACCACCCCTTCCAAGGACTTATATAAGTTTTTTGATAAAGAGGGAAATACCTTGGTTCTTCGACCGGATTTTACACCTTCCATTGCCAGAAGTGCAGTAAAGTATTATTTGGAAGAAGATATGCCGGTTAAGCTTTGTTATCTGGGAAATACCTATGTAAATTACACCGATTATAAAGGACGGTTGAAGGAAACAACCCAGTGCGGCGCTGAGTTGATCGGGGATGCTACCATTTCAGCGGATGCCGAGATTCTTGCAATGACGGTAGAGTCATTAAAGGCTGCAGGTCTACACGACTTCCAGATTTCTGTCGGACATGCGCAGTTTTTCCTTGGACTTTTGCATGCAGCCAGGATGAATGAGGAGGAGGAAGCTCAGCTTAGAGAGCTTCTTCATAACAAGAATTTCTTCGGGGTAGAGGAATTTGCAGATACCCTGCATCTTTCTGAGGATTTAAGGGTGCTCTTTGGTCTGCTTGCAAGCTTTGATTCTTCCGATGAGGCACTTTTTGAAGCAAGGGAGAAGGCAAAGAATTATCCGGAGATTTCAGATGCAATCGAGCAGCTGATTGAGCTTCGCAATTATTTGAAGTTCTACGGTATTGAAAAATATATTTCCTATGAGCTTGGAATCATAAGCGACCATCAGTATTACACCGGTATTATTTTCTCCGGCTATACCTTTGGCACCGGCGAGGCAATCGTAAAGGGCGGACGCTACGATAAGCTTTTAGGCTATTTTGGGAAAAATGCCCCTGCAATCGGCTTTGGCATCATAGTAGATCAGCTCCTTTTGGCTTTGTCACGTCAAAAAATTGAAATTGATCTTCCAAACAATTTTGCATTGCTTGTTTTTGAAAAGGAGCATGCTGCGGAAGCGATTCGGAAAGCTCAGATTCTTCGAACTCAGGGAACCATGGTGCAGACGGTTCTGTTTGATGACACAAAAACAAAAGAGGACTATTTTAACTATGCTGCTAAAAATCATATCAGCAGAGTCGAATTTCTATAAGAAATGGAGTATAGGATGAATAACGATAGATATTTGACCTTTGCCCTGGGTAAAGGAAGACTTGCAAATAAGACAATGGAGCTTTTTGAGCAGATTGGTATCACCTGCGAGGAAATGAAGGACAAGGATACCAGAAAGCTGATCTTTGTAAATGAAGAGCAAAGGCTTCGCTTTTTCTTAGCAAAAGGGCCGGATGTACCGACCTACGTGGAATATGGTGCAGCAGACATCGGTATTGTCGGAAAAGACACCATTTTAGAGGAAGGCCGAAATGTATATGAAGTGCTTGATCTTGGTTATGGGAAATGCCGTATGTGTATCTGTGGACCGGAGAGTGCCAGGGATTTGTTACAGCATCATGAGCAGATCCGTGTTGCAACCAAGTATCCTCATATAGCAAAGGACTACTTTTTCAACAAAAAGCATCAGACGGTGGAAATCATTAAGCTAAATGGTTCCATTGAGCTTGCACCAATTGTTGGACTCTCAGAGGTAATTTGTGATATAGTAGAAACAGGAACCACCTTAAAGGAAAACGGACTTACAGTTTTAGAAGAAGTATGCCCGCTTTCTGCACGGGTAATTGTTAATCAGGTTAGTATGAAAATGGAAAATGAACGAATCACGAAGCTGATTCGTGATTTAAAAACGGTACTATAAAGGAGCAGAAGCATGAAAATTATACAGCTTACAGAGGAAAGTAAGAACAATATTTTAGAGAATCTCCTAAAGAGAAGCCCAAACAGCTATGGTAAGTTTGAGGCAAGTGTAAATGAAATCATTGCTACAGTAAGAGAAAAAAAGGATCAGGCACTTTTTTCTTATACCAAACAGTTCGATGGAGCAGATATTAATACCTCGAATTTTCTGGTAACCGATGAAGAAATACAGGAAGCCTATGAGCTGGTGGATGAGAAGCTTTTGGAAGTCATTCGAAAGGCACTTGTGAACATCAGAAAATATCATGAAAAGCAGATCCAGAACTCCTGGTTTACCACAGAGGATGGCATTATCTTAGGGCAGAAGGTTACTCCCCTTGGTATCGCCGGTGTCTATGTACCGGGTGGAAAAGCAGTTTATCCTTCCTCTGTTTTGATGAATGTGCTTCCTGCAAAGGTTGCAGGAGTACCTCGTATTGTGATGTGTACTCCGCCGGGAAAGGACGGAAAGGTATATCCTTCCACCCTTGTTGCTGCAAAAGAGGCCGGCGTAGATGAAATCTACAAGGTTGGCGGAGCCCAGGCCATTGCTGCAATGGCCTTTGGAACCGAGAGTGTACCAAAGGTAGATAAAATCGTGGGACCGGGTAACATTTATGTTGCCCTTGCAAAGAAGGCTGTATTTGGCTATGTAAGCATTGATTCCATTGCAGGCCCCAGCGAGATTCTTGTGCTGGCAGATGAGACAGCAAATCCTCGTTATGTGGCAGCGGATTTATTATCTCAGGCAGAGCATGACGAGATGGCATCCGCAATTCTCATCACTACAAGCAAAGAGCTGGCCCAGCAGGTGTCAAAGGAAGTAGACAGCTTTGTTGCTGTTTTATCCAGGAAGGATATCATCCAGAAGTCCTTAGACAACTACGGCTATATTCTGGTGGCAGAGACTATGGATGATGCCATTGATGCTGTAAATTCCATTGCCTCCGAGCATATGGAGATTGTGACTAAGGATGCCTTCCATGTGATGACAAAGATTAAGAATGCAGGCGCTATTTTCATTGGCGAGTATGCTTCTGAGCCTCTTGGGGATTATTTTGCCGGTCCAAATCATGTACTTCCCACAAACGGAACCGCAAAATTCTTCTCTGCTTTGTCCGTAGATGATTTTATAAAGAAATCCAGCATTATTTCTTATTCGAAAGAGGCGCTGGAAAAGGTACATAAGGATATTGAAAACTTTGCAGAGTGCGAACAGCTTACGGCACATGCAAATTCGATTCGAGTGCGTTTTGAAGAGGAAAGGAAGTAAGGTGCAAAAAATGTCAGAACGAGTATCAAAATTGACCCGTAAAACAAAAGAAACGGATATCACCTTAAGCTTTTCGGTGGATGGAACCGGAAAATCCAGCATCAATACCGGAATCGGCTTTTTTAACCATATGCTGGAAGGCTTTGCAAAGCATGGCTTTTTCGATCTGGATGTAAACGTTGAGGGAGATCTCGCTGTGGATTGTCACCACACTATCGAGGACTGCGGTATTGTACTCGGTAATGCAATAAAAAAAGCGATCGGTGATAAGAAGGGAATCAAGAGATACGGAAGCTGCATGCTACCAATGGATGAAGTATTGGTTTTATGCGCCATTGATTTATCAGGAAGACCTTATTTACAGTTTGATGCAGAATTTACCACCGACAGAGTGGGATATATGGATACAGAAATGGTAAAGGAATTTTTCTATGCGATTTCCTATGCTGCTGGTATGAATCTCCATATCAAGGTAGTTACTCCGGGCAACAATCATCATATGATCGAGGCAATTTTCAAGTCATTTGCCCGGGCTCTTGATGAGGCAACGACACTTGATCCGAGAATTACCGATATTCTTTCAACGAAAGGAAGTTTATAGAAGATGGAACAGAAAAATATCGTTGCCACCTTATACTTAAAAAACGGGAAAGCTGTGAAATCCTTTAAGGATCACACGGAAATTGATAACGTATATGATCTTTGTCAGATCTATAATGACAGTGGTATCGATAAAATCATTATTTTTGATTTGTCAGACGATGACACTGAGCACGAAAAAAATATCAATACCATTAAAAACATCAACCGTAACCTCGAAATAAAGGTATGCGCCGGAGGAAACATTCAGCGTATCGAAGACGTAAAAAAACTCATGTATGCAGGATGCCTTCAGGTCATCTTAAATGGTTCCAAGTTAAGCAGCATTGAGCTTGCTGCAGAGGCCAGCACCCGCTTTGGAAAGGACCGTATTCTCGTTTCTGTTTCCAACGTAGATTTCCTGTACAAATACCATAGCAGTTTAGAGGAATCCATTCACGAGCTGTTGGTTCTGGATATGGATATTATGGATGCCATTGAGAACATTACAACGGTTCCTTATGTCGTAAAGCTTCCGGAATATAACTATGAACAGATTGTTGAAATGCTAAAGCGAAGCACAATCCGCGGAATTGCCGGTGATTTTATCAATGATATCACAACGGATATTATGAAGTTTAAGTCTATGCTTTCTTTAGAAGGCATTAAGATGGATAATTTTGCTCCGGATTTAAAATGGTCGGATCTTAAGAAAAATTCCGACGGAATGGTGCCGGTCATTGTTCAGGATTATCGTACCGATGAAGTACTCATGCTTGCCTATATGAACGAGGAAGCCTTTGACACCACCATACATATCGGAAAAATGACCTATTACAGCAGAAGCCGCCAAGAGCTTTGGACAAAAGGACTTACCTCAGGCCATATCCAATATGTAAAGGCACTTACCGCAGACTGTGATTACGACACGATCCTTGCAAAAGTATCTCAGGTTGGAGCTGCCTGCCACACCGGAAACAGAAGCTGCTTTTTCAATAATATTGTAAAGAAAGAATATGTGGAAAAGAATCCACAGAAGGTGTTGGAAGAGGTGTATTCCATCATCAAGGATCGAAAAGAAAACCCGAAGGACGGTTCCTATACCAACTACATTATCGATATGGGAAGTGATAAAATACTGCAAAAGCTTGGTGAGGAATGTACAGAAATTATTATTGCTGCAAAAAATCCTAATGCAGATGAAATTAAATATGAAATCTCAGATTTTATGTACCATTTAATGATTCTTATGATCGACAAGGGAATTACCTGGGAAGATATTGCAGGCGAACTTGCACAACGATAAAAAATACGTTACTATAAACTCCGTAAGATTTATGCTTACGGAGTTTTTTATAAATATATTCCCATTTTGGATTTGTGTTCCTGAATGAATTTGCAATAAATTGCTCATTAAGTGCCGACGCTTTTTAAACGTTCTGATTCAAGTAGCAAAATTCATTCAGGAACACAAATCCGAAATGGGAGAGAATATAAGGAGTAAGAACGTGGTTAAGCTTGCATTAAGTGATGAAATATTGATGCGTGTGGATAAATCTGCACGCTATATCGGAAATGAATTAAACTCTGTCATCAAAAATAAGGCTGAGGTTGACATTCGGTTTGTGATGTGTTTTCCGGACGTCTATGAGATTGGAATGTCCCATCTTGGAATACAGATTCTCTATGATATGTTTAATAAACGTAAGGACGTATGGTGTGAGCGTGTGTATTCGCCCTGGCCGGATCTTCATGAAATTTTAAAAGAAAAGAAGATACCTCTTTTTTCCTTAGAGTCACAGGAGCCTGTGAAAAATGCGGATTTTTTAGGTATTACTCTTCAATATGAGATGTGCTATACCAATATCCTGCAGATTCTGGATTTGTCCATGATTCCTCTGTCAGCAAAAGAACGTACCGAGGAAGATCCCATTGTCATCGGTGGTGGTCCCTGCTCCTATAATCCGGAACCTATCGCAGAATTCTTCGATATGTTCTATATTGGAGAGGGAGAGATTTCCTATGATCCACTGTTTGAACTATATAAGAAAAAGAAACAGACAGGTATGAGCCGTGCCGAATTTTTGCATCAAGCAGCAAAGATTCCCGGTATTTATGTGCCATCTTTATATGAAGTGACCTATAAAGAGGATGGCACAATCGAGAGCTTTCTCCCAATCTATAATGACATTCCGGGAAAAATCAAAAAACAGGTGGAAATGGACTTTAATCATGCACCATATCCGGACAAGCCCATTGTTCCATTCATAAAAGCGACCCAGGATCGAATGGTTCTTGAGATTCAGCGTGGCTGTATCCGAGGGTGTCGTTTCTGTCAGGCAGGAATGATCTATCGCCCGAATCGGGAGAAATCTTTAGCTTATTTAAAAGATCTTGCAAAAAAGATGATTGAATCCACCGGATATGAAGAGATTTCCCTAAGCTCTCTAAGCTCCTCTGATTTTAAGGAGCTACCGGAACTGATTGATTTTCTGATTACAGAATGTAAAGAGAAGAATATTAACATCTCACTTCCGTCTCTTCGAATTGATGCCTTTTCCCTTGATGTAATGAGCAAGGTACAGGATGTCAAGAAGAGCAGTATCACCTTTGCACCGGAGGCCGGTTCGCAACGGATGCGAAATGTGATTAACAAGGGGCTAACCCTTGAAAATATATTAAACGGATCAGAGTCTGCATTCCGGGGAGGATGGAACAAGGTAAAATTCTATTTTATGCTTGGTCTTCCTACAGAAACCGAGGAGGACATGAGGGCAATCCCGGAGCTTGCCAATGAGGTTGCCGCTTTATATTATGATACCGTTCCAAAGGAAGAGCGTAATGGAAAATGTCAGATTACCATCAGTACCTCTTTCTTTGTGCCAAAGCCATTTACCCCATTTCAATGGGCAGGTATGTTTACGCCGGAAGAATATTTAAATCGTGCGCATATTGTAAACGATCATGTGAAGGAGCAGTTAAACCGCAAAAGTATCAGCTATAAGTGGCACGAAGCTGATGTAACCGTTTTAGAAGGAGTTCTGGCAAGAGGAGACAGAAAAGTAGGCGCCGCAATTCGTCATGTATATGAGCATGGCGGCTATTTTGATGCCTGGAACGAATTTTTCGATTACGACCGCTGGCTGAATGCTTTTGAGGAGTGTGGAATTTCTCTTGATTTTTATGCATACCGCAAGCGTCCGTTAGATGAAGTATTTCCATGGGATTTTATTGATATTGGAGTAACAAAGGAATTTATGATACGCGAATGGAAAAACGCACATATGGAGCAAGTAACGCCAAACTGCCGTATGCGCTGCTCGGGATGTGGTGCAAAACAATTTGAAGGAGGAGTCTGCTGTGAAGATAAGAATTAAATTTCGTAAATGGGGCTCCATGAAGTTTATTGGACATCTTGACATGATGCGCTATTTTCAAAAAGCTATTCGAAGAGCCAATATCGACATCTGTTATTCGGAAGGCTTTTCCCCACATCAGATTATGTCTTTTGCTGCACCTCTGGGTGTAGGAATCACAAGTGATGGAGAATATTTCGACATTGAAGTAAATTCAAGCTTCTCAACTGAAGAAGCCATGAAACGATTAAATGCTGCTATGGTTGAGGGGGTTGAAGTAACCGGATATGTAAGGCTCCCTGACAATGCCAAAACTTCTATGGCAATTGTTGCAGCAGCAGATTATCGGTTATCTGTAAAAGAGGGATATTCTTCGCCTCTTTCTGCTGCAGAATGGGCAAATAGCATCAAAGAATACTTTACGGATGCCAAAAGCTTCGTTATTGTAAAGCAGACGAAGAAGAGTGAACGTGAAGTTGACCTTAAGCCTCTGGTTTATGAATTTAAAGTGAAGGAGGATGAATCCGGTCCTGTCTTCTTCTTAAAGGTATCAACCGGAAGTATTGACAACATTAAGCCGGAGCTGGTACTTGCTTCTTTATATGAAAAATGCGGACTGACCTACGATGAAAACGCAATCCAGATTCACCGTCTGGAAGTATATGCGAGAGACGAACAGGAAGAATTCATTCCACTTCTGGATATGGGAGAAAAACTCTAAGTATGAACCGTTTAGCAATTACAAAGATTTCAATTAAAAATAAAAATTTTATATCCTACATTGCATTAAACGATAAGCGTGATTTTATTGATTTTGAATTGTATTCTTCTGAGAATAGTTCGTTAAACAATATTTTTATCGGAAGAGTAGAACATGTGGTAAGTAATATTGGCGCTGTATTTGTCAAAATCTCTGCAACGCAGAAATGCTTTCTTCCTTTGTCTGAAGTAGAATATGCTGTTTTTACGAAAAAACAATCCGATAAAAAAGTCATCTGTGAAGGTGATGAGCTTCTGGTACAAATCGTAAAGGATGCGGTTAAAACAAAGGATCCGGTTGCTTCCACGAGGTTTACGTTAAACGGAACCTATGCTGTTCTTACAACCCAAAATACAGGACTGAACGTATCCAAAAAAATGCCGGAAGAGGTTCGTGTATCTCATAAAGAGCTCTTAAAAAGCCTGTGCCCGGATCATGAAGAGAAAGGATATGGGATTGTTCTTCGGACAAATTCTTTGCAAGCAAGTTCCGAGGAGCTTACTGTAGATATCCAAAAGCTCGTAGAACAATATGATGCAATTATAAGAGAGAGCAGGCATTTATCCGCATTTGCAAATGTGTATCAGCCATATCCGGAATATATCAGAAGGCTTCAGACGATTCGGAATTTTGCAAATGAATCTGCCGAGAGTGGGACAGAATCCATGTATGATGGGATATATACCGATATTCCGGAAATCAAAGCACAAATTGACAAATTTCTTCCATATCTGGAAAAACAAAAGCTGATTCATTTCTATGACGATCCACAGGTATCTCTTTCTGTGTTATATCACATAGAGGGAAATGTGGAAAAGCTTTTGGCAAATAAAGTATGGCTTCCCTCAGGAGCGAATATCATTATCGAACAACTGGAAACCTTAACGGTAATTGATGTGAATTCCTCAAAGAACCTAAAGTCAGGCAAAAACAAGGATCAGGATTTTGCCGTTTTATCCATCAATAAGGAAGCTGCCAAAGAAGCAGCAAGACAGCTTCGCCTTCGAAACATAAGCGGAATGATTCTGATTGATTTTATGAATATGGAGCAAAAGGAGTCAGAGGATGAGCTGATTGCATTTTTAAAGCAGGAATTGAAGCAGGATCTTGTTCCCTGCCAGTTTATTGATATTACAAGACTTGGACTCGTTGAGATTACCCGAAAAAAAGTTCATAAATCTTTAAAAGAAGTTGTTGACGTGGGATAAGGCTTGTGCTATTATACTTGAGTATGCCGCACAGTGTGGTTTGAAGTCTGCCCTTTTTTAGGCAGCACCGAAACTGGCGAGTAATGATAAAATAGGAGGTGCCATATGTACGCAATCATAGCAACAGGTGGTAAACAGTACAAAGTATCTGAAGGCGATATCATTACCATTGAGAAGCTTGGAACTGCAGCTGGTGAGAAGGTTACTTTTGATCAGGTTTTAGCAGTATCAGGTGATGAGATTAAGGTTGGTGATCCAGTAGTAGCCGGAGCAACCGTTGAAGCTTCTGTAGTAAAAGAAGGCAGAGGCAAAAAGGTTATCGTTTACAAGTACAAGAGAAAGACTGGATATCACAAAAAGAACGGCCACAGACAGGCGTTCACTCAGGTTAAGATTGAAAAGATCAACGCGTAATCGATAGGAATTGTTATGATCCATATAACGATTTACCAGAATCAGGAAAAGCAGATTACAGGTTTTTTCTGCATCGGGCATTCCGGATATGCAGAGAGCGGAAGCGATATTATCTGTGCCGGTGTTTCATCTCTTGTAATTAATACCATTAATTCCATTGATGCATTCACAAGCAACACATTTTTGATCGATTCCGAGGAAGAGAGTGGCATGATCGACTTCCGGTTACAGGAGGAGGCTACTCATGATACTGTTCTGTTACTGGATTCCATGATTTTGGGCTTACAGGGAATTCAAAATGACTATGGGAATGAGTATTTCATTCTAGATTTCAAGGAGGTGTAAAGCATGTTGAATATGAACCTTCAGTTTTTTGCTCATAAAAAGGGAGTTGGTTCTACAAAGAACGGACGTGACTCTGAATCTAAGAGATTAGGAGCAAAGAGAGCAGACGGACAGTTCGTAAAGGCTGGTAATATTCTTTACAGACAGCGTGGTACTAAGATTCGTCCAGGCGTTAATGTTGGTATCGGCGGAGATGATACATTATTTGCAAAGGTAGATGGTGTATTAAGATTCGAAAGAGTTGGAAGAGACAAGAAGCAGGCTTCTGTTTATCCAGTAGTTAACGAGTAAAGATGAAACCCCGACTGTGCAAACGGTTGGGGTTTTCTGTTGTTTTTGTTTTGATCAGAAAGGTAAAGAAGCAATGTTTGCAGATCGTGCCAGAATTATTATCAAATCAGGAAAAGGTGGAGATGGACATGTCTCTTTTCGCCGTGAAAAATATGTGCCGGACGGCGGCCCGGACGGTGGAGACGGTGGAAAAGGCGGAGATGTCATTTTTGTCGTAGATGAAGGCTTAAACACCTTAACTGATTATAGACATAGAAGAAAATTTGCTGCTCAGCCGGGAGAGGAAGGCGGAAAAAAGAACTGCCATGGAAAGAATGGCGAGGACCTCATCTTAAAGGTTCCAGAGGGAACTGTAATTAAAGATGCGGAATCCGGAAAAGTCATTGCCGATATGTCGGGAGACAATAAGCGCTGCGTGATTTTAAAAGGCGGAAGAGGCGGACTTGGAAATCAGCATTTTGCCACCTCAACCATGCAGGCTCCGAAATATGCCCAGCCCGGTCAGGAAGCAATTGAAATAGAAGTATTGTTAGAGCTTAAGGTGATAGCGGACGTAGGCCTTGTAGGCTTTCCAAACGTCGGTAAGTCGACGTTTCTATCCAGGGTAACAAATGCCCAGCCTAAGATTGCAAATTATCATTTTACCACATTACAGCCGAATTTAGGCGTAGTGGATATGGAAGATGGTTATGGATTTGTAATTGCGGATATTCCTGGACTGATTGAGGGTGCCTCCGAAGGAGTGGGCCTCGGACATGAGTTCCTTCGCCATATTGAGCGTACTAAGGTCATGGTTCATATTGTGGATGCTGCGGGAACAGAGGGAAGAGATCCGATTGCGGATATAAAAGCCATCAATAAGGAACTGGAAGCATACAATCCCGAGCTTTTGAAAAAGCCACAGGTCATTGCGGCAAACAAAATGGATGCCGTATATGGGGATGAAAATGAAATTATCACAAAGCTAAAGGCAGAATTTGAAAAGGATGGAATCAAAGTTTTTCCGATATCTGCGGTAAGCGGACAAGGCTTAAAGGAGCTTTTATACCAGATTAAAGAGCTTTTGTCGAAATGTCCGAAGGAGATTACCGTCTATGAGCCGGAATTTGATCCTGCCCTAAAATTCTTTAAGGATGAACCATATACCATTGAGCGTGCCGATGACGGTGCCTTTGTTGTGGAGGGGCCGAAGATTGATAAAATGCTTGGCTATACCAATATCGATTCGGAAAAAGGCTTTCTGTTCTTCCAGAAGTTTATGCGAGAACAGGGCATCTTAAAGGAGCTTGAAAAAATGGGCATTACGGATGGTGATACGGTCCGTATGTATGGAAATGAATTTGATTATTACAAATAACAGGAGAATACTATGAATAGCAAACAACGTGCTTATTTAGGTTCATTAGCAAGTACCATGGACCCGATTTTTCAGATAGGAAAAGCGTCCCTTACACCGGAAATCATAGAAGCTTTGGACGCAGCCCTGGAAAAAAGGGAATTAATTAAGGTTTCAGTTTTAAAGAACTGCTTAGATGATCCGAAGGAAATTGCAAATGTAATTGCAGAGCGCACCCATTCAACCGTTGTAAAGGTCATTGGAAAGAAAATGATTTTCTATCGCCCTGCAAAAAAGAATCCTAAGATCAAGCTTCCGGAATAAGATATGAAAATCGGCATACTTGGCGGGTCCTTCGACCCGATTCACAACGGACATCTTCATATGGCAAAGCAGGTGCTAAAGGAGTATGAGCTGGATAAAATTATATTTATGCCCGCCGGCCATTCACCCAACAAATCCGAAACGGAAATGACGCCTGCGGATATTCGCCTTACAATGGTTCAAATTGCCCTAGAAGGCACAAAGGATCTGGAAGCCTCCTCTCTCGAGGTGGACAGCGAGGAACGAAGCTATACCTATCGGACCCTGCAAAAACTATCAGAAGCTTATCCCAACGATGATTTCTATTTTATCATGGGAGCCGATTCCTTGGATTATTTTGACCAGTGGTATCATCCGGAAATCATCTGCCAATTAGCAACCATTCTGGTTGTAAACCGGGATGAATTTTCTTATGAAGACCTGTCAGGCAAAATCGGACAGATCAAATGTCTTTTCCCGGCAGATATACGCATCGTTTCCTGTGAGAAATACGATATTTCTTCCCGAAAGCTGCGTGATTGGATAAAAAAGGGCGAAAATGTATCGGAATATATACCAAAGAATGTTCTTTCTTACATTAAGGAACATCAGCTTTACCGAGGTGCATGATGGAAATTCAAGAAATACGCAAAAAGTTAAAAAAAGAACTGGATAAGGAGCGTTATGAGCATACCAAAGGTGTCATGTACACCGCCGGATGCCTTGCAATGGCCAATGAGTACAATATCGAAAAGGCTATGCTGGCAGGACTGCTTCACGATTGTGCAAAATGTGTTCCAAACAATGAAAAGATTGATTTATGCGAAGAACATCATATTTTGATATCAAAGGTGGAGTATGAAAATCCTACGTTGCTGCACGCCAAATTAGGCGCGCTGTTTGCAGAAAAAAAGTATGAAATTTCCGATCCTGAGATATTGCATGCCATAAAGGTTCATACTACCGGTGAACCAAATATGAGTTTGCTGGATAAAATTGTTTTTGTAGCAGATTACATTGAACCGAAACGGGATAAAGCTCCGAATCTGGAAGAGATTCGACGGCTTGCTTTTTCAGACATCAATCAATGCGTGGCAAAAATCTTACATGATACACTTTTCTATCTAGATGGAAGGAAGGGAAGTATCGATCCTGCAACTCAGTTGACCTATGAATGCTATAAACCGTATGAAAAGGAGTAAAAATGGAAACGTTAGAACTTGTTAAATTAGCAGTAGATGCATTAAAGGATAAAAAGGCAGAAGATGTCCGTATCATAGATATCCATGAGATTTCTACAATTGCAGACTATTTTGTTATTGCAAGCGGATCGAATTCCAATCAGCTTGGAGCAATGCAGGATGCCGTTGATGAAGCTTTGTATAAAGCAGGTGTTCATGCAAAGCAGATTGAAGGAAACCGCAATTCCACATGGATATTG
The DNA here is from genome assembly GCA_945910395.1 of uncultured Agathobacter sp. Lineage (GTDB taxonomy): Bacteria > Bacillota > Clostridia > Lachnospirales > Lachnospiraceae > Roseburia. The sequence goes on along the minus strand of CAMDYX010000020.1, from coordinate 13,050 downwards.
ATGGATTATCAGGACATTATCGTTCATCTATTCTCGAAGGAAGATCGTCTGTTCTATGATTTGGAGCGAATCTGGAGAGATGGAAAAGAGATTACAGATGAAATTGCCTAAGATGAATGAAACTAAGTTCTCTATTCTTAAAAAGAGTAGAGAGCTTTTTTTGAATGACATATTGACATTTTTCTATATGTAAAATATTATACAATATATAGATAAAATTCGATATGAGGTTTACGATGATGGAAAACAAACAAATTGCATCTATATTTAAGGCGTTTTGTGATGAAAACCGGTTACAGATTTTAGATCTTTTAAAAGATGGAGAGCGGTGTGCTTGCAGTCTTCTAGAAGAAATGCAGATTACCCAGCCGACATTATCGCATCACATGAAAATTTTATGTGATTCAGGAATTGTGGTCGGAAGAAAAGAAGGCAAATGGATGCACTATTCTATTTCAAAAGAGGGAATAGAAGCTGCAAGGCAATATTTAGATGAATTAAATAAAAATACACAAACGGGGATTTGTATAAATGAATTGTGTAAATAAGGCTGAAATCAATGCAAAGGTCGTGTAAATTTGCACGACTACTATTTTGTATAAAACATAGATATATTTCAATTTTTAAATGTGAAAGGAAGACTATCATGCTAAAAAATATTTGGGATTTTTTCCAGAATGAAGTTTTAGGAATGAAATGGCTGAATAGACTCATTAGCAGTAGGCTGGAAGCAGCCGGGCTAGATACAAGTAACAAAGTTGGGGGAAGTATACAGTTTTTTATCTATGATACCATCAAAATCATGGTACTGCTTGGATTCCTGATTTTGATAATTTCCTATATTCAAAGTTATTTTCCTCCCGAGAGAACCAAGAAAATATTAGGGAGATTTAAAGGAATATGGGCAAATATTATAGCTGCTCTTCTTGGAACTGTAACTCCGTTCTGCTCTTGTTCATCAATACCATTATTTATTGGGTTTACCAGTGCAGGACTTCCTTTAGGTGTTACATTTTCATTTCTCATATCATCCCCTATGGTGGATTTAGGTTCTCTTGTGCTCCTTATGAGTATTTTTGGATGGAAAGTAGCTATTGTGTATGTGGTTGTCGGTCTTGTTATTGCGGTTGCAGGCGGAACTTTAATCGAAAAAATGCATTTAGAAAATCAGGTGGAGGAATTTATCCGGAATAGTAAATCCATAGACATACCGCAGGAAGAACTTACAAAAAAAGAACGTCTGAAATATGCATGGGAACAGGTTGTTTTAACTGCAAAAAAGGTGGCCGCCTATGTGCTTGTTGGTGTTGCCATAGGTGCAGTTATTCATAATTGGATACCGGAGGACATTATTGTAAAGGTATTAGGTACAGGCAATCCATTTGGAGTTTTTATTGCCACGATTGCCGGAGTGCCAATATATGCAGATATATTTGGATGTATTCCGATAGCGGAAGCTTTGCTTGCGAAAGGTGCAAGACTAGGTGTTGTGCTTTCCTTTATGATGGGTGTTACCACACTTTCTCTACCTTCGCTGATTATGTTAAAGAAAGCTGTGAAACCGAAGCTGTTAGGAATATTTATTGCGATTTGCACAATTGGAATTATCATTGTTGGTTATTTCTTTAATACGTTTCAAAATTTATTAATATAGGAGGATAAAAAAATGGGATTATTCAATTTTGGGAAGAAAAAGGAAGAACAGAAACCTACCTGTGCGTGTAATGCACCTGTAGAGGAAACAAAAGAAGAAAACTGTTGCTGTTGTGGAAGTAACTCTGCGTCTGAAGAAAATTGCTGCTGTAATGATGTGGGCGGTTCTTTAGTAAGTATCAAGGTACTTGGCATGGGTTGCAAGTCCTGTCATGAGTTATACGAGAATACAAAAGAAGCAGTAAAAAATGCAGGTCTGCCCGTAGAAGTGGAATACATTACTGATCTGGAGAAAGTCATGGAATATGGTGTTATAAGCATGCCAGAGCTAGTTGTCAATGAGGAAGTTGTTTCTATGGGAAAGGTACTGAAGGTAGCAGATGTAGAAAAGTTATTGCATAAACTTGGTTACTAAAGGGACAGGAGTATTTTGAGGACACTTTGATTGCTAACCAGACTAAAAAAATGTTTGAATAAAGCCAAAAAATTTTGGGGGAAATTATAATGAATAAAGGCTGTTATAAAATTAAGTGTGCAGCAAAACCAAAAGTTGCATTTGTCTGTGTACACAATTCCGGACAAAGCGATGAAGTATTTGAGGAGACTATTAGAAAAATTGAAGAAAACATCATTTGTTTAAAGCAGAAATTGTCATAGTAAATAGGAAAAACAGAGGAGAATATAATACTTCCCCTCTGTTTTTTGATGGTCAATAAATTAAAATCAAAAACTAAAAGAAACGGAATACACCAAAAACTTTTCCTAAAATAGAGCAGTCCGGAACAATAATTGGTTCCATAGTGTCATTTTCAGGCTGCAGGCGGATATGATCACCTTCTTTATAAAAGGTCTTTACTGTTGCAGAATCATCTACTAGTGCAACAACCATTTCACCATTTCTTGCGGTATCACATTTCTGAACAAGAATCTGATCTCCATCGAAGATTCCAGCATTGATCATACTTTCTCCCTTAACACGAAGCATAAAGGATTCTGCATTGGGCATATATTCTGCAGGAATAGGGAAATAGCTTTCAATATTCTCAACAGCCAAAATCGGCTCACCGGCAGCAACACGTCCAACAAGTGGCACATTCACCATCTCACGTCTGGTCAGATTAAAATTTTCATCTATAATCTCAATAGCGCGGGGCTTAGTGGGGTCTCTTCTGATATATCCGTTTTTTTCAAGGGTCTCCAAATGAGAATGAACAGAAGATGTCGATTTTAAATTAACCGCCTCACAAATATCACGCACGGTAGGAGGATATCCTTTGCTTAAGATCTGCTCCTTCATATATTCTAAAATCTCTCTTTGCTTATCTGTAATCTTTCCGTATGCCATATAGCATCCTCCTTTTCAAAAACAGGTGTTCTTATCCTATGAATTAAGTCTAACATATAACATAATAAAAAGCAAACATATATTCCGAAAATTTGTTCGATTTTCTTGTTGACAAACATCTGTTCGTGTATTATAGTATAGCCAAAGAACAAACATTTGTTCGCAACATTTGTTCGATTCGGAGGACATCTTGTATGGGAAGAGTATATAATCAGAATTTATCAAAAGAAGTGAATGAGCAGCTGAATAGAAGAGCACAGATTGTCAGGAGAGAGCGCCGTATCCTTGCGCTTGTAGTTATTATGGTAATTGCAATTGCAATTTTACTGGGCACTGGAATCAACGCCTTTGCAAGCTCTAAGGAATCCTTAGAATATCATAAGTATTATACCAGCATTCAGGTTGAAAGCGGAGATACTCTTTGGAGCATTGCAGATCAGTATATGACCGGATGTGATATGGATAAGCAGTCTTATATCGATGAAGTTTGCCAGTTAAATCATCTTTCCGACGGACGGATTCATAGTGGAGATTATCTTATTGTAGCTTATTATTCTACGGATCTACAGTAACTTGATTTGAATGTTTTTTATGCCAGATTCTTCATATATATTTTCTTTTGCTCCGTGTAACTAACCATTACAGGGAGCTCTTTTATTAAGGAACTTTAGTCCCGTAACGCGTTTTATAAACGAAAGTGTGTTCTGAATCAAATATGCAAATTCATTCAGGAACACTTTTCTGAAATGGGAGTTTATATTTGTATTTTTTTGAAATTTTTTATATAATACATATCTAGGAGATTAGTGATATGTTTAATTTATTTTATGTCATTTTTATGAATTTAAAGCGAGCACCTTTTATTGTTCCTAAGATGCGTTATTTGGCAAATCATCCGGAAAAATACACGGTAGAGCAACGCTATAAGCTTGTTCATCATTGCATTTATCTGATGAACCGGACAGGCCATTTTACGACGATTTCCCATGGAGAAGAAAATCTTCCAAAAGAGGGCGGATATATTATGTTTCCAAATCATCAGGGAAAATATGATGTTCTTGGAATTATTTTTACCCATAAAAAACCCTGTTCCTTTGTCATGGACAAGAAGAAATCACATACCATGCTTGTACGTGAATTCATTGATTTAGTTCAGGGAAAAAGACTTGAGATTGATAATCCAAGACAGGGGATTACAATCATCAATGAAGTTGCGGAAGAGATTTCAAATGGGAAAATTTACATTCTTTTTCCAGAAGGCGGTTATCATTTTAACAATAAAAACAAGCTTTCAACCTTTAAAGCAGGAAGCTTCAAGATCGCTTTAAAGTCAAAACAGCCAATCGTTCCGGTTGCGTTAATTGATTCCTATAAGGTTTTTAACAGCTGGCATTTCGGACCTGTGACCACATATGTATATTATCTTGATCCAATCTATTATGAAGAATACAAAGATATGAAGAGTCAGGACTTGGCATCATATGTGCAAGGCAAAATTCAGAATAAAATAGATGAAGTATTAAAAGAACTTGGTCGAGAAAACTGAGGTGGTTTGATGAGTAGCTTGACAACCAAAAAGGCAATAGCTTCTTCCTTAAAAGAATTACTTTTGGAGAAGCCTTTGACTAAAATTACAATTAGTGACATTACAAAGAGATGTGATATTAATCGTCAAACATTCTATTATCATTTTCAGGATATAACAGACCTAGTAGAATGGATTTGTCTAACGGATGCAGATAAAGTGTTAAAGGATAACAAAACATATGACACCTGGCAGGAGGGATTTCTTTCTATTTTTAAAATATTAAAGGAAGATAAACCTTTTGTCATAAATATTTATCATTCCGTTTCCTTAGAGACCTTAAACCGATACCTATACAAAGTTGTTTATCCTCTTCTATATAATGTGGTGGAGGAAAAAGCAGTTGGATTAGTTGTTCGGGAGGAGGATAAAAAGTTTATAGCGGACTTTTTTAAATATGCATTTGTTGCAATTGTATTAGAGTGGATAAAAAATGATATGAAAGAAGATCCAAAGCAGATCATTGTACGATTAAATCTTTTAATTGAAGGAACTATTGAACATGCACTAAAAAACTATAGTAGAAATTAGATAAAGTAACAGGATACCCTGTTACTTTTTTTGACACTTATACAAAAATGTCGCAATTTGCCACAATGTATATCATCTGTCCTAAGGTACGTCAAACAAGAATTTTTAATGATTTTAATACCAGAAAAAACGATGCATAATAAGTCCATCAAAAAACAGGAGGACAAAATTATGTATTATGGCGCAGGAACATATGAAGCATTTGCACATCCGGAAAAACCGGAAGGAGTAGACAAAAAATCAGCATATATCATCGGTACAGGACTTGCAGGCCTGTCAGCAGCCTTTTATCTTGTAAGAGATGGACAGATGAAGGGCGAGCATATCCATTTGCTGGAAAAACTGGAACTTGCCGGTGGTTCTTGTGATGGCAGAAAAGATGTAACAAAAGGTTTTTATATGCGTGGCGGTCGTGAGATGGATAATCATTTTGAATGTATGTGGGATATGTATCGAGACGTCCCATCTATCGAAACAGAAGGTGTTTCCGTTCTGGATGAATACTATTGGCTAAACAAACATGACCCCAATTATTCTTTATGCAGAGCTTCCATCAACTGTGGAGAAGATGCACACACAGATAAAAAATTTGAACTGGATAAGGCATCCGCATTGGCTTTGTCCAAGCTTTTTTTGACACCGGAAAAAGAGCTTGAAGATAAAAAAATCTCAGATGTACTGCCAGATTCATTTTGGAGTACCAATTTCTGGTTATACTGGCAGACCATGTTTGCTTTTCAGAGATGGTCGTCTGCTTTGGAAATGAAGAGATATCTATGCAGATATTGCCACCACATTGATGGATTACCTGATTTTTCCGCATTAAGATTTACAAAATATAATCAGTTTGAAAGTATGATTCTTCCTTTGGTAAAATATTTAGAGAGTCATGGTGTAAAAATTGATTATGGTATGGATGTAAAAAATGTGATTATCGATTCAATAGGGACAAAAAAAGTTGCAAAGCAGATTATTTACATCAAGGATGACAAAGAACAGACTATTGATCTGGTAGAAGATGACTTAGTCATTATTACCAATGGTTGTTGTACCGATACCTCCTGCTATGGAGATCAGGATCATGCTCCGGATTTATCCGATATAAAAAATGGCTATGGTGAATCATGGGATTTATGGAAAAATATTGCAAAACAGGCGGCAAATGGTGAATATGGTAATCCAGAAAAATTCTGTAGCGATGTTGAGGCTACAAACTGGATGTCTGCAACAGTTGCAACTTCAAACAAAGAAATTATACAGCATATTATTAACGTCTGCCACAGAGATCCACGTGAAGGAAAGGTTACGACCGGTGGTATCGTAACGGTAAAAGATTCTACAGAAAACTGGTTCTTATCCTGGACTATCAACCGTCAGCCACAGTTTAAAGCTCAGGACAAAGATACTGTTCTGATATGGGTTTATTCACTAAATACAAATAAGCCGGGAAATTATGTAAAAAAGGCAATGCGGGAATGTACCGGCGAAGAGGTCTGCAGGGAATGGCTGTATCACATTGGTATTCCGGTAAATGAGATTGACGATTTATCAAAAAATGCATGTAATACCACAACCTGCTATATGCCTTATATCAATGCCTTTTTCCAGCCAAGAAAGAAGGAAGACAGACCGCTGGTTGTTCCAGAAGGAGCTGTAAACTTTGCATTTGTAGGCCAGTTCGCAGAGACACCAAGAGACACCATATTTACAACGGAGTACTCCATCCGTACAGGTATGGAAGCAGTTTACACATTATTAAATGTAGACCGTGCTGTACCGGAGGTATGGGGATCACAGTATGATATCCGTGAACTGTTAAAGGCCTGCTTCTATGCAGTTGATAAGAAGAGTGTCGATGAACTTCCTTTGAGTTTTAGCGAAAAAACTTTGATAAAGACAGCTTTGAAAAAAGTAAAGGGTACAGATATTGAACTCCTTCTCAAGGATAACGGATTAATTAAATAAAAATTTTCTTTTTACAAATGCTGCCACTTAGAGAATATTCTACTACTAAGTGACAGCATTTTTTTACTACATATATTTTTTATAATTATATTTTTCTCAAATTAACTGCTTTTGCAGCGGAGCGTCTTCGATCATCCGCTTGTTCGGCGTAGTGCTTCCGTGTCGTATTTACATCCGAATGCCCCAAAACATCTGCAACCAGGTAAATATCACCGGTTTCTCGATATAATGTTGTTCCGTAGGTGCTGCGAAGCTTATGGGGGGTAATGTTTTTTAAGGGAGTTACATTTTTCGTATATTTCTTTACAAGATTTTCAACCGTTCTTACGCCGATTCGCTTGTTTTGAAGAGAGAGAAAGAGAGCGTTTGTACTTCCCGGTTCAGCGATAATCAGTTTTCGTTCTTCCAGATAGTCCAGTAGAGCATCCCGAACCTCATCACCAAAATATACAATGACCTCTTTGCCCCCTTTACGATGTATTTTTATTCCGTTATTTTTAAAGTCCACATCCGTGATATCCAAACCAACACATTCCGATACTCGTATACCGGTGCCCAGCATAAGCATTAAAAGGGCCAAATCACGGGCTTTTGTTTTCTCATGGTATTTCTTTTGCTTCTCTGTCAAATCCTCTCCAGATTCCACCTGATCAAGCAATATGGCCACTTCATCTACATCCAATCGAACAATATTTTTTTCCGGAGTCTTTGGCAATTCAATTTTTGAAGCAGGATTGGTGTCAATCAGTTCGTTACGGAAAAAATAATTATAAAAGGTGCGAAGGGCAGCAAGCTTTCTTTTTTGCCCGCGTTCTTCATTTGTGCGTTCTTTTCCGTCCTTTTCGTATAAACGAAGATAAGATACATATTCATCAATATCCATCGGTGTCAATTCATCCAGCAAAGAAAGTGGAAAGTCCTGAACCTTCATTTTACTGTATTTTGGGTTTTCATCATGAATGAAATTAAAAAAACACCCAATATCATAAGCATAGGCAATTCTTGTCCGGGAAGAAGTAGTGGCTTCTAATGAAATAAAAAATTGTTTGCAGAAGGGTGGTAGTTCACCTATCAGGTTACGAAGCTTTATTTCATTTGCGCGATTTACTTCTTCATAATAAGCTTTTTCCTTCATATAATTCCTTTCGCGGATATTTCTGTTGTTTTGAATATCCATATTTAGTAAAATACAAAAAGAGTATTGCATATCATAAAACATTGTTAAAACATTAACAAAAGTATAGGAGAGTAATAGAATATGAAATTTGTTATTCAAAGAGTACTTGAGGCTTCCTGCGAGGTCGATTCCCAAATTACCGGTAAGATCAATCAAGGTTTTTGTGTCTTTATTGGAGTATCAGATACCGATACCAAACAAATTGCGGATAAGATGATTCAGAAGCTGATCGGGCTTCGCATTTTTTCCGATTCTGAAGATAAAATCAATTTATCATTAAAGGATGTAAATGGAAGCTTGCTTCTCATATCACAATTTACACTTTATGCAAACTGCCGGAAGGGGAATCGTCCTTCCTTTACAGAAGCAGGCAAACCGGATTTTGCAAAGGAAATGTATGAATACATGATCTCAGAATGCAAAAAACAGATTCCCAATGTGCAAACCGGTATCTTTGGCGCTGCAATGAAAATATCCTTGGTAAATGATGGTCCATTTACAATCATACTGAATTCTGATGATTTGGCCATATAGTAAACAGTAGTATTTATCGGAAAAATTGTAGTTTGAGAGCGATACATAACTATTCGCAAAACACAAGTTTAACGAATAGTTAGTACCATCAATTACTATAATACCCATATTTTATACTTTTGCAAGCGCTAATTTCGTTTTTTACTTCGAACAATAAATAACTCCCATTTCGGAATTGTGTTCCTGAGAATGAACTTTGCTATTTGAATCAGAACGTTTAAAAAGCGTCGGCACTTAATGAGCAATGTATTGCGAATTTAGTACCGCTACGCTTTTTACAAACGAGAGTGGGTTCTGATTCAAATATGCAAATTCATTCAGGAACACAATTCCGAAATGGGATAATCAAATTAACACATAAATTTAAAAGAGCTCTTTTATTCAAAGAGCTCTAAAATTTATTTATTCATTAATTCCCTGTATTTAATAATCATTTCCACGCAGTCATCCACGGACAGCTTGCTGGTATTCAGTGACAGATCATAGCTGCGTGAATCTCCCCATTTTTTACTGGTGTAATAATTATAGTAGCTTGCACGCTGTTTATCTTTCTTCTGAATCGTATCTTTTGCTTTATTTTCCGTAATGTTTAAACGCTTGCTGATCCACTTAATTCGGTCCTCAATTTCCGCATGTATGAAAACATTGATACAATCCGGGTTATCTGCCAACGCATAATCCGCACATCTGCCGACAATTACGCAGGATTCCTGCTCAGCGATTTTTTTGATGGATTCAAACTGTGCAAGAAACACTTTATGATTGAGTGGCATGTCAAGAAACGGCGCAGAGGAATAACTTCCGGCTGAATATGTATCCATTACAAGCGAATAAAGAAAACTATTCGTAGGTTTTTCGTCATGGTTTTCAAAAATTTCCTGACAAAAGCCGGAATCCTTCGCAGCTCGCTGCAATAACTCCTTATCATAAAAATTTATCCCAAGACGTTCTGCTAAAGCCTTTCCAATTACCAATCCACCGCTTCCAAATTCTCGTCCGATTGTATAAACTGCATTTCCCATAATGAATAACCCTCCAATATAAAACTTTAAAAACTAGCATGAATTTATATATAAATTATACAACAATTATACAGTTTTTTTCAACTTTTTTATTAAATTTTCAAAATATTGTGGCAAGGGAGCTTCAAATTCCATATATTCTTGGGTTCTTGGATGAACAAATCCGATTATTTTTGCATGAAGCGTCTGCCCCTGCAAAGAGGAAAACGGATGCTTTACGCTGGAATAAAGCTCATCCCCTAATAATGGATGTCCTATGCTTGCCATATGCACACGGATCTGGTGTGTACGTCCGGTCTCCAATTTAAACTGCATATACGTGTAGCTCTTATATCGCTCCAGCACTTTATAATGTGTGACTGCGGGCTTTCCGTTTGCTTCATTAATGGCCATCTTTTTACGATCTTTCGGATTCCGTCCAATCGGTCCGGATATGGTTCCCTCATCATCCTTTACATTTCCGCATACAATTCCTACATAAATTCGATTTACAGAATGCTCCTTTATTTGTTCCGCAATTTTTACATGGGCCTCATCATTTTTGCAGATGATTAAAGAACCGGTTGTATCCATATCAATACGATGGACAATTCCGGGCCTGATTTCTCCATTTATCCCGCTTAAGGAATCCTTACAATGGAACATTACCGCGTTTACCAAAGTGCCGGAAAAATGTCCTGCAGAGGGATGTACCACCATTCCCTTCGGTTTATTTACAATCAGGACATCCTCATCTTCATATAGAATATCCAACGGAATATTCTCCGGAACAATGGCGGTTTCTACCGCATCGGGAATCTGAACGTAAACAAGATCATCCTCTTTTACGTTATAGCTTCCCTTTTCCTGTTTCCCATTTACGAGAATTTTTCCTTCTTTGATTATTTTTTGAAAAAAAGAACGGGAAATATCCGGATAAATCAAACTTAAATACTTGTCCAGACGTTCCCCTTCCTGTTCGTTTAATACTTCAAATTCTTCTACCTTCATGCAAATTAATCCTTTTTCTTGCTCTTTTTTGTTGGAAAAATTTGATCATAATCTGCTTCCTTATAATAAAAAAGACATAGAATAACCAATGCAAAAGCAGAAACGGTAACATAGATATCTGCCACGTTAAAAATCGGGAAATTGATCAATTCAAAATAGAAAAAATCAACAACATAATGATAGACAGCACGATCAATACAGTTACCGATGGCGCCGGCAACAAAAGCAATCATAATCCAATTGAAATACCGAAAACGCTTTGTATTGGGAACCTTCACATAAAGCAGGCATAAAAGCACGATTACAACAATTGTCATTACTATGAAAAAACACATTTTTGCATTTAAAAAAGCAGCTGGATTATTGGCAAAAATCTCAAAATGAAACAGTTTATCCAATAAGGTCACTGGGTCGAGGGAAAAAGCAGCGCTGTCATTTCTTAAGTACCGAAGAACAAACACTCCGGGTATAAGAACCAAATCCGGTTTTCCCTGCAGGAATGCAGAAGCCAGTAGCTTTGTAATCTGATCCAGTAATACAAGCGCAATCACCCATATCACTGCAAAAGAAATTTCTTTTTTTGTTTTTATCATCTTCATATCTTTAAATCCCTAAATTCAACCTTATACATAAATAGAAAAAGAGTCTGCAAAAGAGACTCTTTTTATTTCAAATTAAAAACTAAATCCATTCGTATTAAATGAATCTACCAGACTCTGAAAATCTCCGGATATATCAACATTTGCCGGTGTAATAATAAATATGTAATTGGAGATTTTTTGTAAATTACCGCTAATTGCAAAGCAGGAACCTGAGGTAAAATCGATAATTCTCTGAGCGATATCCATATCTAATCCCTCTACATTCAGAACTACGGTTCTGCCATTTAATAGGGTCTCTGTAATTTCTCTTGCATCTTCTACTGATGTTGGTTTAATGACACATACTTCCATTCCGCCACCCTGCTTTCCTTTTCCTTTTGAAATTGGTGTAATCTTTGGAGTAGTTTTCACAACCTTTTCCTTTGGCTGCTCAATCTCATGGTCTTCTCTGTTTCTGGACTTAAAAACATTTTTCTTTGCGACAGGTTCATCCTCTAATTCATCATCGTCCATATAATCATCATTATCGAAATCGTAATCATCATCATCCGGATTTAAACGCATCACATTTAAAAATTTATCCATTAAACTCATAATATTTCCTCTTTATCATATATTATAATTTCGTTTGCCAAAAATTCCTGTTCCGACACGAACCATGGTTGCCCCTTCCTCTATTGCCACCATATAATCGCCGGTCATTCCCATGGACAGAACTTTCATAGATACATTATCTATGTTTTGACTTTCTATGTCAACAGATAATTCTTTGATCTGTCGGAAATAAAGCCTGTTATCTTCTGGATTTTCAACCATTGGAGCAATGGTCATAAGACCCTTGATTCTAAGGTGTGGAAGCCTTGAAATCTCCCTTACAAGACATATGGCATCCTCCTTGGTTGTCCCGAATTTGGAAGCCTCATTTGCAATATTTACCTCTACCAGAATATCCACAAGAACATTCTTTTTCGCAGCCTGCTTTTCGATTTCTTCCGCCAAATGCAAACTGTCCACGGAGTGAATGAGGGAAGCTTTCCCAATCAAATACTTCACCTTATTGGTTTGAAGATGCCCGATCATATTCCATCTGATATCCTTCGGTAAAACTTCAATCTTATCACACATCTCCTGAACCTTATTCTCGCCAAATTCACGTATTCCGGCATCATATACTTCCTGAAGCATTTCAATAGGCTTTGTTTTGCTAACCGCAATCAAAGTAACCTCACTTCGCTCTCTACCCGCCTTCTTACACGCATTTACAATATTCTCTTCAACCTGGTTCAAATTCTCTCTTAACATAATACTTCCTTTTTCGTTTAGAATAATTTTTTAATCCCTTTTCGGAATTGTGTTCCCGAGAATGAATTTTGCTATTTGAATCAGAACGTTTAAAAAGCGTCGGCACTTAATGAGCAATTCATTGCGAATTTAGTACCGCTACGCTTTTTACAAACGAGAGTGGGTTCTGATTCAAATATGCAAATTCATTCGGGAACACTTTTCCGAAATGGGAGATTTTTTATAAAGTTTTTTATAATATGCTTTTCTTATCTCCCTTTTCGTATTCTATTGCAGAAAATGAATTTTACTATTTGAATCAGAACGTTTAAAAAGCGTCGGCACTTAATGAGCAATTCATTGCG
>CAMDYX010000019.1 GCA_945910395.1 uncultured Agathobacter sp. | reverse complement strand
TTTTCATAGATTTTAGGTACTGGAAGAAAATCAACCGGCGAAATTATACAATTTATCAATCAAGCATGAAGCAGCCCCCACTTTCGTTTGTAAAAAGCGTTTAAACGTTTTGATTTCAAATAGCAAAATTCATTCATAGACACACAAAAGTAAAATGGGAGTAAATTTTATCCTGAATCATTATACACTATTTCCTCTTATTGCTGAACTACAACTTTATGCTATAATGGGACTATCTTTTGTAAAATGAAAGCTTGTTAATAATTCTATCCGTAGGAGTTATCTGTACATATGAAAAATGTTTTTATTTCGTTTTCCTCCAGCGAGACGACAGAAGCCACCCGCATATGCAATTATTTAGAAGAGAATGGAATTTCCTGTTTTATTTCTACCAGGGATCTGATTCCGGGAAAAGAATACGCACAGCAGCTTCTTAGCAATATGGATCAGGTAAAGGCAGTGGTTCTTCTGCTTTCAAATGCCTCCAACGATTCCCCCCATGTGCTCCGTGAAATCGAATACGCAGTCAGTCATAAAATTCCAATCCTTGTATACAAGCTTGAGGAGGTTACCTTAAGCAAGTCTATGGAATATTTCCTCATGACCCACCAATGGATCACGGATTCCAAGGATAAGGATCAAAGCTTATTGGATGGCATTCGAAATCTCCTTAAGAATGAAACGAAGGATAACGATTCTGCTCCTAAGGAAGAGCTCTTCGAGAAAGAGCTTGGATCCCCAAATCCAGACCTTTCGGCTTCGTTGGAGAAGAAATCTCCGAAAAAACGCCCGCTTCTGATCGGAGCAATTGCAGTTCTTCTGATTGCCGTAATCCTTCTTGGAGCAGTCCTGTTAAAGGGCGCCGGAATTCTTGGACCGAAAAAGCCGGTGATAACTTATGAGTTAGGCGATACCGTCACCTTCGGAAGCTATTACGGTGAGCCTATCGAATGGCGGGTGCTAAAGATTAACGAGGATGGCACCATGGTTCTGTTATCCAAATACATCCTGACCATCAAATCCTTCGATGCGCCGGAGGGCGGAGAATACAACCATTATGAGGGAAACGAATATTGGAGCTATGACAATCACATTGTTACGGATGAGAGTCTTGTCATAAAAATCCGGGGAAACAACGACTGGAGCCTCTGCAATCTTCGCACCTGGTTAAATTCCGATACGGAAGTGGTAAAATATCCGGATCAGGAACCGACCTATAAGGCGGTGGGCGACAACTTTTATTGCAATGAGCCGGGATTTTTGTATGAATTTACAGAGGAAGAAAAAGCAGCCCTTGTAACCGTAACAAATCAATCCCCTGCAAACACCTTCAGCGAAAATGCAACCGACGGATATGTAACCTCCGAGGAACGTGTTTATCTTCTCTCTTCTGAAGAATTGTCCTGGATCGACGAAGCAGGAATGATCATGTACGCAAAGCCAACTGCTGCCTGCGAGGAGCATGACGCCTACCGCGCCTACTATGAAGATTTTGTAGAAGCCTACCACACCGAAAGCTTTTACTGGTGGCTACGGGATAATCCGAAGGAGGAAATCAACAAGGTCTATGTGGCAGTAACCGAATATGAAAGCGATATGACCGTCGCCCCGGCCAATTGCGGCGCATCCGATTATGGTGTTCGCCCTGTTGTAACGGTAGATGCATCAAGCAAGGCTTTAAAACCATTGGAGTAGCTTGTCATTTTCTGTCGAATCGTCAATCTTCTATTCTTTTATTTGACAATTTATACAATTTCTTTCTGTCTGTTTTGTAATTGTTTGACAATTTTAAAATATTTTCAAAAATTGTCTTGCAATATTATTTGGCCATGCTATAATAAAGCCATAAACAAGAGAGAGAAAAAAAAGAAGAAAAAAAATAAAAGAATAGGAGGTACGGACCACCAGAAACTGAAGCGCATTCGTTTCAAAGTATTTAAAAGAGGAAAACGTGACAGTACATAAGAAGAAAAAAGAATTAGTGTTAGCAAGGAAACATTGAAATATAACACAATTCCAAATGTCATAAGAAGAACAAATCGAGTAGAATTCTAAGAAGCGAAGAAGAAAAAAGGAAGAAAAGGAACCAAAAGAAAAAGGTTACCAAGAAAGAAAAAAGAAACAAAATCTACGAAAGAGGTAAGGGCCCATGGACGAGATAGCATAGAAGGCGGCATCGATGAATGAAACCGATGTCGCCTTCTTATTTTTTATTTTCCGGTAATCAGTGCGAAATAACCCCATTCCCAGATAATGGAATCAAAGCTGTTATCCAGATATTCTTCAATATCCGCTTCACTGTATCCCGTCATTCGGAAAATGACAGCCACAAGCTGTAAAAAGCTTTCCTCTGTCAGCTCTTTATACAGATCAAAATGTAAAAAGCTCCATTGGCAGATGACTGCATATTCCATGGCAATCCACTGCAGCTTCATCACCATAGAGTACAAATCTCCCTCCGGCAAAAGGCATGCGGAATAGATCTCTTCTGCCAGAAGTAAACGAAGCTTTGGTAAGTAATCCTGAAATTGCTCTAAAAACCCATCATACTTTTCCAACAGCTCCTGCGCAAAGTCCTCTGCCACTCCACCGGCATTTTCATGTTCTGTAAAAAGCCTCTCATAGGCTTCTGCATACTTTGCAATGGGCTCCAGATAGTCGGAATAAATCTTCTTTTTCCGATAGTTTTCGGCCAAATCAAGCAGCAATTCATTCTGTTCCAGAAAAGTCTCCAATCTGTTGATTTCCATTCCCTGAATAATAGAAAAGACTTCTTTGATCAGCGCTTTCTCTCGGTATTCATTTACATCCTTTTCTGACAGAGGTGCCTGCTCCTCTTTTTCTAGCATATCGAGGGCAAAATAGAACATGACCTGTAAAAGCGTAGGGATCCTTTCCGATTCGTCTTGTATAAAATTCATGAACCAATCACGTATCTCAAAAAGATATTCTGCAGTTGGTGGGCTGTCCCGTTTCATCGATTGCTCATCAAAACTCTGCTCTTCCACCAAAAAATGTTCCTCTTTCCAAAGCAGCCGAAGTACCGCAGGGCAGCCTGCTGATAGGGCATACTCGGTTCGCAGGTCATGCTCATGGGTTTCTCTCGGAAATGTGTGGCAGGTATGGGAAAGACAGCCCTCTCCATACGTCTTCACCAGATGGCACAATAAATCTTCATCTAAGAAAGGACATTTCCCGTCCTTTTTCAGAATAATCTCATCGCCGCCATCTCCCATCCTCACAAAATCTGTCAGATGCTTTTTCCTGCTCTTCATCTCCAGGGGAGGCGGTATCTTCTGCCATCTTTTCTTTGTGGCAGCATCTACTGTAATTTTCCAGTCCTGACAGCAGGTGAAGATGCAGTCTGCGGCTTCACATATGAAATTATCGTAATACTTTGGTTTGACTATTTTCATAAAAGATTTCTAACAATTTACGTTCTTTCAATATCAAAAAACTCCCATTTCGGAATTATGTTCCTGAATGAATTTTGCAATTTGAATCAGAACGTTTAAAAAGCATCGGCACTTAATGAGCAATTTTTTGCGAATTTAGTACCGCTATGCTTTTTACAAACGAGAGTGAGTTCGGATTCAAATATGCAAATTCATTCAGAATCACAATTCCGAAATAGGTTTTAAAAATTGATCTTCTAGCGGATATGGAATCCGTATTCAAATTCCTCCAGAGGGAGCTCCTTCTGCTTCGTATCCGCTATGTGAATATATCGACTTTCCACAATAAGCTTCAGCATTTCCCTTATTTCCCGCTCTGTTCCCTGCGCCTCCAGGGTGACTGTGCCGTCCCATTCATTTTTTACCCATCCGGTTACACCACAGGCACTGGCCGCATACTGGGCGCGGTAGCGAAAACCGACGCCCTGAACCTCTCCAGAAAAGGTGAATTGTTTTCTTACTTTTGCTTCCATTTTTGTGATTGATGTTATCCCATTTCGGAAAAGTGTTCCTGAATGGGATTCGATTATTATAATTCTGGTTTTGTCATTTCCATCCCGTATTTCTTTAGATCAACCTTCCCATCTGTCACTTCAATTCCGTCCGCTTCCAAAAGTCGCTGCTGTGCGCCGGGGCCGCCAAAGGCGAATTCCCCTGCCAGCTCTCCTTTGGAATTTACCACGCGGTAGCAGGGAATGGTATCCGGATCGGGATTGCGGTGCAGAGCATTTCCAACTGCCCGGGCCATGTTCTTATCTCCCGCAAGAGCAGCGACCTGTCCGTAGGTTGCCACCCTGCCCTTTGGAATCTTTTTTACAGCCTCATAAATCCGCTTTGAGGGAGTGTCTGTAATCAGATCATAGCTTTCTGCTATCATGCGCTTTACATCTTCTTCCGGGACGCTTCCATCCAGAATGACGGTGTTCCAGTGCTCCTTATTCTGATGGTACGCAGGAATCACCGAAGGGAAGGCATTCCGCCAGAAATCTCTCCACTGTGGATCAACCTTCACATTGATATTGATAAAACCGTCCTTTTCATAGGTCCACAAAAAAGCCTTTTTGCTCCCTTTTACACGAACCAGCTGCCAGTTATCATCATGAAAGGGCGCTTCCTGATAAGTGTTTGGAAAGGATAGTCCGTATGCTAATACTTCTTCTCTGTTCATCATATATACAACTATGTGTTTCCTTGCAAATTTCCAATTCCCTTTTTACTTTTGTGTGTCTAGGAATGAATTTTGCTATTTGAAATCAGAACGTTTAAAAAGCGTCGGCACTTAATGAGCAATTCATTGCGAATTTAGTGCCGCTACGCTTTTTACAAACGAGAGTGGGTTCTGATTCAAATACGCAAATTCATTCAGACACACAATGTAAAATGGGAGTTATCCAATGAGTTCTGCGATGACTTCCTGAATCAGCTTTCCGTCTGCTTTTCCCTTAAGCTCCGGCATCACGTTCTTCATAATCTGACCCTTGTTCTTTGTTACAAGAACCTCTGCAAATTTTGAAGTAAGGATTTCCTTGATTTCCTCTGCGGAAAGCATCTTTGGTGCGAACTCAGACATTACCGCATATCTTCTCTCGTAGGATTCCTTCAGCTCTACGCGGTCTGCAGGACAAGTATCAATCTGTTCCTTTACACTTTTCATCTCTTTTAAAATTGCCTGATTTACCATATCCTCCGGGATATCCTCACGGCAGCCTGCATCAATTGCCATCTTCTTTGCTGCGGAAACCAGTACGGAAATGGACTCCTTACGCTCTTTATCCTTTGCTTTCATTGCTGCGATCATAGCAGCCTGTAAATCTTTAAATTCCATTTTTTTCTACCTCTCTTCCAAATCCCATGATGTGAGATTTTTATTCACAAAAATATTTTAGCAAAACCAACTTTAAAATCAACCGGGTTTTCCTTAGCTGATATTTGTGGCAATTCCGATTGACACGTATTTATCTACCAGTGCGCGAAAATCGGTCTCCTCCTCGGCATCCTCATTGTAGACTCCATCCACTGAGTACCGCATGCCTCCGTCCGCAAGCTTTTCTTCCTTATATCTGTCACGGTAAAAGCCTCCATGGGAGACCTTACGCTCTCTTAGAACTCCCTTGCAGTCCGAAAGCTTACAGTCCGGGAAGTTCACATTCCAGATCTGTCCGTAGCCAAGAGGCGCCTCCAGCAGCTCGCCCATGATCTTTTCTAAGTATGCATCTGTCACTTCATGGCAATCACTTGCCCCCTCTGAAAAAGCAATGGTATGTACCTTTTGAAAAGAGGCCTCAAAGGCCGCCCCCGCCGTAGCGGAATACTGAATATCCGTGGCGCAGTTATATCCGTAATTGATTCCGGAAAAAACCGTATCCGGTCTCCCCGGAACAATATTAAGTACGCCGATTCGTACACAGTCTGCCGGTGTTCCTGTGGCCGCGTAAGCATGAACTCCTTCTACCGGAAATTCATAGGGATGTACTTCAATTTCATGCCTTAGGGTGATACTGTGGGACATGGCGCTCCTTTGCCCATCCGGTGCGACAACCCATACCTCGCCAAATTTCTGTGCCGCTTTTGCAAGACGTATGATGCCATCGGAGTCTATTCCGTCATCATTTGTGATTAATATTTTTCGCTTTTTGTTTTCACTCATTCTTCTTTATCCTTATGCATCCAGCAACTGATCTAATTTTGCACTTGTCTCTTCATAGGTTGTAAACAAAAGTCCCTCTATTCCACAGGCTTTCGCACCATCCACATTGATCTGCCGGTCGTCGATAAAGACGCATTCCTCTCGCCTTAGCCCATATTTTTCCAAAAGGCATTCGTAAATTCCGGGTTCCGGCTTTAACTTAATCACCTCGTAAGAAATCACCATTCCATCCATGTATTTTAAGAAATCATAGATTTTTGAGTTGATCTCGAAGGAACATTTTCCGTAGTTGGAAAGGACATACAGCCGATAGCCTTTTTCTTTCAGTTCTGTCAACCATTTTTCTGTATACGGACGGACTCCGGTCACCTTTGTAAGGTTATCCCAGAGCATATCTACCTCTTTTTCGTATCCGGGAACACGGGATTTAAACAGACTTCGAATCTCTTCCATCTCATATGGGTATTTATCGCATTCCTCCCACAGACCGGAAAAAATGTTATTCAGGAACGCCGAAATCGCTTCCTCGGAAAGTCCCATTGCTCTCATTCCCACCTCTGGGTGGAAGTCTACGAGTACGCCTCCCAGATCAAATACGATATTTTTTATGCTCATTGATGTTCTCTCTTTCTTTGTTGTATTTGCTATGGAATATTCTTTCATTCCATCCATGTCCTGTGTCCTAATATTACTCTGCCCCATAGGGCCAGGTAATGATTCCGCCAAACTCTTTTACATTTGTATACCCCAAATCCGCCAGAGTCTGGGCACCGATTTTACTTCTATTGCCGCTTCTGCAATACACTAGGAAAAGCTGATCCTTGTCCTGGTAAATTTCAGAAAAGCTTTCATCGATATTTGTGTATGGATAGCAGACTGCATTGGGTATGTGCCCTGCATCATACTCCTCCTGCTCACGAACATCTAAAATCACATACCCTTCCTCTGTGTCCATAAGCTGCTTTGCCTCTTCCTGGGTAATCTGTTCAAATGTATGGTCCTTCATAGAATCTTCCTTTCCGCAAGAAATCAATAATGATGATACAAACGAAATCAGTATCATTGCAAATAATAGAATGTGAAGCTTCGTTTTTTGCATGTCATATCTCCTTCTTGATACTAATAATTTACACCGGTTTCTTTATCCACCCAAATCTCCGTAACATTCACTACTCCTTGTGAATATGTCTTCATAAATCTTTCATTTTCCTTGCTCATAGTTTTTCTCCTTTATATTGTTTTTATTTTACTTGTCTCTTTCAAAGCGACACATTTCCTCCATTTTCCTGCTATTCTTACCTCAACAAATCATTCACGGAGGTAACCATTATGAAAAATAATTTAACGGAACTCATTTTTGTATTGGATCGCAGCGGCTCTATGGAGCATTTAGCTTCAGAAACCATCGGGGGCTTTAATTCTTTAATTGAAAAGCAGAAAAAAGAAACAGAGGGTGAGGTCTATGTGACAACCGTTCTTTTTGATGACAAATATGAGCTGCTCCATGACCATATGAATATCCATGATATTCCCCGACTTACAGATAAAGATTATTATGCCAGAGGCTGTACCGCACTTTTAGATGCCGTCGGAAGAACCATCGACAGAGTGGGAGAGCGCTTATCAAAAACAGCAGAAGACCAAAGACCAAGTCAAATTTTGTTCGTAATCACAACAGACGGATATGAAAATGCAAGCGTTGATTACACCAAAAGCAAGGTGAAAGATATGATTACCTTACAGCAAAACACTTATAGCTGGAAATTCCTGTTTCTCGGTGCCGACATCGATGCCGTATCCGAAGCCGATTCCCTTGGTATCCGCCATTCCGGTGTGTGCCGTTCTTCCGCCAGTGTCGATGGTATAAAAACTTCGTACCAGGCGGTTTCACATATTGCCGATTATCTTCGGAAATCGCCTTCCTCCTCTTCCAAAAGCAAAGCATCCGAGGATGCTTTTGCTTCTGAATGTGCTGTAGCCTTTTCAAGAGTAAAGTAGTCTACGCTCCTAAGCATGGCTGATGATACTGATACAACAGGTCATTGATTGTATCGAGATCATAAATTTCATTCTTCAGAAAGAATTTGATCATCAGATCATATTTACTGGTATTGCTGAAGCTGTAGCCTGCAAGATTTAGGAATTCTTCTCCTTCCTGCAGGTTCAGCTGCAAACCGATACATAATGCCAGCATGGTGCTTTTGGAGGGATGATAATTGCTTTGGCTTGTAATTTTTGAAATTAGTCGTCTGTCTACAAAACATCTCTCATAGATCATGGCAGTAGTAATATCCCGCTCATACATATACAGATTCAGTTTCTTTGCAACACCGTTTTCATCAAGTGTACTTTCAAGAAAAGAATCCATATCAGATGACGCCCGCATAGAATAAGAGGCACCCACAGCCCTCGGCTTGCCGGGGGTTGCACTTTTTATTTCTTTATACAGAAAATCCGGCTTACATTCAAGCTGTGAAAGGGGCTCTATATAGTTTAATGATAAGAATTGATCTAATTTTTCTTTTATCTCTTTATGTGTATCCCTAAAAAGCATCCGGTATTCTCCCTTTTTCTCATTGGATCGATATAGAAAAATCACTCCCTTTTCGGAATTGTGTTCCTGAAAGTGAATTTTGCTTCATGCTTGCTTGGTAAATTGTATTATTTCGCTGGTTGATTTTCTTCCAGTACCTAAAATCTATGAAAAAAGCGGCATTTCAAGCGCTTTTTATGGTCGATTGTATGTTTTCGCCGGGTCAATTTTAGCCTGTACCTAAAAAATTGAAAATATTAGGTATACAGCAAAATCAGCTCCTCAAAATAGTACAATTCGCATAAAAAATCCGCAATTTGAAGCTGTTTTTCAAGAATTTTAGGTATACGACGGTTCTAGCACCTCAATCTTACCAAATTCCAGAGTTCAAGCACCTCAATCTTGCCAAATTTCACAGTTCTGATTCGAAAAGCAAAATTCATTCCCACACACATAAAAGTAAAAAGGGAATCAAAATTATGAAATGATGGTGTATCTCACACGGATTTCATTTCCCGAAAGCAGATTTCCTTTTTTGTCCTTCTGGGAGAAGGATACCACCGCGGTCTCGATTTTTTCCATTGGCACATGGAGCATTCTTACAATAATTTTTTTATATTCGTCTAATTGTGGCTTATAGATTTCAACAAAGCTCTTTTCCATAGATGCTTCATCAATTAAATAGTCATTGTCCGATTTGTAATCGATCAGTCGCACTCTGCCGTCCTCATATTCCAGAATCAAATCGGCAGTCCCGTTCATCCATATATCCCGGGAATCCTCCTTCGTAAAGTAGGAAAACGGAAGCTCCGTATGTACCGCTTTGACACCCTCCATTATCCGATTTTCAAGGAGCCATTTGTAATAGTAAAAGGCTGCAAATGCAACAAACCTCTTATAGTCATCCACCTGCTCCGGAATATCCTTTTTGTTTTCTGCAACGGCCTGCATCATGCAGACATATGCTATTTTTTGCATATCCCGATCCAAAGTTACGGTTTTATCAAATCGTCCAATGAGAAGCTCCATGGTACGGTGTAAGATATTTCCCATAATATTTCCCACCGGTCGATTTAATGTTTTGGAGAATTCTTCCCTTTCCGTTCTTCCCTTCGCCTTTTCCTGCTCCTTTACAGAGCGTCTTGTAGGGCTGCTTGCCTCCAGTCCGGAGGGGCTTTTCTTCTCATATAACTCCTCAAATTCTCCTGCCGGTGTCTGTTCTTTTGCATATCCATCCGTGGCATAATCATAGCAGCCCTTTGGAGCAGGAATCATTAATTTATTGTCCTTTTGATTTACAATCTCCTCAACAGATGGGCACTCGTTTATTTTGTAGTCGAAGCTTCCGTTCGTATTCCCTTCCAGCTTATGGCTACTTGAATTTACCTTAGATGTGGCAAAAATGCCCCCGTGCTCCACCACATTCATAAAGATAACCGCCTGCTTTGCTCTGGTAACCGCAACGTATTCTAATCTGTGAAATTCGGCTGCATTTTCTGCATCGTTTTTATCCTTATAGAGAGAAAGTCCGGAAACCGAAGACCACTCCTTGATGCCGGGGTAAAAGCTTTGATCCTCCCGGAAGCTTTGAATCCCACTCCTTCTGTGCCCCCGCCGGTCGAGAATAATCACGATATTCCCCTCTAATCCCTTTGATTTGTGCAGATTCATAAACCGTACTGCATCCGGATTTTCTTCTAAGGAAAGCTCATGCTCTACTGTTTCATTCAGATACTCCTGAAATGCTTTTTCTATGAGAATGCCGGTTCCGGATACGTTGGAGAATACCGTTTCAATCATCTGGCGAAGTCTGCTTTGAATGGTGTAGACCTCAATCTGACTGTACTCCCTGTCCTTATCAAGAATTGCAGACAGCTGCTTTTCTAGAAAATATGCCTGCCCATATGCCGTCATATCCTTGCTCTTGTAATATAAAAAATCTAAAAAGTCATCTGTGTACTTTTCTAAATCCTTCTCTTCCTTTACAAGCCCTAATTGCCTGACAGCTTCCTTTGCCGCCATTCTCATAAAGGGCTCTTTTGGATTAATGAGATAGCCATATAAGCGGACATATGCGTTTAGGGCCTTCTGCTGCGAGAGATCTGCTCTTCCATCAAACCGGACCGGAATTCCATATGCCTTTAGTGCAGACAGATATTCAATCATTTTTTTCGTATCCTGACTGATCAAAAGAAAATCCTTATACTCGATGGGACGTTCAAAAGCCGTTACGATACCATCCTCTCCAAACTGATAGTCTGTAATCATGTAATCGTTATTCTTTAAATTCAAGATCAGATCAACGACTGCTTTGATGTCATGTTCTGTGGAATCCTCCGCATAGGAATATCCTTCCACTTCTACGACTTCCGTATATTTTACGTTATTTTTCTGCCGTGTCTTCTTGACCTGTATCTTGCCAAGAAAGGCCGCGTCACCCTTCTGATAGCGGTATACGCCGTGAATCAGCTTCCCTGGATCTGCCACAGATTTGCAGACCTCCTTATCCGCTTCCATTTTCCGGTAAGGATGCTGTTTATCCACAATCGGCATATCTGCATCAGATTCTGTAAACTTTTCATTTACCCAGTTAATGATTTCGTGATTGGAGCGGAAGTTCTTTTCCAGCTCATATACGCAGGCATTTTTCATTGCTTCAGATGCCATGCGTTCCTTGATATCAAAATAGACCTTCGGCTGGGCTCCACGGAAACGATAAATAGACTGTTTGGGATCTCCTACCACAAAAAGTGCGCCGTCCCGAAGCTTCCTATGATTCGTATCGGACAGATCGGATGCCAGTCGATAGATAAAGGAAGCCTGGACAGAATCGGTATCCTGAAATTCATCCACGTAGAAGCACTTATATTTCTGCATAAAAAATGACACTGCATCATCATTTTTACAGATCAGATCCCTGGTCAGCTCCAAGATATTGTCATTGGAAACCATATTGCTGGGACGATTTTCATAATAATATGCCTTTGCCTTCTTTGCGTACTCCATGAGGGTCTGGAAATGCCGTTCCTTCTTCTCACTATTCATAAGCTGCTCGATATAGGTATTCTCCTTGTCCGATGAGCTTACCGTATGCCCTGCTATTTTATCCATATGCATATGAACCAGCTCATCCAACGCCCGGTTGTAAGGCTCAACCGAATCCTTATCATAGGAAGCCAAAAGCCCCGAGGATTTGAAAAACGCACCTTTGGAGGATAGCGCTTTTAGCGCCTGATTTTCCATCTGCATAAAATCATCCAGCCCACGGGCATTGATATAGTCCTTTGTCTTTGCACTGCAGAGCCTTTCATCTGATGCCAGATCCTCCAGGGTAACGTAATAGCTTGCGCTATTGATGGCATTGGCCGCCCCTAATAATTCCTCGTCAAGCACCTCGAGAAATTCACCAAAATCCTTGAGAAAGTCAGCTACAGGAATCACTTTTTTCGGCATAATAATACCGGTGTCCTTCGTCAGATCACAAATCTGCAGATACAGCTCCTCCAGATAGGACTTTGTCCGCCATCTGGATTCATCCTCTGCAGCGTCTGCTTCCAATACATCCCACTCCACAGAAGAAAGCTTTGACATAAATTCCGTCAGGTATTTTTTCTTAAGCAGGATGCTTTCCTTTTCATCCATCAGGGTCAGATCCATGGGCAGGCCCGCCATGATTGCCTGCTCCTTTAAGAGCACATTGCAAAACGCATGGATGGTGGAAATGTTCATTTCGTCCAAATGAGACAGCGCCTGCACCAGATTTGCCTTTCTTACTCCCTCGGCAATTCTTCCCCGCAGCTCCTCTGCTGCCGCATTTGTAAATGTAATTACTACGATTTCTCCCGGCGCAATTTTGCTTTTTAACTGATTGAGAATTCTCTTTACGATCAGCGTGGTTTTTCCTGCCCCGGCGCCGGCCTCCACAAACATATTCAAGTCGATCCTGTTTTCGATTTCAAAACGCTTTTGACTCTCCGTCAAATTCGACTTCATACCCTTCTCCTCCTACTTAAAGCCACTCTCGGCAAATGGACTTGTATCTGCAATAATTGGAATCACAAAACTTCGCAAGGGATTCTTCTTCAAATTCCTCTCTCTTCTGGTCAATAATCTCCTGACAGTTCTTGGAAAAATCATCCAGGCTTCCCTTCTGAAGTGCTCCGATGGTACGGGACAGGGCCTCACTGATATTCTCGGGAAGAACTAAGGTTTTGTCCATAAAATCCTCCGCCGGAAGGATTCTTTCATTTACAAGCTCTGTCACGTCAATCTCATCATAATTCATTTCCTTTGATGGCTTCTCGTAAGGGAAAGAATATACCACCTGTTCAAACAGAATATCCTTGATTCCGGAAACCGCAAACAGCTCCTTAATCTCATTTAAATGATTTTTCACATAATCCAGCGCTGCATATGCGTAAATATAGTGCTGAATCTGAATTCCTGCCTCTACCTCTTCTGCCTTCTTCTTTTTGCGTCCGGTCTTGTAATCCACAATCCGTATGTTAAGATTTCCCTCACTATCCACATATCCATCCATTCGGTCAATGGAGCCTCGAAGTGTCAGGGAAAAATTGCAGTCGTTCTCCAGGCTGCTTATGTAGGAAAGATTGTCAAATCCCAATTCGCAGCCAATAATCTTCCATTCTCTGCCGTCTTTTTTCGCCTGTACCCACTGCAGATGCAGCTTTTCCAGATAAGTGTGAATCAGCTTTCGGTACAGCTGTTCCTCCTTTTGTTCTATAATCAGCGATGGATACGGCTGTTCTTTCTTAGAGATTTCAATCTGTTCCTGATAAATTTGTTCAAACAGATTTTCATCCACACAACTTAGCAGGCTTCCGGCGGGTGGAAAAGCAGCTTTTAGGTATTCCTCCAATGTCCTGTGACAAAGATTTCCCTTTGCCGCTGCAGATAACCACTCGTATCCGTTTTTTTGAAGCTCATCATATACCGTCAGATAATTCATGTACTGATAGTAGTATGCAAGAGGACACCCAAGGAGTGTCTGCATTCCGCTGGCACTCATAGCAGTCGTCACCGGAGCCTCCCACTCTTTTTGGGTCCTAGGTTTTCGTTCTACATAGTCATCTACATGATCTAGCACTTCTCTCATTTTGGAAGCGTCGCATAAGAGATCCTCCCCGGAAAAATCATAGCCCTCTGCCTGCTTGATTTCCTGATTCTCGGACATTTCCATGAAAAAAATGGATTTACTGTTCTCCCGAAGCGCAATGGTGTCATAGGAGCTGTAAATCAGGGTTACTTTTCCTTCCTCCATGGTCTTTATGGCATCCGTAACAGCCTTTTTTCTCTTTCCGTTTCGATTGACAGATAGGTCCAGCGCCTCCCCCTCGCCCGGCATATATGTTATTTTTTCTTCATCGGACAGGATTGGCGATTGCTTTGTATCAAGCTGAAATACGCAGGCAGCCAGTCCGATGAGAAAAACCGTTTTTCTTTCTATTACAAAAAAGCTATTCATTGGGGCTAAGACAACACCGTTTTCTCCTTCTGTATCCGTAATCATAAGCTCATCCAATGTCTCCAAAAGATAATTGATCTTCTCAGGCAAAGACCACTTGGCCTCACTAAAATAACTCAACCGCGGTATTTCTGCTTCTAAAGTACTTTTCAGCTTTACCCACTCCTTGTTGGAGGCAAAGGTATACCTTCTCATAAAGGAAAGGAGTCTTTGATAGATTTCCACAATACTCCGCTCCCTCTGATCCTCTACATCAATAAATATACCCACCAGCTCCCTTAAAAAGGCTGCATATACCTGCCTTA
The DNA here is from genome assembly GCA_945910395.1 of uncultured Agathobacter sp. Classification (GTDB taxonomy): domain Bacteria; phylum Bacillota; class Clostridia; order Lachnospirales; family Lachnospiraceae; genus Roseburia. Next base: position 30,392 of record CAMDYX010000019.1, on the reverse strand, counting down.
AAGGGCCTTTGTCCTTTTCGTTTTCCTTACACCAGGAAATAATCCGGTCACTTTCCCAGCCGATTCCATCCCGCAGGGAATCCCGGTATGCTCTCATTGGGTTTAATGCTACTTCATCAGTTGCGACATTGTAAAACGTCATCAAACGGTTGTTGATCACATCCTCCAGCCTTGCATATGAAAAGTCTTCCCCCGCCATAAGAAGAATTCCCCTTAAAAACTGTACGGTATCTGTATCCACCGCTTTGATTCCTTTTACAAAGGTGTATGGTATGCGAGCCTGATCCAGGGCAGCGCGAAGAAAATTCACATAGACCGGGTCCGAATAATAAATGGCGGTGTCGGAAATCTGCCCGATTCCTCTTATCGCCTGAGAAATCTCATTGGCAATTCCATATGCCCTGTAAAAATCAAATTGAATTTTTCCATGGTTGGATATGTCATCATTTAAATATTCCAATTCATCAAAGGAAGCATTTTTGCAAACAGAAAGGAGTCGTTGTACAACCTGCTTTTCTTTGGAGAACCAGACATTGTTCTCAAGATTTCCAATATGTACCTCTTTTGTCCAGGGAAGCAGCATGTTGATGTCTATTCCGTCTTTTTTCAATATCTCCGTTGCCCGGTCGAGAAGAAGCGGATAATCCGCCAGCTTTTCTTCCTTCAGCAAGTTCTCGTACTCAGAAATAATGCTTCGGATTTCCCGGACTTTTGGATCTGTTGACTGATCAAATGCATCGGTTTGTATACTCCTTCGAAGCTCGTCGGTTACTTCCTTTATTTTTCGTATGGTAAGCTTTGAAAGACTCTTCTTTGGGAAGCAGGTGTAGCTGTTGTTCATCAAAACCTTATTCAGTAGGATTTCCGAAAGACGATCGTCGATAACATCCGGCATTTCTTCTTCATAAATAGCGCAATATGCCTGACATAGTTCAACCACAATATCCTCTATCTTCATGGTTTTGACATCCAGTGTGTCTATGCCTTTACGAATATTGCAGATTCGAATACAGGCATTCCCATTCGATATTTTGTTAGAAAGGATTACTTTCTTTCCTTCGATTTGTAAAAACTCCTCCAGCTTCATCCTTAGTGCCCCTCCTATACCAGTCCAAGCCATTGCTCTGCTTCTTTCATCCAAGCTTCCCGTTCCTTTTTGCTTGGTCTTCTCTTCCGTTTCAACAGCTGATCCTTCTTTTCCTTATTGACCTCTGTAATTGGACCCGGGTCGTATCTATAAAACTCTTCCAAATCCTCCAGCCGAAGCGCTGCAAGGTTTGCGTTTGGATATGCCTTGCTCCTGAACACGCAGCCCCCATCCACATTCACTTCTTTCTGTCCAAATCCGATTCGCCCCTCTATATTCGGATCGTCGCAGGTTGGCGTATGTCCATGAATGACGATTGTTCGCCTTAATGCTACCGAACACCTGTCCCACACGATTTTTTCTATTGTATTATGTCCATCCTTTCTTGCTTCGAAAAGTAATCCCTTCCTCGAAAGAGTGGACTTTTTAAAGGTCTCATCCTCATTCACAAAGTCTATCCGAAGTCCACCATGCACAATGATAAAGTGCTGTCTTTTTCCCTGGATGGTTACGTCCAACTCCTTATATATCGGAAGCAATCGAAAGAAACGGCAGTATTGTTTTATCTCTTCATCTGAAATATGCTCCTCTGCCAAAGTCCTTCCAAAATGATAGGAATCATCCTGTCTTTGCCTGCAAAACTCTTCCATAGAATTCGCCAATCCGTCCTCACAAAAGGAAAAATATCTTTCTAAAAGCGAAATCTTTTCATATTCGTGATTTCCCAGAATCAGCTCAAATTTTCCATCCGGTTTATTGCAGGAATCCATAGCCCAACGAAGCATCTTAATGGAATCCGGTCCACGGTCTATAATATCACCAACTAAAATAAAATGAGCGCTAGCATCCTGCTTTTCGATTTTTTCAACCAGATCTATAAATTCTTCATAGCACCCATGAATATCACCAACCACATATGTGCTCATTTTACTGTCCTTTCTTTCTCCGTTTACTTGTTGTCTCAACTGATGATCAAAGTATACAACGAATGTGGAACAAAAAAACGGACAAATTTATCAAAATATACGGATATCAGATACACTAGTGATGAAATCCTTTCAATTCTTTCTCGTACTTAGCCTTTTGCCCCTCATAAAAAACCAACTGCTTTTCATTTAGCTTTCCAGAAGCTTTTAACTCCTCAAATTTGGCCAGAAACTCTAAAATATTTCTGCGCGGCATCCTTGTAATTGTTTGCTGCATTATTTGCAACACCTGCTAAAATTACATCTAATTCCTTATTCGTCTTTTTGTACTTATCCCAAAAACTCATGCCTGCACCTCATCTTTCCAATGTAACGGAAACCTTTGGCTTTTCTCCCGGTGCCAATTCCTCGCAGCCATAATCTCCATCAAATATCTGTACAATTTTCCACATGTCATTTTCTTCTACATATTCTCTAAGATCTTCTTCAGCTCCGTCTTCAAGTATTCGTAGCGCAGGTGTTTTTCTTCTTTTAAAAAATGTACTTCGCGAAACTGCTTTGGATTATTTTCATAGCACAAGTCTTCTCCCTGAAACTGTTCACTTGTAAGGTCAAATACACAGTCTCCAATCACATTGTAGCAATGATAATTTCCACCGGGGCGCCAAATTCCATATACTTCGCCGCCAAAGATATCCTGTGCGAGAAAAGCGGTAATGGAGCACTGCCCCAAAGTCCGATTTTCTTTTGTCCACTCATCTCTCATTCTCGGCGCGCAGGTCTTTGCACACCAGATATCTGACAACAGTTCATACAGGTGTCTTGGATTTTTTACTTTTTGATACTCTGGGGTAACAGCAGGTACATTCGCATGCTCCCAACCGTAAAATTTGTAATCCATTTCGGTATCCTCCGGTATTAAACAATCTCATATTGCATCAATTCGTATTTGAGCTTCGTTCCCTCTGAAATCTCCATCGGAAGAAGTGCTCTTGCCACAAGCTTTAAATCCGCCCTCAGCTTCTTTTTCATAGTACCTTAAAACCAGGCTTTTTTCAACCAAACCATCCAAAAAGAAAAAGCTCCGGAAACGGCTTGTTTAGGCCATTTCCAGAGCTGAATATGTTTCTTTTAAAAATTAAATGTTCAATAAATCACTATATACCTTTAATGCACCATCTGTCTCATGGGCAAGTACTTTCTTTGCCAGAATCTTTCCTAACTGTACTCCCTCCTGGTCAAAGCTGTTGATGTTCCATACGAAGCCCTGGAACATTACCTTATTCTCAAAGTGTGCAAGAAGTGCACCAAGGGATTCCGGTGTCAGCTGCTCTCCGATGATGATGCTTGAAGGGCGTCCTCCCTCGAAGTTCTTGTTCTTATTCTCATCTGCCTTTCCGCAGGCAAATGCAACGATCTGAGCTGCTACGTTTGCGCAAAGCTTCTGCTGGCTTGTGCTTCCCTGAATATCTACGTCAGTTCCAATCTGGCTATTCTTAAATCCGATGAACTGAAGTGGCGTAATATCTGTTCCCTGATGCAGTAACTGGTAGAAGGAATGCTGTCCGTTTGTTCCCGGCTCACCGAAGATGATTGGTCCGGTTACATAATCTACAGGCTCACCGAAACGATTGACAGATTTTCCGTTTGACTCCATGTCAAGCTGCTGTAAGTGTGCAGGGAAATGGGAAAGTGCCTGTGAATACGGAAGCACTGCAGTTGCCGGATATCCAAGAACGTTACGCTCATAGATTCCGATCAGTGCGTCTAACATTGCCGGGTTCTTGCGAAGCTCTGCATTCTTAGCAAGCTCATCCTCCTCTGCTGCTCCCTTTAAGAAGCGGTCGAATACCTCCGGTCCAAAGGCGAGGGAAAGAACGGCTCCTCCTACTGCTGAGGTAGATGAGAAACGTCCTCCGATATAATCATCCATGAAAAATGCTGCTAAGTAATCGCTGCTCTTTGCAAGAGGAGAAGTCTCACTTGTTACAGCAATCATGTGCTTAGATGCATCCAGTCCTGCTTTTGCAAGGGCATCCTTTACAAAGGACTCGTTTGTAAGTGTCTCCAGTGTGGTTCCTGACTTAGATACTAATACGAAAATAGAGTGAGCAACATCGATGGAATTTAAAACTGCTGCTGCATCGTCCGGATCAACATTGCTGATGAATTTTGCTTCCATCTTGAAGGTATTGTTTTTCTTAGCCCAGTTTTCTAAGGCAAGATACATTGCACGAGGGCCAAGATCGCTTCCGCCGATACCAATCTGTACCACCGTTGTGAACTTCTCCCCTGCTGCGTTTGTGATTTCTCCAGCATGTACCTTCTTTGCAAAATCAGCAATCTTATTCTGCTGCTCTACATAAAAGCTTCTCTTATCCACCCCATCTGCAGTTACTGCGTTTCCTAACTGTCCGCGTGTCAACTGGTGAAGCACGAGACGTTTTTCTCCGGTATTTACAACTTCGCCGTTGTATAATGCTTCATATTTTTCTGTAAGCTGTGCTTCCTTTGCCAATGCTTCCAATTTTGCAAGGATGTCTTCATCTACTTCCTTTGCTGCGTAATTATATACAAGTCCGGCTCCCATAGCTACGCTGTACTTTTTTACGCGATCAGCGCCATTTTCTCCCGACATTACTTCTGCAAGATTTACCTTCTTTGTGTTCTCTGTAAGATCCTTATAAGAGTTCAAGGTATCAAAATTATTCCATGCTACCATTCTTATATCCTCCATATTTAAACTGATTGTAAAGCTCTTCCTTTGCTACTATAACGCAAGGAGCGGACGTTTTGCAATATATTCTTTTGTTTTTTATTAGGCCTGTTCCTTCAGCCAGCGGAGGGCGATATATGCATATGCAGCAGAACCATAGTACAGCATGGAGTCATCGAATCGAACCTTCGGGTTATGCTGGCTGTACAGATACCCCTCCTCGGAGTTGCCTGCAGTAATAAACATACTTACCGTGGGCACATGGTGGCTTACAAAGGCAAAATCTTCGCTTCCGCCGCCTGCTTTTCCTCCGGTAATACTGGTCATGTCCATTGCCCCCTGCCCTAACAAATCTTTTGCATAGCCTAAGACCTTCTGGGAAAGTTCAGTATCTATGACCATACACGGGCAATAATCATAATATTCCACTTCTGCCTCACAGCGAAAAGCTGTGGCAATGCTCTGGCAGATTTCGCTCATTCTCTTCTTGATGTATTCGCCTATCTCATTTTCCGGGTCAACGGTACGGATGGTTCCCCACATCTTTGCGGTATCCGGAATTACATTGGAGGTCATTCCTGCCTCAAACCGACAGGTCGTAAATACACCATATGCGTTTGCATCCAGCTCCCGGCTGTTGATTTCCTGTAATGCAATGTGCATCTGTGCAGCTGCTGTGATTGGATCTATGCAGTTATTTGGTGTGGAGCCATGGCCCCCCTTTCCTTTTACGGTTATATGATATTGCTCACAGGATGCGGCGCTGATTCCGCCTCCGGGAACCATAAGCACTCCCGCCGGCATCGGCATTCCTGCTACCACATGTAGCATAATAGCTGCATCAACCTTTGGATTTTCCAATAAGCCTGCTGAAATCATATCCGGTGATCCCTGGAAAATTTCCTCCGCAGGCTGAAACTCCAGCTTTATCGTTCCTTCAATCTCATCCTCATGGTTCTTTAACAGCTTTGCTGCTCCTAAGAGCATTGCCGTATGCATATCATGTCCGCAGCCATGCATTTTTCCTTCTTCCTTGCTAGCAAAGCTTACCTCTGCCTCCTCTTTTATGGGAAGCGCATCCATATCGGCACGAAGCAGGATGGTTTTTCCCGGCTTTTTTCCACCGGCAAGTGCAACAAGCCCCGCCTTGCCCATTTCAATGGGGTCATATCCCATTTCCTCCAGCTTCTGTTTTACATAAGGCTTTGTGAACTTAAGATCAAATCCCAGCTCCGGATGCTGATGCAGTGTGCGGCGTATCTCCTGTAACTCATCCAAAAACCCTTGTGCTTCCTGTAAGATCATCTTTCCTTCCATAATGGTTCCCCTCCTTTTATCATTTCCTGCAAAACCACAGTTCTTCTGCTGTCAAAACAACGTTATCCTTATCATTCCATTTCTATTCTGTTTTCATACCATAAAGTTCTAGCCCCGGAGTATTTCCAGGGCTATTCTGTAAATCACGTATTTCAATTTCGGATTTGTACTATAAAATGAATTTTGCTATTCGAATCAGAACGTTTAAAAAGCGTCGGTACTTAATGAGCAATTTATTGCGAATTTAGTACCGTTACGCTTTTTACAAACGAGAGTGGGTTCTGACTTCGAATATGCAAATTCATTAAAAGTACAAATTCGAAATAAGAATTCTTTATTTACACAACTCATCTGCCAATGCTGCAATCTGGCTTTCGCTTGCATCGTTAAGTGCAGAACGAACGGTTACTATCGTTTCAGCAAAGGTAAGATTTTTACATCCTTCCAACATGCTCTTCATGGTTTTGGCTGCCATGGGTCCCCAGCTTCCGTTTTCCATGAATGCTACGGTTCTGTTCTGATAATTTCTTTCTGTCAGATCATGGATAAAGGTCTTCATGTACGGGAAAACGTCTCCGTTGTAGGTGATGGATGCCAGTACCAGTCTGTCGTAGCGGAATGCATCTTCCACACACTCTGCCATATCTTCTCTTGCAAGGTCTGCAAGTACAACCTTTGGGCAGCCCTTTTCCGTTAATTTCTCTGCCAACTGCTCTGCGGCAGCTTTGGTATGTCCGTAAACAGATGCATAGGCAATCATGACACCCTCATTTTCCGAGCGATAAGAGGACCAGGTATCATACTGTCCAATATAGTGTCCCAAGTTCTCTGTTAAGATTGGTCCATGAAGCGGACAAATAGTTTGGATGTCAAGAGTTTTTGCTACGGACAACAGCTTCTGTACCTGCATGCCGTACTTTCCTACAATGCCAAAATAGTATCTGCGGGCTTCGCAGTCCCATTCTTCCTCCACATCCAGGGCACCGAATTTTCCGAATCCGTCTGCGGAGAACAATACCTTGTCGGTACTGTCATAGGTAACCATAACCTCCGGCCAGTGAACCATCGGAGCAAACACGAAGGTTAACGTATGGGTTCCCAGATTTAAGGTTTCACCATCCTTTACCGCCAGTCTTTCGACTGCAGAATCTACTTTATAAAATTGATCCATCATGGTAAAGGTCTTTGCATTTCCCACCAGAGTGGTCTGTGGATAAGCCTTTAAAAACTGTGCAATGTTTGCTGAGTGGTCCGGTTCCATATGCTGGATTACCAGATAATCCGGCTTTCTGTCTCCCAAAACCTTACTTACATTGTCCAGCCATTCCTCGGTAAAATTCGCATCTACCGTATCCATAACGGCGATTTTTTCATCCATAATTACATAGGAATTGTATGCCATTCCGTTTGGAACAATATACTGGCCTTCAAACAGATCTACCTTGTGATCATTCACACCTACATATTTAATATCATTTGTAATTTTCATGCTTTGTCCTCTTTTCTGATATTAATGTATTCAATTTTTTCCTATAATATTAGGAATCTTTACTATTATAATTTCTCTACGTTTTTATGTCAATAAAAAGAGATGTAGCGCCAATCCCTCGCTCTACATCTCTTTTATAAAAGGAATGCCACACCGGATAAGAGCATTCCAGCAATGCCGCATTCTCTTTTTCCGAACTTTACAGCAAGCTTTGTGGAAAAAGCTGCAAGAATTAGCATAACAGGAAGCTGTAGCATTGCAGACAAGGAAGGTTGCAAGCAAAAGCAGCGTAGGAATCCTTGAGTTGGGTATTTTATAAGATTTTTAAAATTCAGTCTATCCGATCCTTCAAATGAAAAACGCGCAACGCGTTTTTGTACATGATATCCTCATATGCCTCCCTTGATATTCGTTTCGGCAGTTCATGAAAATAGTCCTGATAAAGAGAGCGCTCGCCCCTCGGATTATGTCCATAGGTATCCACTCCGTCAATGGGCATGTCGCTTCCGAAGAAGATACGTTTGCTTCCATATCTTTCTACCGCCTCTATGGTGGTACCCATAGGAACCCAGGTCGTGTCTCCGTACAGATTATCTGCTTTTCCCAAAAGCTCCAAAGCTTCTCTGTTATCTGTTCCCAGTCCCATGTGAACCATTACGAAGGAAACCTTTGGAAACAATTTTGCTGCCTCATACAGATGGACCGGGGAATCGTCCTCGTCGTGCCCCGTATGGGAAATAACGGGCAGGTCGTATTTTTCCGCCAATTCAATATAGGGAAGCACTCTTTCATCGGTAGGCTGAATATGGGAATGATAGGGATGAACCTTCAGGGCACAGATGATGTCTTTGTTATCGGAAATCAAGTCTTCCAGTTCTTTGGTAATTCCCTGAGTAAGAGGTTTTATCCAGGGTGCTACACCGATTCTCTTCGGATGTTTTCTTGCAAACCGGATTGCTCTTCTAAGTGCATCTTCCTGTGAAACCTGCAGTTCCTTTGGCAGAAGCTTTTGCTGGTGGTCTACTTCCCCTGCATCAGAATTTGATACAACGGAAAAATCGATTCCATATTTATCCATCGCCTCAAGAACCATATCCTCATTCATGTGGAAGCCTACCGCTTCTCCGCCAATATGCACATGCGTATCTATGATCATGGCAGCATTTCCTCCTTATGATTCAATTTTGAAAATGAAACCTTTTTGTCATTGTCTCCTATTATTGGTTTCATTTTACCATAAAAAGGGCATGTTTTCCTAGTACTCCTTTAAGCAGTTTTTCTATCTTTTCTATCTTCGATTTCTTTCAGTTCACGCAAAAGTGCTTTTTCCTTCTCCGTCAAATTTTTCGGAACGTCAATCTGTAAAATTACGTATTCATCTCCGTAGGAATTCTTATTGTTCATGGATACAATACCCTTATTCCTTAATCGCAATTTACTTCCGGCCTGACTTCCCTCTGGGACTTTGCACCTTACCGGACCATAAAGTGTATCCACCATGACCTCACCGCCAAGGGCAGCTGTTGTAAACGGAATACTTTGTGTGACATAAACATCCTTTCCCTCTCTGCGAAACTTACTGTCTTTTCGAATATAGATTTTAATCAGCAGATCTCCCGCCTTCCCGTTTCTTGCAGTTCTACCTTTGCCCTTGAGACGGATTGTCTGTCCCTCTGCAATTCCGGCAGGAATTTTTACATCCAAAGGCCCTATGCTGCCATCATCTAAGGTAATCCGTTTCTCACATCCAAGCGCAGCATCCCGGAAGGAAACGGTGATTTCACTGGTGATATCCGCTGCCCTGCTGCCCTCAAAGCCGAAATCCGTGTCTGAGTCAAAGGGACCGGACCTCCTTCCTTTTTGGAAGAAGCTTCCGAACATATCTCCGAAAATGTCATCCATGTTGCCACTGTAGTAGTATTCCGTATGTGTGCCGTTTTGGTTTTGCTCCCACCGGAAAGGCCCCTTGGCAGAATTTGCAAAATCCTCCGGATTGCTTCCCATACTTCCGTCAAAAACAGCATGACCGAACTGATCATAGAGCTTTCGTTTTTCTTCATCGGAAAGCACATTATAAGCTTCCGTCACCTCCTTAAACATCTGCTCCGCTTTCTGATCTCCGGGGTTGGTATCCGGATGATATTTCTTTGCAAGCTTCCGGTATGCTTTTTTAATTTCCTGATTGCTTGCCCTTTTTTGGACACCTAAGACATCATAATAATCTCTTTTTGCCATATAACTCACCTCCCATTAGAGCGCGTCCATGGCGCGCAAGCCAAAAAAAGCCTGCCACCATCCTACGGCGGCAAGCTTTCATCCTTTGTCAGCTCTTTTATTCACTTGTCGGCTCATCGTCCGTAGGTTCTAGCTTTGTTATAGCACCGCGATTAGCACTCGTCAAGCGCAAGTGCTAATAAAAATTCTTAAGAATCTATAAACTTATTATGAGCTCTTTTTTCGAGAATTACGTATTGATTCTCTAAATTGGTCTGATTGGTTATTATTTTAAGGATTCTTTCAAAAACGATACTATTTTTTCCTTATAATCGCTTACAATGATACTCTCTTTGCTATCCTCGACGGTTCTATCCACAAAGTAGTCGTCTGCATCTTTATATTTTGACAGCGAATCCAGCGGCCAGCCTTCATGGCGCTTTTCAGAGGGCTTATCTACCATGAAAAATGAACTGCATCTCACAGCAGACTCCTTATCCATGAAGGATGAAACTCTTCCCTTGTTATAAACTGCAATTCCATCCAGATAGTATGCCGAAACCTTTCCACCAAGAGAAGCGATCAGCGCTGCATAGTAGGTAATCATTTCCTCGTCCTCTAAGCGCTTCATGGATTTTGGTGTCCGTATATGAAGCCCGGGCTGCCTATCATCATTGATATCCAGTTCCTCAAAATACAAACCGGAGTCATTGCATATGACCACATCAAAAAATTTGCCGTAGAATTTTGCCTTTATGACTGCATTTTCTTCCGGTGTGCTTCCTGTCTCTTCCGGTTCCTCCGTAATCCCCAAATCCCGCAAGGTCAAAAACTCTATCTCGTAGTCACTCAGCAACTCCTCAAATCTTTTTACTTTTGACGGATTTGTCGTTCCGATTAGTACCTTCATTTTCTTGTCCTCATACTTTCAATTTATCCTGCCAAAGGGCGCTGTCCGTGGCAAAGGAACGTCCCTAAATATATCCCCGGCGTTTTGCCTCCACCAACAGCTTCGGCTGAATCTCCGGATAGGTCCACTTTTCCGGCAATTCATTCATAATGGAAATCCTTTCTATTTCACTGTGAAGCTCCTCTTCAAATGTATGGATATCTGCATAATACAGCATTCCAAAAGTTTCTTTTCCGTCAAAATTGTCGGGCGCTGTTACGGAATACACACATACCGGTGTAATGTCATACTCCAACGCGCCGGTTTCCTCATATAATTCACGTCGGGCAGTATCCAAAATGTCTTCTCCCGGTTCCCTGTGACCTCCCGGTATTTCCCAGGTTTCTCTGTCCTTATGCTTGCAGACTACCCATTTGCCATCTTTTCTTGCAATGATTACTGCAAATTTAAGCAGAGAATCCTCTACTTCATTATAAAAATTTACTTTTGTCATTGGTGCCATCTCCTCTTTTCGGTCTTTATTAGTTACATGTTTTTCCTTCCATCCGTTACCATATGTTTCACATAATTCTGGGGATTTTTCAATTCTGTTCGAAAGAACTCCGGATAGTATGTAACTTCGCTTTCTGCTGTAACCCAGACGAGCTTTTCCTTAAAATGATCATCGGTAGTGCTCTTACACTCCGGCTTAAAATCATTTGGGACCTTCATATAAAAGAAATAGGATACCTCGTAAATCAGCCTGTCTTTTTTCTTTTCATAATCGCCATAGAAAAAGTTCTCATGAATGAATCCGAGGTGATCCACCTCCATCCTGACGCCGGTTTCTTCAAAAACCTCTCTTTTCACCGCTTCCTCCGCAGTCTCTCCAAATTTCACCCTTCCACCTACGGAATACAAATAATCCTGTCTTTCATTGCCGACCATTAGGAATTCATTGTCCCTCATAATGATTGCTCCGACACGGATATTGATGAATCCATCATCTATTTTTACTGTACAATCTGAACCCATGATACTCTCCTCCTTTTTCTCCACGCCTAAAATTAATGAAAAATGACTTCTTTTTTCCTGTTTTTCAGTCTGATTGTATGGTTTGAGCGGTTGCATTTTCGTCTGTACCTAAGAATTTGCATTTCCTTAGGCACACATCAAAACCGAAGATGCGAAACCATATAATTGACCGCAAAAACACGGTTTTTTAGCCGCTTTTTTATGAAATTTAGGCATAGGGAAAAATTTATGATATGGAACCTGACAAAAGTCGAACAAGCCCTGCTGGCAGGGCTTGCTTTTACAGCAGGGTACGGGAATCGAACCCGCCTCTCAAGCTTGGGAAGCTCGCATACTACCGATGTACTAACCCTGCAATCTTTTATTATTTTACCATTCATTTTCATGATATGCACTACAAAAATAAAATTTTTTTGATTTTTCTGGTTTACACCCCTATTGCTTCCATTTCTGCCCGAATGGTATCCTCAGAAGCTGCCATAGCCTGAAGTGTCATGTCAAGAAGCTTATCCAGCTCCCAGCCAAGCAGCTCGGCTCCCCGCTCAATTACCTCCCGGGAGCAGCCTGCGGCAAAGCCTTTGCTCTTATACTTTTTCTTGAGGGATTTCAGTTCCATATACTTTCATGGTCTGATTTCACCTTTCATTTCTGCTTTCTTTTGATACATATTCTGATCTGCTCTCCGGTAAATCTGTCTGGAATCCAATTCCGGATAATCCCTGTGTCTGCAAAAACCGTATGCCGCACTAAGCTTCGCCCCGGAACTCCTTTCGTTTTCTTTTTCGATTTCTTCCTCCAGACTCTGCTCAAGCTGCTGTGTATTTACATTTTCCAAATCCGGAATAAATACTACAAACTCATCTCCACCAAAGCGTCCGACCGTACCAACCTGTCCAAATACCGATGAGAGCATTTCTGCAAGCCTCTTAATCAGTTTATCCCCTTCTGCATGTCCCATGGTATCATTCGTCCTTTTTAGGAAATTCAGATCAAAAGAATAAATCCCATAATCTGTTTTCTCCCGGTCAAAGCTATCCCAGATTTCTTCACAGCGTCTTCGATTTGCAACCCCTGTCAGGCCATCCACATATGCCATCTGCTCCAGCAGCTGCGCCTTGGCTCCCTGCATGAATATCTCACCTATTTTCATACAGAAATCCAATAACTGCGAAAGGACGAAAATCAGTGCTCCAACGCACAAGATGCTGGAAAAATGAGATTCTCCCGCTGCAACCAGATATTTTTCCACGGCGAAGCGAACCATATCCGTTACGCCAATCAGCAGCATGATACAGATTCCTATAACTAAGGCTTTTTTCTTAAGCTGCTTTTTTGTAATATCATATACTGTCAGACCAATAATGCCTACACTTAGACAGGCCAAGAGTATATGCTCTACTTTAAGCAATGCCGGAAAATGCAAAATATTTGCTGCCTGTAATACACATGCCACAACGATAAAACAGCCCTGTGCACCAAGCAACAGTTTATATCCTGCTTCATTCACTCTGCTTCTAGTTATCTGTTCATCCTTCCAAAAATATAGCAATACAAAAAATGGTGAGATGTACAATGCCAGAAATTCCATATATGCTTTCACCTGCAGATTATATGTAAAAAGTATAATCAAATCATAACTGCAAAGTGACCAGCATCCGATTCCCAGAGAAAAACCACCCACGCACAAAAGCCTAAAAAATCTCTTATCACGCAGGCAAAATACGGAACTTATAACCAAAACAAGAACTCCAAATACAATCAAAAAGATATCCACTGCCAGCGGGAGACGATTTTTCACAATAAAATCACGTATTACGACATCGCTGTTACAAATGCTCGGGACTGTAACGTTTGAAAATGCATCATTCTCCGTAATATGCATGATAATTTCAAGCTTACTATCCGCATAATCTGCGGGAATATGTACAAAATGATACCCATATCCCAGCAGTTTTCCCTCTCCCCGCAGATCCTGTCCGTAGGAATAAATATTTTCGCCATCACACCAAATCTCTATATCTGAATGAATGGTGTAAAACCGCAGAACGGGATTTGCTATGGAATCCTGATCTGGAAGAACACAGGACATCTTTAATGTGTCCCCTTTGTTTACTGCAGGAAACAAAAAATCATCCAATGTAACATCCTCATAGATCGTATCATTGATTTCCACATGCCAATGTTCATTTAAGGGCAGATAATTTGATTTATCAATCTTTTCTCCCTTCATGAACCAGCCCATTCCAAACAAAAATAAAGCCAGAAAAGCTACCAAGGCAATAACGGAGCCTTTTCGCATATTTTCATAACCCTCCGCAATCTTTATAATAATTATAAAATAAATTTTCGTATCCGTCTATTGCCTTAGTTGACAAATATATCTGTGTCGACTAAAATAATGTCAGATTTTAGTTTAGTCGGAGGAGAAGAATGGCATATATTGAAAGAGCAGTTACACCTATCCTGAAAAAAAGAATTTCTACAAGTAAATGCGCTCTTATCACAGGCGCCAGACAGGTAGGGAAATCAACACTTGTGAAGCATGAATTTCCGGAATACAACAGGGCAAATTTTGATGATAAGCTGACAAGACTTCAAGCAAAGGATGAGCCAAAGCTTTTTTTCCTAAATAACCCTTGTCCTCTATTTATTGATGAGGTTCAAAAGGAAAACAGCATTCTGGAAGATATCAAGCTCAAGGTTGATGAATCGGAGGAACGCGGCAGGTTCATTCTTTCCGGGTCTCAAAAGCTTGAACTGATGAAAGGCATGAGTGAGTCCCTTGCGGGAAGAGTATCTATCACGGAGCTTTCCGGCCTCTCTTTGCGTGAAATACATGGCGTAAAATTCAATCAGCATTTCGTGCCTACAGAAAGCTATATCAGCGAACGGGAAAAGGAACTAAAATCCTATCAAAATATATGGGAAATCATACACAAGGGCTCTTACCCTGAATTGTATGATATCGATAGAGACTGGCAGGAATATTACTCCTCCTATGTCTCAACCTATCTTGAACGGGACATCAACGAACTTATTTCTACAGACAGTATTACTTTTACAAGATTTCTTGTAGCCGTTGCGGCAAGAACCGGTGAAATGTTAAGTTATTCAAAAATTGCAGGTGAAATCGGTGTAAGCGAACCAACGATTAAGACTTGGATTTCTATACTCGAAAGAACAGGCATCGTTTATTTATTGCAACCTTATAGTGCAAGCGCATTAAATAGAGCTATCAAAACCCCAAAGATCTATTTCAGAGACACAGGACTCGCATGCTATCTTACCAGATGGCTAACTCCCGATGCTTTGAAGTGTTCTGCCGTTGCCGGAAATATGTTTGAAACCTTTATGGTATCCGAGATATTAAAATCCTATACCAATGAAGGAAAGGACTATAAATTCAATATCTTCTACTACAGAGGAAAAGATAAGAATGCATCCGGGGAAAACGAAATTGACCTAATTATTGAAGAAGATGGTTATCTTTATCCTATTGAAATCAAGATGTCCGGCAATCCGAAAGCAAGTATGGGTGCAACTAATCCTGTACTTGATAAAATAAAAGAAAAATCCAGAGGAATGGGTGTTATTCTTTGCCTAATCGATAAAAAAACGTATTTACGTGAGAATCTGGTCGCGCTTCCAATTGAATATGTTTAAGCATAATGACCTTGGGGGCTCCTCCTGAAAGGTGCCCCCAAAAAAACTAATTATTATATATATTCCCCAAGCATTTCGAAAACGCACTCCTTTATATCCGATGCTGTTCTTTTTGCTTTGGTCGTATTCAACCCAATTTTTTTCGCCACCCCAAGAATATCCTCCATTCCCGGATTTACTCCGTTTCCATTTACTGTAGTGGCATGCTCCCCTCCGATGGAGCTACTGTAAGTAAGATCATAAGCAGGCGATAAAACCCATCTCTTTTCCTTCTCCATATAAATAAAAGTAAAATTCTTAGAATGATCATCCCTGTTATGGGAAAACACATTAAAACACATCAGCTTATAGAGCTTTTCGCATTCTTCCATGGATTTTGTAAGCTGAAGGGTTAATTTCATAAGAATATCATAGTCAAGATTCGGGATTCTGTGTGAGGTTTCAAGCAATCCTGCCGCCGATACCATGTGGAATTTTCCGCTTTCACCATCACCTATGCGGTCAAATCTTCTTGTTCCAAAGTACCCCTTCGTTTGTTCCGACGGAAAAAGTCTTACTTTCTCAACCTCAAGGCCGCACGCCTTTGCGCACTTGGCATAATCATATTCCTGTTTTCCAATTTCCTTGCTATCCTCTGTAGAAGGAAATTTAATAATCCAATCTTCACCATCTACTTTTGTCAGAATTTTCGGTCTTGCTCCACCGGAAGAGCCTCCTTTGGTAAACAAGTAATCTAGACTATCCGAATCTTTTGTATTTAAAATTCTCTCACATTCCTTTGCTATTTCATCCAGAGCCATTTCATCCCGGTTGCTCTCCATCGTTATTACCGGGCGATATGTTAGTGCTCCCATTCCTGAAGAACCCACTATGGCAAGCCTGTCCAGACTTCCTATCTCATAGGGATTGATTCCGTTTTTTTTCATCAGGCGGTCCACCAGCAATCTCCCCCATCCGTCCGGAAGACTATCTGCAAACACGCCAAAAAGCCCCTCAAACGGATCGATCTTTGGCATGAAAACCTTTTTTTCAAGTGGCAGAGAAAACGGACTGATAGAAAAGCCATCCTTCAGCCAGCTACCATCATACTCAAATGCCGCAAGCAGGTTTTGGTATAGCGCCATTGTTCCTACTATTCTGTCATGGTAATAAACTTCCAGCTTATTTAGTCTGTCCATTCAATACCTCCTCAATGGAATCAAACGGCACTTCACTAAACAAATTCTCCAGCTCTCCCTCCACTTCGAGAGCTATTGCAAGCTTTGTAAATGACTGAAGCGATATCTCCCCGCTCTGTTCAAATCTCTTTAATGAACCTAGACTTACATCAGCCTTTGCAGAAAGCTCCTTCTGTGTAAGTTTTTTTCTCTTTCGCAACAGTACCATTCTTTTCGCAATATCAATATTTATTTCCGTTGAAGTCTTTTGAAATAGATTAATCATGCTAATATTTTAGCTCTTTGTGCGAATTTTATCAAGAATGGGATAATATTTTAGTCGTAAAGTTTTATAGGATTATGATACTCGCACACTTCAAATCCTCCGCGAGATCATATACCTTTCCGGTCTTAAGCCCGACCACCTTCGGTCGCAGGATATACTTCATATTATTTTCCACGACTTTTGCCGTTTCTCCGTTGCTTAACTGCACGGTACTGCCCACCGGATACAAAATCACACTGTTTAAAAAGCTCTTCATGGCATTGATCTCTATTTCGTCGGTCATTGCCATAATCATCTCCACTGCATCCCGCTGCGTCATGGGTTTCTTATAGGGGCGCTCTGTCACCAGTGCATCGTAAATATCTGCCACAGCAATCACCTTCGCATAGGGATTGATTTTTTCCCCGGAAAGTCCTATCGGATAGCCGTTTCCGTTGATCTTCTCATGGTGCTCTAAGACTCCCTCCATGATCTCCTTGGACACATTTTTCTTTTCCTGAAGGATATGATAACCGATAACCGGGTGCTGCCGCATGATCGCAAATTCCTCATCCGTCAGCTTTCCTGCCTTATTTAATACTTCATTGGGAATCTTGCTTTTTCCAATATCATGCAAAAGTCCCACAATCCCAATATCATGGACCTGTTTCTTCGTCATGCCATATTTGCCGGCAATTACCATCCCGATGGTGGCCACATCCACGCTGTGCTTAAATGTGTACTCATCACTCACCTTCAGCATTCCAATGTCTACAGCAATGGCATCATTTTCCTCAATGGACTTCATCAGATCCACTGCTATGCTGTCCGCTGTCTCCGCAAGATGTTCCGATTCCACATTACTGTAAATATACTGCATGCCTTCCGAAACGCGCTTCTTCACACTCTCGGTAAGCTTTACTTTGGATTTGTCTTCTACGGTAAGCTTTTCAATTTTCTCCCGGACCGGTTTGGGAATTTCGACTTCCTTTTTTTCCTCTTCGGGGTCTTCCTCCCCTTCCCGAATATAGACACCATTCACTCCCATTTTCTGCAGTGCATCAATCTGGTAATCTTCCAGCTTTGCCCCGCGCGCAATCAAAGACCTTCCCAGCTTGTCCTTCACTGCCTGATCTATAATCATATCCGGTTTTAATAACCTTACACTGATAAATCTTCTTCTAATCAAATCAGTTCTCCCGCTCAACTATATAAAAATAGCTATTAAAGCTATTTTAAGCTATTATTCTTCCATGGCAGATACTCCGGAGATCACTCCTCCAACCATACAATACACCATTTGCCCCGTTTTTGTTAATGATATTCATGTATTTTGCCCCGTTTTTAAATAATTGCCGATTTTTAGGAATTCATTCTTTCACAGTAAAAAATCAGCTGTTCTCTAAAATCTTCACTAAACCCATCCAAATCATCCTTTGTAATCGCACCTTCGCTAATCAGATCCATCATAAGAAATCTCATACTAGATCTGCTTACTCCCTGAGCTAAAACGCCAGTATCCTTCTTATCCTGCTTAATTCTCTTTTCAAGCTCCCAGAACTTTGAAGAAGCTGGTTTATCTGAAGAAAGGAGCACCTTATACTCTTCTACTAATTTTTCCATATATCGTTCCTGCCATATTGGAAGTCTCTTGCGAAACAGCTTCCAGTCAGCTTCTGTAAATCCTAAATCCTGCATAGCTTATTCCTCATCCTCTCTATTTATTTTCAGTGCAAATCTCACTCAGGGACTGTAATGGTTTTGTGTGCGTACCAAACACGGCTCTCTTTACTATCCAACTTATCCAGTAACATACGATTTGTTCTCCAAGGAAATTGTGCCACAACCTGTTGCACAATTTCGCTCTAATAATAATTTTTCGAAAAAATCACGTCCGGTCTAGAGCTAAGATTATATTTTCCCCCTCATCTATTGACTTCGCCACATGATAGATATAGCTCTTCAGATCTTTATAATCCGCAAAGAGCTTTTGTTGGTTTGCATATGCCAAAATACCATCAAAGCTTTTGTTGCTGTTCATGATGCTGTATTTGTTTGCATCGGCCTGTGCCTGAATCTCCTTCCAAAATGGAGTTTCGTTCAAATTGTCCGTTGCCCGAAATACGCGTACCCTATCGCCTGTTCTTTTGTTTTTAGGAAGATACTGCTCCATATTCTGCCAGAAAAGATCGATATCAAACATACAATTATAGGACATAGACAAATGTATCTTTTCATGATTGGAGTTCTGCCTCTTTATTCGACTTCTGCGAATCAGCAAATGACCAACCTCCATATGATAAGCAAACATCATATAGACATCCTCCTGATGAGCTTCCAGTGGCAGTGTCACCCACTCCATCAGCTTCGAGTGTTCCAGTATTTCTCTATCCTCACTTTGATAGATGAGTTTTGGTATCTCCGCTCTGGCGCGTTCCAGCATGTCGAGAAATTCTTCCGCTTTTTCCACAAGCTCTGTTCTCATGCTTTGAAGATACCGTTCAAGCTGTTTGCTTACGCGAAACAATCTATCCATAGATTCCTTGCTTTTTTCTATCAGAAGCCTTCTGTCATCCTCCTCCAGACGATCCGTTTTCAGGCAAAATGCCGCCGCAGATCCATCCCATGGCATAAATGCGTCCTTGGAAAGAAGGTTCTTTGGTCTTAACTGCTCCAATGTACATCCTCCACAACGTAAGGCGTCAAACATTTTCGGATTTGATTTGCTTGGAACTCCCTCCATATGACATAGCAGCATAATATCTTCTGCATACTTATTTTCCATAAACGTAAGCATGATACGGTCCAAGGCTTTTGTCCTTTGCTCATCCCTGTAGAAGCTTATATATAAATGCATGTGATTTGGCATAGATATTTCCATGCCCACATTCTTAGGTTCATGACCTTTTGGGAAAAAATTTTCATTCTTTTGATAATCGGACAGACTTGTGTTAGAGGCGAAAAAATCAATAGACATCATCTGAAGGGGAACCATTACTTTAGGAAAACGTCTTACCAGATCCAGGAACGGAAACTTCTCATTACACATATATAGCTCAATGACATTTTCCTTTTTCAGCTCAATTTTATTATTATATTTTGATTTCGTATACAGCTCCGCAGCCCCAATGACCTGATCCGGAATTTCGATCTTGCATAAAGGAATCGGAAATACCGTATCCTTTCGGGGCGGACATACATTGGGGATTGGAAGCGTAACATATTGACGCTCTCCATCTTTTGTATGTTCTTTTTTTAAATGTATGATTGGATCTTTCTTCCCTTGCGCGCAATGGTACGTCACTTCCACATCATCTGACTCGGGAACAAACAAGACGGTTGGCCTCCATGCAAATAGATTGTATACCTGTACCGCAAACTGCTGCCTAAAAAAGTTAAACTTTATATCATACTGGGCTCCATCTTTCGGAGAAAAAATAATACGCCCCATATCCTTTCCATCGATAACGATTGGGACTGTGTTATCGTTCTTATGTACATTGTTTGACATTTTTTATTTCTTCTGCTCCTCCAAAAAATCACGCACTAGGTAGTGTATGAACTCCTTGCATTTTCCACAGCCGGTTCCAAATTTTAGAGCCTTTTCCACTTCTTCATAGGACGAGGCCCCATTTTTAATGGCGTCCTCAATCATCCCATAGGTAACGTTCTTACAATTACATGCTATTTTGTCTCTTTTCATGTGGGCCTCCTAATCAAGCTTATTTCTGTAAAAATGGCAAAGGGTTCCTCAATTTCCCTCACCAAAAAGAACCCATGTATACTCTGCTTTCTTATGATCCAATATTCAACGTCTTATAACTGCTTCCTCAGTTCACACCGAATATTCTCCACCTGCGTAATCACACTCTCAATTCTTTTTTGTGCTTTATTGATCTGCAGATGCGCCAAAGCATCAAACAATCCGTCATCTATCCACATATCAATCGCAGTCGCCAAACGGCCGTATTTTAATTGCACGCTTCTTTTCTTCTGCAATACTCGTAGCTCCGCATTCAAACTATCCAATGCATTCTGCGCCTGCTGCATATCCACATCCGATTCAGAAAGTGCGGAATACTTCATTAAGGATGTGAAAAATCCCTTGGTCATCATATCCAAAAAGCTGGCAGTACTGCTGTCATTCATTGATCTTTGTGCCTGCACTAAGCAATCCAATGCGTAGTCTGAGGCATCTATCGCACTTTGTATTTCATACTCCAAATCTTGTTGCTCTGCAAAATCCTCGTCTTCATCCTGTTCTTCCCGCAAATCCTCCGGAAGTCTCAGATTCTGCTCTTCTGCAATCTGTATAATAATATCATCACTGACATTGCCATACAGTTCCTCAAGCAATTCCTCCGTCAACAATAATTTGGATAAAAGCACTGCCTGTCTGACAGTATCTTCATCACAAAGTCCGGCCAACTCCACCAAATTCTCATCTCTAAACCGCACACCTGCATCCAATGCCCTTGTAACAAATCGGCTTGCCTCATATTCGTCATCCCAGAATAATTCCTGCACAACTTCCAAGACTTCATCATCACTTCCAAAGTCCGTAACTGCTTGCAAACGTGCCTTGGCATATTCCGGCTTCCAATCATAAAAAGCATCGTAGAATCTGTTCCATGAAATCGACATACCGACATCAGGACATAGCTCCTCCTCGTACTCCTCAGCAATATCCGCCGGAGCAGATAATTTATATCGCTTCGCCAGATCAACGATGAGTTCGTCATCAACACAACCGTACAGATCGTCTAACTCTTGCACAGTAAACGCATCCGCAGATTGATACAATGCTTTCTTAAAACTTTCCTCTGCACAAAGGTCAACGATTTCCGCAAGATTCTCCCCGGAAAACTTTACACCATGCTGCAAAGCCCTATTAAGGAGCCTGGTAGCCCCTTTCTCGTCCTCAAAGGCGATGATGTTAAGTGCGTCGACGATTTCATCCGGCGCACCCATATCCTCCAAGGATGATATCTTGCTTACGGCAGTGCTTACAGACCAGTCATTGATTTTTCCGTAGTATTCTGACCAGCGCATGTAAACACCTGCCTTTTAATAGTTCCAAATTTCCGGATAAACCTTTCTATTGTATATCCATCGCAGCCATTCTTGCGGAATTGTTCTGTCATTTCTTTATATTTTCCTATGCATTCCAATATTCCATTCCTCAACATAATTTAATCATTTTAAATTCAGAATATTACATCCTCAATCCTCCATTCTTTCCCCATCATTTCAATTACATCTCCAACTTTACATCCTGTAAACACTTCAACCGCTTTAGGCAGCATTCCATTTATCATATCATATTTATATGTTTTGGTTTCCTTATCTATATTGCGAATTACAACCTTACATCCTAATGTCACCTCAGGAACATCCGACGTATCAACAGTATCTGTATCTTCATCATCAGAATAATCAATATCCTCTTCTTCCGCAGATATATTTCCTTCAAAATATAATGTAGGAACATCACCTTGCATAATTGCATCTACTGCATCAGAGAATATTCGAGTGATTTCCTCCCTTTCCAGACAATCAATAACCACTGATCCGCCAACTGCATTTAGGTATGACATTGCAGGTCTTATGTGATCACGCACCAGTACATGACGACCTTCCTCTTTAAATTGTCGGAGTGCTTCTATAATGGCAGCCATAACATCCGGATTAGAAGAAAAGGTAAAGTTATAAAAGAACTCATTAATTTTAGAGTTCAAATCATTACTTCCAATAATATCCAGGCTTTCGAAGTGATTTTGATTATTATTAGGATCATAAGTATTATGTCCTACCCACCAGCATTTTGATAACGTATTTCTGTAAAATCCACTTCTTCCAGTATATCTGTAAAAAAATCTGGTCTGGATAGCCCCCGCTTCTTTTTCAGCACTCTTCGGCTTTTTCCCATATCCATACCCCCACCGTTTACGCATATAATCGTAAAATGTGGTATGAGCCAAACCTGCCCATAGACGTTCATCACTAGCTTGTGATTCACTCAAAAACTGTAGTTTCTCATAAAGAATCTTGCAATTATTAAGATCTATTTCTCCAGGTGTCAAATCAGAATTCAAATCAGCCAATTTAAATTCTGTAACATCTTTAAATTCGATAAAAGGATCTTCTCCACAAATATCGGAAATCCATTGATTTGTTTTTTCTGTATAGTATTTTCCATAAACGACTGGCAAATTAGCTTTAAGCGTTTCGAGTGCTTCTCGCTTCATTATGTACAGTTTCATTACGAGTCCTCCTCTGTGGTATCAAAGAATATTGGAATCTGGTCGAATGCTTTACTCAAGGGCAGTTCCATTGCCTCTTGCGCCAACTGATAAGAAGTTTTCTCAGGATTAAGCACCTCTTCCATGAAAGTTATTCCCCTCTTTGCATAAGACTTTTCCAAGGCTAAAAACCATTCTTTGTTATGATAAGTTTCTTCTCCGCCTTCCTGTCTTAATTCTTCAAATACATAAACCAATGCAGGTAATATTAACATCGAGTGAAACAGCGACTGTAATTCTGTCTTCCCAGAATACATTGCGTATATATCATAATCTTTAGTTCCCAAACCAATCCTAATTTTAGTTGAATCAAGATTTATTTCAGCTGGGCAGTCACCTTCCTTGATTCTTTTATAAACAGAGAAAATCGAACCTGAATTTGTAAACTCCTCATAATCTTTTGTTACATCCAAACTGCTAAGATTCTGATAAGCCAGAATAGATCCAGCAAATAAATTAAATGTAGTATCGCTGAAATCATCTACCCAATCTGTGCAGAAAAACCCTGTAATATTCTTTTTAAGAATAATAAATGCCACTGCATCAAATGATCCGTTAATTCTTCCAATTGGTATAACATGTTCAATATGCTTTGATACAGAATGCAGAACTTCTCTATATGCTGTTGTCGAACATTCCAAATGAATGACATAATCAGCCTGTCCATCTATGATTAGCTGCTCCAGGTCACGGCAATTCATGGCGATATCAAAACTCAACTTTAGGCTGTTGACTCCTTGCATCGTCTGTTCGTAATCAACATTAAAAAAGGAATCTTTATAATCGTCCTTTTCATCACTTAATACTGGATAGGTAAACAATCTATTAGTTATGTTCATATACATTTACCTCCATAGCATAATCATGTGAATCCGCAAGAGTTACAATAATCTTCACTTTCCCAAAAGATGTCATATTCGCAGTTTCTATAAAGTCTCCATTTATTTTTGCCGTTTCACATCCAGATGTCGGCTTAACATCTGTTATACGAAGCCTATTAGACTTTCCATTTTCTCCTACAGTGACCAGTTCAATTCTTCCATACTCCACATCATGTGGTATTTCAAAATTAAGTGAATATATTCCTGTACCCTTCTTTATAATGCGCACATTTTTAAGAGGACAACTAGTTTCTCCACCCGGTTTCTTCTGAACAACAACATCTTTCCCACTCGGATCTGGAATCCCCCGATGTGCATCTAATTTTTTTCGCTTTCTTTTTCCTTTCAGAATTCTAAGTCCGGCTTCGCCTGTCTTACCAAGTGTTCCACTTGTGGTTGTAGATTGACTGCTGCCTTCATCCCCTTTTCCATAAAAGAATCCTTTTGATGGAGTCTTAGTTGGACGCTCCAATACATCAATGTTTCCTAGATGATCATTAATATTTTCTCGTTTATTATCTGAAGCTCCAGTTTCTACTGCCTCCGGCTCTTTTTGAAGAACACCGCCTAAACCCTCAACATCCATTTCATCATCGCTTGTATGTTCAGCAAGTTCTGCCACAATGGTTCTAATCCAGTCCTTAATTTCCTCATAATATGCTTTAGCCTGCTTCGGATTTGAATGTCTTCCAGGTTCCCAATTATCATGAGCAACCGTTTCCATAGCACGGAAATAACTATTCAAATCTTTTCCCTTTAATTCAAGAATTCCTGTAAAGGGAACCAACTTGGATATATTTCCAAGACGGAATAATTTCATTCCGGCTTTCCTCACAATCAAAACTTTTCTGTCCAGTTTTTCATTCGGGTCGACCAACAGTCTCAATTCCAATGTACCCATACCATGAAAATCCTGTGAATATGTATGAACTCCCTCCGTTCGCGTCAATGCAAGATAATTACCATAAGTTCCTTTGGTCGCACCCGGGCGTTCTCTATGAACGCGTTCCATATATCCTGGTAATGATTTTTTATTGATTTCTCTTCCCTGTACCTTTACCCGAAGCTGCCCATTAAAAAATGACATAAGAAAACTTTCCAATAACGCTACAGTAATTTCTGTTTCCCACTCGCTTGCTGACTTAAATCCATAAATAAAGACATCCGTCCCTACTTCGGATCTTCTATTTATGCTATCAAGTTCTGGTATTACCTCTACCGGATTATTTCCTTTTGCTTCTCCGTAATAACCAATACCACTAGTCATTAATGCACCATCTTGATATGACATTAATCTTGAAATGCCCTGTGCTGCACGCTCATATTTCTGATTATATGTTCTGTAAAACACCAATCTATAATGCGAATTACTAAATGGAGCACTTTTACCAATGCCAAATGCACCTGCTTTGTCATCGCCTTTGTTCGCACCGCCATCAATTTTTATCAATGCATTCCATCCATCGAAGCTAAAATTAAAAGGATCATCTGATTGTGCATACGGATCTGAAAGCCCCGTTGTATTGTAATCACTGATTCTGAGCACAAAAGTATTCTCCTTTTCTGCCTCTTTAATTGCATCCTTCAAAAAAAGTTTCGCTTTTTCACTCTTCGATTTATCCCAAAAAGTTTTGCATCTTTTCAAGATATTTCGATATTCCACAATACCCGGAATCTGATTTGTATGCACAAAATATCTTTCAAATTCAACCAGAACATCTGGATCATTATCATCCAATGCAGCATCCAAAGAGTTTTGACAATTTTCTCGAGCCAAAGATGAAAGCTCAGTTCCATTAAAATTCTCAATACCTGCATCGGCAACACCTTTTACCTGTCCGTCTTGGTTTCCTGGAAAATTCCAACTAATCATCTTACTGTCCCTTTCTATATTTTTCTATTGTTAATTCACTGTAATTATTGTATTCAGTTCAACAGTCTTCCTTATCACCTGATACCTGTTGTAAGAAAGCTTCCTCTCCAAATGCCGAATGAATTCCTCTACCCGCACCAATTGCAACAAAGCCAATACTTACAGCCCGCTGTAGTTTACTCAAGGAAATTCTTATTCTGTATGTCTGCCGCATCAATCTTACAGCGTCTCAAATTGTCTATTACTTTTTCAAGGAAAGTGGTTTCTGTAAAATTTGTCATGAACCGATTTGACATGTATCATCCCTACTTAAATTCCACCCATTTCTGAATAGTAATTCTTCAGATCTTCTTGAAGCTGGGTTCTTACTCTGTTCCAATCCTCTGCCTCCATCTGACTATACAAAGCATGATTCATTGAAATCACACTTAAATCCTTTGAATAGTAGAGGAATCTTTTTCGTTCAAACTTCTCAAATGGATTTGTAAGCATATTTCTACAAATAGCTTTACGATCCTTAAGCATTTTGTCATTATATGGGCAGGTACTTCGATCCACCTGAAGTCCTCTTCTTAATCTGTCCTGATAAAATGAAATATAATCATCTAACACATCATCTATTTTTGCATCACCAATAGAATCAATATGCTGAACAACAGCAAGCATAAATGGCATTTTATAGGAAAGTGAATAGTCTCTCTCCTCCAAGAAATCAAAGAAATCTTGTTTAATGGTATTATCATTGTGTTCTTTAATATCAAGGTCTTTCCGATATTTCTCTACATCATCCGGACTAAAAAGATACAACGACTTACTCCCAAATTTGTATTCTACACTGGGTGTAATCTTTCCCTTCTTAATCCAACTTGTTACAGTTCCTGTGCTGACAAAATATTCTCGGGCAACCTGTTCCTGACTTAAGTAATTGCCATACTTGTCCTCAAAAGAATTGATATCAACCTCTGTAATACGCTCGATTCTCTCTTCTATTCCATCAATGATTACCATATCTCCTGGCTCATAATCCGTCTTTGTAATGTCACCAAATGGCACATAATATGGATTAGCAAATATGGAATGCATATTACATGCCTTAACCATCGCACCATATTCATCCACTACATCAATTACAATGACATTTTTCTTTACGTCAGTTTTTCGTAGTCCTCTTCCTATCTGTTGCAAATATAGAACCTTTGACAGCGTAGGTCTAGCCATAACTAAAATGCCAAGTTCAGGATAATCCCATCCTTCTGAGATCATATTGCAAGCACACAAAAAACGAATTCTCTTTTGTTTAAAATCTTCCATCAACTCCGTCGAATTCTTTGTCTGCCCTGTGTAACTTGCTGCTGTTATCCCGGCATTGTTAAGCAATTTAGCCATCTCATTTGCATGGTTAACATTCACACAAAATATTACTCCTTGACGCAAACCAGCTTCTCCTGATGTAAAAAATTCTTCAAGAACACTGACTATTAATTCATTTCTTGAAGTAACCCTTATTCTTTTTTCAAGATCAGCATTTACATAATCCTTACCATTAAATCGCACTTGTGAAAGATCTATATTGGTTTCTATTCTATATACGTTAGCCTTTGCAACCACTTCCTTCTCCATTGCCTCTTTTAAAGACAACGAAGTAGAATATGTTCCAAATACAGTTTCCAGTTTTTTCTTGTCCGGTCTTTGATCTGTAGCTGTAAGCCCAATCGTAAACTCGGTATTAAAATATTGAATAACTCTTTTTAGTACTGGGGCTACTGCGTGATGCGCTTCGTCAACTACAAGGTAATCATAATAATCAGGCTGAACATCGGCGTAATGTCTCGCCATGTATGCGTAAGTCTTTATCTCTATTTTATCTTTTAGCTCTGGTAAAGACGTTCTTATCCTATCCTGCCAATCCGTAAGAATGTTTACCCCCGGGACCAAAATTAATCCCTTAAAATCTTTTCTACTCTTAGCAAATTCTCGTAAATCTTCCTCAACTATTTTTGATTTGCCAGTTGCAGTAGGCAACACAATCAAAAAGGCCCTTATTCCCGCCTCTCTTCGTTTCTGTATTTCCTGCAAACTTACTGTCTGATGCTCATACAGTTCAACCTTTCTATCTATTTTTAACCCATCATCTACAAATTCAGAGGTATCTTTTCCAAAATACTGCTTAATGTCATCTTCAATACGATTCTCAAATGCACAATCCTCTGTAGAAAATCGAAATAGCTTTATCCCCCACAACGCACAGGTATTTTGCTTTCTTAGCTGATGCTTATATTTTTCTTCTCCAATGATTTGTGGGTGATGATAAGTAACGCCATTTTCTTCGACTGCATATTTCCCATTTCGTGTTCTTACTAAATAGTCAAGGAAATAATTCTTCCCATTTTCATCACAGATGCCATATTCTCGTGATAAAAATTTTAGTGCATTAATTCCATATGCATTTGTAAAACTTTGTTCAAAATGAAGTTCTAACGGAGAAGCATCCGCCTGTTCACCTCTGTCACCGACTGTTATCATATAATCCATCGGTATTGTAATTTCATCTTTTGAAAGATAGCTTTCAACTTCAGATTGGACATACCCCAAAAAACGGAAAACTCTTTTAAACTGATGCATATAATTATTTTGCTTATCTGTTATTAGCATGTATGAAAAAACTGGTTCTTCTGGATTATGAACACAGATATCTTCATCAATAATGACCATGTCTGTGCCATTATCGTAAAAACTTGATAATCCTCCATTAGGGTATTTCACCTGTTCTCTCAGAGAAAAATCAGTGTGTTGAACTAAGAAGTTTTCTTTCGAAGTATTAGATTCAACCACTTTTCTTCCTCCCTTCCAGGTCTTACATCTCTAGTAATCCAATATTCCTCAATTACTATATCCTTCACATCACTAATAAAATCTTTGAATACTTCTAAAGTGAAGTCAGTAAAAAATCTTCTATTTCGTTCCCCTTCAAAGTTTCCATATTTGAATGAGGTATATATAATCCCATTGGGTTTTAAAACTCCACTCATCTTTTTTATTACTATTTTTAACTCATCTTTAGGCAAATGAAGAATAGAAGAGCACGCCCAAATCCCATCATAACAGTCCACTTCATTCAAATCCTGGAATAACATATGCTTTACTTGAATTCCGGTATATGTACTGGCACTTTTACAGAGTTCTTCTGACCCATCAGTTGCTGTTACATCGAATCCGGACTCAAGAAAATATTTGGTATCTCTTCCAGATCCGCAACCAAAATCAAGTACCTTTTTTCCTGTTAATAACTTTAGGAATTTATCTTGCGTTTCTTTAAAATCCACTGAAACAGTTCCCTGAACAAATGAATCTGCATTTTGGTTGTAATAATCTATTGTTTTGTTACTCATAATCACTCTTCTCTTTTATGTACCTTCCAGTTTTAATTCTTTCATCTTTAGGCTTCTCTGCATCATTTGGAATAGACCAATATGCTCCCATCTTAAATGCTCTCGGAATTCTACCTTCAACACATAAAACATGTATTCTTCTCTGTGAAATTCCCCATTGTTCTGCAGTCGGACTAATTGACAAATATCCCATTATTCTTTCCTCATTCATCTAAACAAAATGATACATTTATACAGAATATAATATAATCCTAAGTCGGAATAAAATCAATCTGCTTAACGTTTCTTAACACAGTTTGAGGAGCGTAGTTTAAGGAGTCATAGTATACTAAATCACAAAATTTCAACACATTTCTTTACATATATAACAGAATATGAGTTTTCTTCCACTTGCCTCATATCTGCCTAGAATTCATCCTCATAATCATCCGGATCCAGCCCTGCATCTTCCAGAGCTTCTCTGCGTTCATCCTCATCCATATCAGCTAACTCATCTATATCAAGTCCAGCCATTTCAAGTTCATCTACCAACTCGTCGTCCTCTTCTAAATCATCGCTTCCTGTATAGAAGGCATCATCTCCCGTCAGAGCAATCGCCTCCTGTCGACTGCCTGCCGTCATCTGTAATTCTACCTCTGCTTCAAATGCATCTGTTTTTCCATCTCCATTAAAATCAAATAAAGGTCTTTTAAAAAATCCCATATTATCCGCCTCCACATCTTTGGTTATTCCTTTATATTCGTGATGCCTATAATTCCCCGTCTTCCCGGCACTCCCGATAAAACGGACACATCAGGCAACACCTGCCACATTTTCTCATTTTCATTCTTTTCTTTTTCTTTAGCCAGAAAATGATTCGTTCCATCGTATTCTCCCTTGTTCTTTATTTTCCTTTTATTGCACTTACCACACCGCCAATGACCGAAGTAATGACAATGATTAGAATCATCAGCACAAACGGCGGAACATCATCCACCTCAATATTCAGAATCATCAGAAGAAACGCAACTCCAACAAAACCTCCGATAACACACAGGATTGCTCCAAATGTTGACATCCCTTTCCCTGAACCCGATGAATATCTATAATTTTCTTCCGTCCCCTCATACGTACATCCCGGGTAGTGGTGGCCTTCTGTTGCATCACATTCAGGGCACCGATTTTCATGATTATATTCACTCATAAGAAC
>CAMDYX010000018.1 GCA_945910395.1 uncultured Agathobacter sp. | reverse complement strand
TGCATAGCCAGTTGTTGCCTAAAGGTGAATTTACACACAAAAAAGGACTTGACCAAAAACGGTAACAAAAACACATACCCAAAAAGCGATTAGCTATTTCTTTGTATGTACAGTCCGTAAATCCATACATACTAAAAAAGTATTTTACAATTTTAGATATGTATATAAAAAGATTGCCCAAAAAAACTGCCACCTTAGTATTCTAAAGTGGCAGTTTCCTGTTTCAAACGCTTATTTTACTAACTCTTTAACCTTTGCAGACTTACCTACACGATCTCTTAAGTAGTAAAGCTTTGCACGACGTACTTTACCGTTACGTACGACTTCAATCTTCTCTACGTTTGGAGAGTGGAGCGGCCAGGTCTTCTCAACACCTACACCATTAGAAAGCTTTCTAACAGTAAATGTTGTACGGTTGCTTCCGTTCTGCTTCTTAATAACAGTTCCTTCGAAAATCTGAATTCTTTCGCGGTTTCCTTCCTTGATTTTACCGTAGACCTTAACGGTATCACCAACAGCGAACTCCGGTACCTCTGCCTTTAACTGCTCAGCTTCGATGTTCTTAATAATTTCACTTGCGTTCATTTTTGTGACCTCCTAATCATTTTGACGTTCTTAATGCTACTACTACTTCGCAACAGAGGACCATCACTTTTTATTCACAACATTGATACTCTATCACAATCCCTTGCCAAAATCAAGCATTATTTTAATTCCTTTTCGAATTTGTGTTACTGAGAATGAATTTTGCTATTTGAATCAGAACGTTTAAAAAGCGTCGGTACTTAATGAGCAATTTATTGCGAATTTAGTACCGCTACGCTTTTTACAAACGAGAGTGGGTTCTGATTCAAATATGCAAATTCATTCAGTAACACAAATCCGAAATGAAAGTTACTCTATGCATTTTCCTTTTTTTCCAGCCAGTATAGCTGAGTTTTGGAAGTATACATTCCTAAGCCTTCTGCTAGCTTCCTGCTGCTTTCATTCGTATCAACGATCTGACCGAATGGCACCTGCCCCGTATCCAGCTTCTGATTGATCAGATAAGTAACCAAAGCCTTGGCTACTTTCTGTCTCCGGTAGTCCGGATATACATAGAGCATGCCAATCTCCCCGTCGTTATGGTTTCCACAAAATCCCAGCATTTTTTCTTCGACAAAGGCGCCGATCATTGCGCCAGACAGGATGCGTTCCTCGACATACTCCTTATCCATCGTAAGATAAGCCTCTGATACAAGTTTGGCATGTTCTTTTGTAAGCTGCTTTATCACAAGTCCGTTTGGCATACATTTTCCATCCGGGCGATACAATCCGGATACCGGTGCCTTTTCATGTCTGGTGTATACGACCTGATTGCAGGACATAGTTTTCTTTAATTCAAAAAGCAGTTCCGCTCTTTTTACAAATTTCTGCTGATGAAGTACCAGACAATTACAGGGATGCTTGGACAAAACATCATTCTCCTCCATTACAAATCCCTGCAAAAAGCTCTGCCTGCTACTTTGGGAAAGATTTGTATGATAATAGATATCCGTCTGCAGATCGTATAACAGAATCTCTTCCTTTTTCCAAAAAACAACTTTGGCACTTCCCCGGTCTATTGCGGCAATCATATCCGTATGAAGAAGCTTTTCAGTGCAAAGAGCTTCCTTTATTTTTTCAAGCCTGCAATAGGTTCTAAACAGATCCGGTCTTCTCTGCCTTGTTCGCAGAACCGCCTGCTCTCTTCTCCATTTATCAATCTCCTTCTGGTTTCCGGTAAGGAGAATTGCTGGAACCTCTTTTTCATGCCACACACTGGGTCTGGAGTACTGCGGATACTCTAATAGATTTCCGTGAAAGGATTCCGTTTCTGCGGAGACCTCATTGTGAAGCACTCCCGGAACGAGTCTTGATACGGCGTCAACAATCACCATTGCCGCTAATTCTCCGCCGGTCAGCACATAGTCTCCGATGGAGACATAATCCGTGACAATCTCTTCCAACACACGCTCATCAATTCCTTCATAATGGCCGCACAGAATCACAAGCTCCTCTTCCTTTGCAAAATCCTCCGCCATTGCTTGGGAAAAAGGCGTTCCCTGGGGCGTTACATAAATGGTACGAACTTTCTTTGAGCAGTCCCCCGGGAAGGTTTTTGTTACACTATTTTGTGCAATCTTTTTTGCTACCGATTCCCAGGCATCGTACACCGGCTGAGCCTGCATCAGCATTCCGGCACCGCCACCATAGGTATAGTCATCCACTCTTTTATTCCTGTCTTTCGAAAAATCGCGAATGTCAACCGCTTCGATATTCAGTTTTCCCTGTTTCATTGCCCTTCCGGTAATGCTGGTGGCTAAACCGCCCAGAACCATTTCCGGAAAAAGGGATAAAATGTGAAAGTTCATATAATCATCCTAAAAGTCCAATGATAAATCCACCAAGGAAACAAAGTACTACAATTGCAAGTCCAATGATGGCGCATACCATACCGGCGGTTGCTCTACCCTTCTTTGCAGACGTCTTTCCCTTTACTGCATATATGATAGCGATAATATTAAATACAATACCCAAATAGGACCAGCTTAACACAAGACCTGCGATGCCAAATCCCAGAGCGAAATTTGCATATCTTGAAGTATCCACTCCCTGCACCAGAATTGGACCATTCTGTGGCATTCCCGGTTGCGGTGGCATCCCAGGCTGTGGTGGCATTCCCGGCTGCTGTGACATTCCCGGCTGCACTGCTGACTGATTCAGTGGCTGATGCAGCAACGAAATCAACTGCTCTACATCCTTTTTGTACATATCCTTTACAACAGCGCCATAAAAACCACTCATATCATTCTCTTTGCCATAAACCCCCGGAAGCCATAGCACGCGAACCCACGCTTCAATATGAATCACTCCGTTAAAATAGCTCCATGTGATAAATTTCGGAAGCTCAATCAGTCCTCCGCCTGCGCGGTAGACCATCTGACCTTTAAAATTCTCATATTTAAACCCATGCTTGGTCAAAAAATCATTCATCATATAATTTACAAAATCATCCGGCTGATTTAATACTTCTTCCCTTATATATCTTGCCATTTTCGTTTCTCCACTTTTTATACATCATCTGGTACAAACCGTTTTCTATCGAAGCCCGGGCATAAGAAAAATCGTCATTACCCGATTCTCCAGATCCACATTTTTCACACAGTCCTTGATTGCAGGGATTAAAAGCTCCTCTTCCCCCTCTTTTGCTACAACATACACATCATTTGCTCCGGTCTGTATGACATCTGTAATATTTCCCAGTTCTTCACCGTCCTCTGTCACAACAGATAAACCGATCAGATCCGCGATAAAATATTCGTCCTTTTTTAATGGAACGGCCTGATCTCTTGTCACCCAAAGAGTTGCCTTCCTGTACTTTTCTACCTCATTAATATCATCAAGGCCCTTAAATTTCAGAATCACAAGATTCTTAAAAAATTTAACACTTTCCACCTCAAGATTCTTTTTTGACTTTCCATCATCCAGAATCACCTGCTTTAATTTACAAAAACGCTTTGGATCATCTGTCGTAGGAAACACCTTGACTTCTCCCCTTATTCCATGGGTTGATGTGATGGCCCCGACCTGTAATAACTCTTCCATACACTATCCTCTCAACCGTCTTTTCATAATTTGAAAAAAGCCGTCTCAAAAGCTTGAGACGGCTTATATGGTTTACTGTACAATCTCGACAATAACCTTTTTGTCTTCCTTTGAGGCTGCGGCCTTTACCACGGCGCGGATTGCTTTTGCAATACGTCCCTGCTTGCCGATTACTTTGCCCATATCAGACTGTGCAACACGTAATTCCAAAACAATTGCTTTCTCATTCTCGGTTTCAGTAACAACTACTTCTTCCGGATTGTCTACTAATGATTTTGCAATTACTTCAACTAATTCTTTCATTACGTTCACCCCACAAATCCTATTTCTCAATACCAGCGTTCTTGAAAATCTTAGCAACGGTTTCCGTTGGCTGTGCGCCATTAGCTAACCACTTCTTTGCTAACTCTTCATTTACATGATATTCAGTAGGATTCTTTGTTGGATCATAAGTTCCGATCTCCTCGATGCATCTTCCATCTCTTGGGGATCTGGAATCTGCTACGATAATTCTATAGAAAGGAGCCTTCTTCTGTCCCATTCTTCTTAATCTGATCTTTACTGCCATGTCATTTCACCTCCTTGAAATATTTGTTTGATTTATCATTCAAAAGGACTAAAAAGGAAGTCCTTTGAATATTCCACCCATGCCTCCGCGACGGCCCTTCTTGCCGCCCATCATTCCCGGCATCTGCTTCATCAGCTTCTTCATCTGTTCAAACTGCTTGATCAGACGGTTTACCTCTGAAATATCAACTCCTGCGCCCTTTGCAATACGCTGCTTCCGGCTCGGATTCATAATGTTTGGATTCCGTCTCTCCTGAGGCGTCATCGAATAAATAATTGCTTCGGTTCTTGCCATCTGCTTTTCTGCCGCATCGGTATCGATATCCGGCATTTTTCCGCCGCCAAGTCCAAGCCCCGGCATCATTCCCATCATGCTGGAAAGACCGCCCATTTTCTTCATCTGGCTCATGGAATCAAGATACATCTCAAAGTCAAACTCATTCTTTCGCATCTTCTGCTCAAGTGCTTTTGCCTTCTCTTCGTCGATATTCTCCTGAGCCTTCTCAATCATGGTAAGAACATCGCCCATACCAAGAATTCTGCTCGCCATACGGTCCGGATAAAACTGCTCCAGATCTGAAAGCTTCTCACCCATACCTGCATAAAGAATTGGTTTTCCGGTTACGGCACGTATAGAAAGAGCTGCACCGCCTCTGGTGTCACCATCTAACTTGGTAAGTACAACCCCGTCAATTCCAATCTTTTCATCAAAGGTACTTGCCACATTGACTGCATCCTGTCCTGTCATGGCATCCACTACCAGAATCGTCTGGAACACATCTACGGCTTCTTTGATTTTTACAAGCTCTGCCATCATGTCCTCATCTACATGAAGACGACCGGCAGTATCAATAATCAGGACGTTAAACTCCTGCTTTCTGGCATATTCCATCGCAGCCTTTGCAATATTCTCCGGCTTTTCTTTATCTCCAAGGGAAAATACTTCTACCCCCTGCTTTTCTCCATTGATCTGTAATTGTTCAATGGCCGCCGGCCTGTACACGTCACAAGCTGCAAGAAGTGTTTTCTTTCCTTTCAGCTTGAGCTTTCCTGCGATCTTTGCTGTGGTGGTGGTCTTACCTGCACCCTGAAGACCAACCATCATAATGACGGTAAGCTCTTTTCCCGGACGAAACGCAATCTCGGTGGTCTCTGATCCCATCAGCTTGACCATCTCTTCATTTACAATCTTGATGACCATCTGACCGGGATTTAAGCCGTTCATGACATCCTGTCCGATTGCCCGTTCCTGTACATCCTTTGTGAACTGCTTAACGACACGGAAGTTTACATCCGCTTCGAGGAGTGCCATCTTGACCTCCTTTAAGGCAGTCTTAACATCATCCTCCGTCAGTCTTCCTTTACTGCGAAGATTCTTAAACACGTTCTGAAGTTTTTCTGATAAGCTATCAAATGCCATGTTCGCCCTTCCTTCGCACATTTTGTGACCTTGGTTAGATTATCATATATAAAAATAGGTGTCAAGTATTTTTTCTTGACACCACAAAATATTTTTTTCTCCCTTTTCGGAATTGTGTTCGTGAAAATGAATTTCACTTCATGCTAGTTTGGTAAATTGTATTATTTCGCTGATTGATTTTCTTCTGGTACCTAAAATTTATGCAAAAAGCGACATTTTAAGCGCTTTTTATGGTCGATTGTATGTTTTCGCCGGATCAAATTTAGCCTGTACCTAAAAAATTGCAAATATTAGGTAGACAGCGAAATTCTCTCTAAAAAATAATACAATTCGCACGAAAAAGCCGCAATTTGAAGCTGTTTTTCAAAGATTTTAGGTATACGGCAGTTCTAGAACCACAAATCTTGCCAAATCTCACATTTCTGGTTCAAATATGCAAATTCATTCGGGAACACTTTTCCGAAATGGGATTTATTTTTCAGCCGCTATTTCCTACCACTTCATATTTCCAAACAAGGTATCCTTCCACACCCCAAAGAATTCACGAAACATATTATTGGGCACATAAAGGATATTGGTCTTTGCTGAAATTCCACAGACCTGTGCGATTCCCTGCTTTTTTGCGATTCCGGTTGCCCGAAACACGTGAAAATTATTCGTTACGATTCCTACTGTATCATTTGCGCTGTCGATATACTGCATGCTGTTTCTGATATTTGCAATTGTATTCTTTGACTGGTCTTCCCGGATAATCCGATTTTCATCAATTCCCTGTTCCATCAGATAATCCGCCATTCCTTTTGCCTCGGAAAAAGGTTCATTTTTCCCCTGACCACCGGAAACAATACAAACAGTATCCGGGTTTTCTTTCAGATAATCCACCGCTGTATCTAGTCGGTATTTTAGCACCGGACTTGGCCCATTTTCGTACACCTGTGCACCAAGCACAATAATGTAGTCAAGATCCGTTTTCCCTTTTGCGCCAAATCCGCTAAGGACAAAGCCCTCGGTAATTAAAAATACAGCTACGCCAATGACTACCAGAATGGTTATGATTCTGCGCAATATTTTCGGAAGCATCTTCCATAATTCAAGCCTTGCCGCAAGCCCGAAAAATAAAAAGGCAAATCCCAGCGCAAGCCACACAAGATAAAAGTTCGTTCCGGTATTCAAGCTCTTTAAATTTATTGCATATAAGATTGATAGTATGGCGCACAGCCCCCACAAAAGCATTCTCTTTTTCATTTACATTACCTTTAGTATATCGGTTGAAATTGCCTCAATGGTCTCAATCAGTTCTTCATTTTTCGTTGTCTTAAACTCCTCTGTTAATGAGTGAATTCTTTCTACATCATTTTTGACAGATACGAACTTTTCAACCAGATGAAGCATTTCTTCATAAGCCAACAATTTCTTTTCGCATCGCTTGACCATATCAGCAACACCCTGTCTACTGATTCCTTCCTCCGAAGCGATCTCCCCAAGGGACAGATCATTAAATACAAAATCTTCATAAATCCGGCGTTGATGGTCATTTAACATTTCACCGTAAAAATCATACAGATATGCCTGTTTTAACTTTTCATCCATACTACATTCTCCTACGCCAGATTGGAATGCTAGAATTTGAATTTTGACAGCAAATCCCCAAGGCTTGTTCCCGCAGTCTCATTCGAGATATATTCTTCCACTTCCCCTGCGGTCTTAGTG
The DNA here is from genome assembly GCA_945910395.1 of uncultured Agathobacter sp. Taxonomy (GTDB): domain Bacteria; phylum Bacillota; class Clostridia; order Lachnospirales; family Lachnospiraceae; genus Roseburia. The sequence goes on along the minus strand of CAMDYX010000018.1, from coordinate 38,701 downwards.
TCCACCATCTCTTCCTCAAGCGCTTTCATACTGAGGGAAATCTTATTGTCGTTGGTGTTTAAAATCTTTACCTTGACCTTCTGTCCTTCTTTTAATACCTCATGAGGAGATGAAATTCTCTTCTGGCAGATTTGTGAAATGTGAACCAACCCACTCAGTCCGTTTCCAAGACTTACAAAGGCGCCATAAGGCATAATGCTTTCAACAGTTCCTTCTAAAACGCTGCCTGGAACAAGCATGGAAATCTTGTGATTTCTGTCCTCTTCTTCCCTTTCTCTGGCAACTGCTTTTCCGGATAATACCAGTTTTTCGTTTTTGCGGTCAGCGGTAATGATTTTTGCCTCTATTTCCTTTCCAACCCATGCGCTTGTGTCTTCCACGTAGTCTAACGCGATCTGTGAAGCCGGAATGAAGCCGCGAATTCCTTCTAAGTAAGCTACCACTCCACCGTTTACGGCTTCTTTGACCTTCACCTTTACCACCGTATCATTATCCATCATCTCTTTAAACTTATCCCAGGATAAGATATCGTTTGCTTCCTTCTTGGAAAGCTCAATATTTCCATTTCCATCGTCTGTTCTTACAACAGTTGCTTCTATTACGTCTCCCGGAAAAATATTTGCAAACACATCAAAATCCGGCTCGTTGCTTAAATTTTCCACTTTGATAATACCCTGGGTGTAATAATTTAAGTCTAACGTAACCTCTTCCTCAGACACCGCAATAACGGTTCCTGTGAGAATATCCCCCTCACCTATTTTGCGAAAAGAACGCTCCAGTTCTTTTTCATAATCCTTCATAGATTCCATGTACTCTGTTCTCCTTTTATATATTAGATTGCGGTTCTTACTACCTTTGGCTGATATCCCGCCTTTTCCAGTGCTTTTAGGATCTGCTTCTTGTGGTCGGTCCCAAAGCACTCTAAGGTTATGCGAAGCTCTACTGCTGCACTGCGGTTGGTAGAGACAAACTGATTATGCTCCAGCTTAATGACATTTCCCTGCTCCTTTGCAAGGGTAGAGGAAACCTTTGCAAGCTCTCCCGGCTTATCCGGAAGAAGAACCGATACGGTAAAAATACGATCTCTGAAAATCAGTCCCTGCTGTACAACGGAGGACATGGTAATGACATCCATATTTCCACCGCTTAAAATGGATACTACTCTCTTATCTGTAATATCCAAATGCTTTAATGCAGCCACCGTAAGAAGTCCGGAGTTTTCTACGACCATCTTGTGATTTTCCACCATATCCAGAAAAGCTACGACCAGCTCATCATCCTCAACCGTGATGATGTCGTCTAGGTTTTTCTGAATATATGGGAAAATCTTGCTTCCCGGTGTCTTAACCGCAGTGCCGTCAGCGATAGTGCTTACGCTTGGAAGTGTCGTTACTTTTCCCGCAGCAAAGGATGCCTGCATACAGTTTGCTCCTGCCGGCTCTACTCCGATTACCTTAATTTTAGGATTCAATAATTTTGCAAGGGTCGATACACCTGTTGCAAGTCCGCCGCCGCCAATCGGAACAAGAATGTATTCCACCAATGGAAGCTCTTTAAAGATCTCCATGGCAATAGTTCCCTGCCCCGTTGCCACAGCAAGATCATCAAAGGGATGAATAAAGGTATATCCCTCCTTTTCTGCCAACTCCAATGCATATGCGCAGGCCTCGTCATACACATCCCCATGAAGGATGACCTGTGCGCCGTAGCCCTTGGTGCGGTTTACCTTGATCAGCGGTGTTGTGGTCGGCATTACGATGACAGCCTTACAGCCATAACATTTTGCCGCATAGGCAACACCCTGGGCATGGTTTCCAGCGGAGGCTGTGATCAGTCCCCTCTCCCTTTCCTCCTCTGTAAGGGTGCTGATCTTATAATAGGCACCACGAACCTTATATGCTCCGGTAAACTGCATGTTTTCCGGTTTTAAATATACCTTGTTTCCTGTCTGTGAACTTAAGAAATCGCTGTAAACCAGCTTTGTCTCTAATGTGACTTCCTTTACCTTTTCGCTTGCTTCTTCGAATTCGTCTAAAGTCAACATGCTTCTTCTCCTTCTTTCTTGATATCAAAAAGTGCATTTACAAACTCATCCGGATCAAATTTGGAAAGATCATCGATGGTCTCACCTACACCAATATATTTGACAGGAACCGACAGCTCCGACTGGATTGCAACAGCAATTCCGCCCTTTGCGGTTCCATCCATTTTGGTAAGAACTATACCTGTAATTTTTGCGACCTCGGAAAATTCCTTTGCCTGCACCAGCGCATTCTGTCCTGTGGTAGCATCAAGCACCACTAAGGTCTCACGGTATGCATCGGGGTATTCCTTCTCTAGGATACGATTGATTTTGCCAAGCTCATTCATCAGATTCTTTTTGTTGTGAAGACGTCCGGCAGTATCTACAAGAAGTACGTCTGCATTTCGTGCCTTCGCTGCCGCAGTAGCATCATAAACCACAGATCCCGGATCTGCGCCTTCTGTTCCGCCGATCATATCTACATTGGCCCGGTTTGCCCACTCCTTCAGCTGATCGGTTGCCGCCGCACGGAAGGTGTCAGCACCTGCAAGAACCACCTTTTTTCCCTGCTTTGCCAGCTTTCCTGCAAGCTTTCCCACCGTAGTCGTCTTTCCTACACCATTGACACCAATGACGAGCACAACGGATTTTTCATTTTCAAAACGATAAGCGGCTTCCTCCACCTGCATCTGTTCCCTGATACTGTCAATCAGAAGCTGTTTGCAGTCGGCCGGCTCCTTAATATGGTTTTCCTTTACCTTGTCCCGAAGGGAATCCAGAATGCTTTCCGTAGCCTTCACCCCCAGGTCTGCCATAATCAGGATTTCCTCCAGCTCCTCATAAAACCCCTCATCGATATGAGAAAAACCGCCAAAAACAGCATCAATTCCGGAAACAATGTTGTTTCTGGTCTTGGTCAATCCTTCCACCAACCTCTTGAAAAATCCCTTTTTCTCAGTCTTATTCTCCTCTAAAACTTCATTCTCCAATTCAAGGCTCATGTATTTTTCTCACTTTCCTTAAAATATTCTATCTTTTTCAAGTTTGGGCTCCTCAAATGAATTTGCATATTCATTTTTGAGAGCCCATATACGAAATGATATATTTTCTCACTTTTTATGTGTGTTCAGGAATGAATTTGACTATTCTAATTGCAGACTGTAAAGGAACGTCGGTACTTAATGAGCAATTCATTGCGAATTTAGTACCGCTACGTTCTGTCCCAAGCGAAAGCGTGTCTGCAATAGAATATGCAAATTCATTCAGACACACGATTATAAAAAGTGAGAAAATTCTTATTATTCCGTTAAATCATTTTCGATGAGGTTCACAGATACCAGAGTGGATACCCCCTTCTCCTGCATGGTAATACCGTAGAGACGGTCTGCTGCGGTCATGGTACCACGTCTGTGTGTGATGACAATAAACTGCGTATTCTTGGTCAGTTTATTTAAGTAGGATGCGAAGCGTCCGACATTTGAATCATCCAGCGCAGCCTCGATCTCATCCAAAAGACAGAATGGGGAAGGCTTCAGTGCCTGGATTGCAAATAAAAGCGCAATTGCAGTAAGCGCCTTCTCTCCACCGGACAGCTGCATCATATTCTGAAGCTTCTTTCCCGGCGGCTGTGCGATGATTCGGATTCCGCACTCTAAGATATCTTCATCCTCCACAAGCTCAAGGGTGCCGTGACCTCCACCGAACAGCTGCTTAAAGGACTTATCGAACTCCTTCTGAATTTCGGCAAATTTCTCTGTAAATTGATTTCGCATACCGGTATCCAGTTCTGCAATAATTCCCAGTAAGGTCTGCTCCGCCTCCACCAGATCGTCATGCTGCCCCTTTAAGAAGGTGTAACGTTCGGATACCTCTTTATATTCCTCAATCGCATTTACATTGACGTCTCCGAGCCTTCGAATTTCGTCCTTTACCTCGGCAACCATTTTCTTTAATGCAGAAAGATCCTGATATTCCTCTTTGCGAAGCTCTTCTGCTGCGTGGGGAGTAAGCTCATACTCTTCCCACATATAGTTTGTCTGGTATTCTGCTGCATCCTTTAACTTTTCTCTCTGAGAATTCAATCGGAAAATTTCTTTATCCAGGTCATTCTGCTGCTTTGAGATTTCCTCCTGTTTCTGGAAAAAGCCTCTGTAATCGGCAGACATTTCTTCTTTCTTTTTGATATTCTCCTTTAAATCCTCGTTCATCTTAACGAAGACATCATCGCTTGCAGCAATCGTTTTTTGAATTTCCTCGATATCCTGCTTCTTCTTCTCAACGTCAAGCTTCGCATTCTTTGCGTTTTCTAACAAATCATTTCTTTCCGTATCAAACTTTTCAATTTCATGATTCAAACGCTGGATATTCTCTAAAATAAAGCCTGCACTCTGGCTTAAGTTGGCCTGCTCCAGGAGAACCTTTGAAACCTTATCCTTTGCAGCTTCCTCTTTTTTGCTCTGCTCATCTAAGATTTTCTGGTACTCTTTTTTCTCCTTTTCAATCTCTTCCTCGCGCTTCTTCGAATAGGCAATTTCATCCAAAATCTTCTGCTTATTCAGATTGATGTCAGAAAGCTGCAGTTCAATCTCATTGCTCTCATTCTTTAGGCCTGAAAATACATGTTCACTTTCTGCCTGCTGCTGCTTTGCACGCTCTACATTCAGCTTTGCCGTATTCTGCAAAATGTACTGTTCCTGAAGAATGGTCTTTAACTCCTCCATTTCTTCCTGCCCTAATGCCTGGGCCGTTAAGATATCTTCCTTTCTGTCCTTTGCAGCAGCAAGCACCTTTTCAAGCTCTGAAATCTCGGTCTCAATCTCCTCAATTTCACGATTTCTTGCGAGCAGATTAGAGGAATTCTTAAATGCACCACCGGTCATAGAGCCTCCGGGACTTAAGTATTCTCCTTCTAATGTTACAATATGTAAGCTGTAATGATTCTTTTTTGCCAGCGCAATTGCGTGATCAATCGTATCTACCACAAGCACTCTTCCAAGAAGATAAGCTGCCACTTCGTTATACTTTGCCTCACATTTTACAAGCTCATTTGCAAGGCCGATCACACCGGGTTCCCCCAATGCTGCCTCATTTTTCCCATTACCTCTTGCACTTACACTGGTAAGCGGAAGGAACGTTGCACGGCCGAGACGATTCTGTTTTAGGAAAGCAATCATCTTCTTCGCCGTATCTTCATCTTCCGTAACGATGTTCTGGATATTTCCGCCAAGAGCAGTCTCGATGGCAGTTTCATACTTCTTGTCCACCTGAATGAGATCAGATACAACACCAAGAAGTCCCGGATTTTCCCCCTTCTGCTCCATGACCTTTTTGATACTGTTTCCGTATCCATCATACCGTTCCGCAATATTTTTAAGTGATTCTAATTTTGACTGCTTTCTGTGGTATTCCTCCTGTGCCTTTTCAAGCTTCTGTTCATTCTCGAAAAGCTTACTTTTCCATTCCTTATCCTTTTGTATCAGCGCTTCTTCTTTGCTCTTTAACTCTGCCAGCTTGTCATTTACGACTGCAAGCTCCTTCTTACAGCCCTCCAGAACAGACATAAGATCTGCTTCCTTTGTCTTCCGGTCCAAAAGCCGCTTGGTAAGCTCCGCTTTTCGGATGTTGATCTGCTCCAACATGGTGTCATATTTCTGCTGACGCGCTTTTATGGAAGCCTTGTTGTTCAGAAGTGAAAAGAGCTCCGTCTGGCCTTCTGCGATTCCGTTATTACAGCGGGAAATCTCAGCCGTAATTGCAGCAAGCTCCTCTTCTGCTTCCTTCTTTTTCTCTTCCACCTCAGCGATGGAAGCATCAAGAGCCGCCTTCTTTTCGTCATATTCACCCTTTGCTAAAAGGCGCTCTGCCTTTTCTGCATCGATTGCATCCAAACGGCTCTGCAAATGCTCATCGGTCATTTCCGCCGTATGAATCTGCTCATTTAAGATGTTGATCTGGCTCTCCAGACGCTGTTTATTTACCGTAGAATTGCTGATATTCTCCCGGATGGAATTGATCTGCTCTTCCATCTGGGCAATATTCTGCTCTAAGGTCTCATATTCGGATTTGATTTTTTCATATGCAGCGTTTGTCTCGTCCAGCTGGGCCTGGGCAATGGCATACTTTCCTTCCACCTCTTTTTGTTGGGTATCAATGCGGTTTACCTCCAGAAGGAACATATTTACATCGTATTCTTTCAAATCTGCCTTCTTTTTCAGGTAAATCTTTGCCTTCTCCGACTGTCTTTCCAGAGGTCCCACCTGACGCTCCAATTCTGCAAGAATATCATTGACACGAACCAGATTTTCCTGCTCGCTTTCCAGCTTTTTCTGTGCAGTAGCCTTACGCTTCTTGTACTTCACAATACCTGCTGCCTCATCAAAAAGCTCCCTGCGTTCCTCCGGCTTACCACTTAAAATACGGTCAATCTGACCCTGTCCAATAATGGAATATCCCTCTTTACCAATACCGGTATCATAGAATAATTCCGTTACTTCCTTTAAACGGCAGGTAGTTCCGTTGATTAAGTATTCACTCTCACCGGAGCGGTATAATCTTCTTGCGATTGTCACTTCCTCATAGTCTACCGCAAGCTGATGATCCGAGTTATCCAGGGTAATTGCAACATATGCATAGGACAATGGTTTTCTGTTTTCCGTACCGGCAAAAATAACATCCTGCATGGAGGAGCCACGCAGCTGCTTTGTGCTCTGCTCTCCTAATACCCAGCGAACGGCATCTGCTACATTACTCTTACCACTACCGTTTGGTCCTACGATACCTGTGATTCCATTGTGAAAATCGAATACGATTTTGTTGGCAAAGGATTTAAAACCATGTACCTCTAAACTTTTTAAATACATTCACTATTCTCCTCTTAATACCAGAAGCGCGCGATATGCGGCCTCCTGTTCTGCGGCCTTTTTTGTATGTCCCACTCCGCTTCCTATCACTTTGTCTCCCACACAGACATTCACGGAAAAGCTCTTGTCATGATCCGGTCCGCTCTCTTCTACCAGCACATAGGAAAGTGTCTCATGTTCCCCTTGTACCACTTCCTGCAGGATAGTCTTGCTATCATAAAAGAGTTTCTTATGCTCAATATCTGTAAGAATATATTTTAGCACAAATTCTTTTGCATTAGCAAAACCACCATCTAAATAAATTGCGCCAATAATTGCTTCAAGAGCATCCGAAAGAATGGATTTTCGCTTTCTACCTCCGGTCTGATCCTCTCCTTTTCCAAGTAAAAGATAATCCCCAAGGTTCAACATATCCGTGCACATCGCAAGTGTTGGTTCACAGACAATGCTGGCACGAAGTCTGGTAAGATCTCCTTCCGGGAGATCCGGATAATTTGCATACAGAAAGTCACTGGATACGATTTCGAGCACCGCATCTCCCAAAAACTCTAAACGTTCGTTATCTGAAAGCTTCTTCATATGTTTCTCATTTGCATAGGAACTATGGGTCAAGGCTTGTCTAAGCAATCCTTCTTCTTTGAAGGAATACCCGATTTTTTCCTGAAACTCGGCTAACTGCTTCATATCGGCTCCTCTATCTTTCTTTCCTTATCACTATAACTGACAAAAAAGCCCTTGAATCATCAAGGGCTTTATAATCATTTCCTTATTCCGATTAGTTAATCGCTTTTTTGATCTGCTCTACTGCATCACCAACGGTAACAATTTTCTCTGCCTCTTCATTTGGAATTTCAATATCAAATTCCTCTTCCAATCCCATAATAATCTGGAATACATCCAGTGAATCGGCTCCAAGATCGTCAACAAATGTTGACTCCATTTTTACCTCACTAGCATCGACGTTCAATACTTCCACGATGATATCTCTTAATTTTTCAAATTCCATAATTCTTCCTTTCTACTCTTCCTCTTCCTTTTCTGTTGAGTCAATAATATTTTCTTTAATTTTTCCATTGATATCCTGTTCATTGAACATGACACACTGGAAAATAGAATTCTTAATCTCTACCTCCTTGGAACTGCCATGGGTCTTTACCACAAGACCGTTTAGTCCCAAAAGAGGTGCTCCGCCATACTGGGATGCATCAAATGATTTCAGCGTTTTTTTAAGTGCCGGCAGGGCAAGTGCCGCTCCGATCTTACTCTTTAAGGTACTCATCAGTCCCTGCTTAATCACATGGATCAGGGTTGCGCTTAAGCCCTCATACAATTTGAGAATTACATTTCCCGTAAAGGCTTCACACACAATTACATCTGCGCCGCCATGTGGAATTTCTCTTGATTCAATGCTTCCGACAAAATTGATATCCTTGCACTCTCGAAGAAGCGGCAGGGTTTCCTTTACTAAAGCATTTCCCTTTTCATCCTCGGCGCCGATATTGACAAGTGCTACCTTTGGATTCTTGATTCCCACCACATTCTCCATGTAGATAGATCCCATCCTTGCAAATTGCACCAGATGCTCTGATCTTGCATCCACGTTTGCGCCGCAATCAATAAGTAACGACACTCCGGTCTCCGTTGGGATGAGAGGTGCAAGCGGAGGTCTCTTGATTCCTTTAATTCTTCCTATGATCAGCTGTCCTCCTACTAAGATTGCTCCCGAGCTTCCTGCAGAAACAAAAGCATCTGCTTCCTTCTGCTTTACCATATTCATGCCAACCACAATAGAGGACTGCTTTTTCTTACGAATAGCCTCAACCGGCGGTTCTGCCATCTCGATTACCTCCGGAGCATGGACCACTTCAATCTGTTCCTCTGGATAAGTATATTTCGCAAGCTCTTCTTTTATAACATCTTCCTGTCCAACCAGGAAAACTTTTATGTCGCTTCGCTCTTTTACTGCCTCTACAGCTCCTAAAACCGGAGCAGCCGGAGCATTGTCACCGCCCATAGCATCTAATGCTACTCTTGCAACGATCTCCATAAAACAACCCTCCTTTTACGTCTAATAGAAAATATACATAAACTTTCTGTATAAGTCAAGAACAAAGAAGCAGCCCCTGGTACACTGCTCTTCTACCCTGTAAAATAGATAAAATCTGCAACTGCCCTCTCGCTTCCCTTTGGACAAGGTACATTTACCAATGTATTTTCAAATACCAGGGAAGAGCTTCCGCCTCCATCAAGGGCCCTTGCATATACACATCCCTTGGAAAGGAAGATGTCTATCAGTTCCTGCAGGGTCAATCCATTATCATAGCTCTTCTCTCCAGCCGTAATAATGTAGTACTCGCAGGGTCTTACCATACCATAAGCAGTTCTGGGATAGCTTACATTATAGTCCTGTGAGGTTCCCCTGTCTTTTATATTTACAGTTGGCGCTTTAGCCTGTCCTACTCCATCAATAATAAGTGGCGGCAGCGCGGTGCCCCAGCTCTGAACGACCCCCTGATTCAGCAAATCTGCTGCTGAGGTTCCTTGTTGCGGAGTAAATAAAGTGCCATCACTTCGTAAACACATTTCCTTACCGTTCGTCTGCGCTCCTCCAATGTGCTGTCCATCCTTTATAAATACCCCCGCTAAAGCCGGCCATCCCCCCTCATAGTAGAAAAAGCTTCCATTAGTTCCAACTACCCAGTTTTGACGCTTACTTGCCTTTGTGGGTCTTTCCCTGCTACCTCCAAAGGTATCATTTGACATACCTCCGTGTATCTGTGTCGGACTGTTAATCACAACATGGGTCAGCCAGTATACTCCTGTAGCAGTACTTCCCTTTGTGGATGTGGCATATATGTTATCCGAAATATGTCTGAACTGCGCGTTTGCGTACTCTGCTGCGTAGGTCCGGTATGCCAGCCTTGCGCTCGTTCTCGGATGTGCCTGCACGTCAAAGCTTACATTCTGATCATGATATTCAAAATGAATGGTATTTTTCCCGCTTATCATGGTAAGATCTGATTTAAAAGTCACATCCGATGCAGCTATACTTTCTTTTACCCCGTTATCCAATTCGATGGTTATCGTATCCACCGATAGGACATCCCCTTCCAACAGATCCGCGGGCTGTTGAACCGTTGCACCAACAATCGGTCGATACGTTGCAGTAATGGCAAACTGATAGGTATGATCATGATAGAAAATCTCACAGTCATTTTCTCCCAATTCAAGAATATCATCCTGGTCCACCACAAAATCCGTCTTCTCAATTTCGGTTCCATCTTCATATTTTACCAGAATGCTGTTTAAGTTCAGTATTTCTCCGGCATAAGCCTCAAAGGTCAGAGGCTCAACAGAGGCAATGTCCTTTTCAATTGCATGAACTGTAAATTCAAAGGGCTGGTCTTTAAACTTCGCGCAAAAAAGATTTTCCCCGTAATCTAATAATCGCTCTTCATCTTCAACGGTAATTCGCTTGTCTTCTTTATCCATCTCGATTGTCGTCTCATCCTCGAAATGCATGACAAAGACTAACTGATCATAAGGAATCGGCTGATCGATATAATAATCCTCCTTTTCAATCACTTCCGTTCCCACGAGCAATTTTTCCACACCAAACACATGAATTTCATATGGTAGATCATGATATTCAATTTGGAATGTATTTTCACCATTTTGAATGATTTTATCCTCGGAAGTAACCGTTACCTCAGAAGGGTCTATTTGGCTTTCTGCTCCGTCTGAATAAAAAACGGTATACCCGTCCGGCTCAATCTCGTCGTCTGCAAACCAGTCATATTTTGCATGGGCCTCTACATGTTCAATTGGAACGATATTTAGTTTCAGCACCGATTCTAACGTCTGATCATCCGCCTTCGTTTCAATCGCATACTCTTCCCCAGTTACATATTGGGGTTTACCAGGCATAGAAAATTCGTCCTTTTCTACTTCATGCCCATCTTCATATACATAAAATACATGAATTTTGGACTGGTCTATATCACGCCCGACATATACCTGCTTTTCATCATACAGATTTTTGATTTCCACAAGTGGCGATACTTCTATTTCCAAATCTGTCTGAAGCAGGAAATTCTTCAGATGAGCGGTGTTGTTTACCTCATTCAGGTCCGTGCCGGTCAGTTCAAAATCCGTCACCTGATATGTGCGCCCCAGCACCGATTCCGCTTCAACATATAACTCTTCCGGAGTAAGATCCTCATATTGATATAGCTGTTCCACAGCCACACTTGCATTCAGGCGAACCGGCAGAAAATATAAAACAGCAAGAAGAACAAGTAGTGAAAATAAGCCTATCATCATTAGAATTTTTAACCTGTTTTTTCTGCAATTTTTTTTCATCCGTAAATCTCCAAACTCTTTTTCTCGTCGCCATAACAAAAAAGTAGGGATACAGATTTCTCCATATCCCTACACCTTTTACCCACTACTCTAAAAATTAATCCTGTGGAATGATTTCTTTTTTGTTGTAAGATCCACAGTTCTTGCATACACGATGTGGCATCATTAATTCTCCACACTTGCTGCACTTAACTAAAGTTGGAGCAGACATCTTCCAGTTTGCTCTTCTCTTATCTCTTCTACCCTTAGAAGATTTATTCTTTGGACAAATTGACATTTGTTTACACCTCCTTAAACTTGTTAAATATGTCTTGGAAAGCTGCCATTCTTGGATCAAGTTCTGTTCTCTGGCAATCGCAGGCTCCACCATTTAAGTTCGTCCCGCAGACTTTGCAAATTCCTTTGCAATCATCCTTGCACAGAACTTTCATCGGCCAGTTTACCAAAATCTCGGCGTAGACGAATTTTTCTACATCCAGTTCAAACCCAATCAGGTAGTCCATTTCTTCCATCTCTTCATCAATTGCAGAGCCATCCTTGATCGTAAGCTCCTTATTGATCTCGAAATGAACATCTACAGGAACCTCTGTAAGGCACCTGTCGCACGGCATCTTAGCTTCGATGGAAACCTCTCCTGTAATAAACAGCTGCTTATTCTCTCGATTCTCCAAATGAAGTAAAATCGGTGCTTTCTGCGTAATCGGAAAATCACCTAACTTTGATGAAAAAGTAGTCATTTCAAGGTTTACTTCTTCATTTCTTTCTTTATTCACAGATTGTAAAACGTCTGAAATATCGATAATCACAGTATTCTCCCATTCACACCTAGACAATTATACATATGCTATAACTGTTTGTCAACAACAAATTTTTTTTCTTACGCCTATTTCGGATTTGTGTTTTTCCATAACGAATTTTGCTATTCGAATCCGAACTTTAAAAAAACGTCGACACTTAATGAGCAATTCATGTAGTTTCAAGAAACAAATTATGCGTTTACCAATGCTACGGTTTCACGGCAGATTGCAAGCTCTTCGTTGGTTGGAATTACGCAAACCTTAACCTTGGAGTCCGAAGTAGAGATTACTGTATCTTCACCGCGCTTTCCGTTTGCAGCCTCATCAACCTCAATTCCAAGATATCCAAGATACTCTAAGATCTTAGCCCGGACAAAGCTGGTATTCTCACCGATTCCTGCTGTGAATGCAATTGCGTCCACTCCGTTCATGGCTGCAACATAAGATCCAATATATTTTGCAACCTTATAGCAGAACACTTCTACTGCATTGATTGCGAGCTCATTTCCCTCATTGAAAGCAACCTCAAGATCACGGAAGTCAGAGGATACTCTTGACATTCCCTGAACACCGGACTTCTTATTCAATATGCTAAGTACTTCGCCGATGGTTAAGTTTTCTTTGTTGGCGATAAATTCCACGATGGAAGGGTCGATATCTCCGCATCTTGTTCCCATCACAAGACCCTCAAGTGGAGTAAGTCCCATGGAAGTATCTACACACTCTCCATTTAATACAGCACTGATGGAAGCACCATTTCCAAGATGTGCAACAATGATCTTAGATGCTTTTAAATCCATGTTTAAGAACTCAGCAGTTCTTTTTGAAACGAAGCTGTGGCTGGTTCCGTGGAATCCGTATCTTCTTACCTTGTACTTCTCATAGTATTCATATGGAAGTCCATAAAGATAAGCTTTTTTCGGCATAGTCTGGTGGAAGGCGGTATCAAATACACCAACCATCGGTGTGTTCGGCATCAATTCCTTGCAGGCATCAATTCCGATTAAGTTTGCCGGATTATGAAGTGGTGCAAGATCATTACACTCTTCAATGGCCTTCAACACTTCCTCTGTAAGAATGGTAGAGGAAGCGAATTTTTCTCCGCCATGCACTACACGGTGTCCTACCGCATCAATTTCAGAAAGGGACTTAATTGCACCGGTCTTCTCATTTACCAGCGCATCTAATACCATCTGGATTGCCTGCTTATGGGTAGGCATATCTGCCTCGGTGATTTCTTTGTCAAGTCCGGCCTTCTGATATACCAGTCTTCCATCGATTCCAATTCTCTCACATAATCCCTTTGCAAGAACCTCTTCCGACTCAGAGTTGATTAACTGATATTTCAGAGAGGAACTTCCGCAGTTAATAACTAAAACATTCATTTATTTTTCTCCTTCTTGGTTATTATTTACAAACTGCTACTATTATAAACTCATTTTAAACCTCATACAAGTTATGTTATTTTTTTCACAAGACCTATATTTTCTTTGGGAATGTGCTATACTTTTTCTATCAAATAAATCCCATTTCGGAATTGGGTTTCCGAGAAGGAATTTTGCTATTTAAATCAGAACGTTTAAAAAGCGTCGGCACTTAATGAGCAAGTACTTGCGAATTTAGTACCGCTACGCTTTTTACAAAGGCAAGTGGGTTCTGGTTCAAATATGCAAATTCATTCGGACCCTCAATTCCGAAAGTGACTTCAAATTATAAGGAGCAGCTATGAAGGTAACCGGAGTTATCGCAGAATACAATCCATTCCACAATGGGCACGAATATCAATTAAAGGAATTAAAAAAACAGACAGGTTCCGATTATCTGATCGTTGCCATGAGCGGCGACTTTTTGCAGCGAGGTGTTCCTGCAATTCTTGATAAACATACCCGTGCAAAAATGGCACTTCTAAACGGAGCAGACCTCGTTCTGGAATTACCCGCTGTCTGGGCCACCGCTTCGGCAGAATACTTTGCCACCGGTGGTGTATCTCTCCTTGGCGCTACCGGCGTCGTAAATACGATTGGATATGGTGTGGAATCTGAAAATGCAGCTTTGCGAAAGGAATTGTGCAAACTGTTATCTTCTGCCCCCAAATCCTATGACGAAAAACTGCTGTCTTATCAAAAAGAGGGGCTTTCCTTTCCTCTTGCCAGAGCCTCTGCCCTCTGCACCCTTCTTCCTGATTTCACCATGGAAGAAGTCACTTTATTCCTGGCAAAGCCAAACAATATTCTTGCTTTGGAATACGAAAAAGCAATTGCAAAATGGAATCAGGCAGCCGGCTTTCCCATCGAAGGTTGTGCTCTGCTCCGTAGGGGAGATAACTACCATGATGCAGAAGCACACTCTGTCCTTGCATCGGCCACCGCAATTCGCAATTTATTGCAGGAAGGCAGGGACATCACTCCTTTTGTGCCTGCAAGTGTTGCTGCTGTTTTAGAAATTAATAGGAACAATTTCATATTTCCGGAGGATATTTCAGCACTTCTTTATGAGAGGCTCCTTGTCTATAAGGATATGGGATATGAGGGATTTGCAGACTGTTCTGCCGCACTTTCCAATAAAATTGCAGCTTCCATCTATGCCTTTCGAAGCTTTTCCCAGTTTTGCGAATATCTGAAAAGCAAGGACTTAACCTATACCAGAATCAGCCGTGTGCTATTGCACATTCTTCTTGATATCAAAAAAGAGGATTACAACCGTAAAACGCCTCTTGATCACCCCCCATACCTTCGTGTATTAGGATTTCGGAATGAAGCAAAAGACCTCCTTAAGGAAATAAAAAAGGAAGCATCCGCCCCTCTTATTACCAAGGTTGCAGATGCCTCACAAATACTATCTCCATCGGATTATGCATTTTTTAAAAAGGATCTCTTTGCTGCCGATTTATATCGCGGGCTTCACTTTCCATGCTCCGCAGATCAATTATTAAAAAACGAATTTTCACAGGAAATCGTTATTTTATAACTTCTTTTTTTACATTTGTGTGTCTATGAATGAATTTTGCATATTCCAATCAGAACATTTAAAAAGCGTCGGCACTTAATGAGCAATTCATTGCGAATTTAGTACCGTTACGCTTTTTACGAAACGAGAGTGTGTTCTGATTGGAATATGCAAAATTCATTCAGACACACATTTGTAAAATGGAGGGAGTTATAACTGCATAATGATTTCTCTTGCAGTTTCCTCCTCGATTGGTTTTGCAAAAACACCGGGTTCAAATTCAACCACACTTCCAATCCCTTTTTGAAGAACAAAACGCAGTCTTCCATCCCGAACCTTCTTATCCGTATAGAGTTTTTTCACAAGCTCTTCTCTGTCGATATAATCCGGAATTTTTGTGGAAAGCCCAGCTTTTTCATAGAGTGCAGTCACCCGGCCGGCTTCCTCCTCCGACATATATCCAAGTCTTGCAGAAAGCATGACTTCCGCCGCCATCCCGATCGCAAGGGCTTCCCCGTGCAGCAGCTGATAGTCACTGACCGTCTCTATGGCGCGTCCAACCGTATGCCCGAGGTTCAAAATCTCACGAAGTCCGCTCTCTTTTTCATCCTTCATTACCACTTCGTACTTGATTCTGCAATTGTTCTCCGCAATATATTCACATGCAAATTTATCGCCCTCTAAAATTGCATCCATATTCTCTTCCAGAAATTCAAACATATCATAGCTTGCAAGACATGCATGCTTGATGGTCTCCGCCATTCCGCTGGACAACTGGCGCTTTGGCAGGCTCTTCCATGCCGCAATATCAATATATACCTTTTTCGGCTGATTAAATAATCCAATCAGATTTGTCGCAAGGGGTGTGTCCACCGCGGTTTTTCCGCCTACCGATGCATCCGCTGCTGCAAGAAGTGTTGTAGCATAATTAATGAAAGGAACACCTCTTCCAAAGGTTCCCGCTAAAAAACCGGAAATATCCGTTACCACACCGCCTCCAACGGCAATCACACAGCAATCTCTTCGAAAACCTCTGCTAAGCATGGCATCTTCCAGTTTTTCCTTGGTCTGTCTTGTTTTGCTTTTTTCCCCTGCCGGGAATACAAACATATCCACACTATAGCCTGACTGTACCAGCAGATTACATATTGGCTTTGCATACAATTCTTCAACATTGGAATCTGTGATCACAGCAAATTTTTTGATTTTACCAACCAGCCCTCTGTCGATATCATCAATCAGCACCCCGATCAGATCATATCCAATTTCAATATCATAGCTGTCATCAACAACCTTTTTCAACTCCACATTAAAGATACCCAAAACTACTTACTCCTTTTCCTTCAACTCGCGAATCACATCTCTGATATCCTCGGATTCATGATTCTCCATGAATTTTTCATATTCTGCCGCAGACATTGGTTTTGAGAAATAATATCCCTGCACAATATGACAGCCAACGCTACTTAAATAATCTATCTGTTCTTCCATCTCAACACCCTCTGCTATTACCGGTGTGTGCAGCTTGTTGGCAAGGCTGACCATACTTGCAATAATTTTTCTGCTCCTGTCCTGATTTTCTGTCTTTACAAAGAAATCCATATCCAGCTTCAAGACATCTATACAAATATCCTTTAAGCTGTTAAGAGAAGAGAATCCGCTTCCGAAATCGTCCATTTCCACCAAAAATCCTCTCTCCTGCAGCTTCTTTACAAGAGCCATTTGCTTCTTTATATCAAGCACAAATGCAGTCTCTGTAATTTCAAGCTTTAAGCGTTGAGGTTCAATGTCATACTTTTCAACAAGTCCGGTGATTCTTTCATACAAATCTGTCAGGTAAAAATTCTTGGCAGAAATATTGATGGATAACGAGCGCTCCGGATGTCCCTGTTTTTTCCATTCCGCCAGCTGTCTGCAGGCAAGCTCCCAGACATGGTAATCCATTTTTGTAATCATTCCGTTCTTTTCGAAAATAGGGACAAATTCAGATGGCGGAACCAGCCCTCTCTTTGGGGATAACCAGCGGACTAAGGTTTCTCCACCGATTACCTTATTATTTCTTGAATCGATCTGAGGCTGGATATAGATTACAAACTCTTCATCCTTAAGGGCATGCTCCAGCTCATCTATAGTCAAACGTTCTGCCATTCTTCGCGCACGTATTTTTTCATCATAATAGGCAACCTTCTGCTGCAGATTTCCTTTAATGGATTCCAGAGCCAGATATGCTCTGTTATACATCTGCTCCGGATCGATACGCGGATTTGTAATTTCATAGACGCCTATATAATTATGAATTTGCAAAGAATAATTGGAGCTTTCCACTACTCCATCGCAAAAATCAAGAAAACGCTTTTCATCAAAATCTGCCTTGGGCATCAGAAGAGCAAACCGGTCTGCTGTAAATCTGGAGAATACCCAGTTGGCCCGGCGCACTTTTCTGTAGTTTTCAGAGATACTGAGCAGCAATTCATTCCCTGCCCGAATTCCCAATATTTCATTAAACAGTTTAAACTGACTGATATCTGAGGCAATCATATAAAATGGGGTGTCCGGATTTTCGTACAGCACCTTCTGTACCATCTCGAAAAAGTAGTCACGATTCCACAATCCGGTCAGCTTATCATGAGTCGCATAATAGGTTGCCTCATCCTTCATATTTTCCTGATCTGTGATATCATTGTAGATCAGAAAAACCCCCTCAAAACGGCAATCTGCATCCCATTTTTCTTTTCCGTGGATCAAATACACCTTTCCACGGATATGCACTGCCAAATGAAACTCTTTGCTTTGCCCGGTTCTCCGTTGTTCCGGTGTTAAAATGTAGCGTAGATTTGTTGAGGATGCAAATTCCCAAAGATTGGTTCCTTCCGATGCACCAAGCAATTCTTTTGCGGCCCTGTTACATACGCCCAATACATCATCTTTTCCAAAAATAAGCACCGGGCTATCCATTTCATCAATCACATCTGCTTTAATTTTCAGTAAATCCTTCTCTTCTGCCATAATACCCCCGTTTTCCTCTGTCAGTCTAATCCAATCGATTCTTTTGCCAGTCGATCTGCCTCTTCATTCCCCTCTATTCCAGAATGCCCTTTTACTTTTATAAAAATCAGCCTGATTTGATTTTTCACCTTTTGTATATAGTCAAAATACGCAATGGTTCCCGGTTTGTTCCGCTTCCAGGCGCCGGTGGCCCACATTTCGATTCCCAGATAGTCATAATAAATGGTAAGCTCATCTAGTCCAAGCTCTAATGCCTTTTGAATCGCTGCCATACTGCCAAGCACCTCTCCTGCGACATTGTGCATGGATGCCATTTGGGGATCGTTTCCTTTTCCCTGAAGAATATACTTATTTCCTTCATGAATCAGAAAGCCTCCATAACCGTATTCCTTGGTATCTTCTCGAAATGAGCCGTCAACAAATGCGTAGGTTTCATTCTCCAACGAACCTTCTTCTCTGCTGTCGGTATCAAGAAAAGCCTCGGCTTCTGTAATTGTCTTAAAGCTCTTATATACTGCACCGGGATAACCATCCACCATTTTCTTGCAATCATCCCAAGTCAGATAAATCCCCGGTGTTTTTCCAATCTTTACTGCATAATACTTACTTGCCATTCATCCCCCATCTGAAGCCCTGTGCTTTCAGACACTAAATTCCTAAAGTTATTTGTTTTATTATAGTATATATCTCCTATCCTTTTCAATTGTTTTTTAAAAAAACCCTTTTTGAAATTGTGTTCCTAAGAATGAATTTTGCTCTTTGAATCAGAACGTTTAAAAAGCGTCGGCACTTAATGAGCAAATACTTACGAATTTAGTACCGCTACGCTTTTTACAAACGAGAGTGGGTTCTGATTCAAATATGCAAATTCATTCAGGAACACTTTTTCGAAATGGGTTTTATAAAAAGACCGATCGCTTTCACCCCAAAAGATGTGAAAACAATCGGTCCTGCAAATTACCAAGGAGTGTTCCTTTAGTAATTCTTTGCATTCAGTTCAAAATATGCCTGGGGATGTGCACATACCGGGCAGATTTCAGGAGCATTCGTTCCAACTACAATATGACCGCAGTTGCGGCACTCCCAAATCTTTACTTCGCTCTTAGCAAAAACCTCCTGCATTTCAACATTATGAAGAAGTGCACGATATCTCTCTTCATGATGCTTCTCAATTGCGGCTACTCCTCTGAATTTAGCAGCAAGCTCCGGGAATCCTTCTTCCTCCGCAGTCTTTGCAAAGCCTTCATACATATCTGTCCACTCATAATTTTCACCTTCTGCTGCAGCTGCAAGGTTCTCTGCTGTGCTTCCGATTCCATTTAACTCCTTGAACCACATCTTTGCATGTTCTTTTTCATTATCAGCGGTCTTTAAAAACAGTGCTGCAATCTGCTCATAGCCTTCTTTTTTCGCTTTGGAAGCAAAATATGTATATTTGTTTCTTGCCTGTGATTCTCCTGCGAATGCCGCTTCGAGATTTTTCTCTGTCTGTGTTCCTGCATATGGATTGCTCGGCTTTGGAGGCTCTACCTTTTCAAATGCAGAAGCAGGCTGCTTACATATTGGGCAGGTAAAATCTGCCGGAAGCTCTTCTCCTTCGTAAATATAACCACATACACTACATTTCCAAGTTGCCATTGTTTTTTCTCCTTTACTCTTTAATATATCACTTCTATCCATATAGATAGTGTGTAGCATTTTTTCTGCCAATTCACTAAGTGGCTTGTCATAGAACTCCTCATATACCTTTATAATATCAGGATTCTTATGACTTAAGCGAAGCTCCATTGTTCTGTCTTTTTCATATAAGCTCTCAATTCTGGCCTTTCTGACAGCATCCTTATCCTTCATGATGTCCTTTGGCTGTCCGCCACCACCGATACATCCACCGGGACAGGTCATTACCTCTACAAAATGATACTGTTTTGTACCGGATTTCATATCACTTATAAACCTTCTGGCATTTTCTGTTCCATATATGATTGCGACATGAATCTCTAAATCCTCAATCTGTACGTCAGCTTCCCGGACACCTTCGTATCCGCGGACAGGCTCATATTCCAAAAGTGCCTCCGGAGCAGGTTGCCCTGTAATGAACTCATAGGCGCTTCGAAGGGCTGCCTCCATCACTCCACCGGTATTTCCAAAGATTACACCCGCACCGGACGCCTCCCCCATAAGAGTGTCATAGTCACTATCCTCAAGGGAAGCAAAATCAATGTTCTCTTCCTTTGCCCATTTTGCCAGCTCTCTTGTGGTAATGACCATGTCCATATCACGCATATCCGGTTCATGCAAATAGTCAGCTGCCGCGTGCATTTCATCTCGCCGAATTTCAAACTTTTTGGCTGTACATGGTGTCAAGGCTACATTTACGATTTTCTTTGGATCAATTCCTTTTTTCTTTGCAAAATAGGTCTTTATGGTAGGTCCCTGCATGCCGATCGGGCTCTTAGCCGTAGAGATATTCGGAAGAAGCTCCGGATAATAAATCTCAACAAATTTCACCCATGCAGGGCAGCAGCTCGTAAATTGTGGCAATGGTCCTGTCCCTTTTGTCACTCTTTCAATGAATTCGCTGGCTTCCTCCATAATTGTAAGATCTGCGGAAAAATTTGTATCTAATACATAGTCCACACCTAATTTTCTCAGTAATGAGACCATTTTCCCCTGCACAAAGCTTCCATCCGGCATGCCAAACTCTTCCCCGAGGGCTGCCCGAACAGATGGAGATGTGCTGACAATTACGATTTTATCCGAATCCATAATTGCTGATTTCACATTCTGATATTCGAATTTTTCCGTGATGCTATCCGTCGGACAAACATTCGCGCACTGTCCACAATTGATACAAATCGCTTCTCCATTGGTCTGCTCAAGGGTATAGGTCCCATGCACTCCGATCTGCTGTGTGCATATTTCCTTACACATACCACACTTTATGCACTTTTCTTCATCTCGACAAATGCTTGGATTATCCGGTTCAATCGGAACCCTTATAGACATAGGCATATGTTCCATAGTAAGTCTCCTCTCCTGTTAAAAAAATTTTTCTTTTTACTTTTGTGTATCTATGAATGATTTCCCTCGTCTTTTTGGCATTCCTTGCAGGTTCCCTTAAAGACAATGTCATATCCGCTAAATGCAAAGCCATGGGTATTTTTTATTTTATTCAAAAGATCCGGTATCACATCCATATCCACGTCAAAGATTTTTCCGCATTTTACACACCTGGTATGGTAATGTTCTAAGACAATATGATCAAAATGCGTTGCCACCCCCGGAGTCTCCCGCGCGGCGATCTTACCGTCCTCCGCTAATTGATTCAGATTTCTGTATATGGTTCCCCTGCTGATATTCGGATGATCTGAATGGACTTTTGCATAAACCTCGTCAGCAGTCGGATGATCCATAAGATTCTTTACAGCTTCCAAAGTAAGCGATCGTTGTATTGTGTTACGTTTCATACCTTTCGCCTCCTTTTATTTCTAAAACCTGTCTTTAATAAGATTTTATACTATTTATCTTGTTTTGTCAATTAGTATTTATTTTTATTGAGTTGAATTTTTTGTGCATTTTGGTGCAAAAACAAGATTCACAATGGAAATGTTGCTTATAAATTCTTTTGTAGCCGCTTCTATTCCCTCAGTTCTTCCCATTATTTTTTTAATTTTCCTCCATTTCAGATTTGCGATGATATTATTCAATATAAATATTGATGCATCCGAGACTGCATTCCGCGTGAACTAAAACGGAAGGCGCATCCATATCTGCATTTCCGCTTCCATAAACTTTCACATCCCCCAAAGCCACATCCTGCTCAATCTGAACACGCCATGCACCCGGAATATAGAGATTTGTTTCTCCAAAGCTGTTTTCCGCCTCAATGGTTGCCTTTCCGTTTTTTAATGTAGCATTATGAAAATAGACATTACACTGTCCAAAGCTGTTTTCCACCTTTGCACGAAGAAGATTCTGAGAATTTACATACTGACTGTTTCCACTGAAGCTGTTCTCAATATGAACGATTTCTCCATCCTGTGTTCCCTCTTCAACAAATTTTCCATTTACGGTATTCTGCTCAACAGTCTTTCCATTTCCATCGCTATAATATGTGATGTTTACACCATTTTTTCTCTTTCCCGGGAAAATAAGGCTTAATCCGATACTGATTAAAACAGCTGCAAGAAGCAAGGGCCATGGTGTGATTTTTGTGATTCCAAGCACTTCATCGTACTGGCATCCGATCACCGCAAGCGGGATTAGAATTTCTGCAAAATTCCGGTTGATCACGCCTTTTATCATGATGTAGACACAGATCAGGCTTACCAGTATTTTTCCAACCGGAAGATCCGGAATGATTCCGATTCTGCTGATCAATACATATACTGCCAAAACGATTAAAACAAATCCCCAAAATAAATTTTTCTTATTCATCTCTTTAACCTCTTTTCTTCTATTTTACTCATTAATGGTTTGAAATAATTTCTTGATACAAAGGTTTTCTTATTGGAATCAATAAATTCCACCTCGCTGGCTCCGGTAATGTTCTTACGGATAGAACGAATAGTGTTTACATTGATAATGGAGGATTTTGATACCCTCACAAAACTTCCCGGAAGCAGCTCCTCAAGCTCATAGAGCCTTTGTTTCGTCTCATAAATCTGCTCCTTCGTATGTACCGCAACCTTAGTATCGTTTGTTTCTAAAAACAGCACCTCATCTAAATCCAGAAAATATGCCGTTTCTCCTTTTGCCACATGCAGCTTCATTTTCCCATGTATCGCTTCCGCAATCTGCCGCTGCAGCATGACAATTTCGTCACTTAGCTCCCTGCAATGAATGACAATCTCTTCTTCCGGTAGATTTTCATCCATCTCCATTCGGACTTTCATACTAATCTCCATTTCCTTTGTGTGATTTCCTGCTAGCAAAAGTAATTATAGAAAATGGGTCCCCGGGTGTAAATATATTTTCGCTAAGAGGTAAAAAACTGGGGTTAAGAGGTAAATTTGATTCCCTACGCATTCTTTTTTTCCTTCATAGGAATAATATTTTCGTTCGACTGTTCTTCCACCGCAGCCTCATTCTGTGTCTCCGCCTGCACATCCTCAATTTCATTCCACTGTGCTTTTTTCCGGAAAATGCCCACCATATGCTCCTTTGCGAAAGAAAAAGCATTCTGCATACGCTGCTGTTGCAGCAAACGTTTTTCCGCCTTCTCCGCTTGTTTTGCCAGACGATTTTCTTCCTTTTCCTCTTGCTTTGCCTGACGGTTTTCTTCCTTTATGCGGATTTTCTCGTTCTTTCTGACATTCTTCTTTGCAATTTTCTCCAGGGATTTTAGATCCGCCTCTGCCGCACGAACCTTTTTTTGTTCCATGCGATATGGATTATGTATAAAGAAGGTGATGGTTCCTACAACAAGAAATCCTACTCCTGCAAGGACACCGGCCTCCATGATCCGACTGTAAAGCTCTATATGCATTTCAAAGCAAACAAAGGTGACCAGCATGACCGGAAACGGAACCACATATAAGATACGACATATAAAATCCATCATTTTTCCTCTTCTTCCGTCCTGTGATAAGAGGGCACCTTCTATGCCAAGTCCTGCCAACATAAATAATGTAATATCCGAAAGAAATCCATGTGCCCATGCACAGGCGCCAAGTAAAACCACAGACATCAAAAACAATGCGATGGTAAGCCCCTGATATCTGGCATTTTTGTATTGTTTCATACCTTCCAATTTATCCATACTGATTCCATGAAGTGCATAAACCTGTTCGTTTAAGTCCTCCATGCAATTCTCATGGTAGCGCTTTAGATGGCGGTTTTCACTGATCTCATCTGCCATTGCCCGTGCCTGCTCGTTTAGCATACGCTGTTCCTCAAACATCCGGGCAACCATTTCATCTTCTTTCTTTCGCTGCTCCTCAAACTGTTCCTTGACCCACATTGCCTTTTGTACGCGCATGCTTTCCTCTGCACGGACAATCGGCTCCTTGCTTTCTTTGCTATTATCCTCTCTGTTTTCTACGAAATCCGGCATTGCTTCTCCTCCTTGATTTTCATAAGTTCTGCATCACTTTTTATTTATAAGCTCGATACTATCAGCAATATAACAGTTCCACCCGTTAGAAAAAGCATATTTTCGGGCCGCTTCTGCAATCTCTGCATCCGTCGCATACTCCAGGTCATATGCCTCATATCCATTTACCGTAATAAAACTTAGGTATTCGGTCCAATACTCTCGCTCTTCCTCTGGATTTACCCCATATGTCTTCCTTTCAAAATTGTAGGCGGTATATACATTTTCCTGATTTACTCCGTCAAAAATTCTTCCTTGCTCCGTACCATTTTCAATGTATTCCCGCACGAAGAAGTCTCCGCCGTTTATCATGATATACACACCGCTCTCATGCAGTTCTGTAAGAATAGATACAATTCCTTCATAGATTTCCTGCCTTGGATACTGATAATATACATCAATATTGTCTATGAACAATCCATCAAAGCCTTTCAAAATCAGTTCATTTGCTCTTTCAACCACAAACTCCTGCCATTTTTCCTGTGATACGTCGACCCATTTTTCCTCTGGCCAATTTTCATAGTCTCCCAGAGTATATCGGTCATATACAGCATAATAGTCACGAAAGGTTTCCAAGGAGCCAACATTTAAATAGCTGTACACGCGCTTTACTCCTTGTTCTTTAAGCTGTAAGACATCCGCTTCGGTAAAATACTCTCCATCCACCACCAGTACATCCGCCTGTGGGAACAATGGAATTTGAGAGGCATCTTCTCCCAGAAGCACTGCGTATTCAGTCTGCCTATTCTCGTGTACAGCCAAACAGCCTGTTATACAGCAAGCAGCAAAGATAAGGCCTGTAAATAGCAGGAACCCTCTTTTTATATATTTTATCCAGGGTATTTTCAAAACCAATTGTTTTGCCAACTCTCCTCCATACGCCTTTTTGTCTTTGATATATTCTAAGATTGCAAATTTACTCTAATCGCATAAAAGCTTTAGGTTTTCCAAATATATCATAACACAAATTACGCCACCTACAATAAGCATTTATGCTGTAGAAAAAATTCCTAAAAAAGTGTTTTCGTAAAAAAAGTGCCTTACCCAAACGTTGAACGTTTAAGGTAAAGCACCAAACAGCTTGTTTTCTACAAGATCATAATGTTCTTCTATATATTTCATGCATGCGTCCTTGTTCTTCTCAACAATGCTTCTGTATATTTTTCCATGAAGCATTCGAAGCCCGCTTAATGTTTCTTCATCAGACTCCCGAATTACCTTTTGCATAGATTCATGATAAACTTCGGTAATAGCCTCCATTACCGTAATAAACAGCGGATTTTGTGTAGCATGAATTAATGCAACATGAAATTTCTGGTCTAACTCCACAAGATCATCTTTCGAGTGTGTTTCCATCTCATTTACTATTTTTTCAATGTATTCCCGATCCTCTTCTGATAACCCATGTAAAAAAATCAGATCAATGATAGCCCTTGCCATCACTCTTCTGAATTCTACAATATCCATCATTGATATGCTTCCTAATGCAAGCATTACGGATACAATACTTAAAATGGAACGTCCGGTATCCTTGGATATGTAGTTACCGGAACCGTGCATACTTTCTATCAGTCCCATTCCCCGTAGGATACTTATTGCTTCTCTCGTAGAATTTCTTCCGATTCCCAGGGTTTCCGCAATATCTCTTTCGGAAGGGATCTTACTCCCGACAATCAGTCTGCCCTCTTTTATCATCTGAAAGATATATTCAATTGCTTTCTGATATTCCATTGTTGTACTGTTTTTTTTCATCTCGTCTTCTTAAATCAAATTTGCAAATAAGGAAGCCAGTACTACCGTCATGATTCCGGATACTGCGATGGCAAGACCGCTCATAGCGCCCTCTACCTCTCCGAGTTCAATTGCTTTT
Organism: uncultured Agathobacter sp.; assembly: GCA_945910395.1. Classification (GTDB taxonomy): domain Bacteria; phylum Bacillota; class Clostridia; order Lachnospirales; family Lachnospiraceae; genus Roseburia. The sequence goes on along the minus strand of CAMDYX010000018.1, from coordinate 12,744 downwards.
GCAGTTCCAATCGCATGGGAAGCAGCCCCAAAAGCAAGCCCCTTTGATATTGGTTCCGTAATCCTGCACAATCTGCAGATTCCTTCTCCGAACATATTTCCAAGTACACCTGTAATGATGATAACCGCAACCGTAATGGTAACATATCCACCCAGTTCTTCAGAAACTCCCATTCCAATTGCCGTTGTAATGGATTTTGGCAGAAGAGTCACATACTCCTCGTGCGAAAATCTAAATATCTTTGCCAAAACGAATACTGTTGTAAGACTTGTTACCGTACCGGCAAGCAGTCCTAATAATACTGCCTTATAGTTATGCTTTAACAGTTCCCATTGCTCATACAGGGGGATTGCAAGGCAAACCGTCGCCGGCGTAAGCAGCCAGCTTAAATACTTTGCTCCTTCATTATACGTATCATAATCAATTTTTCCAACCAGAAGGACCAAAATTGATATCACAATAGATATCAAAAGCGGATTAAAAAAACCTAGCTTTAGTTTCTTTTTCAGCATAGCTCCAATCATGTAAGCAATCAGACTGAGTGAAACTCCTGCAAATATGGAATTTTGAAAAAATTCATTCATTTTCTTTTTCCTTTGACTTTCTAATAATTGCCTGCGATACTCGTCCTGTAACGCACATAACCGTAAGGATGGTAATAACAGTAATAATACTTACCGGAACAAGCATTGCTTTTAATGTTCCCCAGCTTGTTATTAATCCAACTCCCGCAGGAATAAACATCACCGGCATGATCTCAATCAAAAATGTTCCCGTTTCCTTTACTGCCTCCAATTTAATGAGCCCCGTCATAAGTCCTGCAAAAAGAAGTACCATTCCATAAATACTGGCAGGGATTGGCAGTGGCAGCAGATAGTTCAACGCTTCTCCCACTAAAGAGATTACAAGAATAATTAGACACTGTTTGATATATTTCATTCGAATCCTCTTTCTAATTTTTTCTAGTTTCCTATCGTTTGTCTTTCTTTCGCTCGTCTGGGCGATAGAATTTTCTAATTACTATTTACATAGTATTTTTTCAGCATTTTCTCAAATTTCAAGGATTCACACATGCATTCCACCTTAATTATCTCTCCCATTACAGCCATCATGCCCATGATAGAAGCCCCATCAATCTGATATTTAAATCCTACCTTTGAAACAATGACACTTTCGCCTATCTCTTCGGCATTTTTAACAAAGTCCTGTACTGCTTCAAGATTTGGCAGCATAATGATTTCATTCATATGCAACAACCTCCTGAATCTAAAGATTTACACCATTTCACTCCAAAATGGTTTTTGCGAAGCAAGTGGTACTACCAGTTGGTAGTACCACTTATTATATGCACATATATTATGTTTTGTCAAAGGGATTTCTATACCTGACAAAAAGAAAATTATTTTAATCCCATTTCGGAAAAGTGTTCCCGAATGAATTTGCTTATTTGAATCAGAACGTTTAAATAGCTACTTACCTCCTACCCGGCTAATCTTTTCTCCGCAACAAGAATCGTTCCTTCCTCCTGCTCCACTTCCCGGACAATTTGAAAACCATTTTTCTTCCAAAAATGATTGGCTTGTGGATTATCCTTGTCTATTCCTAACTGGCACATGGTGTATCCCATGGATTGCAAATAGTTTAACACTCCATCCATGATTTTTGTTCCAACATTCTTTCCCTGCATGGAACTATTCATCATAAAAAATCCAATAAATACATCATCCTCTTTTGGATATCCGTCAATCAGATCCAATATTGCAACCAATGTCTCTCCGTCAAAAAATCCCACGTAATACTTTTGTGCCGATGGAATTCCGGGTGGTGTAATATGAATATCATTTTCGATGATCTCAACCGAAATATCCTTTCCACAATATTGATAGTACTGCGTATTGCCCTTGCAGAAATCATATATTATCTGCACATCGGCATCTTCCATTTTTCGAACGTAATACTGATTCGATAATTTTTCTAGTTCCAGCTTTTTCATATTCATGTTACCTCTCTAATACAATCTCATCCACATGATAGCTAAATCTGTATTTATACACCAAATTGTTCTTCGTCAGATAAAATCCATAATCTTGTTCAAAGGCTCCCTTATCACTATAGCTTTCTTGAACCGAATCTTTGATTTTGCTGGAAATATCCTCCCAGGAACAGCCTAACACCTCTTCGTCGGTAACAACGGCTCCGGTCTTAACATCTATGGTAATGGGCGCAAAATAAGACTGGGGATGTGCAGCGCCCGGCCAATAAACCGTATCATTGTAAAGAATACTTACATAATCTTCTCCAACATAACAAAGCCGCACAAAATACCATTGATATTCTTCCACACGGCAGTTTTCGTTCTCTATGGACATATCCAGTTCCATTTCCGGTGCCTGTTCCTTGCAGTAGCTTCTGGTTTCTTCCATATACGCTTCTTCTATGCTTTCTAAAGCTGCATTTACTTTTTCATATTTTGGATCCGTAAATGTAAGATGACTTACCGCCATCGTCATTACCACATCCCCATCCGAATTTTCGAATTTCTCTTCCAAAATGTCTAATTCTGCATACTCATCCAGATTATATACTTCTTCATCTATTTGTTCTTCTTCTGAAGCTTCCACTTGTGAAGGATTTTCGCTTTCTGTTTCTGTCTCTGCAATATCATCTATATGATTTTCGTTTTCTATTTCAGACCCTGCAATATCATCTATATGATTTTTGCTACTATCTGCACATGCGGTACAACAGGTTAACAATATTAACCCTATTAGCAATACTTTTTTCAGATTCTTTTTCATTGATTTTTCCCTTTTATCTTTCTATATTTCTTTTCAATAACCATGGTGTAAATAATCATGGTAGCAATAATTTCAAACATCACTCCCAAAACAGAAAGAAGAACCCATCCGGAGTTTTGTTCTGTCAGTAACGGAAGTCCCAGAACAATGAATACTATGCCAAAAGCACAAAACAACTTTCCAACCGCCGCATTGTATTTCTTTTCATCTGTAACTTCAAACATCTTTACGTTCGCCCAAAAACCCACTGCTTTTTGGGAAAAGAAAGAATAGATTCCTATGAAAATAAAAACGCATCCTACAAGACTCCATATGATAAAGCCAATAATCATTTCCGTCATTTTTCATCATCTCCACACAAAAAATCTTTCTACTCTCTATGTAACATTAATATTCCCCTGAAGCGTCAGTTCTTTTTGTGCCTTCTCGAATTCTTTTCTAAAACGTGTACTGCCGCACAAAGTAATAACCGGATATGTTTTATTCGGCCTAAGTTTCCTTTTATCTGACAACATTATGAATTAAATATAGCATATGTAAAAAAAAGTGAGTATATATAAGCCATCCTTTTTTTCTTCATTTATATGTAGTTTTTATTTATGCCACAACTCTTGAAAACCTCAATCTACAGATAAGCTCTATGATAGTTCCTTGTTTATCTGTAATTTCTGTTCCAAAACACCACCCGTAAAAGTTGATATTACATATAATTCCAATAATCCTCTATTGTTTATCTGTATTTCATGTTCCAGAATATACATCTACAAGCAAAAAATTACATATAATTTCACCAGTTTTCTTTATTTTATATGTTGAAAGCTACTCATAGCACGAACGCCCACCTCATAAGCTATGAGTGCCATGCAACCGCTTTGCTCGATTCCGCTTCGCTCCGTCTCGCTGTCGTTTATACTCATAGCACGAACGCCCACTCGAAAATGCTTCAGCATTTCCTCGTGGTTCATTTGACTCACATGCCTTCTGCCAAAAAGAGAGGCATACAAGCAAGCTTGTAGCCTCTCTTTTTACCATCTGTCGCGTTCGTGCTATTCGTTCATATTTGCCAGCTTCTTCGCCTGGTCTGCCGCAATACATGCATCGATAATTTCCTGAATGTCACCATTCATAATTTTATCCAGTTTGTAAAGAGTTAAGTTGATACGGTGGTCCGTCACACGGCCCTGGGGGAAGTTGTAGGTACGAATCTTCTCTGCACGGTCACCGGTTCCGATCTGGCTGCGGCGCATCTCGGATTCAGCGTCCTGCTTCTTCTGCAGCTCTAAGTCGTACAGCTTTGCACGAAGAAGTGCAAATGCCTTATCCTTATTCTGAAGCTGTGACTTTTCTGTCTGACTGTAGATCACAATTCCTGTCGGATAATGGGTAAGTCGTACTGCAGAGTCTGTGGTATTGACACACTGTCCACCGTTTCCGGATGCTCTCATTACATCGATACGAATGTCTTTTTCATCAATCTCAATCTCAACATCCTCTGCCTCCGGCATAACTGCAACAGAACAGGTGGAGGTCTGGATTCTTCCCTGGGATTCCGTCTCCGGAACACGCTGTACTCGATGTACTCCGGATTCATATTTCAATACGGAATAAGCTCCCTGTCCGGTTACCATAAAGTCCACAGACTTCATTCCACCGATTCCGGTCTCATCTGCTTCTAAGGTCTCTACCTTCCAACGGCGGCTCTCTGCATAATGTACATACATGCGATAGATTTCAGCGGCAAAAAGTGCTGCTTCCTCGCCGCCTGCACCTGCACGGATTTCAACAATAACGTTCTTATCATCATTGGGGTCCTTTGGAAGGAGCAATATCTTAAGCTCATTTTCCAATTCTTCCAAACGGGCTTTTGAATCATTCAATTCTTCTTTTGCAAGCTCTCTCATCTCCTCATCAGATTCCTCTTCGAGCATCATAAGAGAGTCCTCAATGTTCTGCTTACACTTCTTGTATTCCGTGTACGCTTCCACGATCGGAGCAAGATCGCTCTGCTCCTTCATAAGCTTTTTAAAACGGGCAGGATCATTTGCAACATCCGGCTCGCTTAAGGTATTCATTAATTCCTCATAGTGATGAAGTAAATCTTCTAATTTGTCAAACATGTTCTTTTCCCTCTTTTTTGTGTTTTATGTTGTATATGGTTTCCATAGCTCATCAGAATTACATGATAAAACAGCTAAAGCATACCATACACAACACGATCATTTCTCGCTAAATCCTTGATTACACATACATCGGAAAAACCAGCCTCTTTCATCATGTCGCTGACCTCCTGTCCCTGATCATAACCTATTTCAAATAAAAGCATACCGCTTTCGTTTAAATATTCCTTACTTTCAGATACAATCCTGCGGTAAAAATACAATCCATCCTCTTTTCCGTCCAACGCAATCAGAGGCTCAAATTGAGCGACCTCCGGCATTAACGTTGGAATAATATCAGTACAGATATATGGTGGATTGGACACAATCATATCAAATTTATCAATTACATTCTCAAACAAATCGCTTCGCTCAAATTCCGCCGAAACATCATTTCGCTTCGCATTTTCCTTCGCCACAATAAGGGCCTGTTTTGAGACATCGCACCCTACGCCCGTGGTTTTCGGCGCATTTTTTAATATACTGATCAGCACGCAGCCCGAACCGGTACACATATCCAGAATATGCATTCCCGGCTTAACTCTTTTCAGTGCCTGTTCTACCAGGGTCTCCGTATCCTGTCTTGGAATCAGCACATTGGAATTTACATGAAAAGTCATTCCCATAAATTCCTGCTCGCCGGTAATATACTGTAACGGAATATGCTCCGCACGCTTTTTAATCAAACACTCAAATTCCTTTACCTGCTGGCTATCCATATCCTCATCCATATGCATATAGTAAAAGGTATGATCGATTTTGCAGGCAGCAGTAAGAAGTAGCCATGCGTCGTTCTTAGCATCCACGATATTTGCCATATTCAATATTTTTTCACCAAGCTCAATCGCTTCACGATAAGTCATAGTTTCTGTTCCCTTAATTCTTCCTCTTGCCACTTTTCCCAGTCAAACACTGCTTCAACGGAAGCGATGCCAACTTCTATCATATCATCCTCAGGTTCGCGGGTAGTAAGCCGCTGCATCCACAATCCCGGCTGGCTTAATGCGTTCACAAACCAATTGTCATACCGCCCGGCAAGACGTATAAATTCATAGGATACTCCTGCGATGACCGGAATCAAAGCAAGTCGAAGTAACAGCCGTAAGAGCTTTGAGTCTACCTGAATGAACATAAAAAAGACAATGCTTATCAGCATAACGATCAGCAGAAAGCTTGTTCCGCATCTCTTATGCTGCTTGGAGCTTTTTCTAACATTCTCCGGATTAAGCTCCAGCCCATGTTCTATACAGTTGATGCATTTATGCTCTGCGCCATGATACATGAACACTCTTTTGATGTCCGGCATAAAGGAAATCAGGGCAATATATGCAAGAAAAATTACCAGACGAATCAGGCCCTCAATCAGAGCAATCAGCATTTCCGAAGAGATGATGCTACGGAAAAATCCTGACAAAAAATAGGGAATTGCAAAGAAAATCCCAAGGGCTAACACAATGGAAAATGCAACCGTTCCTCCCATCAATGCCTTGTCTTCCTTCTCCTTTTTCTTTTGGATTTCTTCCTGGGTTAAGCCCTCTTCTTTTTTCCGCTGCTTCTCCTTTTGCTTTTCCGTAAGCTCCTCCTCTTCCTCATAAAAGGAAGAAGAATACATAAGCGTACTCATCCCAAGATACAAAGAGTCAATAAAGCTAATCACGCCTCTTACAATTGGGATATTCCGAAGCTTGTTCTTAGCCCCCGGTCCTTTATACTTATCTACTTTTACTTCTATCTGTCCATCTGGTTTTCGAACCGCCACAGCATACTGATCGCCATTTTTCATCATGACGCCTTCCATTACTGCCTGTCCGCCAACACCTGAATACTTCATTCTGTTACTCCTATAAGCGAAAAAAGGTTGAGGCATTTCTACCTCAACCTTATCCTCACACTCTTGGTAATTAGTTCATACCATACTTCTTGTTGAACTGTTCGATACGTCCACGTGCCTGGCTAGCCTTCTGCTGTCCAGTATAGAATGGATGACACTTTGAGCAGATTTCAACGTGAATCTCCGGCTTGGTAGATCCTGTAACGAATGTATTTCCGCAGTTACAGGTTACAGTTGCCTGATAATAATCTGGATGGATTCCTTCTCTCATGATTTTCACCTCTTTTATGTCTTATCGTTGTTATGCTTCAATCTTCTATATCCGTATGCCCGATCCGCATATGATACTTACTGCGAAGAAAGACACTTTCGTCCGTTTACATCCCGATAAACAGCTTAGTTATTGTAACACAGGAAAATGTTGAATGCAATAGTTATTTTCCAAATTGTACATTTTATCATCATTTTACAAAATTCTGTTTTTTCTTACCTGATTGATAAATTCCTGATTATTCTTTGTGTGTGCGAACATATTTAAGATATTTTCGACTGCCTCATCGGAACGCATTCCATTGAAGGCCTTCCGCATAATCTCAACAGCAGAAATCTCGTCCGCATCAAGAAGCAGGTCCTCCCGTCTCGTACCCGATTTTACAATGTCGATAGCCGGGAAAATACGTTTTTCGGAAAGCTTCCGGTCCAGAACAAGCTCCATATTACCGGTTCCTTTAAATTCCTCGAATACCACATCATCCATCTTGCTTCCGGTATCCACAAGTGCGGTGGCAAGAATGGTCAGACTTCCACCCTCTCTCATATTGCGGGCAGCTCCGAAAAAGCGCTTTGGCATATGCAGAGCAGCCGGATCAAGACCACCGGAAAGCGTACGTCCACTTGGCGGAACGGTAAGGTTATATGCTCTTGCCAGTCTTGTGATGCTGTCAAGCAGAATCATAACGTCCTTTTTATTCTCTACCAGACGCTTTGCACGCTCGATTACCATCTCGGAAACTCTCTTATGATGCTCCGGAAGCTCATCAAAGGTAGAATAAATAACTTCCACGTTATCGCCCTGAATGGCTTCCTTAATGTCCGTAACCTCCTCCGGTCGCTCATCAATCAACAAAATAATCAGATGCATTTCCGGGTTATTAATAAGAACGGACTTTGCCACATCCTTTAAAAGAGTTGTTTTTCCGGCCTTGGGTTGGGAGACAATCATTCCACGCTGTCCTTTTCCGATGGGTGAAATGAGATCAACCACACGCATGGCAACACTGGCCCCCGGTCTTTCCAAGCGAAGTCTCTTATTTGGAAAAATCGGTGTCAGATCTTCAAAATTCGGCTTTTTCAAATTATCACTAGGATTTGCACCGTTTACTGCAGTCACATACAAAAGCGCTGCAAATTTTTCTTTTTCCCCCTTGATTCGTGTATTTCCTGAAATAATATCTCCGGTTTTCATATTGAACCTGCGAATCTGGGATGGCGACACATAGATATCATTTTCTCCCGGCATATAATTATCACTTCGTATAAATCCAAATCCATCGGACATGACTTCAAGGATACCCTTTACCGAAACTCCGCTGTCAAGTCCTGCGATATCTTCCTTTATGGTTGCGGGTTCCTCCTCTTCTGCAGTTTTTTCTGTTGCCGGCTCCTCCTGAGTCTTCGGCTGGAAAGCTGCCGTTCCTTTTGCAATATGCACACCCTCCGGCTTTTGTCTTACAACGCTTTTTGTGCCTTCCTTTACCTTCTGGCGCTCTTTATCCTTCTCATCCTCCTCTAACATACGTTCAATCAGTTCTTCCTTTTTTAAAGAAGATACTCCTTTTAATCCACGAGCCTTCGCTAAGTCCTTCAAAATATTCAGTGACAGGCTTTCATACTTTTCTCTCATACGGTTCTCCTTCAATTTTTTCATGCATATATGTGCCAATCCTCTTGAACACAATTTTTCTTTTTATTCTCTCTGGGGTAATCTGCCTGAAGTGGCGTTTGAAAAATATCTTTACTCTTCTTTTTATCATACACAATTTTTTAACACTTTTCAAGTAGGAAACTTCCTTGATTTGTCCGGGTAACAATGGTATCATAAACACGTTGCAAATACAAATCTACATATGGGAGAAATGATCATGGATAATAAAGAAAAAGCACTTGCTATGCATAAAGAATGGAACGGAAAGCTTGAGACAACCGCGAAATCAAAAGTAGGTTCCAGAGAGGATCTTGCGATTGCATATACTCCGGGAGTTGCTGAGCCTTGTAAAGTAATTGCAGAGGATAAGGAAGCTGCATACACCTACACCTGGAAAGCGAATACCGTTGCCGTTGTGTCTGACGGAAGTGCCGTACTCGGACTTGGAAATATCGGACCATACGCAGCAATGCCTGTTATGGAAGGAAAATGCGTCCTTTTCAAGGAATTCGGAAATGTAAATGCAGTTCCGATCTGTCTGGATACCCAGGATACCGAGGAGATCATTACTGCAGTTAAAAATATCGCTCCGGGATTTGGCGGAATCAATCTGGAAGACATCTCTGCCCCACGCTGCTTTGAAATCGAGGAGCGCTTGAAGGAAATGTTAGATATTCCTGTGTTCCATGATGATCAGCACGGAACCGCAATCGTTGTTCTTGCCGGAATCATCAACAGTCTCCGCCTTACCGGTAAGAAAAAAGAAAACTGCAAGGTTGTTGTAAATGGCGCCGGTTCCGCCGGAGTTGCTATCACAAAGCTTTTGTTAACCTACGGATTTACTCATGTTACTATGTGTGACCGCATGGGAATCATCGGTCCTGACTATCCGAACTTAAACTGGATGCAGAAAAAAATGACAGAAGTGACAAACCTAGAGCATGCCACCGGAACCCTTGCTGATGCCCTTAAGGGTGCTGACATTTTTGTCGGAGTATCTGCTCCGAATATTGTTACTCCTGAGATGGTTGCTTCTATGAATAAGGATTCTATCCTCTTTGCCATGGCAAATCCGGTTCCGGAAATTATGCCGGACGTTGCAAAGGCTGCCGGTGCAAGAGTTGTGGGAACCGGAAGAAGCGATTTCCCAAATCAGGTCAACAACGTAATTGCTTTCCCCGGAATCTTCAAGGGCGCCTTGGAGGGCCGCGCTACGCAGATTACCGAAGAAATGAAGCTTGCCGCTGCAAATGCCCTTGCCAATCTTGTCAGCGATGAAGAGCTAAGTGACGAGTTCATTATGCCAGAAGCCTTTGACCCACGGGTTGCAGAGGTTGTAAGTAATGCAGTAAAGGAACATATTCACGATTAATTTTTAAAAGAAAGAGGAATTTTATGGCTGAACCATTTACCATATACAAGATGACAATTTTATACATGCTGGATAAGGCAGGATTCCCTCTTTCCAATACACAGCTTTCCAATTTTTTCTTAGAAAAAGACTACACGGATTATTTCCGTATTCAGGAGGTCATCGGAGAGCTGGTGGATTCCGACTTAATTCTGGCTGTAACCACCCATTCCAATACACAGTACTCTCTTACCGCCGCAGGAAAAGAGACCTTGGGCTTTTTCAAGGATAAAATTACGGATGGAATCGAACAGGATGTAAAAGCCTTTTTTGAAGAAAACAAATTGGATTTCCGTCAGGAAAACTCCACAATTGCAGATTATTACAAGACCACAAACCAGAAATATGCTGTGCGCTGTCAGGTGCGCTCGGATGGAGTCAATGTGATTGATCTTACACTTACCGTTAAGACAAAGGAACAAGCGGAAACGATTTGCTCTCATTGGAAGCAGAACAACGAAGATGTGTATGCATATCTGATGGATATATTGCTGAAATAATTTTAAAAGATAAATCAGTTAATAAGTAAAAGCACTCTGCTATAGCAGGGCGCTCAGAGTGTAGACAAAGTATGTTTATTAAATGAGTTGGTGCATATTAATGAAAAAATATGCATCAGCTTATTTTTATGTTACCAATGATGGAAAAGAGGAATTTACAATCTATAAATTTGACAAATTGGGAGTTGTCGTTTTCTACAAACTGGAAGCTTCTGGTCCATTGGTAGAGTAAAAATAAGGTTTACGTCTAAATCCATTATTTTATAGTTGTTATACGTAGTTTCTAGCTTGGATTAAACCACTGAAAAATATTGCTTACAGATAAGCATATTGATTTGTTGTCTCTTATATGTAATTTCGAGTTGACAAAGGCTTCTCACAAGGACAATTTCGTTTCACTTATATGTAACTCCATGATTTCTATCTTTACTTGTTATTCGAAACTATTTGAGCAAAAATACAGAATCAACTTGCGCACAAAAGAGTTTATTTTTTTCTAATACTATATCCAAAAGAACCTAATTTTTCTCCCAGCTTGAAATACTCTCCGTGGGAATACATAACGAGTCCGGTATTGTTGATGTGAAATTTATTATTTTCATCCATATAAGCATCATCAACCGTTACTCCGACCACTTCGGCAAGAAACATGGTATGACTGCCAAGAGGCCTTTTTTCTACCACTTTACATTCGATATTAACAGGACTTTCAGCAATTCCCGGAGCCTTCACGTGCTCCATGGGAAGCTTTGTGAGATTCATTTTTTCAAATTTGTCTACATCCCGGCCGCTTGTCACACCACAATAGTCACAGGCCTTTACCAACGCTTCTGTGGTTAGATTGATTACAAATTCCTTTGTTTCTTCCAGCATGTCATAGGAAAAGCGTTCCGGTCTGACCGAAATAGACACCATGGGCGGATTCGTACATACGGTTCCCGCCCATGCTACTGTTATAATATTCGCATTTCCAGCCTTATCTGCTACACTTACCATGACTGCCGGTACCGGATTTAGCATATTCCCCGGCTTCCAATTCTGTTTTCCCATGTGATACTCCTATAATTCCACTGGCATGCGTCTTTCACTACATCAATAGGCATCCTGCCAGATTAATCCTGCTTCCTTCATTCGGTCTTTTAATAATGTCCGGTGATTTTCTTCCATTTCCGTAAGCGGAAGTCTCACCCCTCCCACTTCATATCCGATTATCTTCATTGCTGCCTTTACCGGAATTGGATTTACCTCACAAAAAAGCGCCTGAATCAAATTTACATATTTTAACTGCAATTCCATAGCCCGTTTTACATTTCCACCCAGGAATTCTAAGACCATATCATGCATATCCTGAGGCATTACATTTGCCAAAACGGAAATGACTCCTTTTCCACCTAAGGAAAGAATCGGTACTACCTGGTCATCATTTCCGGAATAAATATCGATTAGATTTTTCCCTAAAGAAGCAATTTTTGCGACCTGAGAGATATTACCGCTTGCCTCCTTGATTCCCGATATGTTTTTAAAATCCTTTGCCAGCGCCACCACCGTTTCCGGCAGCAGATTACATCCGGTTCTGGAAGGAACATTATACATAATAATGGGCTTTTCAACCGAAGCGGCTATTTCTTTATAGTGCTCATAAAGTCCCTTCTGTGTTGCCTTATTATAATATGGTGTCACGATAAGCAGCCCATCTACGCCAAGAGCTTCTGCTTTTCTGGAGGTTCTTATAGCCGTTTCCGTACAGTTTGAGCCTGTGCCTGCAATTACAGGTACTCTTTTGTTTACCTTTTCCACAACATACCTGATTACCGCAAATCGTTCTTCCTCTGTCATAGTGGCAGGTTCTCCGGTGGTACCGCACACGATAATTGCATCGGTTTTATTCGAAATCTGCCGTTCTAACAGAGTTCCAAGCATCTTGTAATTTACACTTTTATCTTCATGAAATGGTGTGATTAGTGCCACTCCGGCACCCTCAAATATTGCCATGCCGCCACCTCATTTTCTACTTTTCATATAACTAAAACTACAAGAAAATCCTGCTTTTCACATATTCTTTTTGGAAATGTGTTCCTTAGAATGAATTTTGCTATTCGAATCAGAACGTTTAAAAAGCGTCGG
>CAMDYX010000017.1 GCA_945910395.1 uncultured Agathobacter sp. | reverse complement strand
GCGTAACGGTACTAAATTCGCAATAAATTGCTCATTAAGTGCCGACGCTTTTTAAACGTTCTGATTCAAATAGCAAAATTCATTTTAAGGAACACGTTTTCAAAATGGTGGTTATTTAATATAGAATTAATTTCCGTCCTCAAATGTGTCTACATTTCAATTTCACCATGAAATACTTCCGTTGCCGGTCCGGTCATAAAAATGTGCTTTGTATTCGGATCATACTCAATTGTAAGATCGCCACCTCTTAAATGGACAAGGACTTTATTTTCCGTATATCCATTCATAATGCAGGCCATGACCGTTGCGCATGTACCGGTTCCGCATGCCCAGGTCTCGTTGGAGCCGCGCTCCCACACTCTCATGGAAACCTCCGTTCTGGAGATTACCTGAACAAATTCCGTATTTGTTTTCTTCGGAAAACGCTCATGCTTTTCAAAGAGTGGGCCGAACTGCTCGATTGGGAAGTTTGCAACATCTTTTACAAATACAACCGCATGGGGATTTCCCATAGAGACACAAGTCATCCGCCACTCCATATTTCCAACAAGTATAGGATCTGCTATGACCGGATTTTTGTTGGATAGTACAGGAATCCGTGATGGTTCTAAAATTGGTTCCCCCATATCTACTCGAACCTGTTCAACTTTTTCATTTTCTGTAAACAAGGTCAGGGTTTTGATTCCTGCTCCGGTTTCCACAGCAATTTCGGTCTTATCCGTCAGTTTATGGTCGTATACATACTTGGCAACACATCGAATTCCGTTTCCACACATCTCTGCTTCAGAGCCATCTGCGTTATAAATTCTCATTCGAAAATCAGCCACCTCTGACGGTCCGATTGTAATAACCCCATCCGATCCGATGCCAAAATGTCTGTCACTTACAACCGTTGCAAGCTTCGGAGCATCCTCTACGGTTTCTTCAAAAAGATTCACATATACATAATCATTTCCACATCCGTGCATTTTTGTAAATTTCATATCAAGTCCATCCTTTCTTTCCACGATGTTTTTATTTATATTCCTTTTCGGAAAGTGTTCCTGAGAATAAATTTTGCTATTCGAATCAGAACGTTTAAAAAGCGTCGGCACTTAATGAGCAATTCATTGCGAATTTAGTACCGTTACGCTTTTTACAAACGAGAGTGGGTTCTGATTTGAATATGCAAATACATTCTCAGCAGCACAATACCGAAATGTGAGTTTTCATTTATCCTTTTTCTACAAGTGCAGCCATCAGGGTTGGAATCAGCTGCTTCTTTCGCGACACAACGCCCTTTAGGATAACACCATCCGGGTCTACCATATTATATGCATCACGAACCAGGCTTTCAGCACCATCCCCACAATAGATCAATTTGGTCGTTTCCGTAAGAATATCTGTCAGCATAACAAACATCATATCAATTTTTTTGTCTCCGATCATTCTCGGAAGCTGTGGTGTAATTCTTGCCTGCACCTTGTCAAGGGCTAACCGATTCATTGCACTTACCTGGGCGACGCCAAAGTTTGTTGTGCCGGAATGGAATATTTTAAAATCCTGATTTAATATTTCCTCTTCCGTCTTGCTATCGAAATCACTTCCCGCCTCAAACATTTTTTGCGCAAAATCCGTCACATCAATCTCTGCGATTTCCGCCAGCTTCATTGCCACTTCCTTGTCGATTTCCGTGCAGGTTGGAGAACGGAACATTAGTGTATCCGATATGATGGCAGAGCACAAAAGACCTGCAATCTGCTTTGAAATGGTAAGCCCCTTCTCCTGATACATCTGATAAATAATGGTTGATGTGCAACCCAATGGCTGGTTCCGGAAATATACCGGTGCAATGGTCTCAAGACTTCCGATTCTGTGATGGTCAATAATCTCTAAGATTTCCGCTTCTTCAATATTGCTTACCGCCTGGGATTTTTCATTGTGATCTACCAGTATCAACTGTTTTTTCTGGGTACTCATCAAATGTCTGCGAGAAAACATCCCCACATAATTTTGATTATCATCCAAAATTGGGAAATCGCGATGGCGAATCTTTGCCACTGTATCCCGGACTTCATCCACATAATCGTCCAGATGGAAATGAATGATATCGCCTTTCGTCATAAAATGCTTGATAGGCATACTCTGATTAATCAAACGAGCGGTGGTAAAGGTATCATAAGGGGTGCTGATTACGATGACATCTCTTTGATTTGCCGCATCAATAACCTTCTGACTCACTTCAAATCCGCTGGTAACCACCAGACAGCTGCAATTCTCTGCGATGGAAAGAAGCTGGGACTCCTCCCGGTCTCCAATGATAACCAGATCATCACTTTCGATACTTTCCTGAAGTACTTCCGGGGTTCCAACTCCGATTACCACCTTTCCTTTCACGAAATATCCATGCTCATTTCCTGTGATGATACGGCCCTCCAGAGTCTCCACAATATTCTTGTACTGGGTTCTCGCCACCGAAAGAATAGCATTGTCATATTCATCCATATAGGACTTTGCAATATCCCCGGTTACAATAATTCCCTCCAACTGATTTTTTGCATTCACTACCGGAAGTGTAACTACATTCAGAATCTTCATCATTTCCCATGCTTTTTTCATGGAAATATGACTATTGACCCCTTCCGTTTTTCGAATGGCAATATCCTTAATCTGTGTTCCTACATCATGAATATATGCCGGCGCTTCCACGCCAAAATGCTGCAACACAAATGCAGTTTCCGCGTTCACTTCACCCGCACGTTTTGCAATATATTTTCCATCACCCAATTGATTTTTATAATCTGCATACGCAATAGCTGCACAAATGGAATCGGTATCCGGATTCTTATGTCCCACTACCCATATTGGTCTCTTTTCCATACAACTCTCCTCTTTTTGGAATGATTAAAAGCAAGAAATGCAATTCCGGTTGTGGAATTGCATTCATTTGTTCCCTATTAAAAAACGAATAATCCGAAATTGGCAAGAATGGACACAATCACACCCACCAAATTAATAATTGTGAAAACGATAATTGCGCGGGTTATCTTACGGAGCTTATGAACCTCCGCTTCAAGAGCATCCAGCTTATTTAACCGACCTTCCACATTCTTCAAAAGCTCTGAAATATTGCGATAGCTCTGCACGCTTTCTGTATGTATCTTTTCAGAAAGATCCGCCTTCACCGTATCAAGCTGCTCTGTCACAGCGCTCATTCCGTCAACCTTCTCAGAAACCTGATCTAACGCTTCCTTGATTTCTGCATTCCGCGTCTCTTCCTTCTCCTGACCATCCTGTAGCTTCGAATTTACAGTAGTCTTTACCTCATCCAATTTGGCATCTACTTTATATACCATGGAATCGATTTTCTTCTCGACAGCCTCTGTAAGTCCATCTGCACGAACCTGACGCTCTTTTACGATTTTTTCAAGCTCTTCTGCCTTATCTTCTCTTTCAGAAACAATCTGCTGTAGTTCTTTTGCCTTTTCCTGTTTTCTATCCAATAACAGCTGAAGCTGCTGCGCTCTCACCCGGAACTCATCAATTTGAGCTAAAAGTGTATCATCACTTACCTTTGCAGTTGTCTTTTCTACTGCTGGCTTTTCAACAGTCGGAATTACTTTCTCGATCAAATTTTCAAACACATTTTCCTGCTTTTCCACAACTATTGTTTCCTTTTCTTTTCGTTTTAACTCTTCAGCCTTCCTGTTACGGTTCATTGCTGCCTGATATGTATCTTTTCTCTTTTTTCGTCGATACATCTGCATCCGAAGCTGGTCAAGCAGATTTTCCATAACGGTCTCCTCCGACTAGTACCTAATAATCCTTTTATATTTTATCATTCCTCCTTATTCTTGTAAACAAAAAAAACTCCGATGCACCAAAAGTGCACCGGAGTTTTATGTCTTAGATAAACTCTAATTACTGATTGTCGTTTCCGTACAGAGTTACTAACTTCTGTAAATGTTCGTAACGCTCTTTTGCAGCCTTCTCAGATTCAGCAAAGAGTCTCTCTGCTCTCTCTGGGAATGGCTTGATCAGACGAGTATAACGAGCCTCATTATTCAGGAAATCCTGGTAAGATCCATCACCAGCCTTAGAGGTAAGTGTGAATGGATTCTTTCCTTCAGCCTTAAGAGCTGGGTTGAATGAGAAGAGGTTCCAGTAACCAGCAGCTACTGCTTTCTTCATCTCATCCTGGCAGTGGTTCATACCACCCTTAGCGATACCGTGAAGTTCGCAAGGAGCATAACCGATAATCAGTGAAGGTCCGTTGTAAGCTTCTGCCTCAGCGATAACCTTAACTGCCTGTGCCATATTTGCTCCAAGAGCAATCTGAGCAACATATACATATCCGTACTGCATAGCGATTTCAGAAAGTGACTTCTTTCCAATTTCCTTACCAGCAGCAGCGAACTGACAAACTTCACCGATATTGGAAGCCTTAGAAGCCTGTCCGCCTGTATTAGAGTACATCTCGGTATCGAATACCATGACGTTTACATTCTCACCGGAAGCAAGTACATGGTCTAATCCGCCGTAACCGATATCGTATGCCCATCCGTCACCACCGAAGATCCATACGGACTTCTTGCCAAGGTAATCCTTCTTAGCAAGTGCTTCCTTAGCATCCGGGCATCCAGCTGCAGCAGCCTTCTCTAACTCAGCAATAAGTGCTGCAGTAGGAGCTACGTTAGCCTTTGTGTTATCCTTGGTAGCCATGAACTCATCAAACGCTGCCTTGAGTTCTGCAGATGCCTTGTCGCTTGTAGCGCAGGCTGTTGCAGCCTCGATTGCACGTTCACGTAAGTACTTCTGTCCAACCTGCATACCAAGACCATGCTCTGCATTATCCTCGAACAAGGAGTTAGACCAAGCCGGTCCCTTCTTGGAGTTGATATTTACAGTATATGGTGATGTAGCAGCCGGGTTACCCCAGATAGAAGAACATCCTGTTGCATTTGAGATATACATCTGCTCACCAAAGAGCTGGGTAATAAGTCTTGCATAAGAGGTCTCTGCACAACCTGCACATGATCCTGAGAACTCAAGGAGTGGCTGGTTGAACTGTGATCCCTTAGGAGTAAGATCATTCATTCCTGCATCAGTCTTCTTAGAAACATTAGCAACTAAGTAATCAAATACTGGCTGCTCTGCTGCCTGTGACTCCTGTGGAACCATTGCGATAGCGCCAACCGGACAAACAGTAATACACTCGCCGCATCCCATACAATCAAGTGGAGATACGCTCATGGTGTACTTGTAAGCGCCAGCCTTTGGCTTCATATCAGCAACCTTCATATTGTCCGGAGCTGCCTTAACTTCGTCATCAGAAAGTAAGAATGGACGAATGGTAGCATGTGAACATACAAATGCACACTGGTTACACTGGATACACTTCTGGGCATCCCACTCAGGTACGGTTACAGCAGTACCGCGCTTCTCGTATGCAGAAGCACCTGTTACGAACTGACCGTCTGCAATATCCTTAAATGCGGATACAGGAAGAGAATCTCCATCCATCTTAGAGATTGGCTCAAGAAGCTCGTTAACAAGCTTAACAACTTCCGGACGACCGGTCTTTTCTGCCTTAGGAGCATCTGCCTCCGGATTAGACCAGGATGCAGGTACCTCAACCTTATGTATAGCATCTACACCGGCATCAATAGCCTTGTAGTTCATCTCTACTACTGCATCACCCTTCTTAGAGTAAGACTTCTTAGCAGCCTGCTTCATGTAATCAACAGCCTCAGCGATTGGCATTACATCTGCAAGCTTGAAGAATGCTGACTGTAAAATGGTGTTGGTTCTCTTGCCCATTCCAATCTCGATAGCCTTGTCAATTGCGTTGATAGTGTAAAGCTGAATATTGTTATCAGCGATATACTTCTTAGCATCTGCATTTAAGTGATGAGCCAGTTCTTCATCAGACCACTGGCAGTTGATCATGAATACTCCGCCCGGCTTAACATCCTGAACCATCTTCATACCCTGGGTTACATATGCAGGATTGTGGCATGCAACGAAGTCAGCCTGGTTGATATAGTAAGGACTCTTGATCGGGTTGTCACCAAAACGTAAGTGGGAAATGGTAATACCACCGGTCTTCTTAGAGTCATACTGGAAATATGCCTGAATGTACTTGTCTGTGTGGTCACCGATAATCTTTGTAGAGTTCTTGTTTGCACCTACAGTACCATCTCCACCAAGTCCCCAGAACTTGCACTCCTTGGTTCCCGGAGCAGAAGTAATTGGAGCAGGTTTTACTTCCGGTAAGCTTAAATTGGTAACGTCATCCACGATACCAAGAGTAAATCTGTGCTTTGGCTCATCCTTTGCAAGCTCTGTATATACAGCAAATACAGATGAAGGAGGAGTATCCTTAGAACCTAATCCGTAACGTCCGCCAATAAGAACAACATCGTTCATTCCGGCTTCACGAAGTGTGGTAGCTACGTCTAAGTATAATGGCTCACCGAGAGATCCCGGCTCTTTTGTACGGTCTAATACCGCAATCTTCTTTGCAGTCTTTGGAATCACCTTAAGAAGAGCTTCTGAAGACCATGGACGATATAAACGAACCTTAACAAGTCCGACCTTCTCACCCTTAGCGGTTAAGTAATCGATAACTTCTTCAGCTACGTCATTGATAGAACCCATAGCGATGATGACACGGTCAGCATCAGGAGCTCCGTAGTAGTTGAATAAGTCGTAGTTTGTTCCTAACTTCTCGTTTACTTTCTTCATGTACTTCTCTACTACTGCAGGAAGGTTATCATAGAAGCTGTTACAAGCCTCTCTATGCTGGAAGAAAACGTCTCCGTTCTCGTGAGATCCACGTGATGCAGGATGCTCCGGGTTAAGAGCATGTGCACGGAATGCTTCAACAGCATCCATTGGACACATTTCCTTTAAATCTTCATAATCCCACTTCTCGATCTTCTGAATCTCATGGGAGGTACGGAATCCATCGAAGAAGTTAATAAAAGGTACTCTTCCCTCTAATGCAGCAAGATGTGCTACCGGAGAAAGATCCATAACTTCCTGTGGGTTCGTCTCGCAAAGCATTGCGAAACCAGTCTGACGACAAGCATATACGTCACTGTGATCACCGAAAATATTCAGTGCATGTGAAGATACGGTACGTGCAGATACATCAAATACGCAAGGAAGGTTCTCACCTGCGATCTTGTACATATTAGGGATCATAAG
Source organism: uncultured Agathobacter sp. (assembly GCA_945910395.1). Taxonomy (GTDB): domain Bacteria; phylum Bacillota; class Clostridia; order Lachnospirales; family Lachnospiraceae; genus Roseburia. The sequence continues at coordinate 42,033 of CAMDYX010000017.1, read as the reverse complement.
AAGAAGTCCCTGTGAAGCGGTAAAGGTTGTGGTAAGTGCTCCGGCTGCAAGTGATCCGTGAACTGTACCAGCTGCACCAGCCTCAGACTCCATCTCAACTACCTTTACGGTGCTTCCGAAAATGTTCTTCTGTCCTGCTGCAGACCACTGATCAACAGAGTCAGCCATTGGAGAAGAAGGTGTGATCGGATAAATTCCTGCAACTTCTGTGTAAGCATATGCTACATGAGCGGCTGCGGTATTTCCATCCATTGATTGTTTTGCTCTAGGCATTTTGTTTCCTCCTTTTGTTCTCTACGAATGTGTCCCATACACACTCAGTATTTGGATACAATTTTACCATTTTTTTTGAAGAGTGTAAAGTCGATTAAACACCTTTATTCTGTTTTAAATTAAAAACAAAGAAAGACCAGCAGCTATTACTGCTGGTCCTTCAAATAAATTTTTTTAAACTCATCTGCCGGAAGTGGTTTATTGCACAGATATCCCTGTCCATGGGAAAATCCGCTGGTGGACAGAAAATCTCTCTGTTCTGCCGTTTCTATTCCTTCAAAGATGACATCCTTTCCGGCAATCTGGATAAGCTTTCCAATTTCTGTAATCAGCTCCCTCTGCTTCTTGGAATCCGCTTTGTCGATAAAGCTCTTATCCATTTTTACTACATCTACCGGAATATCCGTAAGAACGGAAAGGGAAGAATAACCGGTTCCGAAATCATCAATTGCAATGGAAAATCCCGTCTCCCGCAGTTTATCCAGACAGTAATTCAGCACTTCCTTGTTCTTAATAAAAACGCCTTCGGTAATCTCAATTTCGATATACTTCGCCGGAACAATATATTTTTCAAGAAGCATTTGAATCCGGTCAACAAAATCCTGACCATCCTGCTCAAAATGCCTTCCCGAAAAATTCGTGGATACCACCAGGGGTTCTATTCCTTCCTCGATCCAGCTTTGCATGGTCTTTAACAATTCCTCAAAAATGTAAAAATCCAGCTCCGTTACATATCCGATCTTTTCAAGGGGTTCTAAGAACATTCCCGGAGGAAGTACCCCTCCATTTGGCTTTTTCCATCTTGCAAGAGCTTCTGCCCCATATATCCTTCCATCCCGCAGCATGAACTTCGGTTGCAGATACATCTGGAAATCGTTTCGGGATAATGCATCATAAAACTCTCCTATGATGGCCTGCTCTGCCTTTTTCTCATTGCGCAGCTCATCCGTAAAAAATACAATTTCCTTGGACCTGCTGTGTTTTGCCATTTTCCAGGCTAAATTTGCATTTTCAAATGCCATTTCCACGTCTGTATATTTATCTTCAAATATATAGACACCTGAGCAGATGCTCATACTGCTGCTTGGATACTGCTGGCTCTGCAGCCGGGCAAATTTTTTATGCTGCTCGTTCAGACTTTTCGTTAATGCTTCCTTCGTATCCGCAGCAAATAAGATTACAAAAAAGTCCGAATACAAATGGCTGCCTGCAACATAGTACGGCTGACTCTTGGTAAGCTCCGCAAACATTTTTAAGGCATAATCTCCGACCTGATAGCCATAGTTGTCGTTTACATATCCAAAATTATTAATATCCAGATACTCTAAAGCATACACCTTGTCCGGCTTCGGATGATTCATAATTTCTTTTACTTTACTTTGAAAAGTATCGAAATTGTACAATCCGGTAAGCTGGTCTTTTCTCTGGATTTTCCGAATCTCCTTTTTGCTCTCGTCCATACGGATTCGCAGAGAAACAAATACTGCAATCGCTCTTGTAAGTTCACTTAAAAGAGCCACTTCATTGGGCGCCCACTCCCTTGTTTTATCCATGGATACATAGTAAATGTATCCGCTTGTCACACCGATATGCTCAAACTTTCCTGCTAAAATCGCACAATCCACATTATCCAGCTCGCTTGCGTTCTTCCATTCCTTAATTCCGTTCTGATACATCCATCTCGATGCCCTTCGTATTTCAACCATTTCTCCCACAGGAGTCCCCTCCAGCTGCTTGCTGGTCTTCGGGAATAAGGATTTTTCGTAAAAGCTGTATTTTTCACTATAATAATTGGATAGGACAAGATTTTTTCCACTGGGATCTATCTCAAAGATCGCAACAAGATCCAGATTGAACCGGTCGGATATTCTCTTAAGTAGCATATTGAGGGAACCATCAATATTTCTTGCATGAGTCATGAGACCTGTTGCAAACGTAAGGAACTCCTTATCCTGCATGCTCAAATCAACTCGGTTTTCTACAGACCGTTCTTTCTTCTTTATCGGTCCGGCATCCTCCTCCTTTGCCACCTCAAACCCGCTCTTTCCGCCCTGCTTTGCACGATACATGGCACGATCCGCGTTTTCAAATAAGGTCTGATAGTTCCTTCCGTCTTTTCCGTAAAAAGCAATTCCCATGCTGACGGAAATCTGTTTTGAAATAGCATCCCCTCTATAGGATTTTTCCAGAGCTTGACAAAGCTTCTTCGCTTTTTCAATAACCTTCTCCCGGGGGACATCCTTCATAAATACCACAAATTCGTCTCCGCCCACACGTCCGACAATATCCTCACTCCGGAAATTTTCCTTTATTGTATTGGCAATATCAATGATTACCGTATCCCCATAAGTATGTCCAAAGGTATCATTGATTTCCTTAAAATCATCCACATCAATGACGAACATCGCATGCAGATCATCCGGATACTCTTCGATGGCACGGACAATTGCTTTCTGAGTTTCTACCTTATTAAATAGCTTGGTCAGGGGATCTCTCTTGGCCTCATCATAAATCACCTTCGCCTTATCCACATTATAGCTACGACCGATAAGCCGGATCACACTTCCGTCATCATCGGTAATGCTGCGGTAGTAGGTTCGAAACCACACATAATAGTCATCTTTGTCCACAGACATATTGATCCGATACTCTACTGTCCCGGCTTTCTCATAAACCGTCGCACCTTTTACTGCTTTGATCACCGCATCCTGATCCTCAGGATGAACACACTTTAAAATATCCGAAAAAGAACAGTACCGATCTGCCGCATCCGCATCTCCCCTCATTTCAAAAAAACGCTTCGCAACAAGGACCTTCCAGCTTAAAATATCCATTTCAAAGGGAATCTCTTTTGTAATTTCGCCTAACATCTGATACTGTTCGTTGATCAGTCGAAGCTTTTGTTCTGCTTCTTTTTGTTCCTGAATATCGATAAATGCACAGGATATATAGGGTGCAATTTCCTTTCTATACAAAAAACTGCATTCTACGCGGGCCCATCGCTGAATGCCGTCCTTTTCCACAATTCGTATATCGCAGTTTTCTGCAGACTTACCCCTTGCGACGCTTTCTAGCATCTCCTCAAAGATTGCCAGATCACGCTCATAGATCACCCCTTCGAAGCCGTCTCTCTGCAGCAGCCTGCTCCGGTCCTGTCCGCACAATTCACACAATTTGTCGTTTACTTCCACAACCTCCCAATCGGCTGCACATTTAAAAACGGCCATTGGAATCGGTAAATTGAAATTTATCTCCTGCATATCTTTTATCCCTTATCTTGAATGTTAATATAAAGATATCTCAATTATAACATCAGATTTTGTCGAATCCAAGATAAAACACTTGCAAAATACAAATTATAGGATAAAATAGAAAGCGATTGCATATTAACCGATATATAGAAAGGTAAAATTTATGATCAGTGCAAATAATGTAACTTTACGACTCGGAAAAAAAGCCCTGTTTGAGGATGTCAATATCAAGTTTACAGAAGGAAACTGTTATGGACTTATCGGAGCAAACGGTGCCGGAAAATCCACTTTCTTAAAGATTTTATCCGGACAGCTTGAACCCACCAGCGGTGAGGTCGTTATCACCCCCGGCCAGAGACTTTCCTTCTTACAGCAGGACCATTTTAAATATGATGAATACCCGGTTCTTGATACCGTAATCATGGGTAATAAACGTTTATATGACATCATGAAGGAAAAAGATGCCATCTATATGAAAGAAGATTTCTCAGATGAAGACGGCATACGTGCCAGCGAGCTCGAGGCAGAATTTGCAGATATGGACGGTTGGAATGCAGAATCCGATGCTGCTACCCTGTTAAACGGACTTGGTATTCCAACGGAAGACCATTACACCCTGATGAAGGATATGCCAAGTGCTCTGAAGGTAAAGGTTCTTCTCGCTCAGGCCCTTTTCGGAAACCCTGACATTTTACTTCTCGACGAGCCTACAAACCACTTGGATCTTGACGCAATTGCCTGGTTAGAGGAATTTTTGATCAACTTTGAGAACTGTATCATTGTGGTATCCCACGACCGATACTTTTTAAATAAGGTCTGCACCAATATCGCAGACATGGATTATGGAAAAATCCAGCTTTACGCAGGAAACTATGACTTCTGGTATGAGTCCAGCCAGCTTTTAGTCCGCCAGATGAAGGAAGCGAACAAGAAAAAGGAAGAAAAGATCAAGGAATTACAGGAATTTATCTCCCGATTCTCTGCAAATGCTTCCAAGTCGAAGCAGGCCACCTCACGTAAGCGCGCATTGGAAAAAATCCAGCTGGATGAAATCAAGCCATCCAGCCGTAAATATCCATATATCGATTTCAGACCCAGCCGTGAAATCGGAAATGAGGTTCTTACTGTGGATGGAATCTCAAAGACCATCGATGGCGTAAAGGTTCTGGATAACATTTCCTTTATTGTCGGACACGATGATAAAATTGCTTTTGTCGGTGGAAATGAGCTTGCAAAAACTACCCTCTTTAAAATTCTTGCAGGTGAGATGGAGCCGGATGAAGGCACCTACAAGTGGGGTGTCACCACAAGTCAGGCATATTTTCCAAAGGACAATACTGAAATCTTTGCTACAGATGACTTAATCGTAGACTGGCTTACCCAGTATTCCGAAATCAAGGATGCCACCTATGTCCGCGGTTTCTTAGGAAGAATGCTCTTTGCCGGTGAGGATGGTGTTAAAAAAATGCGCGTGCTCTCCGGAGGAGAAAAGGTTCGTGTACTTCTCTCCCGCATGATGATTCAGGCCAGCAACGTTCTGATCTTCGATGAGCCAACCGACCATTTGGATATGGAGTCTATCACCGCACTGAATAATGGTATGATCAAGTTCTCCGGCGTTATTCTTTTTGCCTGCCGGGATCATCAGGTGGTACAGACCACTGCGAATCGTATCATTGAATTCCTACCGGATGGTTCCATGATCGATAAGGTATCTACCTACGATGAATATCTGGAAAGCGATGTTATGGCAAGAAAGCGTCAGGTTTACTCTATGTCTGCTGACGACGAAAACGATAACTAATCATTAAAAAACTCCCTTTTCGGAATAGGAGTAAAAAAAGACCGTCCTGTTACGAATGCTACAGAATTGCATCGGTAACAAGATGGTCTTTTTTTACAATCTAATATATTCCACACTAAAATTTGGTATTATACAGCTCCCCTGTATTATAGTTGTAGGTGTAATTTCCCTGACTATTGTAGGTGTTGGATTTGGAGCTCTCGATGTTCGCATAACTGTTGATCATAGATGCCTTTACTGCAGTTGCATATGCAAAAGAACCTGTTCCCTGAAACAATGTCGAAACCACAGAGCTGTCTGCCTTCATAAATGCATCCTTGTCAATGGATAAGGTATAATCCTCAGAATCTATTTTTATACCTGCTTTTCCAAGAAGCTTTGCATTGTTGGCGGTGTTGTTAATCATAGATGCTGCAGCGTTTGCAATGGAGGATGTATTTGACTTCCCTGTCGCTTCAATCAAAGAATTGTACCCCTCCACAAATTGGTCAAGCGCTTTATAAAGCTCCTCTCTGTCAGAATCCTTTGATTTGTACAAGCTCTCTGCTGCCTTTGACAAATCCTCTGATGTGCTCTTGATCGCGGTCAATGTTTTTGCCGAATCTGCTGAGGTGGAGGTTGAAGCAACAGCATCCTTTACCGCCTCATTCTTCCCATCCAGAGAATAGTAGGACTTCATAAGCTTAAAATAGGATCCGCTCCTTATCAATCCATAGGTAGACAGATCAATTCCCATATTTGTTCCGCTATTCCCACCAAAAAACACATTGCTACTTGATTTTTGACTATTCAATCCAGAAAACAACATACTGATTGAATTTGAATCATACCCTGAAATTCCTGCCATAATTAATCACTCCTTTGAAAAAATGTCATCCATGACTTATGTACCTATCCTATATATCGGTTACACATATCACATATTTAATGTGTATATTTATCATCCTTTTCGAAATGGTGTTTCTTAGAATGAATTTTGCTATTCGAATCAGAACGTTTAAAAAGCGTCGGCACTTAATGAGCAATTTATTGCGAATTTAGTACCGCTACGCTTTTTACAAACGAGAGTGGGTTCTGAGTCGAATATGCAAATTCATTCCAGAAACACCTTTACGAAATAGGATCTAAATATTCTCGATCTGCCAGTCAATCGGCTTTTGCCCATTTGCAATCAAGAATTCATTTGCCTTACTGAAATGCTTGCATCCCATAAATCCTCTATGGGCTGACAGTGGACTTGGATGCGGTGCAGTAAGAATCAGGTGCTTTGGATTGTTCAGCATCGCCATTTTGCTTTGTGCAGGTTTTCCCCAAAGCATATAAACAATCGGTCGTTCCTGTTCGTTCACTGCGGAAATGATAGCATCCGTAAACTGCTCCCAGCCCTTTCCCTGATGAGAGAAGGCCTGATGTGCCCGAACGGTAAGTACCGTGTTCAGTAAAAGGACTCCCTGATCCGCCCATTTTTTTAAATATCCGTTGTTTGGGATATAACACCCCAGATCAGAGTTCAGTTCCTTATAAATATTCTGCAGGGAAGGAGGAATATTTTTCTGATCCACCGGAACCGAAAATGACAGACCATGGGCCTGATTCGGTTCATGATAGGGGTCCTGTCCCAAAATCAAAACCTTCACCTTGCTAAGGGGCGTAAAGTGCATGGCATTAAAAATATCCTCTGCCGGGGGGTAAATCGTCGCCCTGCTATACTCCTCTTTTACGAACTGATACAGTTGCTTATAATATGGTTTCTTAAACTCTGCCTCCACAGAAGGCAGCCAGTCATTTGTGATCATTGCCATATCATTTCATCTCCTATCTGCGGACAGAAACTCCTCTGTCTGCAAGATAATTTTTCAAATCCATAATTTCCAGCTCCTTATAGTGGAAAAGGGAAGCTGCAAGTGCTGCATCCGCATGACCATCCACCAGAGCATCATAAAAATGCTCTTTGGTTCCTGCTCCTCCGGAAGCAATCACCGGAATTGAGACATTGTCCGCAATCATTCTCGTAAGTTCAATGTCATATCCGGCCTTTGTGCCATCCGCATCCATACTGGTAAGTAGAATCTCTCCTGCCCCCAGCTGGTTTGCTCTTATTGCCCATTCCACTGCGTCCAGTCCTGTATCGATACGTCCGCCATTCTTGTAGACATTCCAGCCGCTTCCGTCCGCCCTGCGTCTTGCATCAATTGCCACAACCACGCACTGACTTCCGAATTTATCTGCCGCATTACTGATCAATTCCGGAGTATTAATGGCAGAGGAATTAATGGAGATCTTGTCTGCCCCTTCCCGAAGCAGGGCCTTAAAATCATCTACGGTCCGTATTCCTCCTCCCACCGTAAAGGGAATAAACACCCGCTCGGCCACACGCCTTACCATGTCTACCACAGTTCCCCGGTTATCGGAAGATGCGGTAATGTCTAAAAAAACCACCTCATCCGCACCTGCTTTATCATAGGCAGCTGCAATTTCCACAGGATCACCGGCATCTCTTAAATTCACAAAATTAACACCCTTTACCACTCGTCCGTTATTTACATCCAGACAGGGAATAATACGCTTAGTAAACATTACAACTCTCCTTTCTGAATGGAAATAAAGTTCTTTAGGATAGAAAGTCCTACTGTACTGCTTTTTTCCGGATGGAACTGACATGCAAATACATTTCCCTTTTCCACTGATGCATGAATGGTCACACTGTAATCCGTAGTTGCTTTTACAATACTTTCATCTGCTGCTTTCAGATAATAGGAATGTACAAAATAAACATATGGGTTTTTGTTTAGATTTTGAAATAACCTGCCCTCATTCATAAGGGAAAGAGAATTCCAGCCAATATGCGGAATCTTTAACCCTTCCTTATCCGGAATACGAAGTATCTTTCCATCTAAAATATGAAGACCTTCCACACCGCTGCTCTCGTCACTTCCCTCAAACAGCAGCTGTAATCCTAAGCATATTCCGAGAAACGGTGTTCCTTTTTCCGCAACCTCCCGTATTACCTTATCAAGCTCATACTTTTTCAGTTCAGACATTGCATCGCCAAAGGCTCCAACCCCCGGAAGAATGACCTTATCCGCATGCAGAATCTCATTGCGGTCCCGTGTGATCCTGCATGGTTCCTGTAAAAGATTTACTGCCTTCTCTACGCTCTTCAAATTTCCTGCATTGTAATCAATTATTGCAACCAAAATTGTGCCTCCTATTATTTCAGTCCTAAGCTTTCAAGCTTATCCTCCAATGCCCTTGTATACTCGATCCGATTCGGCTTGCTATACAGCATAACTGCCTCTTCCAATGTCATATCATATCCGGCAAGTGCATTTGCAATCTTCTCCCCCAATGCATCATATTCCTGCTGGCACTCAGCTTCAACAGCCTTTTCCCTGTTTAAATCATATCTTCCGGCTGCACACACCAGACTATCTACCGCTCTGGCCTCCTGTCCATTTTTTAAAAAGACAAGATAGGCCTGATACTGACTGTCCACAGTCGCAAGTATTTTCAGCTGTGCATAGAAAATCTCGTCCTTCTCTTTGATCTTTTGTCCCTGCAGCTGTTCATAGCCTTCATAGTAGCTGCCCTTCTGATACAATTCTTCCGCAATCGCAAGATCCGAACCGTAATTCAGAAGTGAGGTACCAAGCATAACCAGCATAACAAAAGAGGCTGCCATCAAAAGAATCATGATGACCGGTTTCTTTGGAAGTGGTGGCGTATTGTCCTTTTCCTTTGGCTTCTTCTCTTTCTTTGGTTTTGGTTCTTTTTTTGGCTTCGGTTTCTTTTCTTTTGCCGGCTTTTTCGCCTTCGCTTTCTTTTCCTTTTTTGCCTTCTCTTTTTTCTTATTTCCTTTTTCCGGTACTGAATCCTCTTCCCCTTCCAGTTCCGCTAATATTTGGGCATTTTCATCAGAAAGCTCCGCAGCAGAATTTTTTTGTGGAGACGCTTCCTTTTCCTTTGCTTTGGATTCCTCTTCCTCTTCCTCTTCCTCATCCTCTCCGAAGATCAACAGCTTAAATTTTTCCAAAAATCCGCCCTTACTTTTTTCCTTCGGGGATTTCTTTTTTTCCTTCTTTTTCCCCTTCGTCTTTCCTTCTTCGGCTTCTTCCTTTTCTTCCCGGCTCATTTCGCCTTCCGCGAATTTTCCGATTGTATCCTCTTCGTCTAATGGAATATCCGCCTCATCGCTTTGCAATATGTCGCCAAGATCAGATAACCCATCTGTTTTTGCAAGGAGATCAATCAGATCCTCGTCCTTTACTCCCGCAAGATCCGGTTCTCCTGACTCGGTCAATATAAGAGGTTCCCCCCCTGCGTTCTCCTCTCCGATAACCTGTATGTCTCCCAATTCCGAAAGATCTCCCAGATCATCCAGGCTATCCAAACTTCCCAGTTCGCTTCTTGCGGCATCATTTTTTTCGATACTGCTTATGATTTCCTCAGCGCTTTCTGTCCGTGGGTCCGGCATCGCCGGAACAGGCTCTACTTCTTTTGAATTTTCTTCGATTCCCTGCAAAATAGAATCAATATTCTCCGAGATTTCCTTATGTTCTGTCAGAAGCTCCAGTTCCTGACTCTGTTCCTCTTCCAATTCCGCTTCGAAGTCAGTGAAATAATCCTTATAGGCATCAGATTCCAGTTCCTTTTCGAATTCCCGCAAAAATTCATCGTCAGCACTTAGTGTTCCCTTATTGCCCTGCTCTAATATGTTGTCCGGTTCTTCAAAAGGATTATCGCCAAAGAGGGCTTCCGGTTCTTCTTTTTTTCCAAAGGGATCATCCCCAAAAATATTCTCCGGAACAAAATCCAGTTCTGTTTTTTTTGATTTGTCAATATCACTAATGGATTCCAGTAGATTATCCAGATAGTTTTCCGATGATTTATTGCTCATACAGTTTCTCCGAATATATTTAATAAAAGGATGTGATGATTTCATCACATCCTTTACTTTTCCAAAAATGTATTATCTGCTTTCGTCAATCAGCTTATCAATAGCCTCTACAAGTTGTCCGATCTCAGGCTTTGTAAGCTGTGCATCGGCTCCAAGCTGATCTCCCTTACGTCTCATCTCCTCATTGACAAGGGAAGAAAAGATGATGAGCGGAATACTCTTTAAGGTATCATCAGACTTTACAAGCTTTGTAAGTCTGTGTCCGTCCATCTGAGGCATCTCAATGTCTGTAATAATACAGTGAACCTTATCCTTTACATTGCCCTCTTCTTTCATCTCCGTCAGCCTATCCCAAGCCTCTTTTCCATTGGTGGTCACAATAAGATGCTCGTATCCGGCCTTTTTCAGGCAGTCGGTAATCAACTTGCTGAGAAGTGGGGAATCCTCTGCGATAAGAATCGGTGAATCGCTTCGGTCTCTCTCTATCATATTCTCTACATCGGATGTACGAAGTCCTGTTTCCGGACTAATGGAGGATACAATGGACTCAAAGTCAAGGATCACAACCAATTTGTCATCCATCTTGATTACACCGGTAGAAACACTTCCATCCTGTCCGTTCAATGTGGAATCCGGTTTTATAATCTCTTTCCAGGATACACGATGAATTCCAATGACGTTGTCTACATGGAATGCGATATCCAGCTTATTGAAGTTTGTGATAATGAATAAGCCCTTCTGTTCCTGTTCCCCAAGACCTAAACATTTCTTCAAATTGATAACCGTAATCATGGTATCTCTCGGCATGAAAATACCTTCTACACTCGGATGCGTATTAGGAACCGGAGTAACTTTGGAATATTGCAAAATTTCTCGAATCTTTGCCACATTAATTCCGTAATGATTATCCTCCAACGTAAATTCGAGTATTTCCAACTCATTCGTTCCTGACTCCAATAGAATATTTGTATCCATATATTGCCTCCCAATCTCAGATATAGTTTATTATAGCATAAGTTCGACAATTTCGTCTATTTTTTTATACTTTTTTGCAAATTTTTAGTAAATTGAATAAATTGTTCCTTTTATCACAACAGAAAAGGAAACATCGCCATTATTTACGCTCTTGCCCTCCGGAATCTGAAACAGAAGAACACACTCGACGGAGTCTGAAGGATCTAGCGTTCCATAATAGGTAGACAGATCATACACCAGTAAAGTCGCATCTTCATTCACCCAGCTTTTTCCTCCGTCTATGCTGAGACGAAAGGTGGGGCTCTGCTCCATTGCGTTTACTTCCACCTTTTTATCCGTTATGTTCTTGATTTCAAATTTTGCAACACACAATTGATATCCCGGTTTTGCATCAATTGAAAAATAATTGCCCTCTTTATAGTTACCTGACAGATCAAACCCCTGATAAGAGACCTTAAGCTCACTTTTGTATCCGATGGCGTCTGAAAAGCTGATTGCATTTCCGTAAGCTGTATTACCAGAATTTCCTGTTCCTTCCGCCAGAGTATTTTGCTCCGAATCATTCTCCGGATCTTCTTTCGTGGATTCCAAAACACTTTCTGGGGGTTTCACCTCGTATAATTCTTTATTGTAATACTGCATGCCGTCCTTTTGATAGGTATTAAACCGCCCCAGTGCATAAGCAGAATACTGAACAATCAACTCTTCCTCTTCTGCCGTAAGCTCATACATCGGCGTTCCACATCCGCAAAAAAGAAACGCTATACTCATGGAAAGCACCAGAAAAATGGCACTCTTCTTTTTCATCTCTTCTCCTTGTTCATTTTCACCTATTATTTTAGATTATCCTACCATATTTTTGTTACAATCGCAATACGTAATGTAGGCATTCTTTCCTAATTACAGGGATTGTCATTTTCCAATTCTATCCAGAATTCCACTCCGGCTGTATGATTGCTGACACCGCAGGGCTGATGGAAGGAATCCATAATTGCTTTCACAATGGACAGCCCGATTCCGCTTCCTCCATATTCCCTTGTTCTGGCCTTATCCACCTTATAAAACTTATCCCAGATTCTATCGATATCCTCCTCCGGTATTTGTTTACCGGTATTATATACACTGATTCTAAGTACTCCTGCCTTTCGGGTATAAAAAATGCGGATTACTTTTTCCCCTTGTGCATAATGCATCGCATTGCTGAGAAAATTTGTGATAACCTCTTCTACCTTAAATTCATCTGCCCAAACATATGCCGCCTCCTGTTCTTCAAACAGAATCCTTATATTTTCCTGTTCTGCCAGACGCGCTGTTGCCTGTACCACACCGGCAATTAACTCCGTGATATTAAATCTTGTCATTTCCACAACATCATTTCCAAATTCCAGCTGGTTCAAAGTCAACAGCTTTTGTACCATACGATTCATTTTTGCAGATTCATCCACAATGACATCACAGTAAAACCTTCTGTTTTCCGGATCATCATCTCCCACACATTCTGTCAGACCTTCCGCATATCCCTGAATCAAGGCTAATGGAGTCTTAAGCTCGTGGGATACATTAGACAGAAACTCTTTTCTCATGCTGTCGATCTGTTCTTTCCTTTCGATATCATTTAACAGCTCATTATTTGCCGCCTTAAGCTCTGATATGGTCAGCTCCAGCTTCTCTGACAGCTCATTCATATGATTTCCGAGCTGGTCAATTTCTCTTGCCGTATTACGCTTTGCCTTATACTTTACATCAAAATCCAATTTGCTCATCTTTTTGGAAATCTCAGAAAGCTCCATAATCGGTCTCGATATGGATTTTGACACAAAAATTATGACAATCACACAGAGTAAGGAAGAAGCGATTCCCATCCAAAGGAAAAAGCGATTCGTAATTGCTGCACTTTCCCGGATGCTTTCCAATGCGGTTCTCATATAAATATAGCTGCCATCCGAAAGTATGCCCCATAACACCAGATAGTCGGATTGCATACGTTCATCAGTCAGCCGTTCCAATGTATAGTCTTCTGTTGATTTGATGATATTGGCGTAATTTGGATTTACGCCAAATATCATCTGGCTAAGTTCCACCAAAAAATTCTTCTCATTCAATGCAGAAGAGCGCAATATTCCTCCGTTTTGGTTCATAATAATGATACTGATATTCCCATTGGTACAAATTCTCTCAAAAGGAATATCAAAGTCTGAGCTGCCTAAAATACCCTCTGATGCAGCCGCATCAATTTCACGAAAGGAACCAAGAAGCTCCTTCTGCTTATTATAAAAATAATACTTTTCCAAAAAGGCACTATTTAAGAACCAGCCGATTACAACGGTTCCAAATACAATCAGAACCATTGTAACCATAAGTCGAAAGGATAATGTTGCTCTCTTCTTCATTGTCTCATACTTCCTGCAAGCTATTCTTCATCCTCAATAAATTCTCTCTGCGTAATTGCAAAAAGTTCTTCCTTAGCAAGGTCAAAGCAATCCATAATCTTATCGGAAAATACTCCACACTCTCCATCGTGAATCATACGGACAGCTTCATTCACATCATAAGGGTCCTTGTATACCCTCTTACTAACAAGCGCATCATATACATCCACAATGGATACCACCTGCGCCCAGATTGGAATATTCTCTCCTGCAAGACCATCCGGATAGCCTTTTCCGTCATACCTCTCATGATGATATCTGCAGATGTCATAACAGTAGCGATAGAATTCATTTTCTTCCTGCTTGAAATTTTCAAGAATCTCGCAGCCATAGATGGTATGCTTTTTCATTTCTTCAAACTCATCCCGGGTCAGTTTTCCCGGTTTAAGCAGAATGCTGTCCATGATAGCAATCTTTCCAAGGTCATGAAGAGCGGATGCCTGGGTAATCAGCGCAACCTGCTCCTTTGTCAGCTTGTACTCCGGATAAAACTTACGGACATATCCTAAAATAATTCCGGTAAAGGTCTTTACTCTCTTGATATGGTCTCCCGACTCCATGCTCCTAAATTCCACAACAGAACTGAGTGCATTGATCAGAAATTCATTACTCTTCTCAAGCTTTTCCTTACTTTCTATTAATTCCAGAGTTCTTTTTTCCAGCTTTCTCTCAATATCAATACGATGCTCATACAGTTCCATAATATTCATGGTTCTGCGCATAACCACCATCGGATCAAATGGCTTGTAGATGATATCAGAAGCCCCAAGCTCGTAGGCTTTTACCTCAAATTCCGGCGTTGCCTCTCCGGTGATCATGATAACCGGCAGGAAATCGCTGTATCCATTGCTTACCATGTGCTCCAACACATCAATTCCGGACTTTTCCGGCATGATAAAATCCAAAAACAGCATGGAAAAATCCTGCGCCTTTGCATCTAATATTTCGATTGCCTGCTGTCCATTCTCAGCCTCAACAATATCGTACTGTTCCTCAAAAATAAATTTCAGCATCTCACGGTTGATTTCTGCATCATCCGCAATTAATATCATTCGTTTTTCCATATCTTCCCCTTATCTTATGTGTTACTGATTCTGTAAAAATTCATGGATTCCTGCAACGGTCCTCTCATATTCCGCTTCCACTCCGGGAAGTAAACTCTTTGCAAGATCAATATCCCGGCCTTTTTCACGAAGTGCTTCCGTGATTTCCTGTACCGGTCCATACAGGGCTGTAAACGACAGGTTCTGGCTCACGCCCTTTAACGTATGTGCCATGCGGAATGCCTCATCATAATTCTCGGTCTCCATTGCTGCTTTTAATTCGGTAAAGCTTGTATCCCGAAGAAACATTCCCGCAAATTTTGCAATACGCTCATCCTTCATCATTCTGGCGATTGCCTCTGCATAGTCCGCCCCAATTTTTTCGTAACATTCTTTTATAGTCAAAAGACACACCTCCTATAGTATGATATTCTTTATTGTACTTTATATTTTCTGACAAATCAATCATTTCACAGCTAATTTCCGGCACTTTCATAAATTTGAAGCCCCTTATTGAAAAGGGCATAGGCCACCGTCCAGAAAATTGCCGCTATCAGGCATTCTGTTCCAACGATTTGCGCTCCTTGGCCAAATCCAAAGGTCCCTCTTACCCCAAGGAAATAGCTTGCCGGCAGATATGCCACAAAGGCAAACGGAATTACCCAGGTAATAATGAAACGAATCGCTTTTGCGTAGATTTCCGTTGGATATTTTGCAAAATCCGCCATCTCGTAGGCCACCTGCAAAAAGGGTCCGCTGGTTTTCGTCCAGAAGGCAATGGATGCAAAAAACAGTTTTATGGAGGTGTAGATCACAGCCCCCGCAAAAATGGAAATTATAAAAAATACTACATGTACCGCATCCATCTGAGCAGTACCGTTTGCGATTCCTCTCACAACAAGGATGGTACCGATCAAAAGCTCTCCGATTGCGTCCGGCTGGAGCTTTTCACTGATCACCTGAAAGAACACATTCATAGGGCGAAGCATATATCGGTCAAAATCTCCGTTGATGACCAGTCTCCATGCTACCAGCCAGATATTATCCGTAAACAAATGATCGATTCCTCTTGGAATCTGCGCAAAGCCATAGATAAAAATAAGCTGCTCCAGGGTCCAGCCGCTTAAGGATGGAATCTGCTGGAAAACCAGATATAAAAAGGCGATTCCCATGATCTGTGTAAAGAAGAAGCCTAAAAGTCCCATCAAAAAATCGACCTTTGACTGCATGATGACCTTAAAGAACTGTGAGATCAGAACGCGGTACAGCCTGAAATATCTTTTCATCTTTTTTCTCATTCCGCTAACCTCCTAACACCACAAGCCGGTTGGTGACTCGTTTCCAGATAAAGGTTCCCAACAGATACAGGATGACCACCCATGCAGCCTGCCGGAAAAGTATAAAGAGGAGTTCGCTTCCCGTATATTTTCCCAGATAGATCATAACCGGCGTATAGACGATGGAGGAAAACGGTAAAAAGTCAAACATTCTCTGGACGACTTCCGGGAAAAAGCTAAGGGGAATCAGCTGTCCCGTCAAAAAGCTCATAATCGCCTCTTTTGCCATCAGCATACCAAATATGTAGGTGGTAAAAAAGGCGACCATCCCAAAGCAGAAGTCAAACAGTACACAGATCAAAAAGCTCATCATACAGCTCATCAGATACAACAGAACATTGGCAATGCTTACCAGTGGCAGCCCCAAAACCGTAACCTTATAGATTTCAAGTCCGATCCAGATAAAGACTCCCGGTAGCAGCATCCGATATACCGCGGTGCCAAGTGCCCGAACCACCAGACTCATTCGATAGTCAATGGGTTTGATCAGGTTCATCGCCACAGTCCCCTTTACCACGTCATCACTCACCCAGTCGGATATGGTAATCATCGTCATATTGCTGGTCACATAAACCATAAAAATGTAAACCACCATCTCCTCTTTGGTCAACCCTCCAAGGGTGGAATTGGGTGAGCTACCATAAATAGCCATCCATAAAAAATACTGAATAAAAGATCCAAATAGGCTGATAAAAATAAACAGATAAAAAGCTCCTTTATACGCTAACTGCCGTTTTAGTTCATTCAGCGCAAAGGGCAGATAGATTTTTATTTTTTTCCTCATAACAAATTTCCTTTAGTCACCTTCCCTATACTGCCGCATGCAGCCCATGGTTATAGATTTCCTTTACGATTTCGGCAAGCTCCGTTTCCTGAATCTGGATATCCTTGACCTCAGAAATCTCCATCACCATATTCAGAATGGAAGGCACCTGTACCTTATGCTTGTCAAAGGAAACGCCTAAAATCTTCTTTTCGTCATCCCATTCCATACGGCAGTCTTCCTCTGACACCCCCAGCTTTTCCGCCAGCTTCAGTTTTTTGCAGCTGTCATACTGCTTTACTTCCATGGAAACCTTACGTCTGCTTCCATACAGATCCTTTAGCCTTTCCAAAGAGCCATCATAAATTTTCTTTCCCTCATCAATCATGATGATTCTGCTGCATAACTCCTCAATATCTCCGATGTCATGGGTAGTCAGGATTACCGTAGTATTATATTTCTCATTGATTTCTTTGATTGCTCTTCGAATATTGTCCTTTACCACAAGATCCAGCCCGATGGTTGGTTCATCCAGATACAGGACCTTGGGATTATGTAAAAGTGCGGCGCCTAAATCTGCCCTCATACGCTGTCCCAGAGAAAGGGTTCGAACCGGTCTGTCAAAGAAATCTGAAAGCTCTAAAACCTCATTCAAAAATTCCATTCTCTTTTCATAGTCCTCATCCGACACATTATAAATCTCCTTTAAAATGGTAAAGGATTCGCTCAGCGGAAGATCCCACCACAGCTGCGTCCTCTGTCCAAATACAACACCGATATTCTTGGCATTCTCTTTTCTTTTTTTACTCGGATCGATTCCGTTGATCCGGCACTCTCCTGAGGTAGGCTTTAAAATACCGGTCATCATTTTAATTGTCGTGGATTTTCCTGCTCCGTTACTGCCGATATATCCGACGATTTCTCCATCCTGTATGGTAAAGGAAATATCCGATACTGCGCTCTTTACTACTTTTTCCGTAGAAAATAATCCTTTTATAGCGCCTTTTAATCCCGGATACTTCTTCGGAGAAATAAAATCCTTACAAATATGATTTACTTCTATCACAACTTTTCCTCCACCTGCTTTCTGTCTTCCCTTTTTTTACAGATTTCCTGAAGCTTCTTTTTTTCATTGCTGTCGAGACAGGCACCAAGCGCCATACCGATGCAGATTCCAAGGGACATGCCAATCGCTAGATTTCCTGTTGAAGTTCCGATTGATGTCCCGATTGCAACGCCAAAGCACATATAGATAGGCATCCATGCCGTTGGCTCCTTACGTTTTACAAAACGGGGGCCTTCCAATCCTTTTCCATCCGGTTGAAAGCCCAGCTTCTCCAATATTCGGATAGAAGCCCGATTATCCTCGCAGGCCTCCGCCTCTACAAAATAGACCTCTTCCTTAGAAAATGCCCACTCTGTCATTGCCCTTGCAGCTTCAGTCATAAAACCTTTTCCCTCGTACTCCGGTTCCATTCCATATCCAATTTCAACGGCATGATCCTTTGGTTCTCCCTTAAAGCAGATATCTCCGATCTCTTTTCCATTCTCTTTTAACACGATCTTCCATGGAGCATACCAGATCCAGAAATTTTCATGCTCTTTTGCTCCCTCCAGCATTTCTTCGTATGCTTTTTTCAATTCCGCATCTTCTGTACTGCTGATTTTGCAGAGGATTTCCTCCTCTGTCATTACCGTCATATAGACTCTTTTCGTCTTTATGACAGGATTCTGTTTTCCCTTTTTCTTCATTTTCTCTCCTTTTTTCCATCCGGAGGATTTTCCATTTTCTTCTTCCCTTTTCGGAATTGGGTTCCCGAATGAATTTGCATATTTGAGTCAGAACCCACTCTCGTTTGTAAAAAGCGTAACGGTACTATACCAGGAAAAGGACTCCCAGTGTGCCCGGACCGCAATGGCTGGATATTACCCCGCCGGCTCTTGTAACCAGAATTTCATTGAAAACATGAAGACTCTCCAAATAATCATACACTGCCTTTATCCATGCTTCATCACATCCGGAATGGGTAATAAAAACTCTGTCCGGCTTTGCCTTCCTTAAATTTTCTTCCTGGTCCTTTGCATAGGAAAGCAGGACACTGCTCATTTTTCCTCGATACTTTTTGGTAGGTCTCATCTTTCCGTTTTCAACTACAATGGTAGGATGGAGCTTAAATGCACCTCCCACAAAGGCTGCCACACCGCTGCATCGTCCTCCGCGATGCAGGTACTCTAACGTATCCACCACAAAGCTTGCGCAAACTGCGGGCTTTAACCGCTCCATAGCCTCTGCTATTTCTTTTCCGGTTTTCCCTTCCTTTGCCATAATGGCAGCTTCAATAACCAAAAGCCCGATTCCGGTAGACAGATTGGCAGAATTTACCACAAAAATCCGGTCCTCTGCCTCGAGTTCCTCCGCAGCTATGCGCATGACATTAGCCGAGGTCGACATATCCTCCGATATGGAAAAGCATACGATTTCCCTGTCTTCTTTCACATATGGCTGCATGAGTGCTATCGCATCCTCAATGGCAGGAGCCGATGTCTTTGGAGTCGTTTGATTTTTATCCGCCCAAGCATAAATTTCATCCGGCGATATGTTCTTTCCATCCAGATATTCTTCGTCTCCCAGCACAATATGAAGAGGGAGAATATCAACATCATAACGCTCTATAAGCTCCGGTGATAAATCACAGGTGCTGTCAGAAATAATCTTTACCATTCCCAATTTCCTCACTTTCCTTATTCGAATTCTTCCTTAACATTTTATCCTAAAAAAGATATTTTTTCATAGATTTGTTTTTTGTATGTCTTTATTCCGCTTTCATGCCCTTATATACTTTGCAGGCAAGAATTCCGACTCCAATAGAAAAAACTCCAATCAGACCTTCCACTACCCAAATTGATGTAATTACGCCAAACTGGTACATGGCAGCAAAAACATCCACCAGCCCATGCAGCACAACTGCAAGCACAAAATAGTACCACCTTTTTTCCCTCACGGCTTTAAACACAAGAACGGATGCAGAGACATGGAAAGTTACTGCAAATAGTCTTTCCACACAGCCGGTCAGTGAGTTTCCAAAGGTCAGGGAGGTAAGTGCCACAGCAATGGCTTCTACTGCTTCCACCTGATCCGGGGATGCCATTCTTACCTGCTCAACAATGGTGCCGAACACGCCCTGATTAATCATCATGGCATATGTGATGTATTGGAATGCTCCGACAGATAAAAGAATCACAGCCTCGATTCCTCCATGTCCGATTCCATAGGTAATCGCCGTTTTCTTATCTGTATGCTTTTTCAGAATGAAACGAAAGGCGACCCATCTTCCGGTTTCTTCAAATATTCCCGCAAGTCCTGCTCCCACCAGCGCATAACTCCATAAGTGAGTGGTTATATACTGTGCCAGACCAGATCCGTTTCCAAGCAAAAAGTATTTTGGGATGCTCTCAAGTCCCAATGCGAATACCGGAAAAATGATTGCTCCCACCAAAAGGGGCATCATATTTGCTTTTGTCTTAATTCTCCAGATAATTGCTGCAACAACCGGTAGCGCGATCCCCCATACCAGCATAAAAATCAGTCCTGCAAATCCACCAGCTGAAACTGTTCCGTAATCCATATCTTATTCCTCCTCTTTCCCATAGGTTTCAACTACAAATCCTTTAAAATGACATCCGCTGCAGGTAAGCTTTCTGGTTCTCGGTGTATGTGCCGCCCAGAAAAATTCCCTAAGTGTCGGACGAAACTTTTTATGGCACTCCGGGCAGATGTAAAGTGTATTCCTGTAATAGTATCTTACCAGTACAACGGCACAGACTACAACAAAAATCATACCCAGAATAAACGGAAGCCATATCCCTTTCATGATTCCCAAACAAAATGTAGTAATCTCAACAGCATCCATCACAAATCCCACTGCAAGTGTAATCCCTCTTACGGTTTTCAGCTTCTTTTTGTTTTCCATAAAATATGCTATGTCACTTAGATTTTTGACAGAAACACATTCCCTCTTTTCCAGTTCCTTTTGAAGTTCTGTAATCCGTTCCAGTTGCACCTGCTTTTCTTTTAGTTCAACTCTCACATTTCTTTCCTGTTCTTCTAGCAATGCTTCGATGACGTGGCCGGCATTATCTTCCTTCATCATGTCTGCAATGCTGTTGATCGTCAGCCCCATATCCCTGAGGAAACAAATCAATTTCAGCTTCTGCACATCTTCATCTGTAAAAAGTCTTCTTCCGCCCTCGCTGAAATCGCTGGGTATCAAGATGCCTCTGCTGTCATAATACTGCACGGTGCGAACGGTTACATCACAAAGCTTTGCGATTTCCCCTGTCGTGTACGTGGACATAGTTTTTTCACCACCTTTTCGAAGCTTACTCTACATTATAACGCAACGTAGCATGCAAGTGTTAATGCAACACAATTTTTTTCTTTTTTGTGAAAATTTCCCAAAAAATCCATCTGGGAGCCACTCTGTCCTGCGGTACTTAATGTCGTTCAAAAATTCTTGATTTTATCGTATCTTCCTTTGGGCTTTCTTTTTCTGTGCGAATGCGTATGAACACCCTTCGTCTTGGTGCTACGTCATACAAAGAGTACGGCTTCAAGTATCAAGTGGCTCTAAAAAGTGTCCATTACTTACTTTTTTGAGCTGTCTGCGGAACTTGCTTCGCTCAAACAGTCCTCGACAGTTCAAGTAAGTATGGACACTTTAAGAGCCACTAAATACTTTGCAGATTGTACTCTTATGTATGGCGTACACCAAGGCGTAGTGGTGTCCATACTCAGGTGAACAGAAATAATATAAAACTCCCATTTCGGAAATGTGTTCCTAAGAATGAATTTTGCTATTTGAAATCAGAACGTTTAAAAAGCGCCGGCACTTAATGAGCAATTTGTTGCGAATTTAGTACCGCTGCGCTTTTTACAAACGAGAGTGGGTTCTGATTCAAATATGCAAATTCATTCGGGAACACAAATCCGAATGGATAATTTTACAAAAAGAAAAACGCAGCCACCATTATCGATGACTGCGTTCCTTTTAATTATTTTGATGTATTAAAGCATGCTCAAGCAATGAACCGGGCATCCTTCCACACAGGTTCCACATCCGGTACACTTTGAATAGTCAACGTGTGCAAGATTGTTGGTAACCGTGATAGCTTCTGCCGGACAGTTCTTCTGACACTTCATACAACCGATACAACCATTGGCACATTCCTTGCGAACCACTGCTCCCTTTTCCTGATTAGAACAGGTCACAACTGCAACTGTCTTCTTTGGTAAGATCTCGATTAGATGGTTCGGGCATGCATTTACACACATACCGCAGGCAACACAAAGCTCTCTGTTGATGTGGGCAATACCCTTTTCGATACAAATTGCGTCATATTCGCAAACCTTTTTACAGTCTCCGCAACCGAGACAGCCATAGGTACAGGCATTCGGTCCACCATAAAGCATTTTTGCAGAAGCACAGGATTCGATTCCCTGATACTCTGATTTTGTCTGGCACTTATCGCAATCGCCGCCGCAATGAACAAATGCGGCAACCGGATCTGCCTCTTTTACCTCTACGCCAAGGATTTCTGAAATTGCGACAAGCGCATCATGTCCACCCGGACGACAAAGATTCGGAGCCACATCGGAATTTTCCGCAAGTGCCTTTGCATATCCATCACATCCGGAGTAACCGCAGGATCCGCAGTTTGCTCCCGGAAGTGCATCACGAATAGCTGTTTCCTTTTCATTAACAGGTACTGCAAATACAGTAGAAGCTACTACCAAAAGCACACCTGCTACAAGTCCAACGCCTGCTACAAGGAGAACAGCAATAAGAACAGCATTTCCCATAACTTTTATCCTCCTTATTTAAACAGTGCTTCAACGATTCCGGCGAATCCGTAGAATGCCATTGATACAATTGAAGCGGAAATCAATGTAATCGGAATTCCCTTAAAGGACTTCGGCGGAACAGCAACCTCTACTCTGCTTCTTACTCCGGCAAAAAGCCACATTGCAAGAAGGAAGCCAAGTCCACAGCCAAGAGAGCTTACAAGGGACTCAACAAACCCGTATCCGTCTGAAATGTTATTGATGGTAACACCAAGTACAGCACAGTTTGTTGTAATAAGCGGAAGGTATACTCCAAGTGAACGATACAGCGCCGGAATATATCTCTTTAAAATCATCTCAAGTAACTGTACCAAAGCGGCTATTACTAAGATGAACACGATAGTCTGCAGATAGCCGAGACCATTTGGATCAAGAAGGTAGGTTTGAATCGGCCATGTTGCAAGGGTTGCAAGCAGCATGACAAAGATAACGGAAAGTCCCATTCCAACCGCCTGATCTGTTTTCTTGGAAACCCCAAGGAATGGACAGATTCCAAGGAATTTTGAAAGTACATAGTTATCTACAAGGACTGCAGACATTAAGATTACAAGAAGACTCTTAAGCATTTACGTTCTCCTCCTTTTCTTCCTTTGTGCAGCCTAACTTTCCACAAGCTTCAGCCGAAGGGCATCCTGCACAGCCCATCTTTTCCTTTGGCTTATTTGTCAATTTTGCAACAAGTGCAATGATGCAGCCAAATGCAAAGAATCCACCCGGGGATGCTACAAGGATTGGAATATTGTAGGTCTTAAGAAGCGGAATTTCAATTCCTGCAAAGGTTCCTGCTCCTACTACCTCACGGAAGGTAGCCATAAGAAGAAGTGCGATGGTAAATCCAAGACCCATTCCAAGTCCATCTAATGCAGAATCCACAACACCATTCTTTCTTGCGAACATCTCCGCACGGCCAAGAATGATACAGTTAACTACAATAAGTGCAAGATAAACACCGAGCATATCGTAAAGATCCGGCAGATATGCCTGCATCAGCATCTGAACAACGCTTACGAAGCCTGCGATAACTACGATATAGCAAGGAATTCTTACCTTATCCGGAATAATATTGCGGAGCGCTGAAATAACCATATTTGAGCAGACAAGTACGGCTGTTGCAGCAAGCCCCATTGCAATTGCGGAGATCACACTTGTTGTTGTAGCAAGTGTAGGACATGTTCCAAGGAGCAATACTAATACCGGATTCTCTTTGATCAGTCCCTTAAGAAAAATAGCTGATTTTTTCATGATTAGTTCGCCCCCTTTACTGCTTTATACGCATCAAATGCGCTGTTAATGGAATCAGCAACTGCGTTTGCGGTACAGGTAGCGCCGGCAACCATAGTTACATCATCGGAATATGTGCTGCTGTCGAGACCAACAAACTGATTCTTGTAAGCTTCCTTATCGGTAAGCTCATGGGATGAATAATATTCCTCGTGAAGAATCAACTCAGAAACCGTTCTGTAATTTACGATTTTTCCATCTGCATCCAGAACAACTGCCATTTCCATAATCTCATTGGCATATCCATATGGCTTTGTATTGAATACATAGTAGGTATCTTCGCCTACCTGTGCGGTAAATCCTCCGGTTACACATCCATAGGCCGGAACAGAATCCAAGGCGGTAAGCACCGCATCATCACCGGCAGCCTTTTGTGCCTGTTTCAGATTATTCTCTGCATTAGCCTCTGCAAGAATCGGGAACGCTGCTTTCACTTCGTCCACCGGTCCCTCTGCAGGATTTCCTTCCAGATCAACACAGTTTACATCTCCGAAGGCATTGATTCCACATACAACCGTTCCTGCATCCGTAGCTGCAGCAACCACATAACCGCATCCGTTGGTAGCGGCATATGCTGCAACAAATCCCTTTGCATCAATTGCCTCCACCTGTGCGCTGCCAAGAGAATCTGCACAGCCGGGAAGAGCGACCGGAATTGCTTCAAGAATCAAC
Source organism: uncultured Agathobacter sp. (assembly GCA_945910395.1). GTDB lineage: Bacteria > Bacillota > Clostridia > Lachnospirales > Lachnospiraceae > Roseburia. The sequence goes on along the minus strand of CAMDYX010000017.1, from coordinate 17,406 downwards.
TGCTCCTCGCTCTTTTCTCCTTCTGCTACCGCACCACTGTTAATCAGTACATCAAAGGCATCCAGAATCGCTTCTTTAAATGCAGTGGAAGAATAAGTAACGCCGGAAACCGTATCTATACCATTCAGTGCAGAGTCAGCACCAACATAAGTCTGTGGGTAGTCTGAACCAAAATCCTTGGACTCGAAATAACTGGTAAGCGTCACACCGCTGATACATCCGTCTGCGCCGATGGCAACGGTAATTCCCATATCACCGGAAGAATACTGGCTTGTAGTAGCAAGAAGTGCTACATATCCAAGTCCACTTGTTTCTTTGTAAAGATTAAGTACAGTTGCAGGTGCATCTGCCGGAAGTTCAATTTCCTCAAAGCCTTCCGCGTCCGGCATGACAACGGTAAGGGAGGCACTTGCTGCTGCAGCCTTATTTTCTTCAATCACAGGAGCGGTAAAGAAATTGGTTACAGAAAGAAGTGCAGATACAACCACACAGATACTGGTAAGTACAACTACGCTTTTTACATTCAATTTCATTTTGCTGCACCTCCAAATGGTTTGTTCATGGTGAGCTTCTCAATATACGGACAAAGAATATTCATCAGAAGAATTGAGAAGGATACACCTTCCGGGTAACTTCCCCAGAATCTGATCAAACAGGTAATAAGTCCACAACCAAGTCCGAAAATAAGCTGTCCTTTTGGAGTGGTTGGCGAAGTAACATAATCGGTTGCCATGAAAAATGCGCCGATAAATACACCGCCGGAGAAAAGATACATTAGTGCCATTTCAAGGCTTCCGGTATAAATTAAGGAAAGGATAAATACCGTTCCGATAAAAGCAACCGGGCAATGCCAGGTAATGACCTTGCGGGCAATCAGATAAATTCCACCGATCAGAAGCGCCAGCACACAGGTCTCTCCCAACGCTCCGCCGCGAAGTCCAAGGAACATATCAAACAGTGATGCTCCTACTTCCTCCCCTGCCGCAAGATTTGCAAGTGGTGTTGCAGAAGCGACGCTGTCCACGATGGTGGGCATTGCTGCCGCAGTCATCGTGTCTGTAAATGCAATCAGCATGATGATACGTCCGGTAATTGCAGGGTTTGCAAAATTGTAACCAAGACCTCCAAACAATGCTTTTACAATAATGATTGCAGCAAAAGAACCTACTACTGCCTGCCAGATTGGAATGCTGACCGGTAGGTTGAGTGCCAGAAGAAGTCCGGTAACAACTGCAGAGAGATCTGCAATGGTCTGTTTCTTCTTTATAATGATATTGAAGAGTGCCTCAAATCCGACACAGCAGATAATGCAGGTTGCGATTACAGCAATACTTCTTGCTCCAAAAATAATTACGGAGGCAATTGCTGCAGGACACAGAGCAATAATCACATCAAGCATGATGTTCTGCGTGGTTCTCTTTGAAAATACGTGAGGCGATACGGATACATAAAGATTTTCTTCCATTGTCTTTAAGCCTCCTTTTCTTTTTCTTTTTCAGCCTTTTTCATCTGGTAAGTGCGAAGCTCGCTCTTAGCCAGCTTGTTGCGGGCGATAATATTTCTCTTAGCCGGACAGCTGAATGCACAGCATCCGCATTCCATACAAAGGTTTACCTTAAGAGCCTCAAGCTCCTCATAATCCTTTGCTGCAAGAGCCTTTGCAAATCCCATCGGATTCAAGCCCAGCGGGCAATGATTTACACAGTTGCCACATCGGATACACGGACTTTCCTCCGGTCTTTTTGCATCCTTTTCATTCAATGCAAGAACTGCATTGTTGTTCTTGATGACAGGCTGGTCGAGATTCGGAACGGCAATTCCCATCATAAGGCCACCGAACATCACCTTCTTTGGTGTCTCCTTAAAACCGCCTGCAAACTCAAAGACATCCTTGATACTTGTACCGATCGGAACGATCAGATTCTTCGGGCTTGCTACTGCTGAGCCGTCCACCGTAATGCACTTTTCTACCAGCGGCATACCGGTACGGATGTAAGCTGCAATGGTAGCAAGGGTTGTAACATTCAATACGATGGTTCCCACATCCAGCGGAAGCTTGCCTTCCGGAACGATCTTTCCTGTCAGCTTATAGATAAGAACCTTCTCTCCCCCCTGTGGATAAATGCTTGGAAGGACTTTTACGCTTACACGGCTGTCCGCTTCTGCAATACCATTCATCTTTGCAATTGCTTCCGGCTTATTCTGTTCAATACCAATGATGATTTTTTTCACACCAAGGTATTTTTCCAAAAGTGCAATACCTTCCTTTATATCTTCTGTGCGGTCGATCATGGTACGGGTGTCACTTGTTATGTATGGCTCGCACTCAGCTCCGTTTAACAGAACCTCTTCCACCTTGGAAAGATCCTTTACCCCAAGCTTAACAGCCGTAGGGAAACCTGCTCCGCCTAAGCCGACTACGCCGCTGTTTCTCACCGCTGCCACGAACTCATCAAAATTTGTAACAACCGGGGCTTTGATATCTTCGCAGATACGCATCTCCCCATCAGATTCAATCCAAACAGCATCTGCAAAAGCGCCGTTTGAACAGGTTACCTTGTCCACCTTGGTAACCTTACCGGATATTGAAGCATACACCGGACTTGACACAAAGCCATTTGCTTCGCCGATGAGTTGTCCGACACTCACAATATCCCCTGCCTTAACTACCGGCTTCGCTGGCGCACCGATATGCATATTCATTGGAATTACCACATTTGCAGGCGCATCCATACGAATCGGTTGCATAGAAGCCGTATTTTTCAGATGTGGAGCATGCACTCCGCTCATTTTGAAAAAAGGCATGATTTTTACCTCCTTTAATTGTTCAGAAATTACTATAATATTATAGTCTTATCGTCATTTTTCGTCAATAATTTTGAAGCGTTATTATATTGACAATTAGTACCTTTTTCACTATACTTTAAAATAACGCTTTAAAACCTGAAGCGAAAATTTTTTATCAAGAAAGGGACTAGAAAAATGAAAAAGAAACTTTTATCTGTAGCTCTCGTAGTTGCAATGGTTGCATCACTTATGACAGCATGTGGCTCAGGAAAAAGTGCTGAGTACAAATTAGGTATGGGTATCGTTGTTGAAGACTCTTCCGCAGCTGGAAAGGCTCAGATTGACGCTACTGTTGCTACTGTTATTACAGATGCAAATGGAAAAATCGTATCCTGCTACCTTGATGTTGCTCAGACAAAGATGACAACTGAGGAAGGTGTGATTCAGGATGCTTCTGAAGTTGATCTTCGTTCTAAGCAGGAAAAGGGCGATGATTACAACATGGTAGCTTACGGCGGAGCAATCGCTGAGTGGTATGCTCAGGCAGACTTCTTCGCAGAGAAGGTTGTTGGTATGACCGCTGACGAAGTTGCTGCAATCGAAACTGTTGCTAAGGATGAGGAGCATACTGTTGCTGCTGATGAAGCAATCCTTGCAGGATGTACCATGGACATTACCGCTTTCCAGGAAGCTATTGTTAAGGCTTGCAACGATGAGTTTGCAAAATCCTTCAAGGCTTCTTCTCCAAAGCTTGGTCTTGGTGTTGTAACTGAGGTAGATTCTTCCTGTGCTTCTGCAACTGCAGATGCGGATGGTGCTGCTAATATGTATACTCATTTTGCAGCTGTTGCTGTTGACGAGGATGGCAAGATTCTTGCAGACCTTATCGATGCAATCCAGCCAAAGATCGCATTCAATACTGCTGGCGAAGAGACCGATTACAACTTTGTAGATACCAAGAAATACTTAAAGTATGACTACAACATGGTTGCTTACGGTAACTCTGTTGGCGAGTGGTTTGAAGAGACCAAGGTATTCGAGGATTACATCGTTGGTAAGGATGCTGCCGGTGTAACCGGAATCGCTACTGTAGTGAACGAAGAAGGACATTCTGTTGCAACTGACGCAGATGCTGATCTTTTGGCCGGATGTACCATTTCAATTTCTACCTTCCAGGAAGCTGTTGCAAAGGCTTGCAACAACGCCAGATAATCGGAAGATACGATAGGATAATTTCGGGAGGACGAATTTTCGTCCTCCTATTTTTATGAGGCTTGACTATGAAAAAAAGAATTTCTACTTTCATCTGTATGATGCTTTGTACAACTCTATTCCTAAATGGCTGCAGTTTTTCAAAGAAACCGGTGCTGAATAAATACTCACAGGTCCTGTTTGATTATTTTGATACGGTTGCAACGATTGTGGGCTATGAAGAAACAGAAGAAGAATTTCATCAGATTTGCAGCTTTATTGAAAGCGAATTGGCACGCTACGACGGATTATATGATAACTACAATACACTATCATCCGTAAATAATCTCTATGTCGTCAATCGTGATGCCGGAAAAGCCCCTGTTTCTGTGGATGAGGATATGATCAAGCTCTTTACACTTGGGAAAGAAATCTATGCTTCCACCAACGGATTGACGGATTTTGCCATGGGTTCTGTATTTTCCATCTGGCACGACCACAGGGAGGAGGCAAGCTTTGATCCAGCCAATGCTTCTGTACCGGACCTTGCTAAGCTTGAGGAGGCTTCACTTCATTGCAATATCGATGACATCATCATTGATGAATCCGCCTCCACCATCGCTTATGCAGATCCCCTGTTAAAATGCGACGTTGGTGCTTTTGCCAAAGGATACGCAATCGAGCGGATTACACAGGATCTGATTGAGATGGGTGTCACCCACTACTCCTTAAACATCGGCGGGAACGTCCGCACGATTGGAACAAAACCGGATGGTTCCAACTGGACAGTTGCGATACAAAATCCGGATCTTTCCTCGGAGGAAAGCTATTCCGAGGTCATCAGCTTTTGTGATATGGCATTATCCACCAGCGGTTCTTATCAGCGGTTCTACTATGTGGGAGACATCAAATATCATCACATTATCAATCCGAAGACCCTTTTCCCGGAGGATAATTTTCTTTCCGTATCGGTTCTTAATACAGATGCCGGGCTTGGAGATGCCTACTCTACCGCACTTTTTAACATGTCACTGGAGGAAGGTCAGGAATTTGTAAAAAATCTGGACAATACAGAAGCCATGTGGATTCTGCCGGATGGAAGTAAGGTGTATTCCGATGGATTTGAAGCATATATCAAGAAATAAAAAACAGCAGCGACTGTAGCTTGCACAGTTGCTGCTGTTTTTTTATGTATTTACTATTTTACGGAATCACTATTTGCAATTTGCTCCGCCAGCTTCTTTCTCTGTCTTCTCTCATGAGCAATATCTTTCTGAATTTCATCCATTCTTCTGAAAATATCTGCAATTGCTTCCTGCTCATTCTGTGGACGTTCCGGCATTTCTGTGGAATTTCTGGCAGCGATATCCTTCGCAAAAAGTTTTCCAAAGGCCCATATAGGAACCATTCTCCCAAACATATATACCCCACCCTGGGTATTGATTGCATGGATTACGCTGTCAGCACCATTGATCTGCATCAATGTATTTCCGTTCACAACATAAAGACTGTAAAATACATATCCATGTACGGTTACTAATACAGTGAGGAAGGCAAATACCATCCTCTGAAATTGGTTTCTTGGCATAAAAGATTCTCCTTTTCATCATTCTTTGCAACAAAAAGACACATGTAGCCCCCGGCATATCTGACGGTTCTATTTCATCTTTGTAGATTACATATTTACCGTGATCAGATTTACGCGCTATGCACCACATGTGTCGTTTATGCTCTTTATTTAGTTCTTCCGTATTCTATCACATTTTTATAGTTCAATGTAAGTAGAAATTTTATTATTTTACTCCCTTTTCAGAAATGTGTTCCTCAGAATGTTATATATAAATGAAAAGAAATAGATGAATTTATCTGTAGACATCGTTCTTTCACGAATGCACTTTTTCTTCCAATTACATATAAGCTATCAGATTTTTTTAAACTTATACGTAACTTTTGCCTCCTAAAGATCATTTTCCAACTTGGAATTACATATAAGATCCAAAAAATCCCTACGCTTATATGTAATCATCCTCTCTCCAGCGACAAATTCGGTTCAGAATTTACGTATAACCACTTTAGAAATAAGGTATTTAGAGGTAAATTCTGCTTTTTCCTGCTTTCCACAATTAAAGGTCCCCCTAAGATATTTTTATTTTGATTAAGGAGACCTGGCTCATATATATTTATATGAAACTTGCAGATTTTTCACACGCTCACAAATACTTTTAAGAAAACTTTACATCTCTTTCTCATATTTTAAGCGATAATATATCCCGTAGATATGCACAAACAAATAGGCCGCTACCAAAAGTAATGTGGCAGCCAAATCCATATTCATCAGCGCAAATGTTAACATCAATATTCCGAATACAAAAGTCATGCAATCAAATGCCTTTGCTTTTGCACGATTTGCTATTGCAATATTGCGCTCATCATTTGCTTCTATTGTAAGCTTCTTCTGCAAATCTGCATCCTTTGAGATAGCCTTTTTCGAAATGATGTTGCTTATTCCGGCTCCGAAAACGCCACATCCTACTCCTATCAGGATATAGGGTAACGTCAGAAAAATGCCCTGTGCATCATCAAATGTCTTTACCATATACAGACCTGCTCCTAATAGGATAATCCCAATTACTGTAATCAACCAATCTGCTTTTTTCATTTTGATTCCTCCTCGTAAATAAATATTTCTTCAATTGACATTTCAAAATACTTTGCAAGCTTAAATGCTAACAAGATGGATGGATTGTATCTTCCATTTTCCAACGATCCGATCGTTTGTCTTGAAACCTCCATCGCATCCGCTAATTCTTCTTGTTTAATCCCTCTTGCTTTTCTAAGTTCTTCCAGTCTGTTTTTCATTTGTACTTCATCATCTCCTTCCGTATGTTAAGTTTACTTTCCATTTTTATTATATGCCTTTTCTAATAAATGTCAAGTAAACTTTCCATAATGTATAAATAAAAAAGTACACCGATCTATTTTGATAATGGATTAGTGTACTTTTATTTTTTTTACTATTCACTTAAACGGCTTGACAATCGGAGCTTATTTCTTCATTTCATGAATTCCTTCTTCTATTTTTGCAAACATATCATTTGCATTGACATGTTTTTCAAAACTACCTTGAAATGCCCCAATATGAACATGTACAGGAAATTCCTTATCCCCGCATTTGATTGTCTGATCATTTTGGAGCGATACCTTCTGAACAATTTCATTCGCATGTTCCATGTTATGTTTATTCGTAAAAACAACAAATTCATCTCCGCCAATTCTCAGAAAAATATCCTCATCATCGCATGCATTTTCCACACGGCGCATTAACTCCAACAGTGCCGCATCACCTGCGTCTCTTCCAAGATTATCATTAATCCACATTAACCGGCGCAAGTCTGCACATACATAAGCATTATTCTTCCTTTCCTGTATCACATCGTATAATTCCGTTAGATCATATTTTACTCTACTCATATCATCATCCTCCAGATTCAAATACATTCTCTGAACAGAAAATTTCGGTGTATGGCCAGAGAAATGCCAAGTTTTCCGGTATTCACTCGGTGTGATTCCCCATATCTTACGAAAGCCTCTGGTAAAACTCTCTGCATTGGAATATCCGAATTTTAATGCAATATCAAGTATATTATCGTCTGTCTGTAACATATATTTTGCAGCACAGGAAAAACGCCTTCTTAGAATATATTCTTTAACCGATACATGAAATACATATTTGAATGTCTTCTGAAGGCTTGATACCGATACATAACAATAATCTGCAAGTTCCTGAAGCATAATCTCTCCTGCAATATTATCCTCGATATAGTCCAAAGCCCGAATTAGTACTTCCGCATTATTTGCCATGTTCCAACCTTCCATTCCCGTTTATTTGTTCCATCGATCGATAAGTATATATTATACGATAGCCCAACATATTTCTTGACCTTTTACGTAAAAATACTTTGCAGTAAAATCGGATTTCATAAAAAAGCAGCGAACGATACCGAACGCTGCCATTTTCATTATCACATTTCAGAAATATGTTCTAGAATGAATTTGCATATTTCCAAAATGGGATTTTTCATTCTATAAATCTGTAATTTCTGCATGGAGCTCCTGAAGAGATTTTACTTCGCTGTTTCCACGCTTCTTAATGGACTGGATGCCATTTACGGTGGCCTTTGCTGCCGCCATTGTCGTCATATAAGGAATCTTTTTCTTAATTGCAGATTTTCTCATATAGCTGTCATCATCTAAGGATTCACTTCCAGATGGGGTGTTGATTACCAGATCCACTTCCCCGTTTAGGATGAGATCCATCATATTCGGACGGCCTTCCTGAAGCTTCTTGATTTCCTCTGCCTGGATACCATTCTCTCTAAGAAGCATACAGGTATGCTTTGATGCCACGATATCGAATCCGCAATCTGCAAATCCCTTAGCCACCTCAACGACCTCTGCCTTATCCTTGTTGTTGACAGAGATTAATACCTTGCCGGAAAGCGGAAGCTTCGACTGAATGGCTTCCTGTGCCTTGTAAAAGGCTTCTCCCCAGTAGGAAGAAAGTCCAAGAACTTCTCCGGTAGAGCGCATTTCCGGTCCAAGTAATGGGTCAACCTCCTGGAACATATTAAATGGGAATGCAGCTTCCTTCACTCCGTAATACGGAATGTTCTTTTCCTTAAGTGCAGGAACCGGTGAAGGTCTTCCGGTAAGCTCCGCAGTTACAATATCAATTGCAAGAGGCACCATGCGGATATCGCAGACCTTTGACACAAGGGGTACAGTACGGGAGGCTCTTGGATTTGCCTCAAGCACGAACACCTTGCCATCCTCGATGGCATACTGCATGTTCATAAGTCCCTTCACATGCATCTCCTCTGCAATTTTTCTGGTATATTCCTTAATGGTCTTTACATTCTCTTCTGAGATATGACGGGAAGGAATGATACAGGCAGAGTCTCCGGAATGTACTCCTGCAAGCTCAATGTGTTCCATTACAGCAGGAACAAATGCATGTGTTCCGTCACTGATTGCATCCGCTTCGCACTCCATGGCGTGATTTAAGAAACGATCGATCAAAATCGGCCGATCCGGTGTTACACCAACGGCTGCATTCATATATCCCACCATTGCCTCTGCATCATATACCACTTCCATTCCCCGGCCGCCCAGCACGTAAGAAGGACGAACCATGACAGGGTATCCGATTCTATCTGCGATTTGAAGTGCATCCTCCACGGTTACCGCCATTCCGGACTCCGGCATTGGAATCTCAAGCTTCTCCATCATGGCACGGAACAAATCTCTGTCCTCTGCCAGATCAATGACAGAAGGTGCGGTTCCAAGAATCTTAACCCCGTTTTTCTCCAGATCTGCTGCAAGATTAAGTGGGGTCTGTCCACCGAACTGTGCGATTACTCCCACCGGCTTTTCCTTCTCATAGATGCTTAATACATCCTCTAAGGTAAGAGGCTCAAAATAAAGCTTATCCGAGGTATCATAATCTGTGGAAACCGTCTCCGGGTTACAGTTTACAATAATGGTCTCAAATCCCAGTTTCTTTAATGCTAAGGATGCATGTACACAGCAGTAGTCAAACTCGATGCCCTGACCGATACGGTTAGGTCCACCGCCAAGAATCATAACCTTTGGCTTATCATTCTTTACCGGATTCTTGTCCGGTGCATTGTAGGTGGAGTAATAATAAGCGCTGTCAGGAGTTCCGCTTACGTGTACCCCTTCCCAGCTTTCGGTCATGCCGATTGCAAGTCTTCTTGCCCGAACCTCATCCTCCGTTACCCCAAGGATCTGGCTTAAATATTTATCGGAAAAACCATCCTTCTTTGCCTGAATGAGAGCCTCATCACTTGGAAGACTTCCCTTATTTTTCATAAGTGCTTCCTCTTCCTCTACCAGCTCCTTCATCTGCTCTAAGAAGTAATGCTTCACCTTTGTAATCTCAAAGATTTCATCCGGTGTGGCACCCTTGCGAAGTGCCTCATAAATGATAAAATAGCGCTCGCTGGATGGATACACAAGCTTCTTTAATAGTTCTTCCTTGGAAAGCTCATCAAAGTTTTTCGCATGTCCCAGACCGAAACGTCCGGTCTCTAAGCTTCGGATTGCCTTCTGGAATGCTTCCTTGAAGTTCTTTCCGATACTCATGACCTCACCGACTGCACGCATCTGAGTACCCAGCTTATCCTCAACGCCCTTGAACTTTTCAAATGCCCAACGGGCAAACTTGATCACAACGTAATCTCCGTCCGGAACATATTTATCAAGAGTTCCGTATTTTCCACATGGAATCTCGGAAAGCTTAAGCCCTGACGCAAGCATTGCAGAAACCAGAGCAATCGGGAATCCGGTTGCCTTTGAAGCAAGCGCAGAGGAACGGGAGGTTCTTGGATTGATCTCGATAATGATATCCCGATCCGTAACCGGATCATGTGCCCACTGCACATTGGTTCCGCCGATTACCTCGATGGACTCTACAATCTTATAGGATTTTTCCTGTAAACGTTTCTGAACTTCTTCTGATATGGTAAGCATTGGCGCAGAACAGAAGGAATCCCCGGTATGGACCCCAAGGGGATCGATATTCTCAATGAAGCATACGGTAATCATGTTGTTGTCCGCATCCCGCACAACCTCAAGCTCTAGCTCTTCCCATCCGAGAATGGATTCCTCTACCAGAACCTGTCCAACCAGGCTGGCCTGAAGTCCTCTTGCACATACCGTCTCTAACTCTTCCACATTATATACAAGTCCGCCACCGGCTCCGCCCATGGTGTATGCCGGACGAAGAACCACCGGGTAATGCAGACGCTCCGCAATTTCCTTTGCCTGCTCCACCGAGTAAGCAACCTCACTTCTTGCCATCTCGATTCCCAGCTTCTCCATGGTATGCTTAAATTCGATACGATCCTCACCACGCTCGATAGCGTCCACCTGTACCCCGATTACCTTCACGTTGTATTTGTCCAATATACCCTTCTGTGAAAGCTCTGAGCACAGGTTCAGTCCCGACTGTCCTCCCAGATTCGGAAGCACCGCATCCGGACGCTCCTTTGCGATAATCTGTTCCAAACGATCTACGTTTAACGGCTCGATGTAGGTTACATCTGCGATTTCCGGGTCTGTCATAATTGTTGCCGGATTCGAGTTCACAAGCACGATTTCGTAGCCTAATTTACGAAGTGCTTTACAAGCCTGTGTTCCGGAGTAATCGAACTCGCAGGCCTGTCCAATGATAATCGGACCTGAACCGATAATCAGTACTTTATGAATGTCTGTTCTCTGTGCCATGTTTTTTCCCCTTTATTGATTTTTATCTATTCTATCCTACCTAAAAAAATAAATTATAGCAATAGGAAAACTTAATTTTCAAAAATGCCGATGATATTTCCATATCTGGTCAAATATTCCTTGCATTCCGACCTTCTGCTACCCTCTAGGATAATCATACGGTTTGGAAACAATACACCGGCCTCATCAAACCAATGGTTCTCCTTCGGATATCCCACAAAATCCCAGGGCGCGCAAACAGCCTCTGTGACATCATTCCAGATTTTATGGTCAAATCTTCCATCTGCACTTTCTCCAAAAGAGTCATCGCAGACTCCACCGACACATCTGGTGGGATCAAGGGCTCTTACCAGCTCTGAAAACTCCAAAGAATCGCTCTCCTTATTTTCTGATTCTGCCAAAAGATGTTTTCCCATCATCCATGCAGCTACCGAGGGAAAGCTTCTCTCATGACAGATGCGCTCCTTTTTACATACTTCATCCAATACCAGAACTCCCAGACGATTGCAGGCATCAAAAAAGTCGTCCGACATTTTTTCACTCTCAACCCATACCGTATTACAGCCGCTTTCTTTGTACGCCTTTACCTTTTCATATTCCAACTCAAAGGCTTCCTCTTTGGTGTCTGTTTTTTCATTCTCGGTGGATGACAGAAGCTTTCCTACTATGAGCTTCATGCTTTTTCCGTTGATACAGAATCCGTTTTTTGCATCCATGGCAATTTCCCGGATTCCAAAGCGGGTCTCCTCAAAATCCAGCATCTTCATGCTATGGGGCTTTTGCATGGCAAGTCCCGCAACAAGCTTTGGATTTGGGAGTGCTTCCCCCTCCTGTACCGGTTTGTACAATACCGCTTCCACCACATAAAGAATTGGTGTTTCTATATCCCACATCACGGCATTTTCCACGCAAAGCTGCGTTCTTGCAGTCTTTTGGGCTCCTTTCGGAAGAACGAGCTTTGTCATTCCCTTTGCTTTGATTCCCGGCTCCTCCTCAATCTGAAGCTTTCCGGTATCGATCAGCTGATGCATATGAATATCAATCCATACCGGCTGGTCTTCCTTCGACTCATTGACAACTGCGATTTCAACCGTAATAAATGCATCCTCATTTTTCAAATGGGACGTATGTGCAAATAAACCATTCTTTTTAAAATAAATCTCTTTTGGCTCTCTTTCTGCCATCCTTTACTCTCCTTCTTACAGCACCATAAATAAGGTTCCTGCTCCGATCAATATACATCCGATTACTGATTTGTATGTAAACTCCTCGTGCAAAAACACGAAGGCCAGCACTAAGGTAATAACCACGCTCAGCTTATCAATGGGAACCACCTTTGAAGCCTCTCCTATCTGAAGTGCTTTATAATAACACAGCCAGGAGGCTCCGGTTGCAAGCCCCGACAAAATCAGAAAAATCCAGCTCTTTTTCCCAATTTCCGCAAGTCCGCTCTGGGCGTGTGTTAAAAAAACCATTCCCCATGCCATAATTACCACAACCATGGTACGAATCGCAGTTGCAAGATTTGAATTTACCCCATCAATTCCGACCTTTGCCAGAATGGAGGTAAGCGCAGCAAATACTGCTGATAGAATTGCAAATAATGCCCACATATTTTTTCCTCCTAAATGTAAAAAAATACCTTAATCCATGATACAATGGATTGGTTTTACATACAAGATAGTAAAAATCATGAAAAAAGAGTTTGAACCAATCAGGAGGATATCTTTATGGCACGTAAGGCGGAAGGTGTAATTGCAAGGCCTTCCTTTGCGGTCTCTTTTAAGCATTCCGGAATCAGCTTTCCGATTCTTCTCATGGAATCAATAACCTCATCCGGTTCGATTGCGCTTTTGATTCCGGCAAGTGCAAGCTGGGAGGAGGTAATCGCATTGACTGCTCCGGACACGTTTCTTTTAATACAGGGTACCTCCACCAGTCCCCCTACCGGATCACAGGTCAGTCCCAGCATATTTTTAAGGGCAAGGGCTGCTGCATGAACAATGCTCTGGGAATCTCCGCCCTCCAAATAGGTTACTGCTCCCGCCGCCATGGCGCTAGCCGAGCCAATCTCCGCCTGGCATCCTCCTTCCGCACCGGAAATGCTGGCACTGTTTGCAAGCACTTCTCCGATTCCGGCAGCCACAAAAAGTGCCTCCACCAGTCGTTCTTCCGGCACCTGTTTTTCTTCCTCATAGGATAAGAGGACTGCCGGAATGACGCCGCAGGAGCCGGCTGTTGGTGCTGCAACGATACGCTTCATACAGGCATTGGATTCTCCCATCTTGATTGCCTTTTCCATCACGAGAAGAATAAAATCCCCCGCAAGGGACGTTCCGTTTTTTCGAAATTCTTCCATTTTTGCTCCATCTCCACCGGAGATTTTACTGGCAGAGCGAAGAAGCGGATCATAGCCACGGTCTGCCTCCTTCATTGCATGAAGCATCTGGCGCATGGTCTCAAAGGATTCCGCAAAGGAAACGTTGCGTTCCTTCATATCCTCTTCGATTACCGGCTCCCAGAATTCCTTATTTTTACGGTCTGCCATTTCAACGATCTCACTCAGCTTACGAAAGCTCATCTTCTTCATTTCCTCCATCCAAAAGACTATAATAGGTGACCTTTTCCACGCCTTCCAAGTGTGAAAGCCATTTAATGGACTCCTTCGGGATTTCCTGATCACATTCGATAACCATAACTGCATTCCCGCCACGGCTGGCACGATAAAGCTGCATGGTGGCAATATTGATTGCTTTGTGGGAAAGCATACTCGTCACCTCTGCCACATGCCCCGGCTGATCTAAGTTATGTACGATCAGTGTGGGATAGTCCCCGGAAAAGTTAGCGGAAAGCCCGTCAATCTGGGCAATATTAATCAGTGAGCCTCCGATGGATTCCCCTACGATCTCCAGCTTCCGGCCATCTTCGCCTTCTAGGATCAGCTGCACAGAATTCGGATGCACATCCTTCAAATCCGCTTCCCCAAACCGGTATTTCATTCCGATCTCATCGGCGTAATGAAAGCTGTCCGGAATTCTTCTGTCATCCGGAAGCATTCCCAAAAGACCTGCAACGATGGCATATTTTGTTCCATGGCCACCTCCTGTGGCAAGGAATGAGCCATACATATTGATCGTTGCATCCACGATGGGTTCCGCCATCAGTTTTCTTGCAACATAACCGATTTTTACGGCTCCTGCCGTATGGGAGCTGGAGGGGCCTACCATGATGGGACCCACAATATCAAAAAGATTCATACATGTTTTCTCCTGTATTTAAAGAAATCACTTTTCGAAATGGGAGTTTAAGTACATGATTCCACTTCTTCCTTACTTTTATTCTGCACTTTTTCAGGAAGCTGCACCAGCACAATCGCAACGAACATCACCGCACATCCAAGTAATTCTCTTTTTGATAACTTTTGATTTAAGATGATCCATCCTGCAAGTAAAGAAATCACCGATTCCAGACTCATGATGAGAGATGCCAGCGTGGGATTTAAGCCTTTCTGTGCAACAATCTGAAGTGTATAAGCTACGCCGGTGGATAGTGCGCCGGCATACAGAATCGGAAGCCATGCAGCCAGAATACTTCCCCAGGAGGGCTGCTCAAAAAGCAGCATCCCGATGGCAGAGAGAATACCGCACACCAAAAACTGTATAAAGGAAAGCTTGATGCCGCTTACCTTTGGCGCATAGTGATCCACCGTCAGTATCTGGATGGAAAAGAAAAGGGCGCATCCCAGCTCTAAAATATCACCCTTTTGCAGGGTCAGATCCCCCCCGGATATACAAAGGAGATATAATCCGCATACTGCAATCAAAACCGCAATCCACATTTTGATACCTACCTTTTTCTTTAGAAAAATTCCAAGAATCGGTACCAGCACAATGTACATGGCCGTTAAAAATCCCGCTTTTCCTACCGTGGTATACAGGATTCCAAACTGCTGCAGGTTGCTTGCAACACAAAGGAAGAATCCACACAGGATTCCTCCTTTGATTAAAGTCTGTCTGTTTTCCTTTTCGGCAGCCTTCTGCTCCGTTGTCTTTCCTTTTTCAAAGAAAAGAATCACCGGTATCAATACCGCCGCACCGATAAAATTTCGTGTCGCAGAGAATGTAAATGGTCCCACATAGTCCATTCCCACGCTTTGTGCCACAAAAGCCACTCCCCATATGGTCGCTGTAAGAAGTAACAGCAGGGATTGCCTTACTTTAAAACTCATTTGATTTCGTCCTCTATTCGTAAATTATAGGATTGCCCTAAGAAACTGCTTCGCCTCCGGGCTTTTGGGATTAGAGAAGATTTCCTCCGGTGTTCCCTCTTCTAGAATAACACCATTTGCCATAAATACAACCTTATCTTCCTTTTTCGCAAAAATAAAGAGGCCAACCGAAGCTGACCTCTTTGCCGTTTATGATAAATTACCACTTCTTGTATCATTATGCAAGCATTTTTTATACTTATGCCCGAATCTTGGCTACGCATTTTTTCACATGGACGCTGCCCTCCACTGCGACCTTGGGCATATGCCCGTTTTCCGGATAAAGCACCACATAAGAGCCTTCCGTTAGGACATTGTGCTGCATAACAGCCGGGGTCTCAAAAAAGGTAATATCCTTTTCCTGATTATATGGAACCGAAACCGTAAGACGGGAAACATCTGTTGTCTCAATTGCCTCCACTCCGGAAATGATCCACTGGATATCTATCCACTTATCATGACTTTCCATCTTACACTGGGAAATATCCTGGGTCTCATACTCCTGAATCATGTAGTAGAAATCATCGTCTACCACATATTTTCCCACCTCAAGGGATGCAAGATTAAGTCCCTTTAAATAATTTGTAGCTTCCTGTACATTCATATATAGCTCCTCCTATTCGTTTTCCTTTGGATTCACATGCACCATGATGTGTTTTACCTTTGGAAACTCTTTTTCAATACTGTCATGAACCGCCTCCGCGATCTCATGGGCTTCTCTTAAAGTATAGGACGCATCTGCCTCAATTTCAATATCCACATAGATTTTATTACCGAAAATTCTGGTATGTAGCAAGTCAATTCCCAGCACAGCCTCATGCCTTAGCACACACTCCTTCATTGCACGCTCTGTTTCCTCGTCGCAGGAATGGTCCACCAGCTTATCCATGGAATCCTGAAAAATATCAAAGGCTGCTTTCGTGATAAAAACAAAAATTACAAGGCTGGCAACCGAATCCATGATTGGGTATCCCATCCGGGATGCAGCGATACCGATTAACGCACCAACCGACGAAAACGCGTCGGAGCGATGATGCCATGCATCTGCCATCAGGGCACTGGAATCAATCTTTTTTGCATAAAATCTTGTATACCAGTACATGGCCTCTTTACTTACAATGGAAACAATTGCCGCTATCAGTGCTGCGATTCCCGGAACCTGTAAGCCGGCATAATTGCCCTGCAGAATGTTTTTTGCTGCGTCGATGCCGATTCCAAGTCCCGTGATAAAAAGGACCATGGCAAGAATAATTGCCGCCTCACACTCTAATCGTTCATGACCGTAAGGATGCTCCTTATCGGATTCCTTAGATGATAAATGCACTCCGATAATTACAACGATAGTGCTGAACACATCCGACGCAGAATGGATGGCGTCACTGATCATCGCAGCGGAATGTGCAAAAATTCCTGCAAATAATTTCAGCAGGGATAGTATCAGATTTCCGATGATGGAAACCATGGACACCCGATTTGCTACCTTTTGAAACTCATTTTCTTTTTTTGTCATTTTTTGTTTCCTCCACATGATAAATGTTCTCCAAGACACTGGTTATGTGGGAAGCTTTTTATCTGTAAAAAAGTATAAAAAAACACCCACGAAATCAGTATTAGTATCTACTGTCCCGTGGATGTAAAAGTTCCACTGTCACTTCTGTGACCCGACTCCATGATCTCCAAAATCACGGTCTGCTCAGTTTGTACTGTAGATGAATATGCAGTGCAAAGAGTGATTTTAAAATATCATACGCAGTTATTCTTGTCAAGGTTACCAATGTATTTCGAAAAAGTATTCCCCAAAGTGTTCCCGAATGAATTTGCATATTTGAATCAGAACCCACTCTCGTTTGTAA
>CAMDYX010000016.1 GCA_945910395.1 uncultured Agathobacter sp. | reverse complement strand
GCACACTATCTGCAGCTGTAAGTGCATTAATAGTCATCATCCCACGAGAAGGCATGGAGCGTTCCGAGAAAATAAGAAGACACCTTGTTTCAGGTTTTCACCTGTAACAAAGTGTCTGTATTTTTATCTTAAGCTATCCCTCAAGATACTATATTTACTTGAACAATACGAACGTCTTCATCCGTGAATTTGACTAGTCTACAACACATTTTCACCGTCACGTCTCAAGATTGAACGTGATTTGTTAGATGCTTTGTTGACTGTTTATGTCAGTTTATATCGGTTTATCCGACCCCGTACAATGTCGTAGAAAACCGTCTAATTAAGCGATTTCATTGTCGGGACCACCCGAGAGTGATGTCCGACGGGTACCGATTACTCCCCATTAAGCACTGCGAACTCTGCGCTTCATTGCCGATTACGACCGACTACGTGATGACTGTTTGAGGTCATTTTATAGTCTTTTGCGATTTCTGTGGTCAAACTTTCAGGGTCTGCCCACTTTCTAAAACAAGTTATCCAGCTTGTCGGCCAAGCCTTCAAACGACTGCTGTTTCTTTTCCTCCGTTGCTTCTGCGTAAATGTCCATCGTCGTCTCAACGTTACGATGTCCCATGACGGACTGAATGACCTTCAGATTGCTCTCCGCTTCGCAAAGGCGCGTCGCAAAGGTGTGCCTAAGTACGTGACACGAGAACTCCGGCAAGATGGTCGGCTCTCTCTTTTCCTTCGCCGCCTTTAAAAGCTCCTCTGCATTATAGCTCGAAACAATTCTCTTGATGGTCTGGTTCACGGTCTGCGGATTGGGTACATTGCCTTCCGCATTCTGAAAGACGAACCCACTCATTCCGTCGATGATCTGAGTATTGAGACCACCCAGCATGTCGAACTGCTGCTCCTTCTCCATCTCAAAGGCTTCCTTCACCACATCCAGCATCGGAACGGTGCGGATACCCGCTTCAGTCTTCGGAAGCGAAACGCTGACAGTCTGTCTCTTGTGCTCTACGCTTCTGTAGTAGGTAATCGCATGATTGATGCTGATCACCTTGTGCTCAAAATCCAGATCCTCCCAGCGAAGTCCCAGGCATTCTCCGATACGGCAGCCGGTTCCGAGGAGTACCGTAAAGAGCGGCCACCAGTGATAATAGATCGGATGTCCCGCGATATACTCCATGAAGATCCTCTGCTGGTCTCTGGTCAAGGCCCTTCTGATGCCCTTGTTCTTGCCGGACTTCTTCGTCAGCTCCCTCATAACTCCATCAGTCGGGTTCTTACGTATGATATCGTCGCGAACCGCAAGCTCGAAGGTCGGGTGCAGAATGCAATGAACATTGTCAACCGTTGCGATGGCCAGATCATCCACGTTCAGTAAATGAAGGTAGAAGTGCATCACATCCGAATACTTCACATCCACAAGCCTCTTCTTGCCGAAGGTCTCACGGACAAACTTATTGTAAGTATAAAGATAGTTGCTTCTGGTCGTATCTCTCAGATCATATTTGGTTGAAATGTACCTGTCAAATGTGTTGTTGACCGTAGCCTTTCCTGCGGCATACAGGTCAAGTCCGTCGAGCTGGTCCTTCATGAGCTTCTTTTCCTTCTCACGAAGTATCATCAGATCGGTAGCATATATCCACTTGCGTCTCCCAAGGGGATCCGTGTAGGTATATGTATACCTCTTATCCTTCTCTCTCCAGGACTCTCCTTTTCGCAGTACTCTGCCTCTTGGGTCCTTTCTGGATTGTGCCATAATATCTCTCCTTTCAAAATACGAAAGTGGGGATGCACATCCTTAACAGGCTCCAAAATCATCCTGAACCTATTATCGCATAGTGCGCACATAAAAATCAAGTAATTTTTAATGTATATCCCCAAAGTCCGTATTTTCCGTATTTCTATCCTCTGACTTTGTCCGTTAATTTTCCCTAAATGTCTCTATGTAGTCCCTTAGCTCCCCATAGTTGATTAAAACGACACGATCGACCTTGTAATATGCTCCGCATTCCCTTGCCAGTGCTTCGATCTTCTCCGGTCCCATGGAGAACACCAGCATGGCTTCCTTTAATCTTAAGTACTCCGGTCTGAGACTTCCTCTTACTCTGCTGTATGACATTTTTGCATTCCTCCCATAAACTGATATTTTCTGTTCAAAACTCCGCTTGTTTGCTCGACTACAACTCTCTTCATTCGATGCACCTGCTGCTTTAAGGCTTCCGTCGGGATATCCAGCTCTGTAGCCAAGCGCTCCACTCTCCTGCAGGTCATAAGATATTTTTCAAAAAGCTCTGCGCTTTCCGGCTCCAGATAAAAGAAGCTGTTCTTGAAAATACTGAAGTCTTCTTTCATATTCCGGAGCGTCCTTACCTCCGTTTCATGCAGCTGCATGACTTCTTCATCCAGATCTTTGATGATGCTCTTTAAGTCTCCTGACCGTATTGCATCCATGATCATGATATTGTCGATTGCCTCCCTGGCGGTCGGGTCCGATATGCCGGAAGTCTGCACCCGTACTCCGAGATCCCCTCGTGATGCACGGTGCTTATATTCCTTCTCCTGCTTAATAATGAAACTTAATGACTGTTCGTACCCTTCAACCAACCGAAGGAAGTTGGGATAGTATTTGATCAGAATATCTATCCGCCCGGATGTGTCTGCATCCGCATACTGTTCTACAATATTTGCTTCTTCTCTCATCGCTTCCTCCTTTGAACGTCTGAGTCTGAAGCAAACCGGTTTGCCTGTCTGTCACTGACAAGTATTATTCTATCGGTGATAACAGGAAGCTACGAGGCCCCTTATGGCAACAAAAGTTTCCTCTCAGGAAACAATATGATAAAAAAAGATCATCTAAACTTCAGTTTAGACGATCTCCTTACTTCGTAATAATCTGCCTTTCTTGTACTACTTTGCATTATGGCAAAAATCTCTCTGCCTCTCCGTCATCAAATGTCTGTTCATCTTCCTCTTGCAAGGCCTTTTGTGCCGCTCTATATCCCCTTCGATCTGTTCCTGGGTAACGCTTATTAACTATAGCCGTATCGGTTTGTAACTTGTTTCGCTTTTCACGAATAGCATCCAGATCCAATCCATCTATATCGGTTATCAAATTTTCGTATTCATTCTTTATTACCCACAATTCATCTGCTGCATCTTTATGTGCTCTTGCCTCAGTAACAAGTTTGAAGTCCTTAGAATATATATTCAATCCAAGTGATAGCGCAGCAAATACTCCGCCTACCCAACTCAACAGAATCTGGTTTGTGATGACGGTAGCCAAGAATCCAACTGTTGATACTGCAGTTAAAATAATCTGTAGGGTTCTAATGAGCTTATCACGTTTCTCTAATCTGTTCTCAATTTTGTGATGAGCCGTGTATGTATATTCGACCTTTCCATGTGCAGCCACTAATTGCTTCTTAAGCTTTTCTTTTTCATCTTCTTGTATTTTATTACTCATGCTCAATACCTCACGCCATATATTTTAAAACTTTTCCCAAGACATCCCAGCCTTGGTTTGGATCAACATTCATATTGCTTCCAGGGGCATTTAAATGAGCCCCCAAATTAACAGAGAAGTCCATTTCATTATACTTTGAAAGAAGTATCTCTTCAAATGATGAACCTCCACTACTTTTTTCCTCACCCTCACGCAGAAAATGCCAACCGCCTATAGCTTTATATACAAAAGAATCGATAAGTATACCCGACAAATGGTAGCTTGTATACTGATTATCTCTAATATATCTTATATGCTGGCACGTTGCATAAAGTAGGCCATTACTATCTTCATTTTTTTCTTTCATAGCATCAATCTCTGTCTTTGGATTGGTAGAAAGCCAATTTCCTCCCATATGAGTATCTGGATATTTATATGTACCGTCCCAGCCTAAATATGTCTCGTTTCTAAAAGCGGGCAGTATCTCAAAAACCATTCCATCAGAGAACTTCACAACCACAACCTGCCCATCCCCTTTTACATCAGATCTTGGGTATGTATCTAAAATTGCATTCTTCACAGATTGCAACAATCGCGATTGGCCATTTCCAGACAATCCCGTAAAGTGATCGTATTCGTCTGACGGTAATTCGAATAAAACGTCCAGATCACTTGTATCTATGGCAGTCCCTCTCCCATAAGATCCAACGTATATACTATGTAATGTCTCACTTTCAGAATTCCAAAAGGTTTGATTTATGGATTTAGTAATTCTCTTATATCTTGCTGATATATTAGCCCTTTTGTCCTGACTAATCGGATGTTTGCTTACTTTTGAACTCATCTTTTGTTCCTCCCGATATAAATCATTACTGTTTTCAATCTTCCTATAGATAATAGCATACGGGGTGTACGTTAAAAAGTACACTCACCATAATGATATTTGATATTTGGAACATTTCTTCTTTCAGATTATATTGATATGCTTTTATCCGCATATTTTACTATACTTCTCATTTGTTCCATCGCAAGTTGTCTCATTATCGGCGAGTTTATCTCTTCAATTATGCATATCATATCATCTTTCCACCGATTTGCTTTACCTTCTCCCAGTAGTAAATAATTAGGGCTTGTGTGCAGGATCCTTGCCAGCTGAACGATTACGCTGGATGGTATGTCATGCAGATCCTTCTCATATTTGCATATAGTGGTTTTCTTCATATATAGAAGTGCAGCCAGTTCTTCCTGGGAATAGCCCATCTCCTTTCGGGCTGCACGAATTCTCGATCCGATTGTTTCTGTTTCCATCTAAATCACTTCTTCCCCAAAATGATAATCAGGGAAAAGCGCAAAAAATAACGACGGGCAAGAAAGACCACAGTTCTCCGCTGATTATCTTTCTCACGCGTCGCTAGGATTGGCATCAAAGGATGCCTCCTTTATCATGAGAGCCATAATTTAATTGTCCTAACCGAATGATGACGGTACCATTCTTTATATTTGGCTATATTTACCAATAAAGCTTCCCGGCTTCATCGGCCCGGGCTACAACCTTACCCTCCGTAGTGTCCTTCAGCGAAATAACACGCTTGCATCTGTGACACTTAATTCTCACTCCATCCAATACAGGTTTATCCGGATCCCCGGAAATGTCATAACTGATCTTAGTGCTACATTTGCAGTTCTTACAATAAAAAACAATCTGCCGCGGTTTCATCGGAACTGCAATCCGCTGTTCTCGTCGAAAGAACCTGTTGTTCATCCCTTCCGACGTGTGTCGAGAAATTTGAGTACTGCCTCTTGGAATACTGCTTTCATCAATTACCTCCCAATAAGAAAAGAACATGTGTTCGGGTTACATATATACTATAACTCTGTCCGAGTATAAGTACAAGTGCAGCATAATGCACTTGATTTCGTAACCCATTCCTCCTGAGTTAATCCTGGGGGTACAGCTCCTCGAAGGTAATCTCAAAATATTTCAGCAGACGCTTAACCGTTCCCACTGAAGGGTTGGCTCCCTCCTCATTTTCAATCGTAATGATCGTCCGCCTGCCAACACCGATGGCATCAGCCAGCTCATCCTGGGTGAGCCCCGCTTCGATCCGGAGCTCTCTAAGAGTCGATTTAAACTTCTCCAATTTTCACACGCTCCTATATGCAAAACACCTACTCCTTAGCAACAGATTCTTCGTCAAGAACGCAGAGTACGCCCCTCGGAAGAACATACAGAACCTTACCCGAAGCCTCGTCTCCGATCTTGTCATAGAGACGACCGGCACTCATGCTTTCGCCCAGAACGGTATAAGGACTGTTGGCCACATATCCGATCTGTCCGATCCCTCGCATTTCCACCTTGATGGCTTCGCTGTCAACTTCGTTGTCCGGTTCCTTGATGAGCTTCACCGGCATATCCGGCTCAATGAACTCCTGCCCGTGGTGGTGATTCGTCCCGGCAATCGTGAAATAAATCTCTGACATAAGAAAACACCTCCTTCTGAATGTATGCCAGTCACTGAGTTTCATCTGACTATACATTACCAAAGGAGGTGTCCGTTAAAAACACCAGCTCAATCAAGAGTCTTCGGCGTGTTCATTCAGCCAGTCTGCCGGTTGTCTGCCGGTCCACTACATCAATTTTTCCTGTCGCTTCTTAAGACACTAAATAGCCGCTTTCAAACCTGGAAGCGGCTATTCGCTATAAAATCACTGTTTACTTATAATACTTTTGAATTCTTCTTTTTCTTCTTCAGTCAAACTATTATATAGAGAAAGTACTCCTTGTACTTTACACTCGTGAAGTTTCTTATCTACAATATCCAAAGCTTCTCTTGCCCGTGCAACTGTTCCTTTTGATGCAAAGTCAGGAATATTATGAAGCTTTTCAATCATAGAAGTACACTTCTGTGCATCTAATTCTTCACCTTCTTCAACAGGGATAATAACTTTTCTAATCCACTCTTCTTCTTTTCTTATAAGCTTAGCCTTCTTGCTTGCAGCTTCTGCAGAATACACCTGATCGTATACCGATTCTCCATCTTTATAATTCTCGGCAACCTCTAATTCATCTATTGAATCCGGTAGGTTATCAACTCGAGACCGCAGGTCGTATATAGCAGAAATGATATTTTTAATTTTTTCTTCAATCTCTTCCGGTAGATTATCTAACAATAGATTTTCTGCAGAATCAGCTTCGCTTAATAAATCATCCAAAGTTTCTGCAGAGGAAATGTCATTCTCTATTTCAGAAACCTCTGAAAGAATCTCCTTTTTCCGTCCATCAACACGTTTTAATAGTTCCTCGACTTTTTCTAATAATGGTGCTGATAGTGAAGTCGGCATGTCTGTTTCTGCAAAAAACTTCTTCCAGCCTTCTAATTTGCTTGCAACAGAATCACATTCACCATAGCTATACTTCGAGACATCATTATTGATTGCAATATCCTTTTCGCATTCACCCAATGCTTGATTATACTGGTTTCTGGCTTTTATCTCGGCCTCAACCTCTTCGACTCTAATTTCTGCAGCGTCAGCCTGTTTATCATATCCCTGCTCTCTCAATACTTTTACAACGCGGGAGTATGCATTTTTAAAACTACTCAGTTGAGTTATATCTGGACACCTCAAAACCGTTAATGCTTTTTCAAATGGCGCCCCAAGGAAATTACCTACTCTGGATATAGATTCTCCCATAAACTCAACATACTCTGAAGAATATGTATAAGGTAACCCCTCTTCTATCACTCCTGTCGCAGCCTGAAGATAGTCAAACACTCCAACAAACTTATGAATAACCATCTTTGCTAAAGCATCATCTAGGTACTGTTTGATTTTGATCTGGCGATCATCAAGTCTGTTTTTTATCCTATCTCCATCATCCAAGCGCATTTCGGCCTGACCAATTGCTATCTGGTTCTGTGGACTACCTCCCTCTACTCTAATTGTATCTGATAAACGTTTTCTAAGGACTCCACACTTGTTAACATCTGTATTCTCAAGAATTTCATTGCATATTTCGGCCACCACATCAACATCCATGTTGTGATTACGCTGTATCGTTATACGCTGTAATTCTGAAAATTTTAGTTTTCCATCTTTTAATATATTGCTGTTTAGATTCGATGCTGATAGCTTTTCATTTCCTAAAAAGCATACTAATTTATTTTCATGCTTTTGAATAAAATAGATTACGAAAAGAGTATATGAGTATATATTCATCCCATAAGGGGCATGAAGATATTTACCGAATAACCTTCCCACGGTAAAGCTTCCTTCTTCAGGAATGCTACTGTCTACTTCGGAATAAATCTTTTTTATAAGTTCATTTTGCGGCAATACAAGCTGGCAATCCTTATTAAATACTTTCCAAGACGAATTACCAGCAACAGAGAGACATGACTGCACTCTATTCTTATCAGCGGTGTTCAATGCCTGATAGCTCTGAACATTCATCAAAGTCTGATCAAACATTTTAATGCAAAGAGTTGAAAATGTTTTCTTTGCTTGAACAGAACGTTTACTTTCAAATCCATCAAACGCAAATGGAACTGGCGTAGAATATACTTCTGCAAACTTACGTGAACACAGCATATTTAATCTTACATCATATGTAAGAAGCCCTTCACCGGATATTCGCTTTCTCTCCATAACCATGGTATTGAACGTTTGTATAATCTTCTTATTTTGACTCCTTTTTTGGGACATTAAGTGTTTCGAGAAACGTTCATTGTCAGCTAAGGAAAATCTGAGCATTGTCTTTTTTACTGTTAAAGCTCTAAGGATCTCTCCTTCAGAATCATCAAGAAATAGAATGATAATAGGTACTTTATCCATCTCTAATGAATTATAAAGAGCAGCCAAGCGATTAATCTCGTTTTCTGTGTCTTCTGAACAATATGCATAAAGCAGTAATCCTCTGTATGCTTCTCCATCATTAGCCGAGTCGACATTTCTTATAGCGCTGTCCAAAAAAGCTTTATCAATCTCATCCGACGAAACCAGTTCCTTTTCAAATTTCCATTCCATGCTGGAAATATGATTATCCTGTCCAAAAGCTGTATCAACTGGATCTGTCAGACCCAGTTCTTTCATAAGGTCCTCGTCCATATCATCAATAACAGCTGAATTTCCTGTTCTATACCTAGCAAACACTCTCTTAAATTCGTTAAATCCATTTGCCTCTGCAATTAAGTCATATGTCTTTGCTTGGTCGTCATAGGCAATAACCCCATGTCTATCTTCAAGATTCTTAACTGCCGGCTTTATAGCTTCTTCTCGAAGATTGGTAAAATAACGGAACGCAGTAAATGCCTCTTCTTTGTCATGAAATTTAAAGCCAGCAATTCGTGCTATCAAAACGGCTTTTAGAATCTGGCTTTCTTCATCCGTCAGTTTATCGCCTATCTTGACAATTATTTCATTGTAAAGCATACAATTCTGACTCTTAACTAACCCTTTTTCTTCAGAATTGAGCATTTCAGAGTATATTCCTGAATCTATAATATCTACAGGATATACATATGGAAGCCAGTCATTTGATATTTCTTGGTCGCTAACATCCTCAAACATTTCAGCACAAAATGCTATGGTTGAACGCTGCTGCATCCAGCCAGAAGAATTAGATAGTAACCATACGGTAATTGGATGCAGTGGATAGCATCCTTCCATAATTACTTTTCGATATAATGCATCTGATTTCCAAACATTTTTCTGAATAGAATTATCCGTCCATCTATCAAGTGCAGAATGAACCTTCTTATGGAAATTCACATACCTATCAAGAGCCTTGCCAATATACTGAGTAAAGCGTCCTTCATCTTGCTTTTCAAGCAGATTGGCTAGAATAGTCTCAAAGTTAGAAGAAAGATAATACTTTTCGCTTGCACTATATCGGCCGACATATCTGATGACATTTGATGTCTTGTCAATATGCGTTAAGTACGCCTCTAATTCATACTGAACAAATCCAACAAATACCGCATTGCCTTCAGAGCTCTGAACAGCTTCGAATATCTGCTGTAAAGAAGCATCTCCAGCCACAACAGGGTTAGCTGCAACATATTCAATGTATCTACCAAATTCATCAAATAGTATCAGAACTTTATTAAAAGGTTTTCCTTCTCCACAAAGCTCTTTGCTCACTTTAAGGATAATATCACCTGCAGAAACACCCTGTTCCCAGTGAAGCGAATCTCCTGTCACTTTTTTGAAGACCACATTTACTATATCTATTGCACTTGGATCAGATTCAATGTTCTTCTCAAGATAATTCTTTAATGAATTTCCCTGTTTCTTGATTCCCACTTGTTCTGCAGCAGTTTCAAATAATTCTATGTTTTTTTCATAGTTTTCATTTATAAAATACTTTGCGACGTCATAAGTTTTGGTAAGTGATTTCAAGACGTCATCACTTTCACCATTCTGCTCTAAAGCAAGTCGCACTGAACTAAGGACTTCAGCATCAAGATTGAAATTCTTCATTCCATTCAGAGCTATAACTAAATTGTTTTTTCCAATCCTTTTTTCTATTTCTGAAGCTATTTGACTATCTACTGAGGCAATATTCTTAACCACAGCCTTTTGCAGCTCAGAATTTCCAGATAATAAAGCGCCCAAAGTAACAGCCAAATGTGATTTACCGGTTCCATATCCGGCAATTGTTAAAACGAAATTATTCTCCACTTCTTTTTCATATAGCTTTTCTACCACTATTTTTGAAAAAGAAGCTGTATCGATTAGTTTATGCTCACCAGACTTAACATCTTTATCAGATACACCATAATACTTGGGCCCATGAAAAACATAGCTTTGAGCTATATTTTTGACTTTGCTTTTATCATAAAACCAGTCAGTTTGAACCGCTCCATTATAATAGTTTTCTCGGTTGAATCTTACTAAGTCTTTTACGAGCATAATCCACCTCACATTATTACAATTACATCAGCATACTATACAAGTTGGAAATAACGGATTCGACATCCGACATACGGACAATAGTAACCGGATATAGTTGACGGTTTAAGCTGATAATATCCATTTTTTCAAGTGTGCTAAGGACAGAATCAACGTCCTCATCATTTAATCCAAATACTTTTCCAAAAGCTATATTCTCCATTACCTCGTTGAAAGTTATCTCTTTCTTCTCCGGAAAGAGCTCATCCCAACTATTCAGCAAGGCAAATGCATACAAATATCCAAATTCTATTTTTTCAGTTTTTTCCTCAAATTGAATTCTATCCTCCCAGGTCAAATAGAACAGATTAGAAAAGCATCCAGTCGAGTAACTTCCTTTAACTACTCCAAACGCCTTCGTAGCATCTGCTGACGATAATCCAAATTCCTTTTGAATTAAACCGGCCATATGCGTTGAGGACATATCATCCGTAAAGCCTTGGTTTATTTCTCTTACAATGTAAGCCCATTGTTGCGCTCCTGTGTTTGGTCGTGAAATCATATAATGCATCAGCCACAAGGTAAGTGTTTCATGTAAGTATCTGTCCTGATCCCAGACTTCTCTCCCAAGTTCTGTAGCAGATAAATCATAATTTCCACGACTGTAAGAATAATCAACCAACCCCATATATTTCGCGTATTTTATATGTGGCTCAACTTTTCCTTTTTTATCCCCTGTAGGTATTCCAGTGAGTTCACTAATGGTAAACTTATCTCCTGAAAAACCATTTATACTAAGCTCTAATATTTTGGCAATATAAGTCGTTTCAGGTTGAAATGTCTCATGGAATAACAAGTTATTTGCTGCCATTAACTCTCCGTCCTCTCTTGCAAACTTGATATCTTAACAATCCTTGGCTCATACTTAGACCACTTTCCGTTACGTACCATGTTTCCGCAAGTAACGCATTCACCCTTTTTGAGCTTCTTAAGACGGTCTGCCCACTCTTTAGCTCCTTGTGCCGTAATGTCAATATTTTTTGCGATAGTCGTCACCCCATCATCCGGCGGGCAAAAATAGAGTTTTTGGCCGGCCTGCTGTAACCTTTGGATTTCATCGTCACTAAGCTGAGGTTTCATAAACTGAGTAGCGTACCAACCTGAAATTCCAAATTTGCGGCCTTCAGTAAGAATCTTGGCACTAGGGGACTTCTCACCATGACTCAGATTCTGAGCCTCATCCATCACCAGAATAAAAGGCTTGGATTCATCTCCATTTTTGACACAGAAATTCCAGATATCCCACAGTAGGATTTCTGTAAGAAGTACCTGAATGTCTCGTCCATATCCCGCAAGTTGAAATACATAAACCATACCCTCAGAGTCGCGAATATCTGACCAGCTAAACGACTCATCGACTGCAAAAGGATTAAAATCTGAGAACGCTTGAATCTTACTTATTACAGTCTTTGCGTAATTAGTACCTATGTTCTCAAGTTCCTCTACCATCACCGGAAAAGACATATTGCTTCCGTGAATCTTCAATCCATTCAGAACTGCAGAATAAACTGCACTTTTCTGCTGATCACCCAAATCATAAACAGCTTTAAAGATTTCTGCTATTTTGTCCGCAACATCTGCATCTTCTTCCGGTACGAAAATATCTTCATCAATTTGTATATCATTCTTCTCAAACGGATTCACAGGTATTTTCGCTATTTTAACCACACGCTGCTTTATTTTGTCACCTAATGTTTCCTTGAAAATCGGGTCCAGTTTACTACTCGCAAAACCGCCCGTATAATCAAACACAACTGAAGATACTCCCTGTTGAGCGGCTTCCATAAGTAGCGTCTGGATACAATACGTTTTTCCGCAGCCAGAATTTCCGTTAATCAATAGATGTCTATTATTAAGATTTTTATTACCAAATTCCCAATAATACTTTTCTTTTGTTCGTAAATCTTCTCCGATTAACAGTCGAACTCCTTCAACGCCTTCAGGTTTTTTATCAATTGCTTCTGGTTCAGGAACCGGTACTTCTGTTTTATCATTATTATCTTCTTTCTGATTAACAACATTAGTCTCAGTTTCTGTAACTAGCACATCCTCTGCATGTGCTTCATTCTTGATCCTCTCTACGAATTTAGAAAATGTTTCTTCTTCGCTCTTGGCTTCCATATGTTCAGCCAGCGTCATACCAAATGTGGTCAACGAATACTTTCCTATCTCAGTATTCTCAATTAATCCGTCTTTTCGCAATTCAGTAATGGCAAAGTCTAAAACAGTTTCCCACTTCGGATGCCCATTGCTCTCATACATTACATGCTTATCCTGAGGCAAAATGTGGAAATATTCCGAGAACCATACCAAATCATTTCTGCGTGAATGTAATTGACCATCATTAAGAGCCGCAACAAATGGTCCTAATACATCCGCCAATTTAGGGATGGATTGTCCATTTCCATTTTGCGGTTCCACGGTTCCTTCAACAGCATCTTCTTCCCCTATCATTTCCTCCTCAGGTTCCTCGAGATTGGGATCGGAAATATCGTTATATACAAAATTTTCATTTCGCTTTTCAGAAGGCAAAAGCATCTTCTGAATAAACATCTGCCCGCAGTTATGGCATATTAAATCGCCCAACTCTATATCTACAATTCTATCTAACTCCGCTGATTCGATAGTCCATTCGTCAGGCTTATCTGCATTAGAATCAAGCCAAAAGGCAAAAATATCCCCCGACCAAGTAATACTATAATTCCCACGTAATATCCCATAGATTTTATCTCGAATAATAGCGTACTCTGTTGAGGTATTATCCATATCCAATTGTGTAAAGATTATGGCTCTATACAGCTGGTTCAGCCAATAACGATGCATTATATCTTCGTTATTAGGATTCCAGTTAGAGCTCATTGTTTTTATGCCTTTTTCTAGCTGTGTCTGAGCTTTTGCTAAATGTCCTTCACTCTTATACCCCATCTTGCATTCAATTATCTTTACATCCAGATGCAGTTTTTTATTGGGATCAAGATTATCCTGAGTATTTGGGATCTCAAGCAGCATAAAGTCTGGTCTTTTATTATCCGGATTCAAAATATCATCTTCTTCGAACCAGTGTTTATAGGAATCAAGACTAATAAGTGAACGAAGTAAGTACTTATCATCCTTCTCCGGAATTCCCAACATTTGCAATGTCAACAAATAAGCCAAAAAGCTGTGAATCTCATAATCATATGGATTAAGAGCTTTTAGAATACGACTACCATCCATATATTGAGAAAGTTCATCCACGCAATAATTGGCTGCTTCTTGGAGTCTGTTTTCATCCCAATTAGCAAACTTCTCCGTTATTCTCTTTCGAAGCATCTGCTTGATGTCTGCCAATATATCCTTTCGAGCAGAAACTGTTACATTTAATTCCCCATAACTACCTTCACCGGTAGTAAAACCTATAATTTTACTCTTATTTGTCTCCAGCATATGTCTATCAATAGCTGAATCTACACAAACAACCCACTTACAGCACTCATGAGATATTTCGATAAGCTTCGATGAAGTTTCTGAGAGTTCTAGCTTCTTAAATGCTTTATATGTCTTTTTAACTGTGTGCGGATTCCCAATAACATGACTAATCTGAGTTTGTGACTTGGATGCCAAAAACTGATATTGAGATATACATACCTTCCTCGACTTTCCGTGAGTAGCCGGAATTGTATCCGGTGTAAAAGTCATAGGAAACTTGATAAGATTCTTATCAATCTCTTCGTCCATATTAGGCTCAAATTCTACACCCACAGTTCCTAAAACGTCGTAATTAAAGCAAAGATCATACTCTTTTATTAGACCACGAATGTTTTCTACATCTTCCTTTGATCTAATCACAAGGTTCTTTAAATAGGTGTTCACCTTCACTGACTTCTCATCACTAAAGTAACTATCAAGCCACTTTCTAAGGTAGCTCGTTGAATTCTTCTTACTGTTGATACAAATTATTTCAATATTTATAGTTGCATTAATATCTTGCTTTTCAAGGTTCTTTGCTATGGCGTGTATTGCTGCCACAATATGTTGCATATCCTCAGGTCCAACAAAAGCAACCTTTAATCCGTCCATTCTTGCGGGAAACGTCCTAATGTAGTCCAGAACATTTCTAACTACAATATTTGACATCGGAGATACATGAAGCATAGCAGAAGCGTCTTCATCATCTGTAACAATCGAACTGCCAAATGAATTCCCAGATATACTATCAATATCCACCGTTCCATCATAGTAAACGGCGTAGTATTCCCACATGCCCCTGCAAATTAAATAATTTGTCCCAGAATGATTAATGGTATCCATTGCTTGTGTAATCGAGGATAACTGAATCAGATTCTCAATTTCCTTATCACACACAGCTTTCTTGGTCGAAAGTGAAGCTAATAGCTCATTAAGTCCAGCTCTTATGAAGAGTACTTTTGCGTCAATCTTCTCAAGCATAATGGGATTATATGCCGGCACTATAACTTCCTTCATTTCACCTGTATTAATCACTTCATCATTAGATGTCATGACGAAGCAATTAACCAGTAAAGACAATTTCTCTCGCTGAACATCACTAAATCCATCAAACTTTTGATAGGTGCTGTCCATCATTTTTGTATAAATATCCACAACCTTCCGTAAAGACTCTAGAGAATTGAATAATCCATTTTTTATTAGCCCAACAGAAAAGTTCTTAAACTCAGCGCACAAAGAATCAAAAAGAGCTAACGGCTCTGTATCATTAAAATATTTACGGAGTTCAGATCTATGCTCTTCAAAAGGAATATCCTCTCTAATCTGCGATAATTGAGCATAAAAATCATCCTCACTCTCACAGTTTAAAAAGTCTTGAATATTCTTGCATACCACCATTGTTGGCAGCACATAACTATCGCCGACTCGCGACAAAACATTACCCAAATAAGAAAAAGCATTCAGCCAAGGACTATTTGGTGAAAAGGCCCATTTATACTCATACCTTTCTTCTTCCCCAGCCTCAGAAACAACCGTAACAGTAAATGATATCTTACAAGGATCTCCCCACTTCCCAGAACACTTAATCTTGTTCTGAAAATCGTCAAAATTATTAAAATCAAAGGGATCTTTATCCTGATCATATTCAAAAGACACACTTTGATCTTCTACTGCTACAACTTCATTACTGATAAAATCCAGCAATCCACCCATATAATTACATATGTGCATATAAGAATCATCTTTTTGTTCTTCTGTACAGTCAGAGAGCGATACATGATCCATCCTATATACCACTCTGGTTGGATAACAATTATGTCCTTCCCTAAATTGAAGCATTGCATTACAAGCCATTTTTCCAATAGCTTCCATTGGCTCGCCTGAAATCAAGACAGTCTTGCTTCCAGGATCCTTCTTCAGTTTTGTACCCAGAATTTTAGAAATGTATGCATAATCAACTTTCAATAATCTGGTTCTATTTTGCTCCAGATTTCTCCCAGACATGAAATCGATGACGCAGTTTTTAAACCCTCCGAAGTCGTCGAATATAACATCCACCGGCGGAAACGGCATATCAATATTTATCCCTGTATCGCTAGCATATTTTTCAAATTTCTTTTCAAGCTTTGCTATGGCTGACTGAGTCGGGATATCCTCTACTCTATCGATAAATCCAATACCATCCGTAACAATCTTTGCACTCTTAAGTGTTCCTTTAGCCAGATTTTGGACTTTGGGAACCGATTTATAATCTACAATACTCGGAATATCCCATGTCTCATTGAGAGTCTCACATATGTATGCAATCAAATCCTGACTAGATGTAAACGTCATATCCTCAAGCGAATCGATAAAATCACTCAACCTAAGTAAGTCAATATTTACACTTGAGAAGATGGCTCGATACAGAGTATTAATGGCCTTAGCAGAATCTGAATCATCAATGCCATTGTTCTCCAAAACGGTTTTAAACCAACTACTGTAATTATCCTTTAGCTCAGAAATGACTTCCTTAGGCGTTATAGCAAATGAAGTATCTGCAAGGCCACCTGTATCCGGAGCCGCCTCACTGCCCATCAACAAGAGTAATGCCGTTTCACCGGCACTAATTGTGGCAAGCTCATTACGCCACTTCGTCAGCGCATTATTAAAATCCACAAAACTCTTATCTATATAAATATCATTCAGGCTTTCCGAATAAAGAGAATTATGCCCTTGATGCAAATATTGAAGCGCATGTTCCCATTCAGTACGTGATTCTTGCGAATATTCGCTATACTTCTCATTTGAAAGCTTCATTATGAGCTTGTCTATACGATTGTCCTTTTTCAATTCCTCACATACAGACTTATATATTATTGGATTGTCAAAGCTCTCGAGTCGTACAATGTTAGCCTTTCCTACACTAATTTGTTCTTTTATGCGCTTGTCCAAAAAAGCTATTAACTGCTTCATATTACTCTTCCTCCTTGTCGTATGGATTCTCAACAATTGAGGTTGCATCGGATAAATCTCTTAAGAAACCACATTCCTTCAATTTCTCAGAAAACGCATTTTTGTTTTCTTCCATGAATGACAAATCGCTAATAGGAGGTAACATATTATTTGCCATTTCTTTTCGGTACTGAGCAGCTCCTATTACCATTCCAAAATGTTCATGTAACAGATCCATAAACTCATCTAGTGTAATCATATGCTTGGGCGGAATTATTGATAATACTAAAAACTTTACGATATCCTCTGAAAGAGAGAAACGCATCCCCGTTCCAGTATTGGGAATAATAATACCTAAACTTTTACCAAGTTTTCTGAAAAGACGATATGAATCATCAGCAGCGGCTTTAATAGTCTTTACTTCATCACCATTATTAGCCACCCACTCCGGCTTATCAGCATCTAATCCATCATATAAATATGTGCTTATCGTCTCCTCATTTCGTTTAAACGCGGAAATAGCAGCTTTTTTTATCTCTGTGTTTTCATATCCTTTACAATTAACATCAATAAGCCAGCAATTACTGCTTTTTTCAGTTGAGGCTGATAAATACATCATTCTCAACATTTGTAGAATAAGTCCATTTGCAAAGGTTTCCATCTTTTCAAACGGATGACATTTACTATTCAAAAAATTCTCTAGTTCTTCCAAAGTGTATTTATTTCGTACTTCAAAAGATGTGGGAATCGCACCCAAATCTTTGCTTAATGTCTTTTTGTCTTCGGGGGATACAGCCATAAACTCATCCCAAGTATCCTGAACAAAATTGCATAGACAAGAGAACTGCGGAAAACTTGTTATCATCTCTCTTATTCTCTTTTCAATAAGTTCCTTATACTCAGGAAATTGATTTATTGCATTCAAAAGATGGAGGTAGTATACTTCACCCCCTCTACACATATATGTATACTTTTTAAAATCAAATTTAGAATCTATATCAGGATCACACTGCTGAAAAGTCATCCCTTGTCGCCATGATTTAATACCCATTCCTTCTGGAAGAATTACCTCAGGGCAAACCGGCAACATGTTCTGGTCAAACCATGATCGGTTTTGGTTAACAGCACTAAAACCATTCAAGAGATTCTGAATGATTAACAGGGCATTTTTTATCTGTGATGTGTTGCCATTGACAATCCTTGCTTCGAGTGCCTTAAGGCATTCTTCATATGCCTTCTTGTCTACAGCAGCCTTACCATCCAGCTTGCTCTTTGGGAAAAAGACAAACCTCTTTAATCCTATCCGTGACACAGGATAATACTGCATTCTATTATCACAATGCTCTTCATTAACCGGAAACATACAATCATAATGCTTGTTGTTGTATTCTACGGCTTTTGGCGATATAGCTACTTGAAGAAATTCGATTAAATACTCATACTTTGTCTGGCTATCCTGAATACGATGTCCAAACAAATAGCTTTGAAGAGGTATCTGTTTTGCAGGCTTATAGTCGCTTGGATACATCATTATTCCCCCTTTCTAATCTACTAAATGCATCCGATTTCCATTGAAATCGAATCTTTTTATCTTTTGCCCATGGGTGGTATTAACAATTACTGATATTTCACAATCTTCACCCGGCTCAGGATTAACATCTCCATATTGCTCAAGCAAAAGAGTATCAAGTGATGCAATACCATGTGTTAATGCAGGATTGTTGTTGGAGGTTACTGCTCCATCAATTAAGTCATTGAAGTACTTAATCATTGGAAGGGAAATTTTAAACTTCTCATCCTTCAATTGGATATAGATTTCATACTTTTCATCCGCATCTTCTAATTGGTTAACTATCTTTTCTGTAATAATCTTAATATCCGACTTATTCACCTCGCCCAATACCAAAAGTACACTTTGATAAACCTCATCTTCTCGCCTTAGAGTAAGGGGTAGTAGATTTTCTGAACTACTTGCAGGCAAAAAGCCCGTATTCTTTATATACAGCGCATTGAAGACCACATTCTGGAACTTTCTAATCATCGAAGAAGGTTGCACAGAAGTAATCATCTTTTTATAATCCACATAATTGGAACCGTAAATCTGGTTAAAAATATCTTCTATTGGGTAATCTTGAGTTCCCACTCCAAACACAAGATAAAACCGTCTAATCGCTTTTCTAATTCTGGCTGTTCGTGCCTGTTGATTTGAGAACGCCTCCGTTGTTTCTTCTACCACTTGAAAATGTTTTCTTGATTTTTGAGACAATTCTTCAATTATTGTTCTTATGTCGGCAGGGAAGAACGAATAGTCATGATTTACAAAAAGGCGATAGTCCACGTCCAAGGCAATTCCATCTAATCCCAAAGTCTGAATATGTTGGATACCCTTTATTTGCGTACTGTTTTTGTCAATTCCTAATCCTCTATATCCAAAAAACAAATTAGCAAAATTAAAAGTAAACTGAGGTTCCTTCAACATAGAGTCAAGAACCTTTTCACATGTTAAATTCCCTGTTATACCATAACTGATTTGACCAACCATTTGTCTGATGGTCATTCTTTTATCATTTTCAAATAAGTATCGATAATAATTATCTATAAATGCACTTACACGTTCAAAATGCTGAACCAAAAGATTTCTGTTGCAGCACATCGGGCATTTGTCTGCAACGGCACATGATTCGCATGCTCCCCACAGTTCTAGCTCAATAATTCTGCTCAGTATTTTTGTTGCAAATGAGACATTATCAACTCGTGCGATGTTAACTAAAACAAAGTTGTACCCAGCAACTGTTATCTCTTTATCTTCGTTTCTATCTAACTGGGTCAGGATAGTTGATTGCAGTTCTATACGATCCTCCGCCTCGAAAGGAAGTCCTTCCTCAGTTTTCTTATCCTTTGCCAGTGTAGTAAATGATTTTAGAAGAGGTCCTGTGTTACTGATTAGTAAGCCAGTCTTTCCCCTTTGCGGAGCAGATAATGTTCTTCTTAGTAATTCAACCTGATTTTGCTCAGGTATTTCACTCATGTCTTTAACATAGAAAAAGTGCTCATACTCTTTCTCTATTTCAAGTCCTTCTCCAGCACCCAGAAGCCCTAAACTCTTTAATACCTGGACTAATATGCTTGTCTTTCCATCACCGGCATGGCCCGTCAAGATATATGAACGATAATTTCCTGTCTTGACTTCCTCAGAGATAGTTGTACCAACTCGTCTTTCGACCTTAACCGAATCATAAAACGGACTTTTCACCTGTGCTTCAGCCAATGATCCTGTTGAGTTTCCGCCAATGTTATTTGTGGAATTCAAATAACTAATAAAATCGTTCATAAAACAGCCTCCCTATATGTCTTTAACTGCAGCTACAAACTTGTGTATATCGTCATCTGTATTAAAGTATCCGACACTTACTCGAACGGTACCTTTCTTTGTTTCTGTTCCAATGAGTTTATGTATCAAAGGTGCACAATGAAATCCGGTACGAACCGCAATATCAAAGTCCTGATCCAATATAATCCCTACCTCAGAAGGTTCATATTCTGGAATATTAAATGAGACCACAGAGGTGTGATTCTTCAAATCTCCAGGTAGGTACATTTCCACCTTTGAATCTTTCAGACCTTCTATCAGTTCTCTTATCATCCGATCCTTATGGGTCGCTATACTTGAAATTCCTATCTCATTAAGCCAATCAATTGCTTTGTCCATACTTGCTATGGAAATAATATTTGGACTTCCGACCTCCAAATCATCAACCGAAAGCTTTAATGAATCAGATCCCGTTCCGCCCGTTATGAACGGTTGCAATCTGCTATCAGAGTTAATTACAAAGCCGCCTATCCCCCATGATGCATATATATTTTTATGACCAGCAAATATCAAGAAATCAACCGGCAGTTTCCTTAAATCTATATCCAATAGCCCTACAGATTGGGAACCATCTACCACCACAACTGCATCATAGTTCTTAGCTGTTGCTGCAATCTTTTCAACCGGAATGATTACTCCCGTAACATTGCTGACTTGGTTGATAAATACATAATCTGGAGTATGAATAGTAAATAATCTATTCATTTCATCTTCATCGAGTTCTTGTGTTTTTGGATCAAATGGTAATATAAAAACATTTGCACCATATAGATTCTTCATTCGCTCCAGCGGTCTCATTACTGCATTATGTTCAAATGGCGTGACGTATACATTTTTAAAATTATCCCAAGTCATACCCCCAATAATTTCATTTGCTGCAATTGTTGCTGAAGGGGTAATAACTACAGATTCACTTGAGTTAGCATGAACAAGCCTTGCCAGCTTTCCTTTCGCGGATTCAACAATATCCATTGCTTCTCTAGCAACATGATAACTTCCCCGTCCTGTATTAACCGCAATATTTCGTTGTACCCAATCAACATAATTGTAAACAGCGTCAGGTTTGGGAAATGTTGTCGCTGCATTATCAAGATAAATCATATGGTGCTCCTATCACTGAATTACTTTCCCTATAAGTTTTGCTAAAATCGCTATTTTCTCATCTGGTTCAAGTGAATCATTATATTCGTCAAAAATAGACGAAAGGTTATTTAACGCCGTGGTCGCCAAAGGTGAGATATCTTCAGCAGAAAAGTTTTTCTCTACTACCATACCAGGCATTGAGATAGCAACCTTACATTCGGCACGATCTTCGCTCTTGGATTCTCGGTAGCTTACTATTTTATGTAATGATGCTTCTATGTCATTTCTGAATTGATCCGCCGTTGTATCGTTCCAATCTTCAATCCCGATTGCTTCAAATGATTCGACTAACTGATCAAGAAAATCGGTTTCATTATATGTAGCCTTGCTTCCAGCCAAAGTAAGAAGGGCGTTCGTATTAGCATCAAAAACATGTTGCCTCGTTGTCTCTGGTAGCTTTTTATACCAAGCGCTCACTGCTACTGGCAAACCGCCTTGATATCCAGGAGCAAACATAGCAACCAAAATAGCAGACAACTCATTCTTAAATGTTTGGATATGCTTATCTAAATCCTGCCTAAATTGCATGATTTTCTCCGCACATTCCTCCAAATTCCCATCATCTGAAAGGGCATCTCGCCATTGAACAAATATTATCTCTCTTGCATTCAAATCATACTTTGCAAGATCGCTGCGTAAAATTTTGTAGTATTCTGGAACCGTTCTTTTTTGTCCAGATTCAAGAAAATCGGTATACCTCTTAGAGTACTCCGGCAACGCTCTGTACCAGTTCTGCATGCTACGCATGATAGAATAAATTCGATTGGCACTTCCTGTTTTAGTATCAGAATAATCTGCAAAAGCTAAATCAAGTTCATCAAGATAGTTTTCACGCTCCTGCGTACCCATCTCCATCAGCAGATCATATTTTTCAGGAGAATCATTAAGATTGCTTAATACAGCTGCCGATAACTCAACCTCTTTTCCGGAATGATAGAAAACCACATTCTCTTTATAAGGCCTCAAAACATATGCAATGTATAACGGAATGATTCCCTTACGCATTCCATAAGGTTTGCCGAGCAATTTCTCATAAAGAGTATTAAAATTCCCCTTTTCATTTTCACAATTTGTAACAAATGCTTTTATCTCTGCCAACACCTTATTAAGCCCATCATTGTTAGCAGTGGCTCCTTTATCCAGTCCCGTGAATTTGAATGCAGACTTAAAAATACTGACTTCAGGTCCAAAACCATCCATGCAGGGAATAACCGAATCTTCAGAATGATTAAGTATCCATTCAACAACAATATCTCTGCCTTTCAGATTTTGTGTGTTTAACAGGCTTTTGTTAACCATCTCGTTATTAACGATTGGAGTGGCTTTGTACACTGAATCGCAAATTTCAGACACCCTACTTATCAATGCAGCTTGTCTAGTAATCTTCAGTTCGCCTTCCACATTGAAAAAAGCACTATTAACAGACGATGGAGCATATAGATAATTAACTAAGCTCTGTACCTGTTTTTGCAAATCCTCTTCAAAGTATTCTATTTCTTCTAAGTAATGAATATCATTATTCTTTGCTGCTATCTCCTTAAGCTGACCAGCGGCAACAAGCTTCTTTAATATCGCTTCACCATGAAACACTTCCTTTGAGATGCAAACAACAACTTGAGGGAACTTTTTGAAAGAGCGGACTTTGGTCTTCACTTTTTCCGCATAATCACCCTGAGGATCCACAATATAAAGTATCACGCCGTCATATGTATACTCATCCAAGATTTGTTGAGCATTCTTGTATTTGCAAAATGTATCAGCTGCAATAAATACTTTTTTAAAGCATCTCAGCAAACAATTTTTATCATTATGCTCATGTGGAATTACATATCCCAAATCACAACGATCATTCAGTTCTTGGCAAACATCTACCTTTATAGCTTTTGTCTCAACTTGATTATCAATACTCTTCTGAACGTCAACACCGTTAGCAGTGAGCAGAACATATTCTGATGAATCGCGTTGGGTCATTATATGCTGACGTTGAAGCTCTTGACTAGCATGATCAAAAGCTTCATCACCCATCAATATTGACGCTTTAATATGACTAGGAATCGCCTTAAATGCATCTTCCTTAATCATATTTATAATTGCTACTGCCTTGATAATTTGTATCTGAGCTGGATCATCCAGTTGTTTAATAGCAGAATCTGCCTTCGCCCAGAAACTATGCACTGGAGCATTGAATACCTCTTTACGGAACAACTCCTCAAAATAATCAAAAATAAAATCAACCGTAATAAATGAAAGGGTTTTGTGGTTTTTGTTCAAAAATTCCCCTAATGTATTCGCGCTATTATTTGCAAGGAACGTAAAAAGCGTCCTCTCATTTTGACCAACTAATTCACTTATTTTCAGCAATGAATATGCTGTCAGGGGAGCCAGCGGAAAGCACCCAAAAACAACCTTCTTTTCAAATGATGACTCATCTATATCTCTAAAGACATTTACGCGTGATGAAAGACTCATCACATTTCCAAATCCGGTTGCATTATCCTTTACAAAATCTTCATATGCATCTTTCTTGATAATTGCGTTTGAAATCAATTCATAACTTTGCTCAGACGATGCGACAAAGTATATTTTGGAGAATCTTCCCTCTACTGTCTTAAAACTGTCACTAGTCGAATACTCCAAAATATCCTTATGTGTAATGCAAGTAAAATGAATTTGTTTCTTCCCGCTACGAGATGCAGCCTCTGCTAAATCCTGAATAATCTTCATGTTGTACATCTGACTTTTTTCAAGGTTGCTCTCAAGAAATTTGCTAAACTCATCAAATATAATGTTTATCCCAGAATACTTAGTCTGCTCACATAAAGCATCGACAACAGACATATATAGTTTCACAACATCCATGCTCATCAACGGGCTAAACTTCATACCCGCTGCAACTTTAGGATATACTTCACAAAACAGATCATATGCATCGTTATTAAATTGCTGCAAACCCATGCATATGTTTTCCGCAGTCGTTTTGTATTCTTTTAATTCTCCGCAAAACCTGTCGTATGCTTCAGGGATTTCATTTTCCCATTTCTTCACAACATCATAAGCCGAATCAAAGTAAGTCTTCGGCAATAAATCATCCAGTTGAGCAGCAGATAAAGCGTTATGAAGAGCAACCAAAAATGACTGGTTGATATCTCTTGAATTGCTGTTAATCACTACAGGAAGAGTCCTAATTCCTGTCTCAACAACGGCTTTAGCTAATGCTCCTACCTCTTTATCCACCGATGAGATCTTACTGCAAAGCTTTTTCTGCATAGCCTTTGCTTCTTTGGGTGTATACTCGCTCGAAGCATAGACATCCATCGAAGTTAGTGCCGTAAGCACAAGTAAAAGATGAGTCTTTCCTCTTCCATAAGGTCCGATAAGTACATTGGCTCTTGATTGTGTGTCTGTATCATAATAAAAGGAATGTAAAAACTCCCCTAGAACCTTAACTGACTGTTCAGTAGGAATATATCCACTTACTTTTTCTTTTTTATTCAGATCCAATTCAAGATTGACTGACGCCTGAAAACCTTGATTTGTTTCTATAATCTTAGAATACTTCATATAATCACATCTCCTGGACAGTCTTATAGTATTGTTCCATTATCTTGGACGGCTCTAAAATGTTATCAAAATAAACCATATCCAATCCGGCAGTTCGATTAATAGTCAAGTGACCTGTAACTCTAAGTTCATCCAAGTACTCATTTATTTGTGCTCGGTCTAAGTTAAAAACTCTACCAATATTATTGGGAGCAGATATTAAATCATCGATACTGACCGAATTCTTGCCTTCAGGCATGTTTTTCGTCATGACATACAGCACTACCAACTTATCGAGTGTTCCTTTACTTGGGGACATTTTCACATATGAGCCCTTCTTTTCAGCGCTCTTCTGTAACAAGCCTAGTTCACCAAGTGGACAAGATAAACTGTCTTCTGGATCATCCGTATTTGTTGACGGAAGATACATTTTTAAAACACTGGAACAATCATCTTCTAAAAGTTTTTCGGAATAAGTTGCTCCCTCCGCCATCTTCCTGTTAAGCAATTCTTTGCAAGAAGAAACCATATCTTCTTTTGTGAAATCCTTGCCAGAATACTCATTAAAAAATATGTTCCATATCATGCATAGATTGTCATTGGATATCATCTGATAATGAATAAAAAACAAGGTTGATAAATCGTCAAAATACTTATCATGCTTGTCAATAATCTGACCAAAATCTTCTGTAAGGTAAAATTTGTGACCATTCTTTTCTATTTTTTCGCGACATAAATTAGTGGCCAATAGCCAATACTTAATGGATTTCACCATTTTACTTCCGACACCAAGACGTTCCATCACATCATCACGTGAGAACAGATCAGGGTGTTCCTCAATGCACCGGACACCTTTTCGTAACCAACCCTCTCTAAAGTTAAAGGATTCATTACCTTTTAATCGGACTTTGCTTAGATTATTTGTCATCTTCTAAATATCCCTTTCCCCGAGGCAACAATACTCTTCTCATAAAGCATCCACCAGGATAATGATTGATACATTCAAAACAGTGAACGCATTTATCTTCATCAATCTTGTATTCATAATCGCTATCGCCCGGGCCATTCTTAATAAGTTTTATAGCGTTATGCTTACAAGCGTTTTCACATGCATGGCAACCAACACAGAGCTGGTATTTTGTAATCT
Source organism: uncultured Agathobacter sp. (assembly GCA_945910395.1). Taxonomy (GTDB): domain Bacteria; phylum Bacillota; class Clostridia; order Lachnospirales; family Lachnospiraceae; genus Roseburia. Next base: position 24,699 of record CAMDYX010000016.1, on the reverse strand, counting down.
GGCATTTGAATTTCAGTTCTATCTCAACCGTTTTAGTTCGTGCAGCAATAGGCGTGTTCAAAATACTAATTCTTAAATCTTTTGTTCCTATTCTTCCCTGCAATTTCATAATTGGTTGTTGACTATGCGCATCTAAAATGTATACTTCGCCCAGTCTTGCCTTACCCATTTCAAAATTCAGGACGCCAAAAGGCTTAAAGAATTCATACATTTCTTTCGTAATCGGCTTATTCAACGAATAATTAAAACTAGAAGCATCCGTTGCACATGGTTTAAACTCGATAGCCACATTTTTGCTTAATTCAATTCCAGCACCACCTTGCCTAGCCTTCCAGCCACCACTAGTAACATATTCTTCTGGATCGCTCTTTCCCATTTTCTTAGCAAAATCAATGAGCATACCATTGAATCTCTTATACTGCTCAGGCATATAAATAGAGGCCAAAAATTGCGACCACGAACTATTATTTGGACAGCACCAGCATCCTACTCTTGTATATCCCTGTCTGTATGCCGTATTAAAATCAATCTTCGTAGTAAGTAGATATAACCAAATATCAAAGTCCATCCAGTCGATAATAGGAGACGCAACTAGTTGTTTACTAATTTTCTTTCCCTCAGACGAACGTTCATAATTACTTCTACTTGCAGACTCACTCCTACGTATCCCGTAAAAAGTAAGTACAGTTTTTTTGTCATCGAAAGTCTTTTTTATCTTGTCACCAATGAAACCTGTCTTAAAAATGGTACAGCACCATCTCAAAGATCTGCTGGGCGGTCCAAAGGATTCACACAAGTTAAAAAAATCTTGTTCCTTATTCTCTGCGCGTAAAACCGGAGTCTTACGATTTATTTTTTTAAATCTTTCAATGTAATCATATGTCTGAGGAAATTCCAAAGTAGTATTTCCAAAAATATGAATGATGGATGGATTTCCAAGGGCTTTACGGACCAAATCGCTTACTACTGTGGAATCTTTACCTCCGGAAAAAGAAACAAAAGCAGCATTTACATCGTTGTTTATAAAGCGAGCCGAAAAATCATTAATATATTGTTTTGCTTCTGTAGTGATAAAGTCAAAATGTTCCGTATTAGCGGCTACCCATTTTGATATATATTCGTCAAAATATCTATATGTATTCTCTAAACTATATTTTTCAAGCTGTTGTCTAATATCATCAGGATCTTTTTTTATCAAATCACTTATTGAAACAGATATCTTTTTTCCATTGACGTAATATCTATTACCGGTTCCATTCCATACTGAATCTTTCAAAAAGCAAAGCGGTTTCCCAATTAGTATTTCCAGAAGGAGCCTTTCCTCTGGAAAAACAGGTCTAGCGTCCGAAGTAAAATATGATCCCCTCTCATGGCAAATTGAGCATTCCTCATCATACAGCGGAATATTACATGTTGGACACCAATATAATTTGCTTTCAACGGTTGCTCTGCTTCCACAAATTGAACACTCACTTTTATTTATATCCAAATCACATTTAGGACAGTGATACCGAATCATTACATAATTCCTTTCATGTGGGACTAATTATTTTGAATCATCTGTGAACTCCATAATATCGTCTGTTGTACATTGAAGTGCCTTACATATTTTTCCTAAAGTCTCTGTTGTGACATCTTCGTCCCTACTCAGTTTATTCATAGCATATGGTGTTAATTCTGCGAGTTCTTGTAGATCCTTCTTCTTCATATCTTTATCGAGTAACATGTGCCACAATTTTTTATAGCTTACTGCCATTTGTCTTTCCTCCGTTATGAAACAATGATGCTCATTTGAAAAAGCAACAAAATGCCAATCGGACTATAAAATTTTAACACATGAGCCCCTAAATCTCAATAAAAGTTTTGATATTTCAAAACTTTTTATTGTTATATCAGCATCTTTTTTGTTACAGTAACGTCAAAGTAAAGCCGTGCCACATCTAAGATAAAATCACAGAATTATTCTCCGCTGCACTCGCTATAATACGGACAAGTCAGGCAACACTGCCCACATCTCTTCTCCTTGATTCGTCTTTTTCTCTGAAGCCAATATATGATTCTCTTCATCTTCTGTGTCCTTTCCCGTCATTAAGCTTCATCAGTTCTGATAAAACAACAAATGGGAAAAGTACGATACATAATAAAATAATCATGGTCAGTCCTCCTTGAAAAACATGATTTTTGTTTTCTGACCTTACTGTACCTCGCGAGGTGTCCCTTAAAAACGCCAGCTGATTTTTGCCCTATTTCCCTATTTCCAACAAAAAACGGGCAACCACTGCAACGTTTTCTGCAGTGATCACCCGAATGATCGCTTTTATCTATTTCATATTGTCGAGGAAGGCTTTGGCCTCTTTCTTCATTTCCTCCACAACTTCTTCCGGTCCGACTACCTTCACATCCTTCCCCAGGCTGAAGATCCAGCCGAAGAACTGAGGGCTGATATTTACATCCACGTTCAGCTCACTGTGATCAGCATCGAGCTTATGGAAAGTGATATCCTTGCCGAATCTGTCCAGGAACACGCCGCACATATAATTGGCAAAGTGGATTTTTACCTTCTTCTTGATCCCGTTGTACATTCCGAAAGTGGCTTTGGAGTATGTGGCCATGTCGAAGTCCTTGAATAGATTCTTACCTTCTCGTTTTTCATCCGTAACGGAAAGTCTCATCATCTTGTCCACACGGTAATGCTTGATCTTTCCATCCCAGCTGTCATAGGCAATCATGTAATAGTTCTCGTCATCCCATGTCAGAGCCCAGGGGCTTACGACGAACCACTCGCCATTATTTCTGGCGACAAGCTTCTTATCGATATTCCACTTGTAATATTTGAACCGGATCTTTTTATTCTCATTGATAGCTGTATGAATATCATCAACATTGTAATAAACAGATTCGTTCATCGCCTTTACTCTGTCGTTGATATAAACCTGACGTTGCAGCTGACCGGCCTGATGCTCACTGACAAATCCTTTGATTTTGGAGATGAGCTCACGTGACTTGGTCTGCGTGATAAACTTGGAGGACTGGATTGCGTCGATCAAGAGCTTCACCTCAGCCAGTTCAAATTCTCTGGCGCCAACATGATAATAGGTTTCTCTTCCGATCTGTTCCTTGATAATCTCCACGCCGAACTTCTCAGTCATATCGGCAAAGTCTGCATAGATACTTTTTCGTTCTGCGGTCACGTCATATTTTTCAAGCTCGTCCATGATCTGGGACATAGTGAGTGCATGTTCATCATCGGTCTTCTCGAGCATGACCTTCATCAGGTATGTGAACTTGAATTTCTGATTGCTTCCTCTGGACATAACCTGTGCCTCCTTCCAAAATATCTCTTTCTGTATTTTCGCATTTTTCTGCGCATTAGTCCAGCGTTTCATGTCAATTAGTTCCTTTTTAACGGACAGCTCTTTTCTGTCCGTTTCACAAAGTGGCGAGCAGTGCATGGGTGCGCACCGCATGCTTTTTTAGCTCGTTGGGGAAATCGCCCCAATCCCCTTGATCGGGCTGATTCTCAGTCCGGGCTACGTGCCGTTCCGGCACAGAGTTGCAGTTCCTGCAATTGGCAGAAATAAAAAAAGCGGGGCACTCACCGAAATGGTAAATGCCCCAAAACTTTAGCGGACTCTCTCCCGCTTCTTCTGATTATCTTTTTGCTGCTGTTCTTCCTCAGCACTCATATTCAGAATTCTGTCGATATCATACTTGGCTGTCTGATAGTCTCGCATCTCCTGCTTGGCCTGCCGATATTCTGCATACAATGCTTTTTTCTTTGCCAGCAGCTCACTGTATTCCACATTCAGATCCTTCAGCTTCGGAACTGCCGGAAGCTTACTGAATGCATCCTTCGCCGCCTTGTGAAGAGTGATTTCTTCTCTGTGGGCCTCGAAGAACTTTCTGGAAAAGCCATATTGCTTGTACTGCGCATAGACTTCCTTGGTCTTGCCATAGTTTATGATATGAGTTCGAAGGATAGCGATTTCTGCCATCCTGGCTTCAGCATCCTTGATCTCTTTGGATAGTTCTGAAAATCTTGTCGAGGTCTCCTCCGCCCGCTTTGCCAGAGTCTCGTAATCTCTGCAGTCGTGCTCCTGCAGGAAAAGAAGAACCTTCGCCACCTGCTTGATGTTATAGACCTTAGCCCATCTTTCATATCCGGCGCCCTTTCCTTTGGCAATGATGGCCTGAATATCCAGGAGCATGTCAAAGCTCTTCTCCTGTTTCTTAATCTCCGGACTGCTGTAGGACTTCTCGTCTCCTTCAATGATTTTCCGGATGTGATCTTCCGAATAGTCTTCTCCGAGAGAGGATAAACGAATGAATCGCTTCTGATTTCTACCGCGGAGCGCTGTATTCTTTCCACGCTTGATCACATAGTATTCTTCCTCCAGGCGCTTTAAGAAATCCTCAAAACTTGCCGGTCCCTCCGACAGGATATCATCAATCTTCTCACGTATTACGGAGCGATAGGATTCCTTCCTTGGATAGGTCGTCCGTTTCTCACGTTCGCTGGGTTTTCGCTTCTGTATAACGGACAGGCCATGCTCCAGACATACCAGGTCGCTTACTCTCTGAAGAGCGATTCCTGAAAAAAAGAAGTCCCGGAATTTCCTCCTGCATTCAAGATCCACAGAATTGAAAATGATGTGATTATGAATATGGGCTCTGTCTGTGTGAGTTGCTACAAAGAACGCATGCTTCCCCTTGGTAAATCGCATGGCTGTTTCATAGCCGACACGGTTTGCTTCCTCCGGGGTAATCTCTCCCGGCTTAAAGGACTGCCGAATCTGATAAGCGATGATGTCGCCGGTGTAACTGTGATGAAATCTCAGATATTCGCTTCTTGCTGACAGGAATTCCTGGTCGGCAATCCCGGCGTTGCATTCATACGAAGAAATAAATTCTCCGTCTTCTGTCTTCTCTCCGTTCATGGCATATTCCGTCCTGTCATGAAGCGATTGCACTATGGATTTTTCTTTATTCTGATGCATGGAGATCAGCCGGGTCGCCGCCATTTTATCACCTGCCCTTCCCTTACAAAGTGGCCAGACGCTCCAGAATATCTCCGACCGATTCGAGGATTGCCTTCTGATTTTTCTTCAGGTCCTGAATGTCTGTGAGATAGATATTTCCGGTTTCATTGGCACGCTTTGCATATTGATTTAAGTTATTGCTGCTGATACGAAGGAGGCGAAGAACCTCCTTCACATCACTTAAGTCCAGCTTGACCACATATCCGTTTAAGAGCATCCTTCGCGCATAGGCACTCATATTTCCAAAGCCTGCCTCAGCCATTCGCTCACGGATCTTTGCTTTTTCATCAGGTGTCATTTTGATAAACATACGAACTTTTTCAGATGCCATAGGCTCACCTCACCGGAACATCACAGCGGATATTTCTCGCAAGATATTCATACTGACCACCCATGATCTTCTCATTCTCCTTCAGCTTTCCAATCACGGATCTTCGCTTTTCTTCTTCCTTTACAGCCTGCTCAACCGGAGTCTCGGATGCAGGAGCATTGTTGATAATCCCGTCGAAGTTGTTATCATTCTGCTCTACGACATCTTCGATGTTCCGCATCTGACTGCCCAGGGCTCTGGGATCTTTGGTGACATCCTGCACCGTCGTATCGACTGCAGCGCGTCCGGTTACCTCATCCCATTTTTCAATCGCCTTTCCTTTTCTTTCTTCTCGCATGTCGCCACCTCCTATCTCTCATATCCGCGCTTCTTTTCAAATTCCAGACCAAACTGCGGTGTTCCTGAAGCATTCACGCTCATCGTTACTGTGCAGTCATAGGTCTTTCCGGTTTTCACGGATCTGCATCTTTTGAGTTTCACCTTACCCTTTGCAAGGAGCTGCTGTGCTACCTGCTTCGTGATCTTCTTGGACAGACTTTCAAAAAAGCGGTTGTCCTTCCAGAGCGCAAACCTGCATGCCTTGTCATCGCAGAAGAACCCCTTGGACTTTTCCACGACGCTTGCCCCGCAACAGGGACAGATTCCTACAGGCTCATATACCGGATGCATCAGAATGTCAGATGCCTCCACAGGCTCGTAGGTCTCCGTGAGTTCTTTTATCATTTCTTTAATCTCACGCATGAACTCGTCTGCTTCAAAGTTTCTTTTTTCAATTTCCAGAAGCTTCTGCTCCCATTCGGCTGTCATGATCGGTGATTGAATGGATTCCGGAACCACGGTGATAAGTGCCTCACCCTTCCCGGTCGGAATCAGATATTTGGTTTTCTTATCACCTTTCCTTTCCATGAATCCGGTCCTGACCAGCTTCTCTATGATGCCTGCTCTCGTCGCCGGAGTGCCGAGGCCTTTTCGCTCCGCTTCATTCGGAGTCTCTTCGGCACCGGCTTTTTCCATCGCAGCCAGAAGTGTATCCTCCGTAAAGGATTTGGGTGGAGTCGTCTGACCTTCCTTACAGTTGGTTTTTGCAAATTCAATCTCTTCGCCCTCTTTTACATCAATGGAGATTACACCTTCATCATCGGATCCACCTTCCTCGGATTCTTTGATTCCGGATACGGATTTCCAACCGGGATCCAGGATCTGCTTCCCTTTTGCCTTGAATATGGCACCGGCACATTCCGCCTCAATCTCGGTCTGTGCATAACGGCAGGGAGCAGATACACCTTCAGCCAGTCTCGTTGCAAGGAGCTTTAAGATCTCCTGTTCTCCTGTCGGAAGCTCCTTCAGGTTCTGCTTTGTAATCTGCGCTGTTGGAATGATTGCATGGTGATCTGATACCTTCTTTCCATTGATGATTCTGGAAATATCTCTCTGGTCAGTAGCATGGGTACCGTAGGCTGCTTCCACCTGCTCAAGAAGGGTCGCTACCGTACCGGCCATGTCATCCGTCAGATATCTGCTGTCAGTTCTCGGGTAAGAGCAAAGCTTTTTCTCATAGAGGCTCTGTGTGTAATCCAGAGTCTGCTGTGCAGTATAGCCAAGTTTTTTATTGGCTTCTCTCTGTAAGGTTGTGAGATCAAAAAGCGCCGGAGCCTTTTCCTGTTTTTCCTTTTTCTCTGCCTTAGTGATCACTGCCTTACCGGAAGCCATACAGGCTTTTTCCAGGCTGACCGCCGATTCCTTATCCGGGATCCGCTCACTGGTAAGGTTAAGTCCCTCCGTCATGAGCATCACAGTGTAGAATTTCTCAGGTTTGAAAGCTTTGATATTTGCCTCCCGCTCCACCGCAAGCGCAAGTGTCGGTGTCATGACTCTGCCGACATTCAATGTCTGCCCGTAGAGGAACGAAAACAGTCTCGTGGCATTGATGCCGACGATCCAGTCTGCACGTTCTCGGCATAGCGCCGCTTCATACAGATCGTCATAATCCTTTCCGGGCCTCAGAGTCGCAAAGCCATTCAGGATTGCATCATCCTCCATCGAAGAAATCCATAATCTCTCAAACGGTTTTTTGCATTTTGCCTGGTTGTAGACCAGTCGGAAGATAAGTTCTCCCTCGCGTCCGGCATCGGTTGCCTCCACAAGGCTTTCCACATCATCCCGGTCCATGAGATCCTTCAGAATCTTAAACTGTGCCTTTGTGGCAGAAGATACCCTGTACTTCCAGTCATCCGGAATGATCGGAAGATCTTCCTTGTTCCATTTTTGATATCGCGAATCGTATTCCTCAGGTTCTGCCAGCTCCACCAGATGACCTACACACCAGCTGACAAGGTACCCGGATCCCTCCAGGTACCCATCAGCTCTTTGGTTTGCACCGATGACTTTGGCAATGGACTGAGCAACCGACGGCTTCTCAGCAATTACCAGTTTCAATCTTCGTCCTCCTCATCATCGAAATCATCCTCATAGTCGTCATCGATATCCTCATCAGGGAAATCATAATCCTCATCAAGATAGTCAAACTCCCCCGCCGCCAGACGGACTGCTTTGTCTGCAACCTCCAGACATCTGTCATTCAATTTTTTGTACTCTCTCAACGCACAAAGTGCCTCATCCGTTATTTCACACGCCTCATAGCATGTTTTCTTATACTTGTGAGCCTTCATTGCAAGACCCACAATCAAACCGATTACTCCGGTACCTGCAACTGCTCCGATAATGATATTTTTCATATTCATGTTCATCCTCTCCTTTGTGTTTTAAATTGCTTCGCCAAGACTTTTATCCACCGTCTTCTTCGATTTGGGTGTCTTGGCTGCTTTTTCTTTGTTTTCAGCAAGTTTCTCTTTTACGGAAATCTTCTTATCTGCCTTCTTTTCCTCCGGTTGCTCCATCGTGACCCTGATGGGCTTATCACCGGCAATGTTCACAGGCTCCTCCGGTTTGATCTTCACAGTCCCAATGACCTGTCCCTGTTCGAAAGGGTTCTCCTTAGCCTGCTCCTTCATCTGATCCTTTGTGAGGGTTTCCAGTTTCTCATCAACCGAAGCAATGATCTCCGATGCAGCTTTGCGGATTGTATCAAGTGATTCACGAAGCTCAGGTGTCTCTTTTCCCTGGGACCACCCTGCCACATAGCCGAAGGAATAATCTGAGGTATCAATCCCATAACGCTGACAAACCACGTAAGCAACACTTTCGGCTTCCACTTCCTTACTGTTCGCGGACTGTTTGTTACGCTCGCCCTCCACAGTAGAATGAAGCTTTTGATGTGCCATCTCATGGATCATGGTCTTCACGGTCTGCACCTCACTCATACCTTCCTGAATTGCGATCCGGTTATCCTCCGTATGGAAATATCCCTTTGCTCCGGACTCAATATTCTCAAAGGTTATAGGAACGGGGCAGGTACTTTTCAGCGCTTCGGTAAAGGCAGCAAATCCTTCCACAGTGCCGACAAGCTCAGCCACACCAAGAGTCGGAACCTCTTTTCCATCCGTCTGGGAGATATCGAATGTGTTCACCACCTTAAAGGCAGTGACATTCACTTCCACCGTTTCCTTCACATGCTCACCATCGGAATCGAGAACCGGTTTGCCATCAGCACCAATCTTGTCCTGTTCTCTTTCCACCTTGTAAGGTGCAGGAGCCAGGATCTTGATTCCCTTCTCGCCCTTCTTCACATAGCGGCCCATCTCCTTCCAGTTGGTAAAGCTCTGAACCATGGTGGCCTGTCCCTTGGTCTGCATCGCAATCAGAAGCTGGTTGTTGAGGGAATACCTCGGAAGCTTTGCACAGACATCCAGATATTCCTTGTACTTCTCGCTGCCGAATACTTCCTGCACGCCTTGTTCCAGCTTTCCCATCACTTCGTTCAGTTCATCCGCTTTGCTCTTTTTCCATGCTTCAGCGTCAAATTCTTTGACATTCTCTTTTTGATCAGCCATTCGCCTTTCCTCCCTTCAGTGTTTTCAACCTATTCAGAACAGAAGTCTGCTGATTCTTTTTGGGCATCTTCTTACCGACCTGGTTGATGCCGTTCAAATAACTCGTATATCTTGATTTCTTACCCATCTGATTTCTCCTTTCATGCAAAGAGGCGACCGACTGGCCGCCTCTGATGTTTTTGCTTATTCCTCTTCGTCCTCCTCATCAGACTCCTCGGGCTCGGGGATGTCATCATCATCCGGAAGACTGTTCAGGTAGTCCTCATCACTTTCATCATAGTCTGCATCGGGATCGGGACCTCCGGTCTTGGGCTTTACCTGCTTGCTCTTCTTAAAGAACATATAACCTGCAGCACCACCAGCGATCAGAATAATCACAAGAACCAGCTTACCGACAGGGCTCTTGGGTTTCTCCTTGGGCTCTTCCGGTTCCTCGGGTTCGGGATCCTCCTTGGGTTCCTCAACAACAGGCGCTGGTTCTTCCTTCGGCTGCGTTGCGGCAAGATATTCCTCCACCTGCTCATCATCCATAAGAGCAAGCAAGTCTGCTTCATCCACCATATTCAAGAAGTGAACTGTCTCTTCCCCTTCATCATCACGGTCGATGATGATATAAAAGTAATTACCGGACTTCGTTACCACAGTAATGAACTGCTTTCCGGACTTATCAGGACTGCCATAGTCATCCACCAGGGTGAGATTTCCGTCGGGAGTGAGCGGACCCATAGGCTCTTCCGGCTCCTCTTCGGGTTCCTCTGTCACTTCTTCAACCACAGGTTCCTCTTCTGCTTCATCCTCATGACTCTGCGCATAAGCGGTCATGGGTGAAAACATCATCATAGTTGCAAGAGCTGCAAGGATTCCCCCTGCAGCCCTAACCTTAATCTTTGCCAAATTAATTCTCTTCATCGTCATCCTCCTCTGACTCATTATCAAAATCTTCGTTTTCAGGATCTTCATCCTCGTTATCCTCGGCCCCGTATTTCTTTTCCGGTTCTACAGGTGATTCGGTTCCGCCATTCATAAAGGCGGAGATCTTACCGGATTCAATCAGTGCCAGGAACTCGCCCAGCTGCTCCGGTGAGAGCTTCAGTGCGCCGACATCCGCAACAATCTGGGAATTCTCGGCCACCTTAAGTCGTGCTTCTTTGTGCTTGATCTGCTCAAGGAGCTTTGCGACCTTATCCTTGTCGCGTTGAATGTCCGCTCTCATGCGCTCAAGCTTGTCATATTTGTCTGCCATGTTTTTCCTCCATAAAAAAAGCTATTGGTTCAGTCTTCCGAACGTATAGAAGTGATTCTGCCAATAGCTCGTGTCAATTGATGAATAGTGGATCGGGTCGCCGCAGTGGATCATCATGCCGTCTCCGACATAGATTCCGACATGACTTGCGCCGTTCCCTGCTCCCGAGTAAGTTCCTTTGAAAAAGATAAGATCTCCCGGCTGTGCATCGGATCTCGAAACCCGGCTGCACTTACCAAGCAATCCGTTAGCGGTCTGCCTGCCCACGTTCCATCCATTTCCACAATGATTGATTACGTAGCTCACAAAGCCGCTACAGTCAAAGCTGGTGTCGGGATTGGAACCGCCCCATACATACGGATAGCCAAGATATTTCTCAGCCTCCCGCATCATGTTGGCAAATTCTGCATCTGTCAGGTACTCTGCAGGAATGTCATAGTCCTCATAGGAACCGGGAACTATTCCGCCACCATTGACATATTCTCCGAAGAGATACGGTTTGTTTCCTTTGGTTTCAAGAAGGATCTGATAACGTTCCAGCTGATCCGCTGTAAGCCCCAGGGCGTCTACCGCAGCCTGAATACTTCCGTTGGTGAGCGTGACATTGAGGATGTAGTATTCATATTCAACTTCCACCTCGTATTCATACTCTTCCTCATATTCCTCGCCGGTATCAGGATCCGTTACGGTACGTGTGCCGGTCCTGGTCTCTGTACGTGTTCTGGTCTCCACCACTCTCTGTGTTGTGAGTTTGTACTCCTTTTCAAAGATAGTTTCAAGCATCGCCTGTACTTCAGCCTCGGTGTAATCCTCATAGAGAACTGTAAGAAGTGCTGCCAGTTCATATGGGTTATGCCCGATTTCCGCCAGATTGTAGCGGTATTCATCGTAGTCCGGATAATCTGTTTCGATATTGTCGATCTTCCTCTGAAGCTCAGTCTCCAGGTCCTTATAATCATCTTCTACCGCGAGAATATCATCGTCCTGTGCTGTAAATGAGGTCGCCAGTGTCACATTTCCGACACCTCCTCCCATAGCCGAACAGGAAGTAAGACTTCCGGCAATTACCAGAATGATCAGAAGGATGGCACCTGCAATAACTATCGCCATGGGATGTTCCTTCAGAAACTCAGCCACTGCTTCAGCCAGTCTTCCGAGTAGATCCTCTGCCCTGTCCACGAATTTCTTTGTAAGACTTCCGGCTCCGTTCGCGGCCTCCTTTTCCCGCGCCCGTATCGCGTTTCGCTGAATCTCCTTTTTCATCTGACTTTTTTGCAGCGTTTTGGAAGTAGCATTGATATCACCCTTTGCACTCTCAGTGGATCTGGCCTGCTTTGCGGCTTCCGAATGCTGCTTCTTGTGAAGCTTCTTACCATACCCTTCGGACGCTTTGTCATGTGATTTTGCCTTAGCAGCATAGAGCTCACTCTTCACCCGTACCTCTGCACCGTGAATGGCTCCAATCCCGGCTTCGATTGCATCACCGCCTGCGTTCCCGTCATCATTCTTCTCTGCGATATGTCTTCTGATTTCGGATACTGCAACTGCATCGGCATATATTTTCTTACGCCCCTGGCGCTTGATCTTTTTCCGGTGCTTTCTTTCCTGCAGTGTTTCCGCATTGTCAGCTTTTCCGTGACGGAGCTTTCTGCGGTAGCTTTCACCGGCAGATGTTTCATTTTTCAGCTTATCGCCGGGAGATTTCTGCTTAGTTGTCTTCTCAGGCTCAACCCTCCGCGTGGAGGGCTTCGCCTGATCTCTCGTATATTCTTCATTCATCAGCGCTTTCCTTTCTCTTTACTCTCAGCCTCCTCTTTGGCCTCCTGAACCTCAGACAGTTTGGTTGTCATGATCTTATAGAGCTCAAGGTTCGTCGGGAATCTGTCCACGAAGGGCAGAATCACATTGCCGTAAAATAAAAGCCCTTCACCTTCTCCCGAATGGGTTACATACGAGAGCTGATGAGGGCTGATATTCAGCTGCTTTGCCAGGATCTGCCTGTCTCCGACCGCCTGGTTTAACATATAGATGAAGTCCGAGTTTTCAAAGATATTCTCGACCTCCTTTGATGCCAGAAGATCCTTTACGTTCTGGGTGATGCCGGTAGGAATACCACCCCATTTACGGAATCTCTTCCAGATCTCCACGGTGTAGGCTGCTGTCTGATCTTCACGAAGAAGCAGGTGCATCTCATCCATGTAGTATCTGGTGGATCGGCCTTCACTTCGGTTCTGGGTAACTCTACCCCATACCTGATCCTGCACGACCAGCATGCCTATCTTCTTCAGCTGCTTACCAAGATCCTTGATGTCATAGCACACCAGGCGGTTCGTGATATCCACGTTGGTTCTGTGGTTAAACACATTGAGCGATCCGGATACATAAATCTCAAGTGCGGTTGCTACATGCTTTGCTTCCGGTTCATCCTGCTTTAAAAGCTCATTATAGAGATCCTCCAGAAGCGGCATGTTTTCCGGCACCGGGTTCTCAAAATACCTGTGATAAATCTGATGGATTGAACGGTCGATGACCGTTTTTTCCACAGGGTGAAGTCCTTCCTTGCCGCCTACGATCAGCTCGCAGAGTGAAAGAATGAAGTCGGCCTTCAGTGCGATCGGGTTATCATCATCGGAATAGTTCATGTTGATGTCCATCGGGTTGATGTACTGCGTACTGGTGGGACTGATCTTAATAACCTGCCCACCAAATCTCTTTACCAGTGGAGCGTATTCTGCCTCAGGATCCGATATGATGACATCATCATCCGTTACGAGGAATGCATTGGCAATCTCCCTCTTTGCGGCAAAAGACTTACCGGAACCTGGAGTTCCAAGTATCAGTCCGTTCGGGTTCTTCAGAAGCTTCCTGTCTACCATGATCAGGTTGTTGGAAAGAGCATTGAGGCCGTAGTAAAGGCTCTCCGTTCCGTCCTGAAAAAGCTCCTGTGTTGTGAATGGTACGAAAATAGCCGTACTCGAAGTCGTCATTCCGCGCTGGATCTCGATGAGATTGTTTGCAAGCGGAAGGCTGCTCATAAGACCCTGCTCCTGCTGGAAATCAAGACGGACCAGATTGCAGTTATGCTTTTGTGCGATGGAACGAGCCTGGAATACATTGTTTTCAAGCTCCTGCTCCGTCCTTCCGGTATTCAGGATCAGAAAGGTTAAAAGGAACATTCTCTCATTCTGACTCTGAAGCTCCTTAAGAAGATCTTTTGCATCTCTTCCGTAGGTGGCAAGGTCCGAGGGGATGATGTCCATATCGTAGCCTGCTCTCACAGCCTTCTTCTGCTCTTCGATCTTGCTACGGTCGAGCTCCGTGATGGTGTGTTTTACGGTTTTGATCGCCTCATTCTGATCGATGGAATGGATCTGCATCGTTACGATCTGACTGGATTCCATCCCAAGGAAATCTGCCAAAAGCCTGTCACTGATATCCGATGCATCGATGGATAAGAAGCTGACCGCACAGTGGAGACTTCCCATCTTAAAGCGTCTTCCATTGGGAAACTCGAAGCTGCTGGGAGCGATAAAGTCCTTTACTGAAAGCCCGGATCCTACCAGATACTTCCAGTCGAAGATGAACTTATCGTTATCTCCCATATGAAACTGCTTATGCATGAGCTCCAGACGCTCATAGCCGTTTAACGTCTTGGCCCTTACGCCCAGGCGCTTAAAGTTGTTGAGAAGATCCGTTTCGATATGGATCAGTCTCGGTTTTGCCGATCTCATATTCTCGGCATGAATTCCGAAGGTCAGGAACTTGGTCTTGGTAAGGCCGTTATTGCCCGCCTCCATCTGATGAAAGAGCATGGTGCTGTATTCGTCCCTCACTTCATCGAAACCATCCTTCCTGTGGGGAATGGCGATTCCTGTCCTGAAGCTCTCCACATCCGTAGCCATGTTCATGAACGAAAGCTCGAAATGCACGGAGCTGTCGAAGAAGTTAAGGAAGCTGCACCACTCTTCAAAGATTTCTGTCTTATCCTCCTGAAGAGCCAACTGATAGTTGATGTCCTGGAAGACAAGCGTCTTCGTGTAATAATCCTGCCCCACTCTGCAGATGCCGTCCTGGAACATCCTGTCAAAAGGAATGCTCTGCTGTGCGGTTCTGGGAATCCCGTCATTTCTCTTTGCACGCTTTATAACCTCGCGCACTTCCTTCTTCTCCGCACGGGTGAGCCCTGCAGGCATCTTTATGTCTGAGTCAGGTTCTTTCTTAAAAAGTGTAATCAAGATCTTCACCTCTTTTCTTTTTCTCAGGTCGCATTGCCTCGCTGTACATGATGATCTCAGCGATTTCCTGCTCTGCGTCCGCCTGCCGCGCGAGGGCGGCGTAGTAATTGTCTGTCTTATATGGTCGTACCTTCGGCCTTACAAACATGGCCTGAATAAAGTGCTTCAAAAAGACTTCCAGATGTTGCCCGTTTTTCTGGTACATGGCCAGAAAGAAAAAAGGCATCATGACCACCATCATTCCCATGGCTGCCATGCTGACGGAACCAAAGTGCTTTAGCAAAAAGAAAGACGGAACTCCGATGAGTGCCGCCATCCCAAAGCAGATCAGCTGTCTTTTTGTAAGATTGAACATCACTTTACTCTTGACCTTGGTAAGATCCCTTGGTACCGAGATATAGGATGCTGCCATTTATGTTTCCCTCCTTAATGTGCATGAAGCACTGACTTAGCAACCGAACCTGTCTTAAAGAGCGTAAATGCCAGCAGGACGGTATAACCAACGATACCCCAGAGGGTACCGATAATATCTGATGTAAATGCTATGTTCTGTATCAGCACCGCATAGATACCGACACAGACCATGATCAAAAAGCCCTGAAATCCGATTGCAAACAAGGACCGTAGGTAATTCTGCCCGATCATGCTCTGCTCTTTGTTTCCAAAGGTTGCAAAGGGAATCGGTGCCAGCGATACCATCAGGTAGATTTCTATCATTCGTGCATATACAATCACAAAGATGAGCGCTGATAACAGATAGACCAGGAACTGTACGATAATGGACTGAAGCAGGATGCCTATAAGCGGACCGATGTCCATCGCCTCAAGGTTTGCCTGCATTGTAGCCAGGGTACTGGCATCGATTGCCGTGCTGCCGGATATGATGCCTCCGGACTGCTGTACCACGTACTGTGCCACGTCAAAGACCGCCATCGTGATGTTCATGGTGTTGCTGATCAGTGTAACTGCAATGAATGTTTTGAAAACCCACTTGAAGAATATCCAGGTCTCGAAATGCGCCAGATTATTACGGCTGATGACCAGCTGAATCAGCTCATAACAGGCAATGAATGTCAGGATGATTCCTGCTATGGGCATGATCACATTCTCCGAAAGTGTCCGGATCATGGCAAACACTCCGGGTGAAAAGTTTGCCGGTGTCTGGCCTACCTCTGTCGCAATCTGCCCTACCTGTGCGTTTACCGAATCAAAGGTATTCGTCAGGTTGTTCATAATGCCTGATACAAGAACTTCCCTCAGCCAGTCTTCTATTGACTGAAGTATGCTGTCCATGTATTCCTCCGTTTTCACAAAACCTAGGTAAAACTCGTTTTTTTACCTATAATTGCTTAAATAATGGGGAGGCCGTCTGACCTCCCCTGCTCCATATGAAATTGTATTTCTCTCCTGCCCCAAGGGGCGCAGGCATATAGCCTGCGGCACCTTAGAAAAGTCCGGCAAGAAGAGGTACCAGAGTAGTACCGATGAGAGCAACTCCGCCACCAGCCATGAGCTGCTTCATACCCTGGCTCTTCGCACCGGGGTTATCGTTGCCGTAGCCCTCCATGAGGTTTACTACACCCCAAATGCCAAGACCTGCACCAAGTGCGATTACAAGTGTCTGAAGTACGCCTACTGCGCTGTTAAAAAATCCCATGATATAATTCCTCCATAAAAGTTGTTTTTGGTTTCTGGCAGTTCCTTATGCTGCCGATTCGGGTTTATAAGTTGCATGCGAAAGCCCGTCGACTGACCTTCGCCATGTGGCCACATGTGCCACAAATCTCGAATTTTTCCGAATTTGTGGCATAGAAAAAGCCCTTATGCACGCTTTTACATGCTTAAGGGCTTAGTCCTCGTTCATTTCGATGACTTCGTATTCGTCATTTGCTCTCAATATTAAGTTGTGGTTTTTCTTCAGGAACTTCTCTATGTCGAACCAGTTCCTTTTGTCCGCATCCGCGGTGAGCGGATAATTTGGATGCCCTGTCAGGTCATACTTATTCGACAGAAAAGGTCTTACTCCTCTGACCTGGACAATACACTTGCCACCGTCCATAACAGCCAGTTCATCGATGCTCATAAGATCATGACCCAACTTCTGATAATTCATGTTGTAACTCTGACTCGTTCCCCTGGTCTCTCCCGTGTTATACATATCAATCGTCTCTTTGCCGAGCGTGGCGTTGAGATCCTTAAGGGTCGTCTGTTCCGAGCCTCCCAGAAAGATCTGGGAATCGCAGTTACCGATAATGGTATCTGCATTGTCTTTGTAAATCGCTTTGAGCTGCGATTTAGCCTGCAGCACCAAAACTGCCGATATTTCACGGCTTCGGATGGTTGCCATGAGTTTCTCCAGGTTCGGAATCTGTCCGATATTGGCGGCCTCGTCTATCAGGCACCGTACATGTACGGGTAGCCTTCCACCATATTTATCATCCGCCTTTTCGCATAACAGATTGAACAACTGGGTGTAGATCATACTGATGAGAAAGTTAAAGGTTGCATCCGTATCTGACATGATCAGAAACAGTGCCGTCTTCTTATCCCCCAGCAGATCCAGCTCCAGATCATCCTCTTTTGTAATGTCCCGAAGCTCCTTAATATCAAACGGAGCGAGCCTTGCACCACAGGAAACCAGGATGGATTTCGCTGTCTTCCCTGCAACCACTTGTCAAGGTCTTCTTATACACATTTTGCTCTTTCACACTCGGTTTTCATCATTCTTTTCAGCTTTTCGCCTACTGTTTCTGTTGCTCCTTCGTTGAAATGAATCCCAACAAGGTATGTAATTCCACCGATTTTTCTAGCAATTCTCTTTTCTGTTATCATTTTATCTTCGTTCATTCTGTTTTCCTCCACTAAAAAAGGTGGGGCAATATCTGGATTGCACTCCACCGAATAATTACAATGATTGTTCATTTTTCTTTCTGGATTGATTGATGGATAATTCTTTCTGGTGTTTCTCATTTTCCATCATTCTTCCAAGCTCCTTTTTGTTATATTCCAGTAGTTCAATACTGGAAAGATTAACGATTACTTTCCCTAATGGTTCTCTGGTTTCATCAAGTTCCTTTTCCAGTTGAGCAAGTTCCTTTTTCCATGCTTTCGGGGTAATCTTCTTATCTGGCTCAACAATACTTTGCTTAATTTTATTTCTGTATAAATCATAAGATTCCAATTCATAGATATGCTTTCTTTCATACGCTTTTCTAGCAAATCCTTTTAGTTCCCATTGTTCCTTATGATACTTGATAAATGGCTCATAGGATTCATACAAATAAAGCAATGCTTCTAAGTACTGCATTCTGTCAGATACATATTCCCTTTTGGCCTGCATTTCATTATATTTCTGCTCGTTAGTTAATCTAAATTCTTTCAAAGTATCAAATGATGTAAGTTCATGCTCATGCACAAACTGTTCCATTCTCTCCCTGCTCTGTAATGTTGCTCTGTCTGTTACTTGTCGCAAATATTTTGTTCCTAACACTGGCAATTTCAATCTGTCATGATTTCTCTTTGCAACCTCTTGAATCATATCAATGATTTCATTCTTAACCTTTTTCATTGCCATAGCAGAAAACAACTTAGCACTGGCAAGTGATTTCTTTGCTTGTGTGTAGGTTGCTTTTGCTTGCAGAATAATTGCATTCTGTTTTCTAATCTCTCTGTTGATATTTCCACGTATGGATTGAATGCCTGATTTTTCCAATGCACTTGCTTTCTCTCCCAAGTGAATCTCTGGAATAATATCAAGTCCCTGCTCTTTGAAAGAACGATATTCCCAAAAGTTCTCTGTCATACCCATTTTCTGATTAACAGAATTGATTGTATCAGTAATATCCTTTCGCCATTTTTTCGCATTCTCCCTACTGTTCCAATCATTCGTATCTATCGTTTTGCATTTCCATTGTTTTCGATTCTGCTTATCTACTTTCTGCACTCCAGTCTTTTTGTCTATGATAGGAATTCGTTCTCCGTTTTCGTCAGTTAAATAAACCTTTTTCTGTTTTGCCATCCATTTTCCATTTTCATCAATGCTTCTCATGGTAAGCAAGATATGACAATGCAGATTTCTCTGCCCTGTTTTTTCATTTTCAGAATCATGAATAGCAAACTGGGCACACATACCCAAATCAACAAAGTTTCTTTTCACATAATCCCTCATGACTTCTGTTGCAAGTTCATAACTCCATTCATTCGGCAATTCCACTTTATAGGTTCTAGCAAGCTGTGCGTCAGAACTCTTTTCTATCATTTCTACTGAATTCCATAGTATGCTAGCGTCTTCGTATTCCTTTGGTGCATTCTCTGGTAGCATAACCTCGGTATGTACCAAGTCTTCACTATACTTTGGATAATATGTTTTCCCATCATATTCATTATACATTTTCTCCCTGCTGATATAGGATGATTGTTCTACAGCTGAATGACCACCATGACACTTTGCACTCCTGCCACAAATCTGTGCTCTTGTACTGATATTCTTAATTGCCAATCAACCACCTCACTTTCTGTAAAGGATTGCGATTAAGAAAAGACTTTGTGGTTGATGAAGGTCTGCTCTTTAGACCTTCATCAGACGCAAAGTACATAAAAGGGTAGCGAAGCGAAGGGGAAAGATTATTTCCCCTTATGGCTGACACCGTCAGACATCCTGCTCCATGCAATGGTCCTCGAAGAGCGCACATACCACCCTCGGTGGTATATCTGTGCGCACCGAGAAAATCTCGGTGAAAGGATGTGCACTGGTCGTCACTTTCTCTAATCACTTTGATTTGTCCCATAATTTTGTGAAATATGCGTTTCATTTCCTGCATTTCCTGCACTTTCTCTCTTAACGATTTCAATAATTCTCTGGCATTGCTCTGACTTGATTGCAGCTGCAAGAATTCGATTTAATTCATGCTCATCAAATCCATAACACTCTGGAAAATACTTATGAACAATTCCCCCCATCATGTACTTATGCTTGTTTTCATCTGACCTTTTCTTTGCTGACTCCTTTCTTTTGGCTTCTGCAAGTCTTGCTTTTGCTTGCTCGACTTGTCTTTCTGCTTTCAAGATTTCTGGTGACTTTGTTTCATTTTGAATCATTGTTGTTCTTCCTTTCTTTTCATTTTTTACAACAAAAAAGCACCTAGGAAATAACCTAAATGCCTTTCTATCATCAATTCTATATTCAATTTGTTAATAAATTCATTAGTTCGTGGTGGATACTAAACAGCAATTTAGTCGTCATCCCTACAAACTTGAATTTATTTTAATAAATATTTTTCAAATGCTTTATGAGTGTCAAAGTGAACATCTTTAATGAATAAAATCAACCAAATAACAAAAGTAGGGATAGACATATATGGTGTTAAAAAATAAGATAACACTGCCCCGATTAACATTATGACAGCCCATATAAAACACTGATTTCTTATATCACGAGAAATATAAGCTTTATCATACAATGCTTGTTCTTCTTTAGACAATGAATTAAATCCCGAAACGAATTTAGCTGCTTTTTCTTTAAATATTGCGAATAAAACTCCTATAATCGAAAACGGGATAACCAAAACTCCACAAAGCCAAAATCCTATATTCATATATATGCCTCCTTCAAAAATACCGATTTACGAAAATTTATTCGAAATCTTACCACCCCATGTTACAGCAATCATCGATATAATCACTATAAATGCAACAGAGATCAGTATTGAATACTTCTGCGGTAATACAACAGCTGTTATTCCCACCACAGCCAAACCAACTCCTAATAATAAAATAGGTTTTCCGAGAGCCTTTGCATACCCTTTCTTATCATCTGTGCTATCTAATACTTTTCCATGCACGCTTGCATAATTTCCTCGTAATAAAGAAATGCTCAAAAACACGAGTGTAATGGAAACAAACCACATCATTATACTAAAAGCTATCATACTAATCACCTCCGCAAATTCAAATTTGTCAAATTCACAATATGAATTTTTCCCAACTCTAACTATATCACAGAATAGCACTAATTTGTATAATAATTCACTTAATATCACACTTCTTTTTATAACTTATTGTTGATTGATTTTCTTCATTCGTTGTCTTGCTTGCTCCCTCTGTTCATCAGATAGTCTCCTTGGTTTACGATAAGTAATGGATGTTTTAGGCATTTCATAGGTCTTTGAAATATCTGTTTCCTTTATGCAATGAAATGTATTGGGATATTCATTAACTAACGTATCTAACTGTCTAATAACAGTGGAATCCATAGTGAAAACAGTAGCGTTTTTTTCTCCTGCATTGAAATTGATGATTGTTTCCTGCTCATACTTGGTAAGATTCATCGTATCTGTCCACCTCTCTTCCTATGCCTTTCTCTGTTGATTTTCTGCTCATCAGTTATCGATTGTTTTAATTGTTTCTTTGCTTTGGCAAGTCTTTCTCTGATAGAATGGTCACGCTCATAAACCTTTCGACACTTAACGGATGAAATCAGCATAGAGCATACTTCTGGTGATAGTGAAGACAATTTGTCCATTGTTAGTCTAACGGTTCTGTATGTATCTGTGTCTTTGATTTTAGGTAAAATCTCATGAAGCCCTGCAATTGTTGCAGATTTTCCATTTTCCCCAAACTGATAAATCAGATTGATTTCATCAGCTGAAAAATCAACCATTCTCCTACTATCCTCTTGCAACCTCTCAACGCTTAGACACGATACTGTATTGCCTTTGCTCTCATAGGTATCTCTGGTAATAATCACTCCATGTTCATCTGTCTGGTGTATTTCCAGACGATTGTTATCGTGTGGAATTGCCACCAACCAATGTAAATTATCATCTGGTTTCGTATAGACACTCTGGTATCTGTCTGAGTATCTGTCATTCTTCTGAAATTCTTGATTCTGGTCATAAAAACCAAGTATTGTTTGTATTTGATTTTCCTGCATTTCATGCTCCTTTCGTGGGTTCGTAAACCCGAATGATGGATAGGATGGATAGGATAAGATATGATAGTTAGTTAATAGAGGTATATCTTTCTTTTATTCTTTTTATTTTTCTTTGGTTCTTTCTTTTTCTTTTTCTGCTTTTCTTTCTAAGGAGGAAGAAGGAAGGAAGAAAAGAGAAGGGAAGGCAGGGAAGGAAGAAAACAAAACCGACTGTACTTTTTACAGGACTGGAATTGCACTTTTTACACACAAAAAAACATCAAAGCAAATCACTTGTTCAAATGATTCTCTCTGATGTCCTTTTTACTCCAGTTCATCCGATAATTGCCGAATGAACCATTTCTATATTCTGTTATGTGATAATTTCCTTCACTATGCTTTCTTGCAATTCAGATTCACAATAATTATCGAATGATTTATTTTGCAACTTTGGGTTCTCCAATCTGCTCTCGATATTCTGCGATACTGATACCATAAGGATTGGGATTATTGGCTTTTTTCTCTGCCATCAATGCCCTTCTTCGTCCTTCATAACTCTTTTCATAGGCTTTATATTTGCCACTTTTACGGTATTTCATGTAACGTTCATGGCATTTGTCTTTCCATTCTTCCCTCTTGGCAAGTTCCTCTGCAAGTCTCGCCTGCTCCTCTGGATCGGGTTCTTCTTGTGGTGGCAGATAACAACCGATAAAGCTGAAATAAATATCAATCTTCTGTGTCGTATCTCTGCTTCCCTTTCTATCCCTCTCATGAACCGCAATCTTTTCAACCAGTTCATTCAGCATATAAGGTGTCAGTTCATCAAAATTGTCATATTTCTTGATGATGTTTAGGAATTTCTTTCCATCCTTTGTTTCTGTATGGAATCCTGCAAGTGTCTTCTCGATTTCACAGATTTCGTGCCTTAACCTTTCCTGCTCGGCGTCATATTGTTTTGAAAGTGCTTCGTATCTGCTGTCTGGAAGTTTTCCCAGTATGTTATCCTCATACATCCTACAAAATAGGCTTTCAATCTCACCTAATCGCTTGTTATTACTATCTATCTTTCTCTGTGCAAGAATGATTTCATCCCTGTGTTCATCCTCTACACCCTTCTCCATTTCCTTCAAAA
Organism: uncultured Agathobacter sp.; assembly: GCA_945910395.1. Lineage (GTDB taxonomy): Bacteria > Bacillota > Clostridia > Lachnospirales > Lachnospiraceae > Roseburia. The sequence continues at coordinate 1,859 of CAMDYX010000016.1, read as the reverse complement.
AACCTTCTTCATCAAGGTCTACGTAGGCTCGAATATCTCTAAGTGTCTGTTTAACAAGTTCAAGAACAGCTTCACCTTTTACTCTGTGACCAGAAGGGCAAACAGTTCCGACTGGTGATTTTGAGTAGTTCGCACATACATAATTGCACTCTCTTTTTCCATTGCTTGTCCTATGTTGGTGCATAGGTCTTCCACAATCGGCACATACAACAATCCCAGTAAGTGGATTTACCTCGCCCCATCCATTCGGGTATCTTTTACAGTTACCACGAATTCTATGAACGATATTCCAAGTTTCCTCGTCAATTATCGGCTCATGAGTGTTCTCAAATATCAACCACTCACTTTCATCCACGTAATGACTTTTCTTGTCCTTGAAGTGCTTTCTGGTCTTAAAATTAACTGTGTGACCAAGATATTCTCTTTTATCAAGAAGGTGTGTTACTGTTGAACCCCACCAATGATAAGGTTCATCAAATTTGACTTTCTGATGTAATCCAAAACCTAATTTTTGAAGATGTACGGCAGGAATATCAATCTTATCAGCTTCAAGTTCCCTTGCTATCTGATAAGGTCCTGCACCCTCAACTGTCCTGCGATAAATTCTCTTTACTACCTCAGCAGCTTCTCGGTCAACAATCCATTCCTCTTTGTTCTCTGGATTTTTGATATATCCATAAACTGGGGAACTGGCAACATGTTTTCCTGCTTTTCCTTTGGCTTGAAATGTGGAACGAATCTTCTTGCTTGTATCTTTGGCATACCATTCATTCATGATATTTTTGAATGGCAACAAATCATCATCCCCATGAATACTATCGTGGTTATCATTGATAGCAATCAATCGGACATTCTTCTGTCTTAGCATTTCCTGAATCTGACCAACCATCAGATAATCTCTTCCCAGTCGGCTCATATCCTTCACAATGACAGTTCCAATCTCTCCATCTTTGATTCCATTCATCATTGCCATAAAGCCAGGGCGGTCAAATCTTGTTCCAGAAATACCATCATCAAAGAAATGCTTGTAGTTATTCATTCCATGCTCTCTTGCATAGGTTTCCAACAATAGTTTCTGGTTGGAAATGCTAAATGATTCCCCTTGTTGTTCATCATCATGTGAAAGTCTTTCATAAAGTGCTACTGTCAAATTGCTGTTCTGTTTCATGTAAACTCCTTTCTGCCTTCTTAACAAAAAAAGACTGAGATGTATTTCTCAATCTTCTTACAAATGGCTATTTTTCACTGTTAGCAGATATTCTAACCTATAAACATCATAAGAAGACGCTTATAGGTTATAACACCTGCCGCAAGTTTGTACTTCTTGTACTGCTTGACCGCAAAATGTTCCGGGTCTTTTTCTTCCAGACGTTCAAACATGAGGTCTACCGGGTTCTTAAAATCCTCGTCGTCCTCGCGGGCTTCCGACGCATTTATCATTTCAAGCAGCGTCGTAAAGTTCTTTTCCTCGTCGGGGGCTTCGTACCAGATATAGCCGATAAGCGCGGTATAGTAGAGCTTTTCAGCTTTTACCCAAAAATCCTCGCCGGATTTCTCCCCGTCGCCTTTGGTGTTGGCGATAATGGTATTGACTAACTTCAAAATATCCTTTTCGCTCCGCAGATAGGCAAAGGGATTGTATTTCATGGATTTTTTGAAGTTAATCGTATTCAGCACTTTGATTTTGTACCCGCCCCGCTGTAAGAGCTTCCCGCACTCGATTAAGACGGTGCCTTTAGGAAGCGTTTTGTCAATACAGAGAATGATAATTCACTAAAAAAATGATTGTTTTATGATGGACTGGCTTAGAAATTGCCGGCAACCACTTCCTGACGTATTAAATTCTTCATTCTGTCCTC
>CAMDYX010000015.1 GCA_945910395.1 uncultured Agathobacter sp. | reverse complement strand
GCGAATTTAGTACCATTACGCTTTTTACAAACGAGAGTGGGTTCTGATTCAAATAGCAAAATTCATTTGGGAACACAATTCCGAAAAGGGATTAATTTAAAGGCTCTTCTTTTTTTGAACTCTACAGACCTAAGATTTCCATCTGTTTCTTTTTACTAAACCCAGCCAGCACAAGCTCATAGGATTTATCTAACAAATCCATCATCATATCATCCGAAATGTCTCCATCCACCTTAATGGAATTCCAATGGACCTTATTCATATAGTATCCCGGAATGATGTCCTGATAACTCTGCCTTAACAAATCTCCCTCAATCGGGTCCAGTTTTAAAGTGATCAGGGATTCCTTATTATCATCGTCAAAGCATACTGCTACAAACATCTTACCTTCTATCATATATCTTCGCCAGTTCCATTCCTCTTTAAAATCCTTATTAACGCCCTTTTTTGCAAGTAAGTATTCATCAATCCAGTCATACTTCATAACACATTCTCCTTGTATGCATACACATTTTTACCCTCTTATTAATACTCCCTTACTTTTACTCTCTTATTTTTCTTCCATCCATAACCGGAAAAAAATCTCTCATTTTGGAAAGGTTTTCCTGAAATATCATAGAAGTAGTAGCTCCAGGAGGCTTATCGCATATACCAGAACACCAATGCAAGCTGCACGAAAAGAATGAGAGGCATTCCCACAACAAAGTACCAATGCTTTGTTTTGTGACGGAACAAATACATTCCTGCCCATGTCCCAATGCTTCCTCCAAGTATACTGATGAGAAATAGGGTCTTTTCCGGTATTCTCCAGGCCTGCCGCCTTGCTTTGCTTTTGTCAATTCCCATCACTGCAACCCCGACCAGATTTATGATAATCAGATAAATGTAAATGATACGCTCCATTTTTCACCAACCTTTCTCTGTTATACTGCTTTTTCTGCCTTTATCAGTAATAAGGCTCTTTACATGCTCACTTTACTGACGCTTTTTCTCGCTCCGTCAGTAATATGACACTTCACCAGCTCATCTTACTGACATTTTTTCTCACTCCGTCAGTAATATGAGACTTCACTAGCTCATTTTACTGCTTTTCCCGACCTTGCCAGCCAGTAAAAAAAGTACCGGTCCTACAAAAGCAAACTGTCTAGTCCAACTTTTGAGGCCGGTACAAAATCACCTTATTCTATACCCCATTTCGGATTTGTGTTCCTTAGAATGAATTTTGCTATTCGAATCAGAACGTTTAAAAAGCGTCGGCACTTAATGAGCAATTTATTGCGAATTTAGTACCGCTACGCTTTTTACAAACGAGAGTGGGTTCTGACTCGAATATGCAAATTCATTTGGGAACACATTCCTGAAATGGGAGTATTATCATTTCTATGCCAGGCATTTCCCAAGTCTTATTTCTTAATCAGGCGACCTTTTCCTAAATGAAGCTTCATGATGTACCAAAGCTCGGTAGCAATGAAGATGGATGAGTAGGAACCGCAGATCAAACCAACCATCAGCGGAAGTGCGAACTCACGGATAGATGCTACACCAAGGATAAACAGGAACAATACCATGATAAAGGTTGTGATGGAAGTATTGATACTTCTTGATAAGGTCTGGGTAAGAGACTTATTTGCAACCGCAGCAAGGTTCTCCGGAGTCGGAGTTGTAACACTGTGCATATTCTCTCGGATACGGTCAAAAATGACAATGGTATCGTTGACAGAATATCCTACGATGGTAAGCATACATGCGATGAAGGTATTACCAACAGAAATACGAATCAGGGCATATGCGGTAAGTACAACAAGTACGTCATGTACAAGTGCTGCGATTGCACTTGCTGCAAAACGAATATCCTTGAAACGGAACCAGATGTAAAGAAGCATACAGATACATGCTACTATAACCGCAAGGATTGCATCTGCTCTCATCTCACTGCTGATGGTTGAACTGATACTCTGAGATTCCACAAGGACTGCTCCAAAGTTATCAGCAAGAGCATTGTCAACAGCCTCACGCTGTTCCTGAGTCAGGGTACGTGTCTTTAATACTACGTTTGTTGTTCCATCTACGGTAGTAGCCTGAATAGCGTTATCTCCAATCACATCTGCCACAACAGGAACAACCTCTTTCTCCACCTGTTCAATGGTGTAGTTCTTTCCCATATCAACAGTTGTTGATGTTCCACCGACAAACTCAAGGCTGTAATTTAGTGCCCTGTTTCCGCTGCCTGCATTAACTGCCATACCGATAAATCCGGCAACGATCACAACCAGAGAAATCACAAAATAAAGGATTCTGCGCTTCATAAAGTCGATAGACTTGCGCTCCTTTGCTCTTCCATAAAGCTTCTCTGACTTAAATCCAACTGCATAGAGAGCCTTCATTAAAAATCTTGACACAACAAGTGCTGTAAACAGAGATAAAATGATGGAAATCATAAGGGTATAAGCAAATCCCTTTACTGTACCGGAGCCAAGGAACATAAGTACAACGGCTGCGATAAAGGTTGTGATCTGACCATCAAGGATTGCAGAGGAAGATTTTTTAAATCCGTCTGTCATCGCAACAGCGATTGTCTTGCCGGAAGCAATCTCCTCACGGATACGTGAGTAAATAATTACATTGGCATCCACTGCCATACCGATACCAAGGATGACACCGGCGATACCTGGTAAGGTAAGTGTTACTTCGAACCAGTAGATAAAGTTCACAACAAGTGCGGTGTAAAGTAAAAGTGCAACGGATGCAACCACACCGGAAAGACCATACATGATAATCATAAATATCATAACAAGTGCAAGACCGATCAAAGCAGCCTTAACACTGGTAGAAAGTGCCTGTCCGCCAAGCTGCGCTCCTACCACATTGGACTCTAACTCTTCCAGCTCTAGCTTCATTGCACCAACACGAATGAAGGTTGCCAGCTCGTTAGCTTCATCGAAATCGCCCATTCCGTTAATGACACATTTTCCATCAAGAATTGCTGCACTTACACGTGGCACGCTGATGAAATGTCCGTCATAGTAGATACCGATAGACTGTCCTGCCGCATAAGCTGCGGTGGTAGCCTGTCCGAAAATATCTGCTGCGCTGTCATTGAACTGCAGGGAAACCACAGGCTCCTGGGTTCCAAGAGTTGAATTTGTCTCATAAACCGCGCTTGCAGACTGTACATCCTCACCGGTCAGAATAACAGAACCATTTGCAATTAAGGTTTCGATATCTGATGTCAGAGAATACGGAGACCATTCCGGATGCTCAGTGGCGATGGTGCTGTCATACTCATAGTTTGCATTGCCATCTGCATCGGTCTGTGTGATAAAATACAGATTTCCCGGATTACCAAGCTTTGCAAGAACTGCATTTGCATCATATACACCGGGAATCTCTACTGCAATACGATCGTCTCCGATCTGGTATACCGAATACTCGGTTGTTGCAATTGTATTATCCCCTTCGATACGCTGTTCAAGCTTTGCAATGGTGTCGTCAATATCTGTCTGTGATGGGTTCTCATCCTTTATGCGGTATGTAATTGAAACACCACCGGATAAGTCCAAACCAAGTTTGATTCCTGCTGCATCTGTAACACCATCGCCCTTTTTCTGGCTGGTGCTTGTAACAGAAACCGTTGTCGCTGCAAGATATCCCATTCCGATCAGGAATGCGAGGATAAGTGCAATGACGATGAATCCTCTACTCTTTTTCATTTTCTTTTCCTTCCTTTATTCTTCCTCATTATCTGCCTCTGCGGCTTTTATCATAATCGCACATTCAATGCGCTTTTTCTGAAGTTCACAGCCCAAATCATAGGCATCTGTGATGGTTCCGTGGAAATTGTAGGAGTTTGCAGCACATCCACCGCTGCAGTAGAATCTTGCAAAACAATTTCTGCACTTTTCCTTTGCGTATACATTACAGCATTTGAACTCATCCCGAAGCTCGGTTGCTTTAATGCCATCCCACACATTTCCCATCAGGAAATCTTCATTTCCTACAAACTGATGGCATGGGTACAAATCTCCCCATGGGGTTACCGCAAGGTATTCCGTTCCCGAACCACATCCGGACAAACGCTTGTACACGCAGGGACCGCCCTCAAGATCGATCATGAAATGGAAGAAATTAAATCCATTTCCTTCTTTCTTGCGGCGAACCATTTCTGCTGCCAGCTTGTCATACTCTTCAAAAAGAACCGGAAGATCCGATTCCTGCAATGCGTACTCATCCGTCGGCTGCGCCACAACCGGCTCCACGGAAATCTGCTTAAATCCAAGGTCCGCAAGATGAAGTACATCCTTGGAAAAATCGGTATTGAAATGTGTGTAGGTTCCACGCACGTAATACCTGTCCTGATTACGGCTCTCGGCCAGCTTCTGGAACTTTGGAACAATCAGGTCGTAGCTTCCCGCACCCTTGCGGAAGGGTCTCATGCGGTCATGAACTTCCTTTCGTCCGTCAATGCTCAACACCACATTGTCCATCTCTTTGTTGGCAAATTCCATGACATCGTCATTTAACAGCACCCCGTTTGTCGTAAGGGTAAAACGAAAATGCTTATCGAAAAGCGTTTCCTGTTCCCGTCCGTATGCGACGAGCTGCTTGACCACATCAAAATTCAAAAGAGGCTCTCCGCCGAAAAAGTCAACCTCAAGGTTTCTTCTTGAACCGGAGTTTGCAATCAAAAAGTCAAGGGCCTGCTTTCCTGTCTCATAGGACATCAAAGCTCGTCTGCCGTGATACTCTCCCTCTTCTGCAAAACAATACTTACAGGCAAGATTACAGTCATGGGCAATATGTAAGCAAAGGGCCTTCACCACGATCTGACGCTTTTTAAAATCGATGATATGCTTCTCGTAGACATCCTCGGTAAAAAGCTCCCCGGCATCCTTTAAAGCCTGTACTTCGTCGATTGCCTCTTTGATCTCACTCTCCGGATACTGTGCTGACAGCTTCTTTACAATTTCCTCTGAACAGTACTCTTCAAATAAAGCGATGACATCATAGGTAACATCATCCACTACGTGAATTGCGCCGCTATTTACATCCAGGACAATATCATAGCCGTTGTTCTTATACTGATGAACCACTATAATATTCCTCTCTTTCTATTCTCTTATCTTAATTTTATGCTTTGCGAACAAAACGACCGTTCGCGATGCGTGCGGTCGTTTTCTACAATAACATATTGAATTCGTACAGTCTTATTTGTACTGCTCGCAGGTCTGGTTTCCTACTGTACAAGAAGTCTTGCAAGCGGACTGGCAAGAGGTCTGGCACTCACCACAGCCACCCTTCTTGATGGTGTTCTGTAATTTTCTTGTATTAAGTGTCTTTACGTGCTTCATAAGATTTCACTCCTTTTTCGCTCTTCTTGGGGAGCACATGGCTCGCCTATCTTTGGTATTATAGCACAAGTATTTGCATATGGGAAGCATTTTTTTATGATACTGATGCCCTATTTTCGCGTCATTTCACCGCATACTGCTGACAGGGTACACAGAATAAATATGAAAATACATACCCATCCCTTTTTCAGTGCACCTCCGTTTGCCACCAGGGATGCAATCAGAAGCGTCACAAAATACAGTCCTCCGATTCCCATTCCCCAGAAAAAACGCTGGTGCTGTATTTTTTTCCCCAGCAGAACCCCGCCGAAATAGCCGCTGATCACATAGACCACGGTCACCCCAAGCTGGGCGATCCATCCCGCAAGATCCAATTGATACACCAAGAGTGTAAGAACCAGCAAAAGCAGCACCGTAAGCAGATACATCAGAAAAAGTGTAGTGAGGATATACATCCATCGCTCCCTGTACAGTTTCATAAATAAAAATCCCTCCCACAGTTTTGTCTATTAAGACTATATGTGGGAGGGAAGAAAATTAGTACTTTTTCAGGAATCGAAAGTCACACTTTCACTATTAAAATTACTCCCATTTCGGAAAAGTGTTCCTGAATGAATTTGCATATTTGAATCAGAACCCACTCTCGTTTGTAAAAAGCGTAACGGTACTAAATTCGCAATAAATTGCTCATTAAGTGCCGACGCTTTTTAAACGTTCTGATTCAAATAGCAAAATTCATTCTCAGGAACACGATTCCGGAGAAGGGCTAAAATTATAATTCACAGTTATTTACAGTTCTAGGGAATGGAATGACATCACGGATATTGCTCATTCCGGTAAGGTACATCACGCAGCGCTCAAATCCAAGTCCAAAGCCTGCATGTCTTGCAGAGCCATACTTTCTTAAGTCGAGGTAGAACTTGTAATCCTCCTCCTTAAGTCCGAGCTCTGTAATTCGGTTAAGAAGCTTGTCGTAATCATCCTCACGCTGACTTCCACCGATGATTTCTCCGATTCCCGGAACAAGACAGTCTACTGCTGCAACGGTTTTTCCGTCCTCGTTAAGCTTCATATAAAAGGCTTTGATTTCCTTTGGATAATCCGTTACGAATACCGGACGCTTAAATACCTCCTCTGTCAGATACCGCTCATGCTCTGTCTGAAGGTCACAGCCCCAGGATACCTTGTAATCGAATTTATCGTTATTCTTAGAAAGAATCTCAATTGCTTCCGTGTAGGTAACTCTTGCAAAATCATTGCTTACAACATTGTTCAATCTCTCAAGAAGTCCCTGATCCACAAAGCTGTTGAAGAAGCGCATCTCCTCCGGCGCATGCTCTAACACATAATTGATGACATATTTTAGCATGCTCTCAGCCAGGATCATATCGTCCTCAAGGTCAGCAAAGGCAATCTCCGGCTCAATCATCCAGAACTCAGCAGCATGACGGGTGGTATTGGAATTTTCCGCCCGAAATGTCGGTCCGAAGGTATAAATATTCTTAAATGCCATTGCGTAGGTCTCGCCGTTTAGCTGACCGGACACCGTAAGATTCGTAGGCTTGTTAAAGAAATCCTTTGAAAAATCAACCTTTCCCTCTTCCGTCAAAGGAATGTTGTTTAAGTCTAACGTAGTAACCTGGAACATCTCTCCTGCCCCCTCACAGTCACTGCCTGTGATCAGCGGTGTATGAACATACACGAAATCCCGCTCCTGGAAAAACTGATGAATTGCGTATGCACAAAGTGAACGCACACGGAATACCGCCTCGAAGGTATTCGTTCTTGGTCGAAGGTGTGAAATCGTCCGCAGATACTCTAAGGTATGGCGTTTTTTCTGCAATGGATAATCCGGTGTAGATGCACCTTCAATCACAACCTCTGTTGCCTGCAATTCGAAGGGCTGTTTTGCCTCCGGTGTCAAAACCAGCTGTCCCCGGACAATGATTGCCGCGCCTACGTTGATTTTGCTAATCTCATCATAGTTGGAAAGTCCGTTTCCATAAACAACCTGTATCGGCTCAAAAAAGGTTCCGTCATTTACAACGATAAATCCAAAATTCTTGGAATTCCGGTTGCTTCTGACCCATCCGCCGATGGTGATTTCCTTATTTTCATACTCTTTCTGGTTTCGGAAAATTTCTCTTACATTGATCAGTTCCATAATTTTCTCCTCGCTTCTTAATCCCCTAATTAACTACAGACAGCAATTACTGCTCCTTGTAGGTGTACACTTTTGCTCCTGAAACGGTTGCATTTTTCTTTACAAAATCCAAGGCCTGGTTCATTACATACATACGTTTTGCATACTTTTCGCCATACTCAGGATTTCCATCACCAAGGATATCGTATAAGTCCTCTGCGGTAGAATAAGCGCTTTCATCCAGATTCTTCTGAATGAACGCGTCGTACTCTTCTCCGTATGAGTCAAATCCTTCCTGAATTCCGATTGCTTCAAAAATAAGCTCCTGGGCAATACTCTCTCTTATGCTTTCCCTGATCTCTTCTTTGTAGCCATCCAAAGAAGAACCGTATGCTTCCATCATAGACGCAAAAGATGCCATGTCAAGTCCGTAGTATGCTGCTGCCTGTGCAACATACTCATCCACTCTTGCATTTAAGTAATCCTCCGGAACCTCTACGGTACTGTTTGTAAGCATATACTCGATAATGCTGCTTGTGACAGCCTGCTCCTCTACGTAGCCTACAGCATAATCGGAAAGCTCCTGTACTGTAGTAATCTCATAGGTATCGCCAAAATATTCTGCCACCTGTTCATCGTTAAGCATATCAATGGTAACCGGCACCTTTATGCTGTTGATGGTCACGACGAACTGGGTCAGCTGTCCGGCAAGATCCGGGTTATTGGTGTAGGTTTCCGGAAATGTTACATCGATGGTAACCGTCTCTCCGACCTTTGCCCCGATCAATCCCTCTTCAAAGCCCGGCACAAAGGCTCCTGATCCGATTGCCAGATCATATCCGGTATCTGTCCCGCCTTCAAAGGCTTCGTCATTAAAGTAGCCGGTATAGTCAATATTTGCGATATCTCCTTCCTGAACCTCATCGCGATCCGTCACTTCCTGTTCTGTCAGTCCAACGGATTCCAACAGTCCCTCCAAGGCCTGATCCACATAATCCTGGGGCACTTCATAATCTCCGGTTAAAGATACCTCTACATTTGTATAATCCGCAAGGGTGGTTACACAGCTTGTAGCATCAATATCAAAGGAAAGACTGTTTATCGTCTCCTCTGTCACTTCTTGGGTCTCCCCTTCTGTTGTTGGCTCTGCAACAGACTCTGTAGCAGCCTCTGTTGTCTGTGTATTATTTTCCTTATTGCCACAGGCAAGAAGGGATGTTGCAACTGCTGCGCATAAGAGCACAGTAACAATTTTCTTTTTCATATATATATCCTTTCTTTTTCAAATCCCTGGCGCAAAATGCGCTTCAAATACAATACCACACTTCTTTTGAAAATACAAACAATTGGCTTCATAATTCATTGATTTTTCACATAATCAATGGTAAAATAGCATTCAATGAACATAAAGGAGGAGATTTTCCATGACCGGATGGCAAATAGCATTGCTTGTAATCGCCATTGTTATGATTGCAGCAATTATTGTACTTTATTTCCTTGGAAAGAAAGCACAAAAAAGAAAGGATGAACAGGATGCCCAGCTTGCCGCAGCCGCACAGACTGTCACAATGCTGATTATCGATAAAAAGCGAATGCGCTTAAAAGATGCAGGACTTCCGCAGCAGGTGATTGAACAGACACCTAAGCTGCTTCGTCGTTCAAAGCTTCCAATCGTAAAAGCAAAGGTTGGTCCAAAGGTAATGTCCCTGATTGCAGATGAAGCTGTTTTTGACGATATCCCAGTCAAAAAGGAGGTAAAGGCAACCGTAAGCGGTCTTTACATTACCGGCGTAAAGGGTCTTCGCGGACCGCTTGAAAAACCGGAAAAGAAAAAGGGCTTCCGTGCTAAGCTTCGTGCCAAATACAACGAAGTAAACGCAGAGGCAAAAGCCGAGGAGAACGCAAAGAAATCCAAGAAGAAGTAATTTATACTGCCCCGGAGAGGAATCATTCATTCCCCCGGGGTATTTTTATGAATAATCCCATTTCGGAAAAGTGTTCCCGAATGAATTATTTGAATCAGAACAGTGGAATTTGGAAAGATTTGAGGTGCCGAAACTGTCGTATACCTAAAATCCTTGAAAAACAGCTTCAAATTGCGGATTTTTCCTGGGAATTGTATTATTTTGAGGAGTGGACTTTGCCGTATACCTAATATTTGCAATTTCTTAGGTACAGGCTAAAATTGATCCGGTGAAAACATACAATTGACCACAAAAAACGCTTAAAATGCCGCTTTTTTCATAGATTTTAGGTACTGGAAGGAAATCAACCGGCGAAATGATACAATTTGCCAATCAAGCATGAAGAACAAGCCGCTTTCGTTTGTAAAAAGCGTAACGGTACTAAATTCGTAATTCCGAAAAGGGATTATGAATAAAACTCTTTGATCTGTCTAAACTCTGATTACAAGCAAAAGCTCCATTTCGGAATTGTGTTTCTGAATGGGCCAAGCAAAATGAATCAGATTGGAGCAGATATATGAAACCTTACATAAAAATCAGCATTTATCTCTTTTATATCCTACTTTTCCTTGGAATTGTAAGCTATCCCCAAATATCAGATCAGGTTATAGGTAAGACCGCAACCATCCGGGCACAGAGCCTGCAGCCTTCCATCGCGGACAAGGTTCTGCGCTTCCACGTTCTTGCCAACAGCAACAGTCCAAAGGATCAGGCGGTAAAGCTTAGGGTCCGGGATGCCGTTGGTACATACTTGGAGCCTCTGCTGGAAAACTCCCGGACAAAAGAATCCTGTGAACGTATTGTGTCTGAAAATCTGGAGCAGATTGTAGAAATTGCAAATGAAACCCTATTGGAAAATGGATACGATTATGGTGCCACAGCCAAAATCTCTTCCACGGACTTTCCGGAAAAAAACTACGGATCATACACCTTTCCCCCCGGCACCTATGATGCTCTAAACATCACCCTTGGTGAGGGGGGCGGTCACAACTGGTGGTGCGTGCTCTATCCGAATATGTGCTTTCGCGGCAGCGTATACGAGGTCGTAGACACTGATTCCGGGAAAGCGCTCCGCAAGGTTTTGTCCTCAGAGGAATATGAGGCAGTCATAAAAAGCGGCAACTATAAGATCCGTTTCAAACTCCTTGAATATTTCCGGTAAACACGCTACAATAGCCTAAGTGCAACCAGACAATTGCAAACGCAGGATAAAGGAGAACATCATGGTCAAAGATGTACTATTATCTGTTCAGGGACTTCAAATGTCTCCGGAGGATGGCAGCGATACGGTAGAACTGATTACCTCCGGCGAATACTATTACCGAAATGATAAGCATTACCTTCTGTATGAGGAGGTAACCGAAGGCTTTGCCAAGCCAACCAAAAACGTAATCAAGGCCGCTCCAAACTATATGGAGCTTACCAAAAAAGGGGTTGTAAACGTACATATGGTTTTCGAAAAGAACCAAAAGAACATTACCTACTACTATACCCCTTACGGGAGTCTGCAAATCGGTATCGATGCCACCCGGGTGGATGTGTTTGAGACAGAGGACTCTATCCTGATCGATGTGGAATACGGCTTAGAGATCAATTGTGAATTTATAGCCAATTGCCATATCAAGATTCACGCAAAGCCGAAGGGCTTCCATATGCAATTTGATAGTAATCCGTAATCTCTATCTGCCCGTCTTTTGCCGAAAGAACGGGCAGCTTCCATATGCGCATCTGATTTTCCTTATCATCCAGCAGATCCCCAATGGTAGGAAGATGGTTCTTTTCCAATCGCTCCTTGGTCTGCAGCATATTTTCAATATAGGTTCCCACATCAATTGCAAGAGCTTCCCCGGTGTCGCAAATCTCATCGGCATCTGGGGTTACACACACGTAGGTATTTCTCGGAAAAGTCTCTTCCTTTTGAATTTCAGTCAAAAAATCCTGATACTTTTTTTCATCCTCCAGAAATTCTTCCTCTATCAGAACCACCTTCAAATGGTTATAATCCAAGTAGGAATTGATATCCGACCATTCATTGGCAAAAACATAACGAAACTGAGTTTGTTTCATATCCGACAATTCCACCGCAACCATCATCGGGAAGCTTCGGTCCTCCAATTCCACCGCTTTACATCCACACAGCCCCCCGCATCCTGCCAACAGCAGGAGCAGACTGCATATCCGAATCAGTTTTTTCAAGCCCTCTTCCTCCCCATAGCTAAAAAAATTCCCGGCAGCAGCACATACATAGGAACACCAAAAAACAAGAAGAAATTAAAAAAGAACTCCTGCATCGGTTCCACATATGAAAGCCCTGCCGCCAAAAGATAGACCACTGCTAAAATGCCAAGCAGATACCGTTTTCCCCCTCCTTTTTTTACACTTTCCTTTAGCAGGATACCACCGTAATGGATATTCATATTCATAAGGGCAAAAAGGGTAAAAAACCAGATTCCCATCATAATTGCATCCAGTCGTTTAAAAAATCCTCCCGTAAACTGAACATTGTTCAGAAAAGTCACCGCAGGAAATTCCATTTTGGAAAGAGCCTCTGCACCAAAGGTTCCCACCAAAATCAAAAAGAATGCAATCAGAATTCCCACCCCGCAAAAAAGAGCCAGTCCTATGCTAAAAAATAATCGGTTGTAGTCCTTCTTTACATACTTTGGAAGCAGCAGGGCAAAAAACAATGTCTGAAAGGGCAGAAAGCAAAGGTATCCATCCTGCAGCATTTTTCCATAGTCAGGGGCACGGTGGAAGTCAAAATAGATAAAATTGATTCCCTTTAGAGAAATCAGAAGCAGTAAAAACATGGGAATGAGGACAAACCAAAACATAACCTCATACACTCTGGCCCGGCTTTCAATTCCGCCTACGACCGCATATCCCCCCACCAGCACAATAAGTGCAAGAATCAAAAGATAATTCTCCTCCGCTGTCAGGCTTTTTTGAACAAGCTTTGAAAATACGAAGGCCACATATCCTGCCGTCATCACTGCAGAGCCTGCCAGATAAAAAAGCGCCCCCCGCTTTAGCAGATTTCCTCCCCCTTCTCTCCTATCAAGATAGGTGATCAGATCCGTCTCCATATTTTTTGCTACCCGCTTTAAGTAGAACAGGTACAGAAAGGCCAGTGCCCCGCCGAGTAATATACTGATCACTCCGTATACCCCATTTTTTTCCGCGATTTTTCCCGGAATGACCAGCGTACTGATTCCCACCAGGGAAAATAGATACAATCGATATACTTGTCGAAACGATATCCTTTGATTATCCAAAAACATCACTTACCTCTTTTTTAGCTTTATCTTTTCTTCCTCTCTCGCATAAATCGGACGTTTTTTCAACAGCCGAAGGGGGAAACGCACAATAGCATCCTTTTTCCCATCCCCCTTATACTGCTCTGGCCCCACAAAGGGAGTCAGGTAATTCAGTCCAAAGCTTTTCAGCTTTGACAAGTGAATGAGCACCATCATGATTCCGATCAGGAATCCAAAATATCCTTCCCAGGCACACAGCGCAATAAAGAAAAACTTCAGCAGCCGAAATGCGAAGGCGAATTCCTCACTGGGAATGGCAAAGGAGCACAGGGCGGTAAAGGCCACCACGATTACAATAATCGGACTGACCAGATTCGCATCCACCGCAGCCTGCCCGATAATCAGCCCTCCCACAATTCCGATGGTATTTCCCATGGTTCCCGGCAGCCGTACTCCGGCCTCCCGGAGCATTTCAAAGGCGATTTCCATCAGAATCACCTCAAGAGCCGCCGGAAATGCCACCCCGAAGCGTGCTTCCTGAAATGCCAAAAGTAGTGTTGTGGGCAATATCTGTGTATGAAAATTTGTTACTGCAATATAAAGCCCCGGAAGCGTCATGGCAAAAAAGACGGCGATATATCTTAGAATCCTTGCAAAGGAAGCAATCTCAAAACGATTGTAGTAGTCATCGCTTGTCTGTAAAAAGGAATTAAAATCCGTAGGCAGTATCAGCGCTGTGGGAGAATTGTCCGAAAAAAGCACGATTCGCCCCTCTAATATTGCTGTTGCAGCCTTGTCCGGACGCTGTGTGGTGGCAAACTGTGGAAAGGGAGAATACCACTTTTCCTCTGAAAGCTGCTCTATGATTCCGCTGTCAAGCACCCCGTCGATCTCGTATTGCTCCAATCGTCTTTCGATTTCCTCAAGGAGCGGTCTTCGAACCAGATCCTTCATATACACAAGATTTACTAAGGTGTGGGAGCGGACTCCAAGCTTTTTTTCCTTCACGCATAATTTTGTAGAACGAATTCTTTTCCGAAGCAGGGAGGTATTTATTTTTACAGAATCCGCAAAGCCCTCTTTAGAGCCCCTTACCACCTTCTCGGAATCCGGCTCCTGAATCCCCATTCCGGGATATCCTTCATCCGCAATCTTAATTGCTTTATCGTACCCGTCCACAAAAAGAATGGCATCTCCGGTCAAAAGCCCCAGAGCCGCATCTTCCACAAACTCATACCAGGTAATGTCCGCAATACCCATCCCATTGCCATCCAGCTGCTTCTTCATCTCAACAACATTCTGTTTTTCCAGAAATGCCAGCGCTTTTCCGATGGCGGTATCCCTTAATGTCGTATTGCTGATAGCCACTTCAATATAAGAAAGATGGCACTTGATATTTCCATGGGAACCGATGCACATTTCCTGCATCTTGATATCGGAGCACTCCGAAAAAATTTCCCCAAAACGCGCAATATTTTTGTCGATGTTATTTGAAACCTTCGTTTTTTGCATATACTCAGCCATTCCTTTTTCCTTGCATGTCTTTGCATTTCTATACTCCCATTTCGGAAATATGTTCCTAAGAATGAATTTTGCTATTTGAATCAGAACGTTTAAAAAGCGTCGGCACTTAATGAGCAATTCATTGCGAATTTAGTACCGCTACGCTTTTTACAAACGAGAGTGGGTTCTGATTCAAATATGCAAATTCATTCTTAGGAACATATTTCCGAAATGGGAGTATTTAAAAGCACAAAAATAGAGACAGGATTATTCCTGCCTCTAGTATGCTTCGTTATTAAAATAATATACTCTTGCGATTTTAGTATATATCCTGGCTCTCAATTACCGCCTTCACTGCAACCGCCTGATTTTCCACATGCTCATGCATGGCATGGGTTGCCATCCTTACATCCTTTGCTTTTAAGCCCTCCACAATATTCTCATGCTCCCGAATCAGCACCGGATAGTTCTTCGGGTCCTTTACATACTCCACCCGGTATCTGTACACCTGCTCCCTTAAATTATTCAGGATGCTCACCAGCTTTGGATTGTCCGCGATTTCATAAATCACTTCATGGAATGCCACATCCGCCTCCGCGATTTTCTTTACATCATCGCCCACGGTACTAAGCTCAAATTCTTCCTGAACCTTAATCAGTCTTGCCAGCTGTTCCTCATTGACCTTTGTGCAGGCAAGCTTCACCGCCAGCTCATCCAGCACCTCGCGGACCTCCAGCACATCCTCCATATCCTTCAGGGTCATCTGCGCCACCTCTGCCCCCTTTCTGGGCACGGTAACCGCAAGTCCCTCCTGCTCAAGCATACGGATGGCCTCACGGATCGGAGTACGGCTTACCCCAAGCTTTGCTGCAAGCTGAAGCTCCATAAGCCTCTCCCCCGGCTTTAAGTCCCCTCTTAGAATCGCCTCCCGGAGTGTCTTAAAGACCACATCCCGAAGGGGAAGATATTCATTCATGTCTAATTTCAAATTGTCTGTCATGGTTTTTCCTCTTTTTGTATCGGCCGCGTATTACTCTCTGCGGTTATTATAAATCGAAGTTACGTATACCTGTTTTGCAAGCCCCGAAGTTAACATATCCTCATAGGCCTTCTGTGCAGTCTCCTCATCCGAAAACAAGCCAAAAACCGTGGGGCCGCTTCCGCTCATCATGGCACCTATGGCTCCCGACTTTATCATCTGTTTTTTAATCTCATCAATAATCGGATAGTTTGGAATCGTAACCGTCTCAAGCACATTTCCCATATGCTCTGCTATTGCAGAAAGCTCCTTATTCTCAATATCCAAAATCAACCGGTTAATATCCGGATGCAGCGTTGTCTCATCCAGCTTTAAATTCTGGTACACAAATTTCGTTGATACGGAAATCTGTGGCTTTGCAATCAGAACCGGACATTTTACCATCGGAGACAGAGCTGTCAGCTTTTCTCCAATCCCCTCTGCAAGGGCAGTCCCTCTCATAAGGCAATAGGGCACATCAGCTCCAAGCTTTACTCCCCGCTCCATCAGTTCATTTTTCTTTAGCTTCAAATCAAAAAGCTCATTCATTCCATAGAGCATGGCTGCAGCGTCTGTACTTCCGCCTGCCATTCCCGCCGCCACCGGAATCTTCTTATTTAAGTTGACCTCCACACCCTCACGGATGGAGAACTCATCCATAAGAAGTTTTCCCGCCTTATATACCAGATTATTCTCATTTACCGGCAAAAAGGACAGATTTGTTTTGATTACAATTTTAGGTTCCGCAATCTTTTTGATATCAAGTCTGTCGAACAGGTGAATCGTCTGCATGATCATCTTTACTTCATGATACCCATCTTCTCTTCTTCGAATCACATCCAGACCAAGATTGATTTTTGCCAGTGCCTTTAACGAAATTTTGTCCATATGTTCACCTCTGTATTTTGTATACAATATTCATTATACCATTTTTGTACAAAAAGAACAAGGGCCGACACATTGTCCTTGTTCCTTTTCGTCATATGAAAAAAGGAGATGATTTCTGTTGAAATCATCTCCTGAGATTTTACAATAAAGGTTATTAATTCTCCATATCCTGGATGGTTGCATGGAGTTGTCCGAGAATGGTGGTAATTTCTTTGCTGGTCACTGCCATACCCTCAGCCAGCTTCTGTACCTCAGAGGCTACAACCGCAAAGCCCTTTCCGGCTTCTCCTGCGCGGGCTGCCTCAATGGAAGCATTCAGTGCCAGAATATTCTGCTTCTTACTGTATCCGGCGATTACGGATGTACTCTGATTTGCTGCATCAATCTGCTGTGCGGCTTTCTCAATTCCACCCTGCAGTCTGGTAAGAAGTGATCCGCTGATCTGCTCCTCGTAGCAGGCCCTGACATACATATTGATAACATCCCCAAGAAGATTTGCAGATGCCTCAATCTCATCCTTTGTCTTTACGCTTACCTTGTGAAGAGCCTTAATATAGGTGTCTTCATCAATTCCCAGCTCTCTTGCCGTAGCACGGAATTTTTCCTCATCCGGCTCCTCCGGAAGAACCTGTCCTCCGATTACACTTCCGAGTACCGTCCCATCTGCCAAAGTAATGGGAATACCAAAATCAACCAGGCCAGCATGACACGGATATACGCCAACGCCTTCTCTGTCACACTTCTCACAACGACGCGCCCCCTCCGGACACCCTCTGGTAAGATTAATACAGAACTCTGTAAAATTGTAACAGCCACTGATATATTCCCCGTCAGCGCCAACCGCAACAGTAGCAAGTCCCGTACTCTTTGCCCAGTTATTCATGATACTCTCAAATTTCTCCATATCACAAAATTCCTGAATTTTCATCATAAGTTTTTCCCCCAAACAATTATGCTAAATACCCAACTACTTTAGTACTAATTATAACTATGTTTCGAAAAAAGCGCAATAGCTATCTCTTCTTTCCTTTCTTTCCCGCCAGCTTCTTTTCTTTCGCCTTCTTCTGGGTTTTCTTTGCCACCGGATGTCCGCTGGCCTTCCATCTGGCCTTCCTTCCGTTTTCTAGAATCTCCGGCGCTTTCTGTGCTTTTTTGCGTTTTTCAGCTTTTTTCCGTTCCTGTTCCAAAAGCATTTCTGTAAGCTCTTCTCTGCTTAATACCAAAGAATCAATCAGCTCCCAGATATCTTCCTTTCCCAGCTTTGACTCCGCAGAAAAGGGAATCACAACCGTGTCCGGTTCTACCGAAAGAACGTCCTTGATCTGCTCCACATGGGCCGGAATCTGCCCGGGCTTTAGCTTATCTGCCTTTGTTGCGATGATGATGGGAGCATATCCCTGATTTACCATCCACTCATACATCAGTTTATCATTTTCCGAAGGCTCATGCCGGATATCAATAAGAAGAAATACTGCCTTAAGCTGCTTAGAGGTATGCAGATAATTTTCAATCATCACACCCCACTTTGCTTTTATCTCTTCATTTGCCGTAGCATATCCGTATCCCGGAAGATCTACCAGATACATTTTGTCGTTTACATTGTAAAAATTGATGGTCTGTGTTTTTCCCGGCTGGGAAGAGGTTCTCGCTAAGGATTTCCGATTTAAAAGTGCATTGATCAGCGAGGATTTTCCCACATTGGATTTCCCTGCAAATGCCACTTCGCCGTACGCAGTATCCGGGATTTCGCTTGTAACGCCACAGACAATTTCAAGATCAACGTTTTTTACTACCATTCTTTTTGGTTTCCTTTACAAAAGCCACATCTAATACTTCATCCAGCTTCTCCACGAAAACGATCTGCATGCCGCCTACAATTTCCTTTGAAATTTCTTCCACATCCTTCTCGTTATCCTTGGGCACACACACGCAGGTGATTCCCGCATTCTTTGCCGCAAGAAGCTTTTCCTTCAAGCCTCCGATGGGAAGAACTCTTCCCCGAAGTGTGATTTCCCCTGTCATTGCAACCTCCGCACGAACCGGAATCCGGGCTACCGCTGAAAGGATTGCCGTTGCCATGGTAATTCCTGCGGATGGTCCGTCCTTTGGTACAGCGCCCTCCGGAATATGTACATGGATATCATGTTCCTTGTAAAATTCCTTTGGAATCTGATATGCATCACTAATAGACCGGACGTAGCTTACCGCAGCCTGTGCAGACTCCTTCATGACATCCCCCATTTTTCCGGTGAGCCTGCACTCTCCGCTTCCGGGCAGGATATTCACTTCAACCTCTAAGGTCACTCCACCGACGCTCGTCCAGGCAAGTCCACGGACAATACCGATCTCATTGGTATCATTTTTCTTTTCCCTGCGGTACTTTTCTTTTCCAAGATATTTTTTCAGATTTGTGGTGGTGACAGAAATTTTTTCTGCCTTTTTCTGATAAATAGTCCTAGCTGCCTTCCGACAGACTTCACCGATGGTCCGCTCTAGCTGCCGCACTCCGGCTTCCTTGGTATAAAAGGCAATCATATCCCGGATCGCACCGTCACTGATGGAGAGCATATCCTCCTTAAGGCCGTTCTTTTCCATCTGCTTTGAAATCAGATAATCCTTTGCAATATGGAACTTTTCATTTTCGGTATAGCTGTTTACCTCAATGACCTCCATACGGTCCAAAAGAGGCTTTGGGATATCCTGAGTGGAATTTGCGGTTGCAAGAAACAGAACCTCAGACAAATCCACCGGAAGCTCCACATAATGGTCGCAGAATTTGTTATTCTGTTCTGCGTCTAGTACTTCAAGAAGCGCCGATGCAGTATCCCCTTTATAATCGCTGCTTACTTTATCAATTTCATCCAGAAGCATCAGTGGGTTATTTACCCCTGCCTGCTTTAATCCGTTAATAATACGGCCGGGCATTGCTCCCACATAGGTTTTGCGATGTCCCCGGATTTCCGCTTCGTCCCGGACACCGCCCAAGCATATCCGGACATACTTTTTATCCAGTGCCCTTGCAATGGACCTTGCGATGCTGGTCTTACCTGTTCCCGGGGGGCCCACAAGACAAATAATCGGGCTTTCACCCTTGCTTGTCAGATTGCGCACAGCCAAAAATTCCAGCATACGCTCTTTTACCTGCTTTAGGCCGTAATGCTCCTTATCTAAGATTTCCTCCGCGTGGTCCAAATCCGTGTTGTCCACAGATGCCTTATTCCATGGCAGCTCCAACAGTGTCTCAATATATCCGCGGCTTACGGCACTCTCAGAAGAGCTGCCACTGATACTCTTAAATCTGGCAATTTCCTTTTTCAGGCGCTCCTTTACCTCATCCGAAGCATCCAGTTTTTCGGTCTTTTCCAGATATTCATCCGCATCCGATCCCGTAGTATCCTCACCTAATTCTTCCCGGATTACGCCCATCTGTTCTCTAAGCAGATATTCCTTCTGGTGCTTGTCTACTTTTGCTCTTACCTTCTTCTGGAAATCGTTCTTAATTGCAACAACCTCCATCTCCTTCAGTAAAAGAGCCAGCAACACCTCATAGCGCTCTGTCAGCGTAACCGCCTCCAGCACCTTCTGCTTTTTCTCATAGGAAACCGGAAGATTGTTGGCAACGTAATCCAAAAGCTTTGCGATGTCATAAATCTCTTCTGTGCCCTTTACTACTTCACTTCCAAATTTTCCGTTTTCCTTGGCATACTTCTTAAAGTTTTCCTTCACGCTGGAAAGCATGGCCTCCTTCGCCTCCGGGACAACGTCATCTGTCCCATCCTCGGAATACACGATAATGTCTGCTTCCAGGTAATCTGTTTTTTCCGTAAAGCCTAATATTTCTGCCCGTCTTTCCCCTTCCACCAAAATACGGACAATATCCTTCTGCAGCTTCACAATCTGCTTGATCTGAGCCAGAATGCCAACCTTATACAGGTCTTCCGTATTGGGATTTTCCTGCTCCACATCCTTTTGTGTCACCAGAAAAATCTGCTGGTCTTTTGACATTGCCTCTTCCACAGCCCTTATGGACTTTGAGCGGCTAATATCAAAATGAGCGATCATTCCCGGCAGGATCGTCATACCGCGTAATGCAACTGCCGGCATGGTCAATACAATATCTCTCACGTTTATTCTCCTAAACTATGACGCCATTTCCTTCTTTTCATCCTCTAAGGATGAAGCAGGAAGGGCATCCTCGCCGTCAATGGCAAGATTTTTCTCAACGATCTCTTTTGTAATTACACATCTGCTGATGGACTCGTCAGACGGAATCCGATACATCAAATCCAGCATCACATTCTCCATGATTGCACGAAGTCCTCTTGCACCGGTCTCTCTCTCAAGAGCCTTATCTGCAATTGCTTCAATGGCATCCTCCGAAAATTCCAGTCCCACACCATCCAGCTCAAAGAGCTTTTCGTACTGCTTTACAAGGGAATTCTTCGGCTCTCTCAGGATTCGGATCAAGGCTTCCTTATCCAGAGAGTCTAAGGAAACGGTAATCGGAACACGTCCGATAAATTCCGGTATCAGTCCAAACTTTACAAAATCCTGAGGAAGCGCATGCTTAAAGGACTCCCCTACATTCATCTCGCTCTTTGCTTTCACCTCGGAATTAAATCCAATTGCCTTCTTATCCCTGCGGCTTTCAATTATTTTTTCCAGTCCGTCAAAGGCTCCTCCGCAGATAAAAAGAATATTGGTGGTATCGATTGGAATCAGCTCCTGCTGCGGATGCTTTCTTCCTCCCTGAGGAGGAACAGAGGCAACCGTCCCCTCTAAGATTTTAAGAAGTGCCTGCTGAACGCCCTCACCGGATACATCTCTGGTAATGGATACGTTTTCGGACTTCTTGGTAATCTTATCAATTTCATCGATATAGATAATTCCATGCTCGGCACGATCAATATCATAATCTGCAGCCTGAATCAGCTTTAGCAAAATGTTCTCCACATCCTCACCTACATATCCTGCCTCGGTAAGAGTGGTGGCATCCGCAATTGCAAAGGGCACATTCAATACCCTTGCTAAGGTCTGGGCCAGAAGTGTCTTTCCCGAACCGGTTGGTCCAAGCATCAGAATGTTACTCTTTTGAAGCTCCACCCCTGCAAGATCGCCCCCTGCCAGAACTCTCTTATAATGATTATATACAGCAACAGACAATACCTTCTTTGCCTGGTCCTGTCCAATTACATAGTCATCCAGAAAGCTTTTCAGTTCTTCCGGCTTCAAAAGGTTAATCTCATCGGAAGCCGTCGCTTTTCCTTCCTCCATTTCCTCTTCTTCAATGATTTCTGCACATACGTCTACACAATGGTCGCAGATAAATGCGCCATTCGGTCCCGAAATCAGTCTTCCCACCTGATTCTGCGTTTTTCCGCAAAAGGAGCAGCGCACTACTGAATTCGAAACATCTCCGTTATTTTTTCCTGCCATTTCTATTCTCCAATACCTTCATATTTAAGCTGCAAAAGGGTATCCCAGATTACGGGCTACCCTCTGTCTTTGTTACTGTCTGTTGGTAATTACGCTATCAATCAGACCATATTCCTTTGCTTCCTCCGCAGACATGTAATAATCACGCTCGGTGTCCGCAGCCACTACGTCATATGGCTTTCCTGTATTCGCAGCTAAGATTTCATTTAACCGTTTCTTGGTCTTTAATATATTTTCTGCTGCAATCTGGATTTCGGTTGCCTGTCCCTTTGCTCCTCCGGAAGGCTGATGAATCATGATTTCTGCATTCGGAAGGGCATATCTCTTACCTTTCGCTCCACCTGCAAGAAGAAAAGCTCCCATACTTGCAGCCATTCCAAGGCAAATGGTGGATACATCACATTTGATATACTGCATGGTATCATAAATTGCAAGTCCGGCAGTTACCATTCCTCCCGGCGAATTGATGTATAAATGAATGTCCTTGCTCGGGTCTTCAGATTCCAAAAACAACAGCTGGGCAACTACAAGACTGGCCGTTGTCTCATTGACCTCCTCTCCCAAAAAAATGATACGATCCTTTAACAGACGAGAGTAAATATCATAATTGCGCTCTCCCCGTCCGGTTTGTTCAATGACATAAGGTACTAAACTCATGATAAAAAGCCTCCTTTAATATTACTTATGCAGAATTAAAAAAAGTTTTGCCCCCCAATTCGCAAAAAATTCATTTTGCAAAAATGAGAGGCACTTTTTGCTTTTATTCTTCTGTTTCTTCAGCGTCAGCGTCTTTCTCTTTCTTAGACTTTGCTTTTGCTCTTTCCTTTGTGCTGCTCATAATGATGTCGATTGCCTTTGTAATGGAAAGCTCACGCTTCATGGAATTCTTCTCAGCATCTCCCATGTACTCTTTCAGCTTATCTGCTTCCATTCCATATGAAGCTGCCATCTTCTCGATTTCAGCATCAATATCTTCATCGGAAATCTCAATGTTCTCTTCCTTTGCAATCTGCTCAAGTACAAGACTTGTCTGAATACGTGTGATTGCTTCCGGACGAACCTGCTCCTTTAAGGAATCAATAGTCATTCCTGAGAACTGCATGTACTGCTCCATGGAAAGTCCGCTCTGTGCGATTCTCTGTGCAAACTCATCAATCATGTTCTCACACTGGGTATCGATCATTGCATCCGGAATCTCCATCTTGGACTTCTCAACAATCTTTGCAATTGCCTCGTCCTCTTTGGTTCTCTTAGCTTCGTCTTCCTTCTTCTTCTCAAGGTTCTTCTTAAGGTCTTCCTTGTACTCAGCAAGAGTATCGAACTCAGATACATCCTGTGCGAACTCATCATTCAGTTCCGGAAGCTCCTTGGACTTGATTTCGTTAACCTTTACCTTGAATACAGCCGGCTTTCCTGCAAGGTCAGCAGCCTGATACTGCTCCGGGAAGGTTACGTTTACATCGAACTCGTCGCCGACATTCTTGCCGATAATCTGATCCTCGAAGGTATCAATAAAGGAATGAGATCCGATTACAAGGGGATGATTCTCGCCCTTTCCACCTTCAAATGCAACTCCGTCTACAAATCCCTCAAAGTCGATGACTGCTGTATCGCCATCACAAACAGCACGGTCGGTTACGGAAATGTCTCTGGCGTTCTTATTTCTCTCCTGCTCTAAGGCTTCATCAACCTCAGCATCTGTTACAGTTGTATCTATCTTAGTTACGGTAACACCTGTATATTTTCCAAGAGTAACCTCTGGGCGTACAGCAACCTCTGCCGTAAAAATAAATGGCTTGCCTTTTTCGATCTGAACAATATCTACAGTAGGACGTGAAACGATATCCACACCGCTCTCATCAACTGCTGCAGGATAGTTCTGCTGCATTAAGGTATTCGCTGCATCCTCGTAAAAGATTCCTGCACCATACATCTTCTCAACCATAGCTCTCGGAACCTTACCCTTACGGAAACCAGGGATACTGATTTTATTCTTCTCCTTCTGGTAAGCTGCCTCTAATGCTTTCTCTAACTCTTCAGCAGAAACTTCGATGGTAAGC
This sequence comes from uncultured Agathobacter sp., assembly GCA_945910395.1. GTDB lineage: Bacteria > Bacillota > Clostridia > Lachnospirales > Lachnospiraceae > Roseburia. Next base: position 30,572 of record CAMDYX010000015.1, on the reverse strand, counting down.
TTCGCCATGTTCTTCTCTAACTTCTCAACCTGTACACTCATTACTTATTTGTTCCTCCTTAATATATATGAATATCATGTACGTCGTATTCGGGGTGGTCGTTCTTTCAAAAGGGCATAATACGACCACTACAGTCATTTAAGGATTATAACACAAGAGTTTTGGCTTGGCTAGTACTTTTTTACACGACTTCCGCAAATTGTGCCATATACAAGTCGTAGTATGCCCCCTTCTTTGCCATAAGCTCCTTTGGGGTGCCCTGCTCTAAAATTCCACCCTGGTCAATGACAAATATCCGGTCTGCATTCTGAATGGTGGAAAGTCTGTGTGCAATGACAAAACTGGTTCTTCCAGATAGCAGAGCCTCGATTCCTTTCTGTACCAGAAGCTCGGTATGGGTATCGATGCTTGAGGTTGCCTCATCCAGAATCAGAATGGACGGTTTGGAGATCATGGTTCTTGCAAATGCAATCAGCTGGCGCTGACCGATGGAAAGTCCTGCCCCCTGCTCCTTGAGCACGGTGTCATAGCCCTTTTCCATCTTCATGATAAAGTCATGGGCGCTAACTGCCTTTGCAGCTGCTATAACTTCCTCTTCCGTTGCATCCAGTTTTCCATACAGAATATTTTCCCGTACCGTTCCATGGAAAATGAAATTATCCTGAGTCATCACTCCCATCTGGTTTCTTAAGCTTGGAATGGAAACCTTCGTCAGGTCGTAACCATCAATACAGATTGTTCCCTCTTCAATATCATAGAAACGGCTGATCAGATTTACAATCGTTGTCTTTCCTGCACCGGTAGGTCCCACAAGCGCAATGGTCTCTCCCGGATTTACGTGAAAGCTGACGTTTTCAAGCACCTTTGTCTCCGCCGGTGTTCCCCGGTCGTAGGTAAAGCTGACATTAGAAAAGTCCACCGCACCGGCAGCCTCCGGAAGCTCTATTGCATTCTCGTTATCCTTGATATCCGGCTGTGTATCGAGAATATCAAAGATACGTTCTGCTGCAGACAGATTGGTAACCAGATTGTTATAAAAATTACTCAGGTTCGAAATCGGATTCCAGAACATGTTGACATAGGCACTGAAGGCCACCAGAATTCCCACAGAATCCACCTGAATCCGAAGCACCTTTACCGCCACAAGATAGAGCATCATTACGCCAATTCCCCAGGAAAAATCTACAATCGGAAAAAACATATCCGAATAAGTTACAGCAGACATAAATGCTGCCTTGTGCTCATCCGTAAGCTCTCCGAAGGTCTGCTTGGTCTCCTTTTGTGCATGCAGACTCTGTACCACGGAAATTCCCGCAATGTCCTCATGTACATAAGCATTCAGGTTGGAGGATTTCTTACGGAAAATTCTCCAACGGATCTCTCCCTTTTTCTGGATAAAACAGATCCCTGCTGCCAGAACCGGAATGGTACAGAGGGATGCAAGAGCAAGCCTCCAGTCCTTTACAAACATGATCACTACAACGCCCACAACCGTGATCAGCTCAGGAAGCAGGGTCGTTACAAAGTTGTTGAACAGATCCTTCAGTGAATTGACATCTCCGATGATTCTCGCCAGAATCTTTCCGGAGGGTCTGCTGTCAAAGAAGGAAAAGGACAGCGTCTGAATATGCTCGTACAGATTCTGACGGATATTCATCAGAATCTTATTTGTCATTTTTGCCATAAGAAGCATTCTGATCTTTACAACCAGTATATAGACCAGGTTGATTACAATTGCCAGAACTCCCAGCTTAAGAAGTCCCGGCATATCGCCATTTGCAACATAAATATCAAGGGCGTCCTCAATCAGAAGCGGATTGATCAGTGAAATGGCGATTGCGACAGCCATGCATAAAAATACACATGCGATCTGCCCTTTATATGCAAACAGATAGGCAACCAGACGTTTTACGATCTTCATCTGATCCATGCCCGACATCTGTTCGTCTTCACGAAACGAATTAACAGCCATCGAAAAGGCCTCCTTTCTTAAGATGCCAGAAACGTGCCGTACTGAGCCATAAAGGTCTCATAATACAAGCCCTTCTTTTCCAGCAGTTCTTCGTGGGTTCCCCGCTCTGCCACTTTTCCATCCTGTAAAAAGAGGATCTCATCTGCGTGGCGAACTGCAGAAATCCGGTGTGCAATAATGATTTTTGTTGTATCTTCCAGCTGCTTTAGCATCATCTGGACTTCATGCTCGGTCTCCATATCAAGGGCAGAGGTGGAATCATCAAGAACCAGAATCGGTGCGTGCTTTGCAAGGGCTCTTGCAATGCTGATTCTTTGCTTCTGTCCACCGGAAAGTCCAACTCCACGCTCTCCGATGACCGTCTCATATTTGTCATCCAGCTTTTCGATAAAGTGTGCGGCCTGAGCATCATGGGCAGCCTTCTGCACCTGGGCGCTTGTGATTTCATTTCGAAGTCCCATCTTAATGTTCTCCGAAATCGTATCGGAAAACAAAAAGACATCCTGCATCACCACCGCCGCGCTGCTTCGCAGCTGTCCTAAGGAAAGCTTTCGGATATCTACGCCATCCAGTTTGATGCTTCCTTCCGTTGTGTCATAAAATCTCTGGAGCAGATTGATGATGGAGGATTTTCCGGAGCCGGTAGCCCCCATGATTCCAAGGGTTTTTCCTGCCGGAATCGTAAACGAAATATCTGACAAAATCTCTTTATTATCAATTTCAAAGGACACATGCTCAAAGCTTACATTGCCCTCTACATGATTCAGGATTACCGGAGCTTCCGGCTCTTTGACCGATGATGTTACCCCGTAGATTTTTTTGATTTTTTTATAGGATGCAATTGCTGCGGCAAGCTCATTGGGAAGCCATCCGATCATTTCCACCGGCCAGGTACAATTTCTTGTGTACTCCACAAAGGCCACTAAGGCTCCAAGGGTCATCTCCCCCTTCATAACTGAATAGCCTCCGAGAATTGCCGTACAGACCGGAAGCACTCTTCCCGCAAAGGAAAAAATCGGATTGTATTTTACCATCACCTTGGACTGCTGCATATTCAGATCATAATATCTCCTGTTATGCTTCAAAAACTTGGCAATCTCATGACCCTCCCTTGCAAAAGCCTTTACGGTTCTTACCCCTGCAAGATTTTCCTCCGCTACTGTTGTAAGTACGGAATTTTCCTCGCTGATCTGCTCAAATACCTGATCCAGCTTTCTTTCCATAATCACCGCAAAAGCACCGCACACACTCATGAAGGCAAGGGGCAAAAACGCCAGCTTCCAGTTTAAGCGGAACATGCAGCACAGAATCATGATGATATGGATAATCACCTCGATTAAAAGCATGCTCACATATCCGAAGGCACCCCAGATTCTGTCGATGTCGTCCTTTACCCTCGCCATGAGTTCACCGGTATTTGTATTGTGGAAATAGTCCATGGACAGGGACTGGATATGTGAAAACAGATCCTTTCGCATATCTGATCCGATGGTTGCCCCCATGCGGTCGAAGGTAAATTCTTTAAAGTATCCGCAGATACATCTTCCGATTCCCACCAGAAGAATACCAATTAATAATTTTGTTAAAAGTTCTGCCTTTCCATCCATGATTACATCATCTACGATCCGCTGTGTAATCTGTGGATATATCATATCAAGCACAATGGCAGTAACCAGACAGAACATGGCAAAAAGATATGAACCAATGTGCTCACCAATATACGTTGTAATTTTTTTCACAAATAACTCCTCCCATCTTTTCGATGCCATACAAAAAGGCCCGGACAATTTACATATCTTAGGCTTCCTTTTTATCACAACACAGGATAGACAAAAAAGAAGCCCAAGCAAAAAATTGCCTGGGCCAAATGTTCCTTATAAAATTCTCATTTACCGAAAATCCTATTAGAAAATGTATGTCACCGAGGTAATCTCATGCTTATTATTCAGTTTCATTAAATTCGTAATTCTAAACATAGTTTTACCTCACTTTCTTTTTATTTTTTAGAATACTTTATCAGTTAATCACAACTGCCAATTATTGTCAACAGCCTTTTGTAATATTTTTTCCCATACGAGACATGATATGTACTGTAAAGGAGGTGAACACAATGACAAATTCAAGTTCAGGTTCAAACAACAAGTCCGGTTCAGGCCGTATGGCAGTTCCGGAAGCAAAGGATGCAATGAATCGTTTTAAAGAGGAAGTAGCTTCAGAGCTTGGTGTACCACTTAAGGATGGATACAACGGAGATCTTACCTCACGTCAGGCTGGTTCAATCGGTGGCGAGATGGTCAAGAAGATGATTCAGAAGCAGGAAGAGCAGATGAGATAATCCTATCCTTTGCACTTTTCTATTGAAATAGCAAAAAGGAAAAATCCTTGTTTGCACAGCCATTGTGTAAACAGGGATTTTTTTTGCAGAAAAACCGCAGCTTATGCGTATACCAGTCCACCTTTGATTTTTGCCACCGTGGCATCATCCGTAAAATATCTTACGATTGCCAGGGCAAAATCAATTGCCGTTCCCATACCGCGGCTGGTAATGATATTGCCGTCCACCATCACCGGAGTCTCAACAAACTTTGCCCCAAGAAGCTTTTCCTCAAATCCCGGGTGACAGGTTGCACACTTTCCTTCCAGAAGATGGTTCTCTCCCAGCACGCTTGGCGCTGCACAAATTGCTGCCACCAGCTTTCCCTGTCTTGCAAAATCCCGGATGGTATGTGTAACTACTTCGTCGGCTCCCAGATTTAAGGTTCCCGGCATTCCTCCCGGCAGAATAATTCCGTCATAAGAATCAAAATCTGCTTCCGCTTTTGTCTTATCTGCCGCGAATGCTATCCCATGTGATCCTACTACATCCTTTGTTGCATTGATAGAAATCATATCAATTTCCATTCCTGCACGTCTTGCGATATCTACAACCGTAAGTCCCTCTATCTCCTCGCAACCATTTGCCATAAAAATTCCAAGCTTGCTCATACAATCAGATCCTTTCCAAATTCATTTTGGTCATTCCAAAACAGTACCAATCTCTCCGTCATTTCGGGAATGTGTTTCTAAATGAATTTGCATATTTAAATCAGCACACACTCTCGTTTGTAAAAAGCGTAGCGGTACTAAATTCGCAATAAATTGCTCATTAAGTGCCGACGCTTTTTAAACGTTCTGATTCAAATAGCAAAATTCATTTTTAAAAACACATTTCCGAAATAAAGTTTTCATTGTGTTAGCGGGTATTATATCAAAAAAAACAAAATATTTCCAGTAAATCTGTTATAATACATATATTATTAAGCGTTATCGAATAATTTTATACACAGAGAGGGTTACTTTATGGAAATCGAACGAAAATATCTGGTAAAAGAAGTTCCATCTGATCTATCCGATTACAAAAAATGCAAAATATCTCAGGGGTATCTATGCACCGCACCGGTTGTCCGCATCCGTCGTTCGGACGACGAATACTATATGACCTACAAAGGAAAAGGCCTCCTTGAAAGAGAAGAATACAATCTTCCTCTTACCAAAGAAGCCTATGAGCATCTGTCTGAAAAAATTGATGGCATTCTGATCCAGAAGACCAGATACGAAATTCCTTTAGAAAATGGACTTATTGCTGAGCTTGACCTGTTCGAAGGAGAGCTTTTTCCACTTCAATATGTCGAAGTGGAGTTTCCTTCCGTTGAAGCCTCCAATCAATTTATCGCCCCGGAATGGTTTGGCCGGGATGTCACCGGTCATCCTGAATATCAGAACAGTTCCCTAAGCCGGAACGGTCTAATAGGACTTGACTTTTAGCTTCTTAAGCGATTCGCATATTCATATCTTTGTCTTGTGCGAATCGCATTTTTCAGCTCATCATAGCGGTCATACAGATCACCCTCCGGGATAACCACATCCACAACCACCGCCATATTGTCAATCAGCTGATCCGTAATCTCATCTCTCATGGAAACCAAAATATTGTACCTTGCCTCCATGGTATCGGCATCTAAAAATTCCATCAGTTTTTCGCTGACTCCCTGTGTTCCGGATTCCTCCTGCATATGAGATTCGTTCTGCATATGAGATTCGTCCTGCAGTTCTTGTTCCCTCTGCAGAGTATTCGCCTCTTCACTGTTTTCTTTGCAGTCCTGCTGGTTTATTTTTCTATCCTCATTGCCTAAAATTTCTCTGTCATCCACCCGCTCAAACCGGTATTTCTGTGTCACCTGCGGGTATTTCTCATGGTCCACTTCGCTTAAAAACATCTCCAGAGGTCTTGCATACACCTTAAAGTCTCCGTACAAGGCCTGGTAGATTACCAGCATTTCCCTGCTTTCCGAATGCTCTGCTACGGTAACAATCTGATACAATTTATTCTTAAAATGACGGTAAATCTCGCCCGTTCTTACTGTTCGATCCATATTACACGATATCCTTTTCTTAATTTGTCTGATATTGAGCTATAAAAACTCCCGTATACCTAATTTTCCCGAAAAACAGCTCCAAATTCCCTCTCAAACCGGCAAATTGTATGTTTTCTTAGCTCCCTTTTCACCGTATACCTAAAAATCCTCATTTCTTAGGTACAGAGCAAAAATCATCTTGCAAATACATACAATTCTCCTTGAAAAAGGCAAAAATGACGGCTTTTTTCAAGGTTTTTAGGTACAGTGAAAAATTTCCACAGCCAAATAATACAATTCCTTATATTTCTTAACTCTCATTTCGGAATTGTGTTCCTGAGAATGAATTTTGCTATTTGAATCAGAACGTTTAAAAAGCGTCGGCACTTAATGAGCAATTTATTGCGAATTTAGTACCGTTACGCTTTTTACAAACGAGAGTGGGTTCTGATTCAAATATGCAAATTCATTCGGGAACACTTTTCCGAAATGGGATATATGAAATCTATTTTCCGGATTCCGTATTCGGCATAGCAAAGGAATTGATCATATCCATGGCCTCTCCGACAAAATCCCTCTCAAAGCTTAAGCTTGTATCCACCCCTTTTACCATCAGATCCTCTACTGTGGCAAGAAGGGTGCCTTCCTGTGCATCCAGTTCCCTAGCTACATGGGCTGCATCATGAGGATGTGCTTCCTTCTGTGCCGCTGCATATTCCTTTACTCCGGTGGACTTTACAGACTCCGAATGTCTGTGCTCGCTCTCCATCTGCTGCTTTGTTGTGTCAGCCTGATACCTTGCCGTATTCTGCTTTGCACGATCCACAATCGTCTGGTTTCTTTGCAGATGTTTTTGCTGCTGTCTTTGCTGCTGTCTTACCGGCTGACTCTGGTATACGGGCTGATTCTGTGGCTGCTGTCCCGGGTACTGATTTGGCCTGTTTGGCTTTTGTGCCTGGCTGGATTTCATCACTACGCGGAATATGATGACTGCAAATAAAATAAACGTTAAAAATGATGCCATAATTCTCTCCTTTTACTCTGTGCAAATTTCTTGAATCCATGCATGAAGCTGTTCTGCTGTCATATCCTTTGCGATTGTAAGCTGACGCTCCATGGGACGTATAAATTCCATCTCATATACCTTTTTTATTTTTTCCAAACGCTCTTTGGGCGGCAGGTCAACAAGCTCCCGATCGGACCCGACAATATAAAAATAGGTAAGTGCCAGCATATCCGGAATCTCCTTTTCCAGATCCTCCTTGATCATAGCAAGCAGGTTTTCTGTTTCACTCTGTAAAATGATTGCGTGGTCGCCAGATCCATCAAATTGATCGATGAGCTTAATCATCGTCTCATAGGTCAGATGAAAATCCTTATCCTCTTTACTTACCAGAAATTCATGGATATAGGCATTTTTTCTTTTTTTCAATTCCTTCTGGATAGAAAAAAGCTCTCTTTTTTTATCCGGTGTCCAGGCATCCCTTCTTACAAGCAGGGCTTCTATATTCTTGGCATAGGCTTCCACTTCAAGAAGACTCTTTCTTGCATTGTCAAACTGCTGACATTGCACAGGATACTGCTTTTGCATGCGCTCGAGCTGTCGCTGCCAGTTTTTTACGACCTCCATATCACAGCCGGCCTGTGACAATCGTCTTTTCAATTCCCTGATCCTACGATCCTCGCCAAACATGAATAAAATCCTTCTTCCCAACTATTTTCTTCCATTATACACAAAAATAGGAGGCAGTAAAAGGATAAATATAGCAAAATAGAGCCTCTGTTTACGGATTTCCGTAAACAAAGGCTCTAGGATAAGCGTTGTATATTCTATAAAAAATTACAGATTACTGCTCGATGGTTGCATGATAGAAGTACTTCATTCCTTCTACAGTACCATATACGCCCTTAACATAGCTCTTTACCATGTATGGATCGTTGTAGTAGTAGATTGGAACGATACATCCGGTATCCATAAGGATATCCTCTGCCTCATGCATCTTCTCTGCACGGGCTGCAAGGTCTGCAGTGGTACGGATCTCGCTGATCAGCTCATCGTAGCTTGCCCAGTCAAGAGACTTAGAAGCATCACGACCAAACTGGCAGTCGTTGTTTCCGGACTCTGTTACCCACATCTCAAGCATGTTGATTGGATCGTTGTAGTCCATAACCCATCCTTCACGAGCGATATCAAAGTCTCCGTTCTTACGTGTATTTAAGAATACGTTCCACTCCTGCTGGTCGATGTTCATCTCAATGCCAACCTGAGCGAAGTCAGCCTGAATAGCCTCAGCAATCTTTACATTTCCTTCAGAGTTGTTTGTAAGGTAAGTAAAGGATACTGTCTGTGTTAATGCACCTGTAGCAGTATCATATAATCCGATAGACTCAAGTAAGCTCTTAGCTTCCTCTACGTTTGCTTCGTAATCGGTTCCGAAGTAATCCTTGTTCTTGAATTCTCCGCCGTTACCATCGGAAGCACCTGCAGGAATAAAGGTGGTAGCCGGAACCTGACCGGTCTGTCCAATGGTATCACAGATATACTGACGGTCAATCAGTAAGTTGAGTGCCTTACGGAATACAACTGCCTGCTCTTCATCTAATCCAAGGGATGCATAAAGATCAGAGTTGTAGTTAAAGCCTACATAGTAGGTTCCAAGCTGGTCAAGAATGACAAACTCATCAGACTGCATAGCGGTTTCCATCTCATCATTTGGAATAGAATCAATAAAATCAAGGTCTCCGGTCTGGTAAGCGGTGTAAGCAGCAACATCATCAGATGTTAACATAACATTTAAAGTAGTGATACTTACGGAATCTGCATCCCAGTAATTGTCATTCTTTACATAAGTCATATCAGAATCATGATTCCATGCTGACAGTACATATGCACCATTACATACAAATGCATCGCCTGCATCCAAAGCCCAGGTTCCTGCCGGGTTATCGGTAGTTGCGGTTGGCTCAACAGCCTCCTCGCATACAGGGAAAAAGAATGGGAATGCACAAAGGTCAAGGAAGTATGGGCAAACTGCTGCAAGAGTAACAGTAAGAGTCTTACCATCCTCAGAAGCAACTACGTCCTCATCTCCTAAGCCGTTCTCATAAGTAAAGCTTGGGAACATCTCGCAAAGGTAGCTGTAGTCAGCTGCAACCTCCGGAGATGCAGCTCTCTTCCAAGAGTAAACAAAATCAGTAGCATCTAAAGGCTCTCCGTTAGACCACTTTAAGCCATCGCGAAGAGTGAAGGTGTATACAGTACCATCCTCAGATACCGTATAGCTCTCAGCACAGGCTGGCTCTAACTCTCCATTCTCATTGTAACGCATCAATCCTTCAAAGCTGTTAACAGCAAGACATCCGCCGTCCACAGTGCTGTTCAGTGCTGGATCGAGATGATCCGGCTCAGATGCCATAAAAATGTTAAGTGTGGTTGCATCAGCCTTGGTAACTGCAGATGCTGAATCAGCTGCACCATCTGTTGATGCTGAAGCAGAACCGCTTTCTGTTGATGCAGGAGCTGAAGAACTTCCACATGCAGCAAGTCCAAGTGCCATAGAAGCAACAAGTACAAGTGAAACAAGTTTCTTTTTCATAATGTTTTTCCTCCTAAAAATTTTGGATATATGTTCAACCCATTTGGGATAGAACCAATGTAAAATGCCGGATTATCGATTCCAGCAGGCAACCAGATGACCATCTCCTCTATCAGCAAGCTCCGGTCTTTCATTTGCGCACTGCTCTGTTGCATATTTGCAGCGCGTTCTGAATGGACAGCCGGTAGGCATATGAAGTGGTGATGGTACATCCCCTTCCAAAATAATACGCTTACTGTTTCTTGCAGTCTTTGGATCCGGAATCGGAACCGCAGAAAGAAGTGACTCGGTATATGGATGCACCGGATGATTCATAAGCTCATCTGCATCCGCAAGCTCCATCATATGTCCAAGATACATAACAGCAATACGATCAGAGATATGCTGAACCACAAGCAGGTCATGGGCGATAAAGAGGTATGCCATTCCTCTCTGCTTCTGTAAATCCTCAAACATATTAACCACCTGTGCCTGAATGGAAACATCCAATGCAGATACCGGCTCATCGCAAACGATGAATTTCGGATCTACAGCAAGGGCTCTTGCAATACCGATACGCTGTCTCTGTCCTCCGGAAAACTCATGGGCATATCTGGTAGCATGCTCTGCATTTAAGCCTACCGTCTCCATAAGCTCTATAATCTTATCATGACGTTCTGCCTTGTTTTTATACAATTTATGCACATCCAAAGGTTCTCCGATGATATCCTCCACCGTCATACGAGGGTTTAAGGAAGAATACGGATCCTGGAACACCATCTGCATCTGTTTGCGGTATGGCTGCATATTTTTGTTGATTTTTTCTTCGCTGTCAAAAATCACATTTCCGTCAAATTCAATTCGGCCGGCAGTTGGCTGATAAAGTCGAAGAATCGAACGGCCTACCGTTGTCTTTCCACAGCCGGACTCTCCCACAAGTCCAAGGGTCTCTCCCGGCTTAATTGCAAAGGAAACATCATCTACTGCCTTAAGAGGAATGGTTTTTAGACCGCTTCGGATTGGGAAATACTGCTTTAGATGATCGACTTTAAGTACGTATTCATTTTCGTTACTCATCTGCATTTCCCTCCTCATACATATTCTTGATATTCATCCAGCAGGCCGCCAGATGACTGTCACTGATGCGGATTTCCTCCGGAACCTCTGACAGACAAATCTTCATAGCTTCGTCACAACGCGGGCAGAATGCACAGCCCTGTGGCATATTCAAAAGGTTAATCGGTGTTCCGCCGATGGGGACCAGACGTTCCCCGCTGTTTGACGTTGTAGGGATGGAACGCAGAAGCCCCTTTGTATATTCATGGGCGGGACTGTAGAAAATATCATCTGCGGTTCCCCGTTCACATACCCGACCGCCGTACATAACAATAATCTCATCGCACATGGAAGCAATCACACCAAGATCATGGGTAACCATGATGATTGCCATTCCAAGCTTTTTCTGAAGTTCCTGCATCAGCTCAAGAATCTGAGCCTGAATGGTCACATCAAGAGCTGTAGTAGGCTCATCGGCAATCAGGATGTCCGGTTCACAGGCCAAAGCCATGGCAATCATTACACGTTGTCTCATACCTCCGGACAACTCATGGGGATACTGTTTTACTCTCTTTTCCGGTTCATTGACCCCTACAAGAGTAAGCATCTCTACCGCCCGGGCCTTTGCTTCCTTCTTCGTCCGGTTGGTATGAAGCAGAATTGCTTCCTCTAACTGATATCCCACCGTATATACCGGATTTAAGGAGGTCATTGGATCCTGGAAAATAATGGAACAGCATTTTCCGCGGAACTCTGACATTTTTTTCTTATCCCACTGTACGATGTCTTCGCCTTTATAAAGAACTTTTCCCCCTGAAATATTACCGTTATCTGCTAAAATCTGCATTACCGAATAGGCAGTAACGGATTTGCCGGATCCGGATTCTCCTACGATACCAAGGGTTTTTCCCGGCTCTAAATTAAAATTGATACCATTTACTGCATGTACTTCACCGTTATCCGTCTTGAAGGTGGTATGCAGATCCTGTACCTCTAAAATGTACTTATAATTCTCCATTCTGCTGCCCCCTTATCTTGAAAGCTTCGGATCAAATGCATCACGAAGACCATCACCCAAAAGATTTAACGCTAATACGATCAGACAGATTGCCATAGCCGGGAAAATAAGTCTCGACGGATAGGTCTGCAATCCGCTTCTCGCCTCATTTGCCAGGGAACCAAGGGAAGGCATCGGAGCAGAAACTCCAAGTCCTACGAAGGAAAGGTAGCTCTCTGTAAAAATCGCAGATGGTATCTGAAGTGCCGTTGTAATAATAATGACAGACAGGCAGTTCGGCAGAATATGCTTACGGATGATTCTCGGAGTGGATGTTCCGATACACTTTGCAGCAAGCACATATTCATTCTGCTTAATGGAAAGAATCTGCCCACGAATCAGTCTGGCCATTCCAACCCAGTACAGAAGACCAAATACAATAAAAAGTGCGATCATATTGACACCAAGCTTTGCCAGAACCGTTCCGGCGATGATCGGTGTCAGTGTCTCATTTAAAACTACGGCAAGAAGGATAATCATCAGCATGTCCGGAAGAGAGTAGATGATATCTACGATACGCATCATGACCATGTCCACCTTTCCGCCAAGATATCCGGAAATGGAGCCGTAGAGCATTCCGATGATAAGTACAAGGAGTGATGCGAAAATACCAACTCCAAGAGAAACTCTCGCTCCATATACAACACGGATAAAATAATCACGCCCCAGGGAATCTGTACCAAAAATGTGAGGAAAGACCTTCTCTCCCTTATCAATTTTTGCAAGCTCCGCCTTACTGTACTCAAATGGTGCGAGGTTACTTGAACCCTTAACGATATCCGCATATCCGTAAGGAACAATCTTTGGTGCCAAAAGAATAATTAATACAATAAGAACAAGAACTACAATGGATCCCATTGCCAAAGGATTTTTGCGAAGTCTTCTCATGCCATCCTTAAAAAAAGTAGTAGACTCGCCCATAACATCCTGCTGCTTCTTTTCTTCCTCTGTCGCCTTTGTAAAATCCTTCATGTTAAACTTGCTCAGATCAATCTGTGCTGAGAAAGGCGCTCTTTTCAAATTATCACTCATTTTCGTCTCCTCCTAGTCAAGCTTAATACGCGGATCAACAATTTTGTAAATAATATCTGTAATCAGATTTGCAATGACCATGATTACTGCAAGAAAAATGGTGGTTGCCATAATCAGTGTATAATCACGGTTTGTAATTGCACTAACGAACTTAGATCCTAAACCACCGATATTAAAAATGCTCTCCACAACCATGGAGCCTGTAAGTATACCGGCAATCATCGGACCCACATAGGTAATGACCGGAATCAGTGCATTTCGAAGTCCGTGAATAAAAATAACCTTAAGCTGTGACACACCCTTGGCCTTTGCGGTACGGATGTAATCCTGTCCCAATGCATCTAACATGGAGGTCTTTGTAAGACGAGTGATATATGCCATCGGTGACATGGAAAGGGCAACAACAGGAAGAAGCGTCATATTGCTTCCTGCATTAAATGCGGAAACCCAGCCAAGCTTCATGCAAAAGAAATAAAGCAGAAGCGTTGCAACAACAAAGGACGGCATCGCAGTAATCAAGGTAATAAAAAATACAATCACCCGGTCTGGCCATCTGTTTCGCATCAAGGCTGCGGTAGATCCTAATACGATTCCCGCAACAATTGCAAAAGCAGCAGCAAGAAGTCCTAGTTTTGCTGATATTGGAAAGCTCTCTCCGATGATTGCTGAAATCTCCCGGCCATTCTTTAAGCTGACGCCGAATTCGCCGTGCATGAGATTCTTCATATAAAGAACATACTGCTGCGTCACCGGCTTATCCAAATTGTATCTAGCCTCTAATGCTGCAATTACGGCCGGACTGGATGCCTTTTCCTTATTAAAAGGTCCGCCCGGAATCGCATTCATGGCAAAAAATGTAATCATACTTATGACGATTACCGTAAGAATTGCAAGCAATACTCTTTTTACAACATACTTACCCATTACTTTTCCCCTATCTCTCTTCACATTGATAAAGTGTGAAAGTCAAATAAAAATGGGGCGCATAACATAAGCTCTGCACCCCATTGTACGAACCAAACTTTATACTCACACTTATCTTTTGTTTTTTTCTTTTGTTATAATATCATACTTTTTTTATTTGTCAATGAACTTTAGCGGTAAAATGTATACAAAAATACAAATATTTGGTAATATTTTGTAAAGGAAGTCGCATTTCGGAATTGTGTTCCCGAATGAATTTTGCTATTTGAATCTAAACGTTTAAAAAGCGTCGGCACTTAATGAGCAATTTATTGCGAATTTAGTACCGTTACGCTTTTTACAAACAAGAGTGGGTTTGGATTCAAATGTGCAAATTCATTCGGGAACACAATTCCGAAATAGAAGAAAAGGAAAAAATTCATAAGGAGATATTCGATGTTAACCTACGAAGAAGTATTGAACATGAATTATTATAAGAAGACAACCTATACCGGTTGGATGGGCGGCATGCGATTCTTAATCAAACGGGAGCAGCCGGAGGTCCCGGAAGGTCAGGAGCCAATAGCCCCGTTTTTTCATGTATGGGTCTGGCCAGGTCCCTATATCTTTAGTGAGACTCCTGCTGAAAAGAAACTTACTGCCCAGTTTCCCTTTACCGAGGAGGGAAAGAGGCAGGCAGTGGACTGGATTAACAGCCAGTATGAAGAGCACGCCAGTCTTTGGCCAAAACAAAAGACGGATGAGAAACCATAATGGTTCTCATCCGTCTTTTTCATGGGCTTGAGAAGACTCGAACTTCCGACCTCACGCTTATCAGGCGTGCGCTCTAACCGGCTGAGCTACAAGCCCATCTTCACGAACGAAGTATATATTACAAGATTTTCCTTCATTCGTCAAGAGGATTTTTCTATTCCATTACTTATCGCATTACATGCCCATCTGTTCCCAGAGAAGGGCCTTGCTCATGCTATCCATAGAGGCATAAACAAACAGCAGACAGATTGCCATAAGAATACCAAGTGCAGTTCCGATAATGGAGGTAATAAGCCCCGCAATTGCAATTCCGTTATCTTCCCTCTTTGCCTTCTTTGAACTAACCGCAGCAATGCAGCCTACGATTCCCAGTCCAAAGCTCATACCGATACAGCTTGTTACAATACTGATGATACCAAGCACCAGAGATACGATTCCATCCCGCTTTGCATCCTTTTCGGTAGGCACAATTTCCTGTCCCTCCCGCATGTTCACCGCTTCCTCAAGTCTGCTCTTTCTGCAAAGCACAATAAGAGGAATCAGAAGTATCGGAACCGCAATCAGATTTTTGGCAGAATAGCTTCCCAACGCGTCAATCAGATCTCCGTTTCCAAAAATTCCGCCGCCTAACAATGCCGCGAAATCCACTGCCGCATGTGCCACAATGACATACCAGATATTTCTGGTTCTTGCATATATAATTGCAAAAACGGCACCTAACATTCCTGCCGTAATTACCTGGATGAAAATACTTGAAAATTTTACCCCTGTGGAGAGATTCCCAAAATGTGCACATCCAAAAATCAATCCATCCAAAAGAACCGCCAGTAAAATTCCTCCTTTTGTATTGGGAAAACGATCCAGAAGAAGATTTAAAATTGCTCCGCGGAACAGAATTTCTTCTGCGGCACCAACTAAGAGCATGGTAATCACAAAGATCAGTATCATTGGAAAGCTTTGCAGCTTACTATTCACATTAATCAGATTGACCATCAGCTGTGCCACCAGCACATACCCAAAGTATCCGATGAAAAAGCCGCCGACATAAGCACTTTTTCCAAATCCGACACCCTTCTCTTTCAATACGCCAAGATATCCAAATACAGCTAAAATGATTACCGAAAAAGCACATGCGAAAAGCTCTCCGATCAGCTGTGTCGCATAGCCATACTCCGTAAGTGAGGGAAGATACGCTTCTCCTACCCTTCCTACCAGATTCAGCACTCCCAAAAATGCTGCTGTGGCTACAAGGCCTATAAGGACAGCACACACCTTTGGCATTTTCATAATCACCTTTTTCATAATCTCCAATCCTTTCTTTTCTAATATCCCATTTCGGAATGTTGTTCCTGAGAATGAATTTTGCTATTTGAATCAGAACGTTTAAAAAGCGTCGGCACTTAATGAGCAAGTACTTGCGAATTTAGTACCGTTACGCTTTTTACAAACGAGAGTGGGTTCTGATTCAAATATGCAAATTCATTCGGGAACACTTTTCCGAAATGGGATTAAAAGTTCTACTTGCTATTTTACACCAAAGTAGATATAATGTAAAAGTATTTTGCGGGCGTGGCGGAATTGGCAGACGCGCTAGATTTAGGTTCTAGTGGGAGACCGTGCAGGTTCAAGTCCTGTCGCCCGTATTTAAAAAGCTCTGTGTGGCATCCGCCACACAGAGCTTTTTTCATGCCGCCATAAAGCGGGTATTTTTATTTATCATTGTATAAGTGACACTTTACGATATGTCCATTTCCCATATCCTTTTCCTGAGGTTCCTGACACTTACAGATTTCCATGCATTCCTTACATCTTGTATGGAACTTACATCCCTTAGGCGGATTTGCCGGTGAAGGAATATCCCCCTCAAGAAGAATCCGGTTCATCTTGTAATCCGGATCTGCAACCGGTACTGCACTAAAGAGTGCCTTGGTATACGGATGAAGCGGTTCTGCAAAGATGTCCTCCTTGGTTCCTGTCTCCACCATGGTTCCAAGATACATAACGCCAATGGCATCTGAGATATGTTCTACTACAGAAAGGTCATGGGAGATGAAAAGATACGTCAGATCTCTCTGCTCCTGCAGATCCTTCATTAAGTTGATGATCTGTGCCTGGATAGACACATCAAGGGCAGAAACCGGCTCGTCACATACGATGAAGGACGGGTTTAGGGCAAGGGCTCTTGCGATACAGATACGCTGTCTCTGTCCACCAGAAAATTCATGGGGATAACGATCGATATAGTACGGTCTTAGTCCACAGTCTTCCATAATTTTCAAGATATAATCACGGTATTCACTCTTTGGAACGATGCCGTGCTCCCTGACTGCCTCTCCGATAATCTCACCAACCGGCATACGTGGGTCAAGGGAAGAGAATGGATCCTGGAAAATCATCTGCATGCTGGGACGATTCCTTCTAAGCTCACTCTTTTTCATATTGACCATATCAATTCCGTTGATCTTAACGGTTCCTTCCGTCGGCTCGATCAGACGAAGCATGGTTCTTCCTAAGGTAGACTTACCACATCCGGACTCTCCTACAAGACCAAAGGTCTGTCCTTTTTTTATCTGAAGGCTTACTCCATCAACAGCCCGGACATGTCCGACAGTTCTCTGAAGGACACCATCCTTGATAGGGAAATATTTTTTTAGGTTTTCCACATCAACAACGATTTCATTGTTATTGTTTTCCATCTTATTCATTTCCCCCTTCCTTTTTTGCATTACATAAATAGCAGCTTACCTTATGTGTATCTGAAATCGAAACAAGCTGCGGATATGCGCCGCTACAAGCATCCACGCAGGACTCACAGCGATTCTTGAAATAACAATGCTCCGGAAGATTGATAGGGTTTGGAACATTACCCGGGATTGAATACAGACGGTCTACCTTCTCGTTGATCATTGGCTTAGATTTCATAAGACCAATAGTATAGGGATGTGCAGGATGATGGAAAATATCATCTGCGGTTCCCTGTTCAACGACACGTCCCGCATACATAACCACAACATAATCTGCCATCTCCGCTACTACACCCAGATCGTGGGTAATCAGCATGATAGAAGCATTGATCTTGTCCTTAAGGTCCCGAAGGAGGTCCAAAATCTGTGCCTGAATGGTAACATCAAGGGCTGTGGTAGGCTCATCTGCAATGATCAGCTGTGGGTTACATGCCAGCGCCATAGCGATAACGACACGCTGTCTCATACCTCCGGAAAGCTCATGAGGATAGTTATTCAAAATTCCCTCTCTCTTAATTCCTACAAGCTCTAAGGTCTCAAGAGCTCTTGCCTCCACATCCTTTTTCTTCATCTTCGGATTGTGGAGGGAGATACACTCGCACAGCTGATTTCCGATGGTAAATACCGGATTTAAGGTAGTCATAGGCTCCTGGAAAATCATTGAAATTTCATTTCCACGGATTTTCTCATACTCTTTTCTTGAGATCCTGGTAAGGTCTACAGCACGACCCCTTTTCTCCTGATTGTAGCGGATGCTTCCACCTGCAATCTGACCGGTAGGTCCCTGTAAAAGTCCCATAACAGAAAGACTGGTTACGGATTTTCCGCAGCCGGACTCTCCTACCACACCAATGGTCTTTCCTTTTTCAATTTCGAAGGAAACACCGTCAACGGCCTTTACCGTTCCTGTATCCGTATAAAAATAAGTCTTTAAGTCATCAAATTCCACGATATTCTTTGGGTCCTTCATTTCGGTGATATACTCTGACTCAGGAATACGCTTTCTTTTTGACTTCTTATTAAATTCTTTATATTTCTTCGCATTGAACTTTTTGATATCTTTCATGCGTTCTTTTTGTTTTTTGTCTGCCAAAGCTCTCACCTACCTTTTCATTCTCGGATCGAAGGCATCACGCATACCATCACCGATAAAGTTAAACGCCAATACGGTAAGAAGAATTAGAATTCCGGGTGGCGCCCAGATATTCGGATAGTTCTTTAAAATAATAGAATCCGTTACCGCATTTGCCATATTTCCCCAGGATGCATAAGGCCATGCAATACCTACTCCAAGGAAGCTTAATACGGATTCGGTAAGAATCACGCCACCCACATCCATGGTTGCAATCAGAATAATGATTGGGATTGTATTTGGAATCAGGTGCTTAAAAATCTTTCTTGTGGTCCGAATACCCGTAGCCTCTGCTGCCTGCATGTATTCCATCTCACGGAGGGAAAGAATCTGGGCACGCACATTCCGGGCTACTCCTGCCCAGTAAAGAATACCCATTACAATCATAATAAAGTAAATCTTATAGCGCGGAGAAATGCCATATCCTAAAAACAGGGATGACAAAATAAGCATAAGCGGAACGAAAGGCAGACAGTAGAATACCTCCACCAGTCGCATGATAATCATATCCACAATGCCACCATAGTAGCCTGCAAGACCTCCAAGAATAATACCAACGATAAGCTCGATGATTACTACCACGAATCCAACGGTGAGGGAAATTCTTCCGCCATACATCAGACGTGTAAATACATCACGGCCGTCCGGATCTGTTCCAAGCCAGTGCGCAGAGGAAATCGGAGCCTTTACGTTGACACCCATAGATGCTGCGCCAAGACCGCTTTCCGTCATACGATGTTCAATACCGGTTTCCATGTCTATATAAAAGATCTCATATTCTCCGTAAGGGCTTAAAAATGGTCCGATAATACAAAACAGAGCCATAACGATGATAATAACAAGTCCTATAACAGCCAGCTTATTACGGAAAAATCTCTTCATAACGAGCTGTCCCGGAGTCATGATTACCTGATTTTGTTCAAATTCATCTTGTTCTTTTTGATTTTGTTCTAATAACTCTTTATTTTCTTCCATTATGATCCACCTCCTTAATATCTTACACGTGGGTCAACAACTGCATAAAGAATATCAGAAACCAACGTTCCAATAAGCGTAAGTGCAGCGATAAACATGTTAAATCCCATAAGGTATGGAATGTCTCCGCTGTATACTGCCTTAAGAGCCACATTTCCCAAGCCTTCCAAGGAGAAGATACCCTCTGTGATAACTGCTCCGGAGAAAAGTCCCGGAATCATTCCTCCAACCATGGTAACGATTGGAATCAGTGTATTACGAAATGCATGCTTGCCGATAACCTTGTATTCCGGAAGTCCCTTTGCTCTTGCTGTACGTACATAATCGGCACTTAAAACCTCCAGCATATTGGTACGCACATAACGAAGAAGACCACCGACACCTGTAATGACGAATACAATAATCGGAAGTGCAAAATGTCTTGCATAGTCCACAAACAAATCCCAGCCCTGGTAATTCATACGTGCAGTTACCATACCGGAAATCGGAAGCCATCCCAGTCCGATGGAAAATACTCTTCTAAGCACGGAAGCAAAGAAAAAGGATGGCAGAGAAATACCCATAATTGCGATTGCAACAATGGTATAGTCTGTGAGTGAATACTGTTTTCTTGCGGCAATAATTCCGAAAGGAATTGCAAGAAGAATCTCAAAAATCATGGAGATTCCTGCCAGGGCCAATGTAGGCGCCATATAAGATTTAATTACCTCAACAACAGGCTTCTGGTAAATAAAGGAGGTTCCGAAATCTCCGTGAAGAGCGTCCCCGAGCCAGGAAAGATATCCTTCCACGATCCCCTTATCCAGTCCATACAGTTCTCTCATACGCTGCTCCATTTCCGGAGTAACGTTCTGATTTCCCGCCGTAATATTTGATACATAATCCCCCGGTACCGCTCTTGCAATACCATAAAGCAAAATCGATACACCAAAGAGAACTACAAAGCTGATTAAAACTCGCTTAATAATATACTTTTTCATGTTCGTCCCCTATCTAAACTGCAATATGCACGGCATCAGCCTTCACTGATACCGTGCAATACTATCATTTTTAGTTCATCTCTAACTTCTCATACTGTGAAGCATAGTTGTAATATGTTGTAGTCTCTTCCGGAAGAGTTGCAGTATTAAGGGTAGTATTGTTGTAGATTTCCATGTTCTTTCTCTGGTAAATAGGCATATAAACAGCTGCCTCCATGATCATATCAAGTTCCTCTGCAACAAGCTCACATCTCTTATCAAAATCAACAGTCTGTAAAATCTCAGCCTGAATAGCATCGATCTTTGGATCATAGTAGTGCTGGTAGTTTGAACCACCTTCGCTACCGAAGATCTGAGTAAGGTCACAGTCTGTAGAATTGCCCCATGCCATTACCCACATATCAAGCTCTCCTGCCTGAACCTTGGTAGAAAGTACAGAGAACTCAAGGTCGTTAACAACAAGCTCAGCACCCATAGCAGCCATATCGTTTGCCATCTGGGTTAAGATTGGAGTTGAAGGATGTGAGGAAGCATCACCGATACCAGCGTTGATTACTAACTGCTCGCCATCTGCATTTACAAGCTTGCCATCCTTCTGTGTATATCCAGCTGCTTCAAAATACTCTAAAGCCTTTGCAGGATCATAGGTGTAGTATGCCTTTGCATCTCTTGGGTACTCTGCTAAGGTAGGAGTCATCGGACGCTCGATAACCTTACCAAGCTCTCCAAAGTAAGACTGAACTGCAGGCTCTCTGTTCATTAAGCACATAAGTCCCTTACGTACATTGAGATCCGGAACGTTTTCTGCATTGATTCCGATATATCCGTATCCCGGGTAATCAACTAATGAGTAAGAAGCAATATCTGCATTCTCATCTAACTGAGCAACGATTTCAAGAGAAGCAGCTGGATCTGTGATATCAATTTCTCCATTTAATACAAGGTCAACTTTTGTATTCTCATCGATAACCTGGAACTTTAAGTTAGGAATCTTTGGACATCCCTTGAAGTAATTCTCATTTGCCTTTAAGGTAACGATGTTGTTCTCATAGCTTTCAAAGATGTAAGCACCTGATCCTAAAGGAGCAGAGTTCTTAGCCTTAACGCCGGAAAGGTCACCCTTTGTGAAGTTCTCACCATAGTAGTGCTCCGGTACAAGTGGAAGCCATGCAATCTGCTTGTCTGCAGAAATGTTTGCAGAGTTAAATGTTACAGTACATGTATAGTCATCTACTCTTACAATACCTGAAATAGTATCAACATCAGAAAGTTCAACTGTCTCAGCATACTTTGCGTCTAACAGATCAAATAAAGAAGATCCTGCAGACTCTGTGTTGGATAAGCTA
The DNA here is from genome assembly GCA_945910395.1 of uncultured Agathobacter sp. GTDB lineage: Bacteria > Bacillota > Clostridia > Lachnospirales > Lachnospiraceae > Roseburia. Next base: position 8,632 of record CAMDYX010000015.1, on the reverse strand, counting down.
AGAAGGTCTCCGCCGTATGCTTCTACCATTACAAAGAAGAAATCCTCTGCAGTAGCATCAGCTGCTGTCTCAAATCCCCAAGCGGTTGCTGCGGTTGCAACATCTTCAGGACCTGCTGCAGCTCCAGCCTCAACACAGTAATCAACGATTTCCTGAGCAAATGCTGCACCTGCGGTAGGAAGATCGGTCTCGAAGAATGCCTTCTGAGTATCCTCATCCCAGTTTGTAAAATCAGTATTGTCAGAACCAGCGTTCATAAGAACCTTCCAAAGTGGAGCTGCTGAATTCTTGTATGCATCAAGACCCTCGATGTCAAGAGTAGCAAATGTGCTCATTCCATCATAAGTCGGATCTGCATATACATAGTAGCTGAAAATTAAGTCGTCGATGGTAACCGGCTCTCCATCAGAGAAAACCATACCTTCCTGAATAGAGATGGTGTACACATACTTTGTGCTTCCATCCTCTGCGGTTACTTCCTCAATCTCACAATGACCGGCATTGTCAACAAGCTCGCCATTTGGGTTTAAGGTACAAACGCTTGCAAATACAGGATCGATAGCAACCTGTGAATCGTAAGCACTTGTATAGAAGAATGGGCTGAATACGCCATCCAAAGACTGGGTACCGATTACGAGTGTATCGTAAGTACTTGTAGATACAGCGCCGTTGTCAGTACTTGTACTGCCGCTCTCTGTTGAGCTGACATTGTTTGCATTGTTACCGCAGCCTGCTGCCATTGAAGCAACCATTGCACTAACAAGCAATACAGAAATTACTTTCTTTTTCATTTCTTTTTCCTCCTATAAAAATATAAGCATAGCTCGATTCTCCGCGTTAAAGTGTCATTGCATTGCCGTGTTGAATTTTTGGGGTATAACCAAAAAAAGTGCCATGAGCCTCTTTACCCATTGCACTACACACAAATACAGTTGTACGCTTTACGCAAACAATCTTTTACTATTATACAAAGAATCCTTGATTTGTCAAATGTAACATTTTTCCTAATCTATGATTTTTCGAATAATTATACATTATCTTTCACATTTTTTGTATATTTATCCGCATTTTGCCATAAAAAAGAAAATAGTGCATAAAAAAATTTTTATTTTTTACGCACTATCTCGCTGAGCATTCCTATACTATTGCCCTTCCAGATAAAAAACCGTATCCGCCAGCTCATCCGCTTCGAGCTTTTCGTGAGTGACCAGAATGGTGGTTTTCCCGGCAGTCATACGCTTAACGTATGCCATCACTTTCTGCTTTGTTTCCTCATCCAGTCCTTTAAAGGGTTCATCCAACACGATCATTCCATCTGAGCTTTCCGAATTCTCTGCTGCTTCATCAGCAGAAAGGATGGCTCTTGCAATTGCAACACGGCGCTTCATTCCGCCACTCAACTGATTTACAGACTGCTTTTGGCACTCCGATATACCAAGCTGTTCCAGACATTCCTCGATTTTCTTAACATCATAGGGTTTCGACAGTACCATCCGGATATTTTCTTCTACCGTAAACTCTTCACACAGCCGGTCTTCCTGAAAAACCGCAAAAAAGCGCTTGGGCACTCCCCTTATGCTCCCGCCATCCGGTGCTTCCAACCCCATCAGAATTCGAAGGAGCGTCGTTTTTCCACTACCGGAAGCCCCCATAACTGCAGTCGTTTTCTTTTCTTCAAAAACGGCTGAAAAATCGGATAACACAACCTTCCCCTCGTATGCTTTTTCTATCTTTTCCAACACTACATTCATAAGATTTTCTTAAGCCCCCACATAAACAGCTTTTCGGTTGCTACACTAATTGCCACGATAATCACCGTCCATGCCAGCAGGTCATCCGTATCCAGCGTAATTTTTGCAAGATACAGCATTTTTCCTATGGAGCCATTCGGTGTACCAATAATCTCTGCCGCGATACCGGCTTTCCAGGCCATTCCCGTTGTAACGGCACAGGCAGAAATCAAATAGGGACGGATCTGTGGTATGGTTATGTATCGCGTCCGCTTCCATAAGCCAATCTTAAAAATCTGCGCCATTTCTTTCATTTCCTTATTTTCTGCCCGGATTCCCACCAGCATATTCTGGTAAATAATGGGCAGGACGATCAGAAATGAAATGAACACAGAAAGATTTCTGGCAGAGAGCCATATCAGGCAGATCACCACAAAGGAAGCCACAGGAACCGATTTGATTACCGCCATCCAGGGCCACAGCAGCGTCTCCAGAAACGGAAATTTTGCAGCCAGAATTGCAAGAATAATCCCAAGGCCCAGCCCCAACAGAAATCCTCCGGCAATATGGTAAAAGGTAAACCAAATGGAGGACCAGAAGCCCTCCACCTGCCAAATTGTAAACATTCGCATAAGCACCTCTATCGGTGTCACCAAAAGGATCTTTTCGTGAATCTCCATGGCCACAAGCTGCCACACCAGAAGTGCAAACAGTACTGCTGCAATTTTTTTAATAGGTTTCAAAATAAAAATCTTCTCCCGGCATTGCGCCACCTACTGACTGAGGGTTCTGGTCGTAAAGAACCTGTAAGAATCCCTTAAGTTCATTCTTCATCTCTTCTCCGGTAACTCCTGATAAATGACAGCCCGGCAAAGCCTTCTGTGCAATGGCTGCTTTTCCCACAATGCCATACTGCTCAATCAAAGCTGCGGCACCTTCCACATCCTCTTTTGCGTAGGCAACAGATTCTGCATATTCATCCATAAATACAGCCACCTCCACCGGGTGAGCCTCTGCAAATTCTTTGCGGACAACCACAACTCCGATTACCATGCTTGAACCATTGTTAAGGGCAGCCCACTCATCATTCAGATCGATTGCCACACGAAGTCCCTCTACCTGGGCACAGGCCGCCGTTACGAAAGGCTGTGGTAAAATTGCTACCGCATGCTCATCATTATTAATATAGGAAAGAGCTTCCGTTGTATCCGAGCACCACTGAATCGTTACATCGGAATCCGGGTCTACTCCATTTTCAGAAAGCAGATAACGGATGCTGTACTCCGGTACTGCTCCCTGTCCTGTTGCATATACAGTCTTTCCTGCAAGATCGGCGAGGGTGTTGACATCCTCACCCCGCTCTACTACTGCAAGAACGCCGTTATTATTGATTGCGAGAACTTCAATCTTACCTTCTGTATTGTTATATACCGTTGCGGCAAGATTTGATGGAACTGCTGCGATATCAAGCTCTCCCTTTGCAAGAGGCGCAACAAATGCAGATGCATCTGTAGAAAGCTCAGCAAATTCATATTTGTTTGTGGTATTTCCGGCTTCTGCATCGCTCATAAGCTTAACCATTCCCATTGCAGTTGGGCCACTCATTGCTCCGATACGAACTACAGCGCTCTCCTCTGTTACTTCTACCGCTTCATTTTCTGCACCTTCGTTGCTTACTGCTTCACTCTCCGTCTGGGTTACCACCTCTGCGGTATTTTCTGTGGTGCTCTGTTCCTCCTGCCCGCTGCTTTTGCATCCTGCAAGCATGGTTGCCATCATAGTAGCTGCTGCTAACATACATAATACTTTCTTTTTCATAAGTCCCTCTTTTCCAAGTTTTTCAATTTTTTATATCGCATTTCGGAATTGTGTTCCTGAATGAATTTGCATAATTCATTCTCAGGAACACTTTTTCGAAATGGGATTTTTTTATTGTGTCTCATTTTATTGAACGCATACCCCAAAGTCAAGCTATGTTCCTTCAGAAAAACAATTCCATGTAAAAAGCTTTGGAAAGGATCTCCTGCAATAAGAATAGAGATACCCTTTCGGAATATCTCTATGCTAATTATACTATTCACATTTGAAGCCTTTTACTTCATCCTTTAAGGAATCGGCAATGGAAAGATTCTGCTCCACAGATTCATTGATGAGCTGCATATGCTCCGCAACCTCACCCGTGTATTCAGCAGCATTTCCGATGCCAAGGGCACTCTGGTTCACGGCCTCTGTAACTCCGGTGGCTGCAAGTGTAATCTCGTCCGCTGCTGCACGAAGCTGTTCCGTCGCCTCCTGAAGCATTTGCATCATCTGATTCATCTGGTTGGCATCCTCATGATAGGTGACACCATTCTGCACCATGTTCTGATAAGCTAAAAGTACATCCTCGTTTACAAACTGAAGCATACGTTTTGCGTTATTGGCAAGTGCCTCCACAGACTGAATAACGAGGGCGCTGATATCCTGAATACCGTTCGCCGTGCTTCTGCTTTGGTCTGCAAGGTTACGGATTTCCTCTGCAACAACCGCAAATCCTCGTCCAGCTTCCCCGGCCCTGGCTGCCTCAATAGATGCGTTTAATGCCAGTAAGTTCGTCTGAGAAGAAATCGAAAGGATTTCGTCGGTAAGCTCATTGATCTTGGCAACCTGCTTACTCTGCTCAATGGCATTCTCAAGCTGTTCGGAAATCTCCCCTACTATACCGTTTGCCTGATTCTGGCTAACCTCCGCATTCTCCTTCATCTCATCCGCACGTTGCCTGATATTATCCGCAAAATCCAGACCTTCATTTGTCTGATCCGCCATAGCCACAATTTCATGCCCGATCTGCTCGATATTATGAGAAATGCGCTCCATGGAAGCCGTTGCTTCCTCCATACTTGCAGTAAGCTCCTGCATCGTAGCGGAGGTGCTTGAGATCTTGTCACCGGCAGCCCGTACTCCTTCATTTACAAGCTCTGCTGCCTCTTCTAACTGGTAAGATCCACTCTTGATCTTGTCGATCATATCCTTCAGAACGTCAATAAATTCATTAAAGCCACCTACCATAAGTCCGATTTCATCTTGTCCGTCGTACTTAATATGATTTGTCAGATCCCCGTGTCCCTCACGGATATCTGCAATGATTACTCCCAAATCCTTTGCCGCTTTTTTCAGTGGCTTTGCTATTCTTGCGTAAGAGAAAAAGCCTCCCGCAACGCTGAAGACAATGGTAAGCAGAATCATAACCAGACTAACTGCCATCATCCGGGTCTGCAGACTTTCTGCTTCTGCAATGGCCTTTGCAGTCTGTTCATCACAGGCTGCGGCAAGTAAGTCCAGACTCGCATTCATATTATCAATGACATTTTGAATGGTATTCAGCTGTACGACCTTCTGTGCTGCAACAATAGAGGTGTCATTTACTGAGTCCTCAAGATCTGCATAATACATGATCTTTGACATGTTATCATACATCTCCTCCAGATTCGCTTGTAAATCCGCGACCTCACTATCCCAGCCCTGTTCTGCCATCTGCACCAGCAGCTTATCCAGATGCTGGGTATCCAAATCGTAATTTACACCAAAATTCGAATGGGCATCCGTTTTCGCACCGGTAGAAGAATACCCGTAGAAATCCTTCTGAATTGCTTCAATAGTGCACTTTACATCACTGATCAGCTCTGTATTTGCCAGTCCGATTTGTGTGATCTTATCAATACTGCTTCCCATTCCTTTTAGAGCAGTATAGTTCATTAAGTTCGATAAAGTAGCAACCAGTGCAATGACAATCAGCACCACCGTAAACATCGTTGCTACACTTTTTCCTCTTACGGCCTTACCGGCTTTCTTCTCCTTCTGTTGCTTCGCTTTTTTCGGTAATTTTGGTTCCTTCGGTGTCTTTGGTGCTTTCACAGCTTTTGCCGCCTTCGGAGTTTTCTCTTTTTTTACCTTTTTTTCCATAGTGTTTCCCCAAACCCTTACATTTTATAGTGCATAAGTTCCTTACATACTATACTAATCGGTTTCCCCAAAAATAGCAAGATGTTTCGAGTTGTTTAGTAACTGCTTATTTAGTAGCTGCTTGTACCACAACTGCTTGTCCTTACCTGCGTTTTGATTTGTGCCGTTTCCGCTTAAAATTTGCTTTTGCGGCACTCTGCTCCATCATCCATTCAAGCTGCTTTTCGGGATTTTCTTTCCTCTCCAATTGTTTTTGTATCTCCCCCTTGCGGTACTCTGCAAGCAGCTCCTCTACCGCATTATAGTCTCTCTCCATAAGAAGCTTGCTGACCTGTTCCTTTAATGCTTGTTCGGAAATTTTATCCGGTACCTTTTCTGCAATCTTTGTAACTACGAAGTGCTTACTCTTTTCCTTATATTTAGGCATCTGGTTCCACTCCTGAATTTTGGCAAGCTCAGGTCTCCACAAAATCTCCAGTTTTTTTCTCCAGGAAGCCTTCGGATTTTGCTGTGGTTTTTGCAGCATATAAAAGTCAGGCCCACCCTCCGTTTCCTCTACGGTAATCACTCCCCAATACTTTGGTATATGCTCCCTGATGTGGAAGGCGTGGCTTGTTCCCACCACGGCAAAATTGTAGTCAAAGTATTTGTCGTAATCCTTTACCTGGGTTGCAAGTCTGGTATAGGTATCGGCATCGCTCTTGATTTCAATGCCATATAGGGCATCCGGCGCCACCATGACAACATCCGCTCTTGAATTTCCCACATTTTTCTCTTCAATGATCCGCACCTTCCCGTAGGTTTCTTCTAAAAAATCGAACAGTGGCTCCCTGATATCCTTGTCCCGCAGCATACCAAACTCCTTCCTGCAGCTAATAAAAAAGACTCATCCTTGAATCAGGGACGAATCTTTCTTAATTCCTGTTTGGATAAAATTCCTTGTTATAGCACTTCTACAAGCTCAATCTTAAAATTAAGTTCCTTTCCGGCCATCTCATGGTTTGCGTCAAAAGTAATGGTTGTCTCATCCTTTGCTGCAACTGTAACCGGAATCGGCTGTCCAAATTGATTCGTAAGATACACCTGCTGCCCTTCCTCCAGATTCTCAGAACCCGGAAGCTCACTGATATCCACATTGAAAATGGCGGCCGGATCCGGCAGTCCATAAGCGTCTTCCGGCATCAGATGCACATTTTTTATCTCACCGATCTTCATTTCCTTTACCGCTTCATCGAAGCCCTTGATCATCATTCCTGCACCGCAGACAAACTCCAGTGTTTCGCCCCGGTCGTAGGAAGAATCAAATTTTTCTCCGTTATTGAAGGTGCCCTCATAGTGTACTCTGCAGGTTTTTCCTTCATTTCCCACCGGAGTATGACAACCGCAGGAAAATCCCTCCTCATGAGAATGTCCTTCGTCGTGGTGACAGCCACAAGAATGCCCCTCCTCATGCTCGTCGTGTCCATGATGACAACCTACATGTACCGCTTCCTCGTTGGTCTGCAGTTCTCCCGAGAGGAATTTTTCTGCTGCTTTATCTGCATCTCCCGTAACTCCCGGATACAGCTCCATACCAAGGGAATGAATCATATCCACAAGCGGAGCTCCTAAGCCTCCGCAGATTACAACATCCGCCCCTAGGCTTTTGATAAATCCCGGCAATGCTCCGTGTCCGTTTCCATTTGTTGAGACCACCTCGCTGTGTGTAATACTGCCGCCCTCCACATCATATACCTTAAAAGCCTCTGTTCTTCCGAAATGCTGCCATACGGAATGATTCTCTTTATCGTAGGTTACTGCTATCTTCATATGATTTTCTCCTATCAATTACTTTTTTACACCTATTTCAGATTGGCATTCCTGAGAATGAATTTTGCTATTCGAAGCAGAACTTTTAAAAAGCGTCGGCACTTAATGAGCAATTCATTGCGAATTTAGTACCGCTACGCTTTTTACGAAGCAGGAGCGTGTTCTGATTCGAATATGCAAATTCATTTAGGAAAGCAAATTCGAAATGGGAGTATTCTTATTATTTATTATAGAAGAATTGTATCACATTCTCCAAACATTGCCACCCGAAAAATGTATTTATGAAAATCTTAAGAATTCTTTATAAAGTTTTTCAAATCCGTACATATTTCCGACACAAATATTACATACAATGTTTTTATCAAAAGGAGTTGTTAAGTCGTTGATTTTGTTCACTACTTTGTCAGCTCCGCCAAAAAATTCTCTAGCCAATCACTAGTTCATATATATCTACTTTCTTATTATTTATAACATTTTCTCCTAAGAAGCCGGTTGATGCTGGCTTCTTTGCTTTTCGCCGGAATTGTCTTATTTCGCGATGCAAATCTTTCGCCATACCTAAAATCAATGAAAAATGACCGCCTTTTTCCTGTTTTGGAGCCTAATTGTATAATTTAAGCGGTTGCATTTTCGTCTGTACCTAAGAATTGGCACATCCTTAGGTACACAGCGAAATTGAAGTCGTAAAAACATACAATTGACTGCAAAAACAGGGTTTTTAAGCGCTTTTTTCATTGAAATTAGGTATAGGGAGAAATTTATGATATGAAATGTGCCAAAAACGGGGGATTCGTATCCCTTATATCATTAAAAAAATAGAGGATAAGCCTTCTGCTTATCCTCTACTTTTTAATGAGACACGGGGGATTCGAACCCCCGACAACTTGATTAAAAGTCAAGTGCTCTACCACCTGAGCTAGTATCCCATATATTTATTTGTTTACTTCTTAGAAGTAGCAGGGCTAGTTGGATTCGAACCAACGAATGCAGGAATCAAAATCCTGTGCCTTACCGCTTGGCGATAGCCCTAGAGTGAATACCCGTGCGCTGCGCGGCTGCGCATCAACTAAGTGCGCACGACACGTTTGTTGCACTTGCAACAGGGTGGATACAGGGATTCGAACCCTGGGCCTCCAGAGCCACAATCTGGC